>JBGSJV010000139.1:0-151249 GCA_041741535.1 Pirellulaceae bacterium
TCACACGCCCGCACGATTTGTACCCAAGATCAAACCCGATCGAGCGCCGCCCCCGACCGGTTGATCCGGTCGGAGCAAGAGCTTTGAGGTTAGAAAGACGCCCCGCACGAGCAGCGGTCGAGGGACAGGCTTGTTTAGCAAACCAAACTCCGCCGAGACCGCAACGGCTTACGCTCACAAGCCGGGCCGTTTTGTACCCAAGATCAAACCCGATCGAGCGCCGCCCCCGACCGGTTGATCCGGCCGGAGCGAGAGCTTTGAGGTTAGAACGACGCCCCACGCGAGTTGCGGTCGAGGGACAGGCTTGTTTAGCAAGCCAAACCCTCACCGAGACCGCAACGGCTTACGCTCACAAGCCGGGCCGTTTTGTACCCAAGATCAAACCCGATCGGCCTACTTGCAGACCTGTCTGAAGCAAAGCCGGTCCTACGGCCTAAAACCCTAGCAGTCGTATCATAGCGCTTAGTGATGAATCCTGGCTCCACCGAGCAAGCTCAGTGGCGGCCCGACCATTCCCGCCGTGCGGGTTTGTTCTGTCGGCGATTGAATCTGAAACAAAGGTCGACGCTGCCTCGCATCCATTCTCAACCGACAACAATCTCAGCTCCCCGCCGACGCCAGGCCAAATTTGGGGACACACAAATCTGGGGACACACAACTTTGCAGTCCTTGGAGTTGCTGGATTGGACTGCTCGGCAGATACGCACGGACGGGGAGCCACACCAGAATCGGCAGCTCCATTGTTCGAGCGATTGGGGATCGGCGCTTCGGCTTGGTGCGAGTTGACCAAGAACTTCGGTCGGTTGTTTAGTTCGGTGGCCGGGAAGCCGACGGTCATCGACGGTACTCGCAGTCGCACGCGCGGGCAACGCTACAACATCCCCGCTAAAACACGCCAGTTGCTGCCCAGTTAAGTACCACGCAACGCGCCACCAATCCATTCGATTTTCAAACCATTTTCTGCCCCGCTGCCCGCTCTCACGTTTCGGCGGCGTTTGCTTGTTGCCGTTGTGTGCTCAACCAACGGGCCAAAACTCTAGTTTCCCACCGCTCGGCCATCTTTCACGGGCTTAACACCGTTTCAAATTGATCTCTAGCCCAAAGTTCTTCCACCGTCGTCGCCGATCAATGACCTATCACAACAAAATCAAGCAAATCCAAACTCTGGGTCTAGCCGAAAAGTTGTGTGTCCCCAGCTGCTTTCCCGCTCGATTTGAACAGACTTTGACAATTGATGCACTACGGCAAGCAACAGCGAACGGCGATCCTGCAATTGTTGCAATACGTGTTTCGGGAGGTGGCCATGCAATAATCGTGGATGGCATAACAACGCGGCTTGGTCGGGAAGTCGTAGCGATTCGGAACCCATGGGGAGAACAATACTCCCAAACCCTGGAAGAGTTCACGAAGGTATTTTTGCGACAAGGCGTTTTAACAGGAAAATTGCGATGAAGGTACGAACGATATTAGATTCACCGGTGAGTATTGATGAACATGCGACAATAAATGGCTTTCTGAGAGTAACAGGCGACGGCCGTTGCTTCTTGAGTGACGCAGAACACGACGATAATGCCGCGGTTCTTGAAATTGAGGACGACCGACTGTACGACAATCTAATTGATTCTGTCCCTTGCATGGTCGGTGGTCAATTTCTGTACGATGATCGAGCAACGGTTGATGCGGTATTGAGCTGTAACGAAGGGGTCGTTGTAATTAGCACGGTC
Source organism: Pirellulaceae bacterium (assembly GCA_041741535.1). Lineage (GTDB taxonomy): Bacteria > Planctomycetota > Planctomycetia > Pirellulales > Pirellulaceae > M30B19. The sequence continues at coordinate 1,725 of JBGSJV010000139.1, forward strand.
AATTGCGTGGAAATCGAACGTCGCGAAAAGAAGTTCACGATCTCAGTTACCTCGAAATAGCGAAATAGCAAAAAACCCTGGGGACACATAACTTTCGCGGATAGACCAGCGGGTCACACCGGACACACATTGTTCCGATACCCGTAGTACGGTAGTCGCCCGGTGACAGACCCGAGGGAAACCGTTGGCGTGCCCGCGGGCCGATTTTTTTGAGACATCGACTAACAAGGATGTGCATCTGGTTGATTGGCACTTGCATGTTCGTGAAGTTCGTGTTTTTCGTGGTAAATGTTTGGAACCACGAAAAGCACGAAAGGCACGAAACAACGTGAACATGGGTGCGGAATCCCGGGGACGGGGAGAATCCCGCGGGCGAATCCCGGGGACACACAACTTTGCAGTCTCCACGTACATCGCTGGTCGACTTCCCAGCGGGCTGAATAGACCTTTTGTGATCGCTACGCCCAAAGAATTTGAGTTTTTCTACGGCGCTTTGACCTGATGTGTCACAGGGTAGTTGAAATTGTTGCATTTGTCAGCACGGAGGTTCGGAACGCATTCCTTTTTTGGATCATGAGCTGGAAAGTGGAGGTGCCGTATGGCGAGGTTAGCGCGAGCGGAAGTGTTTGCGGCCGATGAGGTTGCTTTCGTCCACGCCATTGGTCGCACGGTTCGCAGGTGCTACCTCCTGGGGGTGGATCCCCTGACGGCCAAGAACTACGACCACCGCAAAACTTGGATGTACAATAGAATCGAGTGAGATCATTTTGAAGCTCCTTCAAGATGCAGGCTCTCCGCAACGCCGATCCCTCGTCATACCGTTGGATGATCTCCCGTTCCCCTACATTAGAGAAGTATCGATAATGCACCGAGAAGTCTCAGATTCCGAATTCGCTTACATCTTTGAAGACAAGTCAAGTCGGTATGTACTGGTTCAATCGGAGTATGGTTCATCGGACCTGTCGACGTGCGTAGTTTACGATTTGAACGAGAAAATGGCGTTAATTATCGAAGACGATGAGATAGCCTACGAGGTATTAAAGCGACTTCAAGATTTAGGTGCTCGAATGCTTCAAGGACTTCCAAGGTAGACAAGAAAAATGAAGTAAGTTGCCACGAAACCTGGGGCCATCCATCTATTGACTTTGCCTACACAAATCTGGGGACACACAGGACACACCACACTCAACTTTCCAGCGAGCGACCCGCAGCTTGGGGTGCCTACCCAAATTGCTCAAACAAACAAGAAAGCAAGCCGATCACGATGTCTAAAAACTACATCAACAACATGATTTTCGAAAAACGCTATCGAAACTCGTTCTGATCATCCAGTCACACCCTTTTTCCGCGGCCTGCTAGCGAGTCGGCGATAGCCAATAGGTCAAAAGCCAAAAGGCCACGCCGATGACTAGGTACGCCAATGACTCCAAGTAACGTCCGCCACCTAGGGTTGGATGATCGGATTCCGCGGTGGTGAGTACAACGGGCACTGCTCGACGGCAGAGTTCATGGGTAATGGCCAGGAGGGCGACCGAAGCGACGCCGAGCAGCCCTTCGGTCCAGCCCCAAAAATCGCCGGCGACCGCGTGTGTGAGCACCAGTGCGGTTCCGATCAGGTAGCTGGCGAAGGCTCGGGCATCGGCGATGCTGCGATCTTGAACCACGCGTTTTCGGAGCGATCCTCGCTCGCCCATGAGATAAATGCCCATGACGATCAACAGCGCGAACCATCCCGCCAAGAAGAACCCAACCGGGATCCACCATCCGCCTTCCGCGTCGCTGGTGGGGTCGGCTTCGCCCCAATTCGAGCCGCCGAAGATCAGGCCGGTCGAAAATGCAAACGCTCCAATCACGATGGCAGCGGCCATGTTGCGACGTTGATGCACGTCCACGGACGTGCGGATCCCGTAGATGGCTGTGACCCAAAACCCGGGCCCCAGCACAACCGCTAAGCCCATGATCCAATAGAAGAACAGATACACCCCGACCACGCTGGGGTCCGCGTATTTCCAGAGTACAAAGGTCGTCCAAGTCATGGCGGCAACAACCGACAGCAGCGGAATGGCAGCGGCAGGATTGTTGCGCAGGAACAAACGATGTTTGAGCCAACCCAACATAAAGGGCAAACAGACCAAGGCGAAACCGATGGACCCGATCAAGAAAAAAACTTCGTCTTCGGACACTCTTGGCCTCGTACCGTTCTGGGAATCCTCGCCACACGCCATTGCAACGATCGATTATAATCGGACCCGCGATAGTTCTCGATAGCTCTAGGCTTTGTCCAAAAAATGGTCTGACTCTTTGGAAGGGGCAGGCAAAATCCCGGTCAAAAAGATATGTCTGGAGAGGGGCAGGCCCCTTTTAGGACAAAGCGTAGTCATCGAGCGGAAGTTATCACTTGGATTAGCCATCCTCCAGCTAAGGAACATAAGCATGTTGCGGCGGCGTCAATTTATTAGTTCCACATCGGCGGCGATTTCGGCCGTGGGACTGAGTCCTTGGATGGCGAATTCGGGTTCTTCTAATCCAGCAGGCACGACAACTTGGGGTGCGGAAGACCTCGCGCAGGTGGCGCGGGAAGCGGGCCGCGGGAAACGCGTGGGTTTGATCGGGTGTGGCTGGTATGGCAAGTGCGATTTGCTGCGGTTGATTCAAGTCGCCGACGTTGACGTCGTTTCCCTTTGTGATGTTGATCGCCGAATGTTGGGACACGCCAGCGATTTGGTGGCCCAACGGCAATTGTCGCGACAGAAACCGCGCGGCTTTCATGATTACCGTGAAATGTTGGCGGCCCGTGACTTGGACTTGGTGCTGATTGCGACACCAGACCATTGGCATGCCTTGCCGATGATCGCGGCGTGTGAAGCGGGTGCCGATGTGTATGTGCAAAAGCCAGTTGGTGTCGATGTGTTGGAAGGTGAGGCCATGTTGCACGTCGCCCGCCAGACAAAGCGAGTCGTGCAAGTGGGCACCCAGCGTCGCAGCACACCGCATTTGATCGACGCGAAACAACGCATCATCGATCAAGGGAAGCTGGGAGCGATTGGCCACGCGGAGGTTTATTGTTACTACCACATGCGCTCGCGTGATACGGCTGAACCTATCGCGGTGCCGGACTATTTCGATTACGACTTCTGGACGGGACCGGCACCGAAGTTGCCGTTTCGCGGGATCACCCATCCACGCTCGTGGCGGGCGTTCATGGAGTATGGCAACGGCATCATGGGCGACATGTGCGTCCACATGTTGGACACGGTTCGTTGGATCTTGGATCTGGGCTGGCCCAAGCAAGTGCATAGTATTGGTGGCATTCACGTGGAAAAAGGCAAGACTGCCAACATCACGGATTCGCAATCGGCGACGTTTAAGTTTGATGATTTGTCGGTGGTCTGGCAGCATCGCAGTTGGGGGGCTCCACCGGACCCACGTTATCCATGGGGAGCGACCATCTACGGAGAGAAAGGGACTTTGAAGCTCAGCGTCAACCGTTGGGACTTCGAACCGTTTGGCGGTGGTCCGGCGGAATCGGGGCAAGTGGAATTGGAGTTTGCGCAATTTCCGGAGGACGAACACGAGCCCGACTTGGAACGCCACGTCGCACCCGCGATTCGTCGTCATTTGCAGGACTTTTTGGCAGCGACCGCGCAACGGACTCTTCCCGTGGCGGACATTTTGCAAGGTCATATCTCTAGCAGCGCGTGTGTGTTGGCCAACCTGTCGTTGGAGTTGGGGCGTAGCTTGATCTACGATCCGGCCACGCGCACGATCCCGAGTGATGAAGTGGCGACTGCTCGGTTGGCTCGGGATTATCGCGAGCCTTGGGTTCATCCTCGAGCGGTCTTGGCGGGCGAATGATCGTCGGAACCGGAGACACAAGCTGGTTTGGCTTTTTGAAGACAGCCCCAGTTCGTGGGATTCGTCATTGGTGGAGTCGTTTGGCGAAGCCGACACGCTCGACTTGGTTGGCTGCCTGTTTGGTGCTCGGTTATTTGATCCAGCAATTGCAATGGTTGAATCAATCCGCGTGGTTGATCGCGGTGCTGGTGACGATGATTGGCGTGTTGCTGAGTCGTTGGTCCACACGGCGAGGTTGGCGAGTTTGTGGTTTTCTCCTGGTGTTGGTCGCGCTGGGTGGCTTTTGGAGTCAGTGGCGCCAGCCGGGCAATGATGTTGCGTTTCGTAAGTTGATTCCCGAAGACGCGGAGCAGATTCAGGTGATTCGCGTGCGCGGAACGGTTGTGTCGCTGACCGAGGCACCGCCAATGAACCCCAGAGACATCTTTGAGCCATTTCAATTCACGGTGCCGAAGTTCAAGTTTGTGGTGCGCACCGATAGTTACGAAGCAGCGACAGGTTGGGAGTCACTGCGGGGGCGATTGGACTGTGCGTTAGAAAGTGACCTCCCGATTGACGACGAAGGCGTCGCACAAATCGCAACGTTTCCCGAGGGCGGCGCGAACGTCAAAGTGGGTCAGCGCTTGGAAATGTTAGGGCGAATTTCGCTGCCGCCGCCAGCCAAGAATCCACGGCAGTTGGATCACAGGCGTTTCTTGTGGCTTTCCGGTTTGGATGGCCAACTGACGATGAATCAACCGGGGCAAATCAAGGTCCTACAGGCCGAGGCCGATTGGACTTCCCTGGGCGATCGTTTGCGTCATCACTTCAAAGTTCAATTGCGGCGTCATTTGTCGGACGAGCAATATCCCGTCGCGGCCGCCATCTTGCTGGGCGATCGTTCGATGTTGGACCAGGATATTCGTCAGCAGTATGCCGCCACCGGAACGGTGCATGTCTTGGCGATCTCGGGCTTGCATCTGGGGATTCTGGCAGGAGCCTTACTATGGTGGAGTCGCTGGAGCTTTGTGCCCCAGCGACCGGTGTTGGTGGCGACGATTGCCTTGGTGTTGTTTTATGCGTGGTTGGTCGAGTTTCGTCCGCCCATTGTGCGAGCCGCGGTTCTGACGACGATCATGTGTGCCGCAACCTTGGTCGGCCGACGAGCCTTGTCTTTTAATTCGTTGGCGGTTGCCCTGATTGTGGTGTTTGCCATTCAACCGCATCAATTAGCCGAGGCCGGAACGCAGTTGTCGTTCTTGGCGGTCGCTGGCATTTTGGTGTTTGTTCAACATCGCTCGCGGCACGTCCCGTCACCGTTGCAGGAACTCAAAGAGTCTCGATATTCGACGGTTCGCCGCAACGGCTTGGCCTTGCTGCGAAATGTTCGCGATGTGTATTGGCTGGGGTTGGCCGTGTTTGTCGCGGGCTTGCCGCTGGTCATGCATTATTTCAACTTGGTCGCGTGGATCGGGTTGTTGATCAATCCGTTGGTGATACTGCCGATGACCTTGGCTTTGTTGAGCGGGTTTGGCGTGTTGGTTTTCTCGCCATTCTCGGATTCATTGGCGAGTGGTTTGGGGTGGGTCTGCGGCACGTCGTTGGAATGGATGAGTGGGATTGTCGAGTTGTCTTACCAACTGCCCGGCAGTTATATCTGGGTCACTTCGCCCGGCTGGGGTTGGATCGTAATTTGGTATCTCTGGTGGTTGATTTTGTTGTGGGACACAGGGATTCCACGCCGGGTTGCGATTGCGGGTTGTGCCGTTCTTTGTGTCAGTGCTTACGTTTGGCCGTGGCCAAACCATCCAGATCAAACGGCTTTGGCGCTGCCGTCGGGTCCAAAGTTGACGCTCACGTTTATGGATGTGGGGCATGGAAGTTCGGTGTTGATCCGGACTCCCGAGAATCATGTGATTTTGTTTGATGCGGGCAGTTTTCCTTCGGCCCGAGCCGCCGGCCAGCGGGTCAGTGGCGTCTTGTTCGCGCATGGCATTTTGCGAATCGACCAATTGGTGGTCTCGCACGCGGATTTGGATCATTACAACGGTGTGCCGGAACTGCTGCGGCGGTTTTCGATTCGCGAGTTCGTCAGTCCCGCCGACATGCTGAACGATGAGTCGCCGTATGTTCAATTGTTAGCCGAGTACTTGAAGCGGGAGAAGACACCGCTGCGGACCATCCATGCCGGCCAAGTATTGTGGCAAGAAGAGGGGCTCACGGTTCGCGTTCTCTTACCGCCGAGAGAAGGATTTGGCGATGGCGACAATTCCAATAGCCTGGTGTTGGCTGTGGAGTATGGGGCGAGGCGAATTCTGCTGACGGCCGACGTGGAAGGCGCGGGCCTGGAGGCTCTTTTGTCGAGTGAGTTGGGCGACTACGACGTGATCCAAGTCCCCCATCATGGCAGTCGACAGAGCCAACCGCATGCAGTCGCCAATTGGGCAAATGCCGAACACGCGATTTTTTCCGGACTGCAACGTCGGATCGCGAAGGAGACGCTCCAGGACTACAAGAGCGCCGGAACAACCCCCTGGATTACCGACGAAACCGGCGCGATCTTGGTCGGTGTGCATGCCAATGGCGAAGTCGGACTCCGGCACTTTTTGTTGGATCCTTGGCCGATTCGGTAGTCGACTTGAACGAGTGTTTCGGCAGTGCATGGGGTCTGGGGTCACACGCGTGATCGACAACCGACGTTCCTAGCGGTTGCTGGCCAGGTAAGTTTTAGTGATAATGCCGCCCTGGGGACAAGCGAGTGGGTTGGTGGCTCTTTGGGAAGTTCGAACAATGCGTCAGATGTTGGTTTGGTCGATAACGGGGTTAAGTGTGTTGCTGTTGGCAGTCAACTTTTTGGCTCCAAGTGTCAAAGCCGCGGATGAAATTTCGGTAGAAGATTTCTCGTCGATCAAGCTTTACAAGCTTAAGAATAAGAACGGCGTGGAAGTTCATGTGACCAACTTCGGCGCGATCATCACGTCGATCGTCGTTCCTGACCGCGACGGGAAATTGGGCGATATTGCCTTGGGCTACAACGATGTGTCGGGTTACATCAACGCCGTGGACAAGCCGTACTTCGGAGCCATCGTGGGTCGCTATGGCAATCGCATTGCCTTGGGTAAATTCACGATTGATGGCGAAGAATACAAGTTGGCCACGAACAACGGTCCCAATGCGTTACACGGCGGCGTGATCGGTTTCGACAAAGTGGTTTGGGATGCAGAAGCGAAAGTCGGGGACAACGGACAGCAAGTTATTTTGAAGTACCTGGCCAAGGACCGTGAGGAAGGTTATCCCGGCAACCTGCAAATTCAAGTCACCTACACTTTGGACGACAAGAACCAACTATTGGTCGACTATCATGCGACCACTGATAAGGCCACTCCCGTCAATCTTACCCAGCACACGTACTTCAACTTGAAGGGCGAAGGCAACGGCGACATCTTGGGGCACGAGCTCACCTTGCATGCCTCCCACTACACACCAGTTAACGAAACGCTGATTCCCACCGGAGAAATTGCCACGGTTGCCGGCACGCCCTTTGATTTTCGCAAAGCGAAGCCGATCGGTCGCGATATCGGACAGGAAAACGAACAACTGCGATTTGGCGGTGGTTTTGATCATAATTGGGTGTTGTATGAAAGCACTCAAAGTCCCATGCGGCCAGCAGCCGAAGTCTACGAACCCACGACCGGCCGCGTGTTGACAATTACAACGACGGAACCGGGAATTCAATTTTATTGCGGCAATTTCTTGGACGGGCGACTGAAAGGCAAGTCGGGCCAACCCTATGTTCATCGCGGTGGATTCTGTTTGGAGACGCAACATTTCCCCGACAGCCCGAACCAACCGAAATTTCCGTCAACCATTCTGAAACCAGGTCAAACGTACCAGACGCAAACCGTGTTTCGTTTTTCGACTCGCTAGTGGGCTGAATACAAGCGGGCCGAACACAAGTGGGCCGAACACACGTGGGCCGAATACAATCGCTTTCGCAACCGCTGACGTAAGGGATTCGACCCCGATACCGCAGTGTTAACTTAACGGTTTTCGCAAACGCGGGTGTGTCGCCTAAAGCTGGGACACTCGTGTCCGCTAAACCAAATTAACTCAGCGGTAATGGGTTAGAGCCGAGATATCAGCGCGGGCGAGAATCGTCTTTGCCTCGATGTTAAAGTCCGAATAATTTTCTTCAACACCTTGGGAGTCCCTTGTGGCCTTTACGATTGCGACGTTCCTGTTTTTCACCATCTTGGTTGCAGTTCTGACTTGGTGGACCGTTCGCGGCTCCAAGAACGAAACCGACACGGACTTTTTTCTGGCGGGGCGCAGTCTGACCGGCGCGTTTATTGCGGGTTCGCTGTTGTTGACGAATTTGTCAACCGAGCAATTGATCGGCTTGAATGCTGGAGCATTTAAGGAAGGCCTGTCCGTCATGGCCTGGGAGGTAATTGCGGGATGTTCGTTGGTCGTGTTGGCGTTGTTCTTCTTGCCGCGCTATTTGAAAGCGGGAATCGCGACGATCCCACAGTTTTTCGAGGATCGCTACGGGGGAGCCGTCCGAACGGCGACGGCGATCTTGTTTATCGTGGCGTACATGTTGGTGTTGTTGCCGTTTACGTTGTACACCGGCGCGACGGGATTGATCGGAATGTTGGAGCTCGCGACCTATTTTCCGGCGGAAACTTCCGAATTGACCGTAATTTGGGTCGTGATCATTTTTATTGCAACGGTCGGTGGAGCTTATGCCATTTTCGGCGGGCTAAAAGCCGTGGCAGTGTCCGATACGTTCAATGGCGTTGGGTTGTTGATTGGCGGACTTTTAATCACGGTACTTTCGTGGCAGGCGATTATGGGTCCGGACGATACCGTGTTTTCGGTGGTGGCCAAGATCAAACAACAGAACCCGGACGCATTCAAGTCGTTGGGCAAACCGGGTGAGGACGTGCATTGGCCCACCTTGTTTAGTGGTGTATTGTTGTTGAATTTCTTTTATTGGTGCAGCAACCAGCAGATCATTCAACGTTCGTTTGCGGCCAAGAATTTGGCGGAAGGGCAAAAGGGCGTGTTGATCGCCGCATTTTTCAAGATCTTGGCCCCGTTTGCTTTGGTCTTGCCGGGCATTATCGCGGCGTACTTGGTAACGCAGGACCCGGAGTTTGCAGCGAAGGTCGGCGGCGATGCCAACAAGTCCTACGGAGCCTTGGTTAGTAAAGTGCTGCCGGAATGGCTCATTGGCTTTTTTGCGGCGGTGGTGGTCGGTGCGATTTTGTCGACGTTTAATTCGGTGCTTAACTCGGCTGCGACCCTGTTTTCCTTGGATGTTTACAAACGATTCTTGCGGCCTACGGCTTCGATGAAAGAAGTTGTGTTTTCAGGCCAAGCGTGCAGTTTGTTAGTCGGGGTTCTGGCCGTTGTCGCCGCGCCGTTGATTTTTCACGGGCAAGACAGCGTGTTTGGCTTCTTTCAAAAGCTCAACGGCGTTTATTTTATTCCATTGCTGGCCATCATGATGGTCGGGTTGTTCCACAAGTGGGCCGACGGTCGTTCGGCGTTGATTACCTTCTTCGTGGGTTTGGCCGCGATGAGCGTTGGAACGTTTGCGACTTGGCCGGCCCCCGCTGCGGATGGCAAGTTGGACCCCGGTTGGGTCGTGAACTGGTTTGGTTCGGGATACCATTTCATGGGCGTGGTATTTTTAGTTTTGGTGATTTTGCAGGTCGGGTTAGGGGGCTCGCTCCTGCGACGGTTGAAGCCCTATGAACAACATGACGTTGGAGCGGTTGATCTTACGCCTTGGAAGCCGGCACCCTACGTTGGTGCGGTGTTGGTATTGTTCGTTCTCGGGATCTATTTCTATTTCGCCGTCAATTAAGCCAGAGATTTGCCTGGGAATTGGGTTTTGCACCGGAATCGGGTTTTGCTATAGTCGACGGGAGGGGCGGTAAGGTGGCTCGGTGCTAGCTGGTTGCGAACCGGTCAAGTCCAGCCGCTTTTCACAGACGATTATTCGATTCGGGCTGCAGAAAGGTTGATTGCATATGTTGAAACTCGGGACGCAATTTGTCTTCACATTGGCTGCTGTCATCGGCTTCAACTCCTGGTCGATTGAAACCGTGTATGGGCAAGATGCAGAAAAACTCAAGCAAGCACTTGCCTACCGACCCACACAAAAAGGGATCGAATTTGATCTGCCTACCGCCGAACAAGTCGAATCGGTGCGATTGGAAAACGCTAGCACCATCGGACAGACCGGGTTTGTCGTCAGAGACTCGGAAAACCGACTTTTACGCCGGTTTGTAGACTCGTCTGGGAATCGCAAAATCGATACCTGGGCTTACTACTCCAGCGGGTTTGAAGTTTATCGGGATGTGGACACCGACGCCGATGGGAAACCCGATCGATTTCAATGGTTGGGACCCAGCGGGGCTCGCATTGGGATCGACACGGATCAGGATTTGGCGATCGATCGTTGGGAACGGATTTCCGCGCAGGAAGTCACGCAAGTCGTTAGTGATGCGATCAACGCGAACGCTCCGGCTCGCCTCAAGCCGTTGCTGCCGTCTCAAGAAGAGCTTGACTCGCTAAATCTGGACGCGGGCCTAGCTCGGAGGATCAAAGAACGCGTTCAACAGACGATTCAGCGAATTGATAATGAAGCAGAAAAAACCAATTGGCCGACGAACGTGAAGTGGTTGCATTTTAGTGCCTCGGTGCCAGGTGCGATTTTAGGTGGAGCCAATAGTGCGGCGGGAAGCACCGAGCAAGTTATCGAGGTCCACGATCACGCATCGGCTATATTGGAGGTGGGCGACAAATCGCAACAACTCTTGGTCGGTTCGTTGTTGAATGTCGGCGATGCATGGCGGATCGTCGATTTTCCAGTTCTGGCCGGCGAGACCAATGCCGCGACCGTGGGCGGCGTGTTTTTCCAGGGTGAAGCCAGCGGGACCACCGCAACCGCCTCTGCTAATTTGTCTTCGGAAGGGATTGCTCCGGATGTCTTGGCCGCCTACCAATCGGCGGAAGAAACACTGCGCGAAGCGATCGGGACACGAACGGGGCCGGCACTCGCCGTACTGCACCAACGGCGGGCTCAAGCTTTGTGGAAAGTGGTCCTGGCAGCTCAAGGTGCCGAACGCGAACCATGGTTGCGTCAATACGTCGACGTCGTAACCTCCGCCTACCAAATGGATGAATTTCCTACAGGCTTGGAGCAACTGGAAAAACAAATCACGGAAATGCAAACCGCTGAATTTGACGCCGACCTTTTGGCTTACGCCGAATTTCGCCATTTGAACGCCTGGTATAGCCATTCCGCCGGTGACTCCGAAAACATCGACGCCGTCCAAGATCAATGGCAGAACAAGTTGAAAGATTTTGTGGCCAAGTATCCCGATAGTTTGTTGGCGGCAGAGGCCATGTTCCAACTGGCCAATATCGATGATTACCTTGGCGATGTGGAAGCAGCCACCGCAGTCTATCGCAAGATAGTCACTGATTACCCAGACGCCCCGTTGGCCTCGCGAGCCAAAGGAGCCGTCGTACGATTGACGAGTGTCGGCAAGCCGATCACGTTTCAAGGCTCGACGCTTGCTGGCCAGCCGTTCTCACTTGAGAAATTAAAGGGCAAGACCGTAGTCATTCACTTTTGGGCCACTTGGTGCGAGCCGTGCAAGGCCGAGTTTCCCGATCTTCAAAGCCTACACACGAAGTACGGCAAAGACGGATTCGAAATCGTTAGCGTGAGTGTCGATGAAGCGAAAGCCGACGTCGAGAAATATCTGAAAGAAAATCGCTTGCCGTGGACTCACTTGTACGAAGAAGGTGGATTGGAGGGAAGTCCGTTGGCCGCCCAATTGGGCGTGATTGCTCTGCCCACCATGATCATGATCGATCGCGAAGGAAAGGTTGTTGAACGAGGCTTGAGCCTGACTCAGATCGAGCGCGAGCTAAAGAAGTTGGCTCGCTAAGAAAGTCTTCTCGTCAACGAACCTGAACAGAAGTGTGTTATCCTTGGGGGCAGGCGTCGTAAGAAGTTGAACAGAAGGAAACAGAGAATCGTTAAGATCGGTTTTGCTCGCTTCGATGCGACGCGCGTTTTGTTGGATCGTTGAATTGTTTGCCCATCATCGTTTACCGATGGTCCGTGTTGTTATGTTGTCGGAAGAAGATGGCCCGCTTGAGAAAAACGCACGCGTGGTTCGGGTGTTGACGATCTTGTGCGTTTGTACTTGGCTTTTTTTTGATCACTTTGTTGCCTTCGTTGGCTCCTGTTCAAAACCCGGGCTTCATTAAGTGTTTTCCTTGGGGCAGGCGTCGGAAGAAGTTGAACAGAAGGAAACAGAGGAAACAGAGAATAGTTGAGTTCGGTTTTGCATCGCTTCGGTTGTGTTGCGGATACGAAATGCGTCTTGTTGGATCGTTAGGTTTTTTACATATCATTTTTTACCAATCGTCCGGGTCGTAACCATGTCGGAAGAAGATGGTCCGCTTGAGAAAGCCGTTCGTGGTGTTCGGGTGTTGACGATCTTGGGCGCAGGTAATTAATCCTCTTTGATCACTTTGTTGCCTTCGTTGCCTCCTGTTCAAAACCCAGGCTTCATTAAGTGTTATCCTTGGGGCAGGCGTCGGAAGAAGTTGAACAGAAGGAAACAGAGGAAGCAGAGAATAGTTGGGATCGGTTTTGCATCGCTTCGGTTGTCTTGGCGATACGATTCGCGTGCTTATCGTAACCATGTCGGAAGAAGATGGTCCGCTTGAGCGAGCGTTCGTGTTGGTCGTGTGTTGACGATCTTGGGCGGAGGTAATTAATACTCTTTGATCACTTTGTTGCCTTCGTTGGCTCCTGTTCAAAACCCAGGCTTCGTTACGTGTTTTCCTTGGGGCAGGCGTCGGAAGAAGTTGAACAGAAGGAAACAGAGGAAACAGAGGAAACAGAGAATAGCTGAGATCCGTTTTGCACCGCTTCGGTTGTGTTGGCGATACGATCCGCGTCTTGTTGGATCGTTGGATCTTTTACTTGTCGTTTTTTACCAATCGTCCGAGTCGTAACCATGTCGGAAGAAGATGGTCCGCTTGAGCAAGGCGTTCGTGTTGGTCCTGTGTTGACGATCTTGGGCTCAAGTAATTAATCCTCGTTGATCACTTTGTTATGGCGCGACGGCGGTGGCGATTGGTTCAATAGTCGATTCGGCCGATCTTTCGGCTCCAGGCGGAAAAGGCGAGTGCCCCTTCATCGCGCAGGGACTGAACGGCAAGGATTTGTCGGGCGTGGATCGGCTTGGCAAGTTCGTCATAGAAGACGCGATCGTCGAAGCCCGCTGCCGCCGCGTCATCACAGGTCGCGGCAAACACGATCTTGGCCATCCGAGCCCAATAGATCGCCGCCAGGCACAGGGGACAAGGTTCGCAGCTTGTGTAGATCACGCAGTCGTCCAGGGAAAAGTGGTGGCGTTGTTGACAGGCGTTTCGAATCGCGACGACTTCGGCGTGGGCCGTGGGGTCATTTGTGGCGGTCACCAAATTGGTTCCTCTTCCGATGATTTCGTTCTGATAGACCACCACCGCGCCAAACGGACCTCCGCGGTCCGACTCTACATTTTCGATGGACAGGCGAATGGCTTCCCGCAAGTATTTTTGAGCAGTTTCGTCGAGCGACACGATTGACTTTCTGTCAAAAGGGTAAAACGGAGATCTTGATAGCCGGTTTAGCGGCGGCTAAGTTGTTCGACCGGCCACGTCGAAAACGACGATTTGAAGCATTGTGCGGCTGGTCATCGGTCCTAGGATACCAAAACAACTTGTCCGACCCTATTCCAAGCGAGTGACATTGAGTTCCGCAGAAGCGTTTGCCGAATTCTGCGAGATTTGCCTCGGTGGCTTGACGAGGGGGTTCGAATGTTCGACCATAAAAGCGTAGATCGTCGCGGCTTCGAATGGTCGGAACAGCCCACGTGTTGCCCGCTGGACCTGCGACGTTCTGTGGTTCAAGTTTCCAATGCTGTTTACGTGTTCGAAAGGAAATGACCTATGCGCCAAGCAATTCAATGGCTGATTTGTGTCAGCCTCGTTGTGGCCCTGATGGGGTGTGGAAGTGGCAAGATCCCGCCGATTGAAAAGAAATCCGGTGGTACCAGCACGACGTCTCAAGAAGTCCCAAAAGACGCGAAGTAGTCCGTCGTCCTATCGGTTCGCTGACTCTCACTCCCACACGACCCCGCCCACCGGACATTCGGTACGACGGGGTTTTTTGTTGACACTGACTTGATTCCCAGTAGTGTCGCCCTTAGGATCAGCAGCGGCTGGCTCCTCAGATGCACCGAATTCTCGCTGCCATGATCGAGCTTGGGAGCCTCTCTACCCCAAAGGTGATGCAATGAAACGACTCGGATGGATGAAACGATTCGGTCTGTTGACCGGGATGGTGTTGTGGACAAGTGATTGGGCTTTGGCGGATGATTGGTCCCGCTTCCGCGGTCCCGATGGTTCGGGGATTAGCCAAGAAGCAACTTCATTCCCGACCAAGTGGTCGCCCAACGCCAACATCGCTTGGAAGTTGGATCTTCCCGGTAGCGGAGTTTCAAGTCCCATCGTTGTGGGCTCCAAAGTTTTTGTCACGTGTTATTCGGGTTATGGACTCGATCGCGAAAACCCTGGTGATATCAAGAACCTGGTTCGACATCTCGTGTGCGTTGATTTGCAATCGGGTGCGAAGCTGTGGCAAAAGGACTTTCCGGCGACCACGCCTGATGATCCGTACACGGGAGCCGGTGTTCCAGCTCACGGTTATGCTTCCCATACGCCAGTGTCGGACGGCAAGCATGTTTACGTGTTCTTCGGCAAAGGCGGCGTGTACGCATTTGATTTGGACGGCGAACAAAAGTGGCAAGCCACCGTCGGAACGGAAACGGACCCTTGGGCCTGGGGATCTTCCGCCAGTCCCGTGCTGCACGATGGCCTGTTGATTGTCGTTGCCGCCGCGGAAAGTCAATCCATTATCGGCTTTGACGCTGCGACCGGCAAAGAAGTTTGGCGGCAAGAAGCAGCGGCTTTGGACGGAACTTGGGGCACGCCGACGTTTGTTTCACTGGAAGGTGGAACGAAAGAGATGGTCTTGGGCGTCCCGAAAGAAATCTGGGGCTTGGACCCGGCCACTGGAAAATTGCGATGGTTTGCGGCCGTCAATAATGCCGAACAAGCGAACTCCAGCATCATTGTGAATGATGGCGTTGCCTTCAGTTTCACTGGTCGCGGTGGTGGAAGTGCTGCCGTCAAAGTTGGTGGGAAAGGTGAAGTCTCGGAATCCAATGTCGTCTGGACGGGCCGTGATACCGATCGCTTCGGATCACCCATTATGTACGATGGAAAGTTGTATTTGTTTGCCAACGGCATGCTAAATACGATTGATCCCACGACGGGTGAACGAAGTTCGCAAGATCGATTGGAAGGCGCGGCTCCGCGCGGTGGTGGCATGATGGGGTCGTTGGATTACGCCTCGCCAATCATCGCTGGCGGACATCTCTATTACATCAATGGCGTTGGCCAGATGTTTGTGTTCTCACTGGGTGAACAAGCCGAACAACTCACTGCCAACCGCGTGACCAACGATTCGGAAACCTTTGGCGGAACTCCAGCCGCCAGCCAAGGTCAGATCCTCTTCCGCAGCAACAAGCGACTCTACTGCGTCAAGGACATGGGTCAAACCGTCAACGACGAAGATAATCGAGTCGCTGAAGCCCCCGCCGATCAAGCGGGACCAGCTCAAGGTCGTCCCGGTGGCCGAGGCCAAGGTGGTGGAGCGGGCGGTGGACCGGGTGGACGTCCGGGAGCCGGTGGTCCTCCAGGTGCCGGTGGTCCTCCGGGTGGTGGCCGTCCGGGTGCGGGTGGACCAGGCGGCGGTGGTGGCCGTGGACAAGGTGGATTTGGCGGCAATCGCGAAGACAATCGACCCAAGCGACCGCAACGACCCACCAGCGACCAATAACGGGTCGACAAGACGCGATTCAACCTGAAACCAAAAAACGGCCGGTCATTGACCGGCCGTTTTTTTGCGATGGAGAAACCTGTTGAACATTTCAGACACCATTGGTGTGGAGATCTCAATTGGTGTGGAGATCGCAGGCGTTGTTGAGATCTCTCGCCAATGGTCCGCGGTCCAAACTACGCAAAATCTTCCTCGTCCGAATCGGCTTGATTTTCCGATTCTTGATCCAGGAAATCCTCGTCAGCGTCTAATGCCGCGTCCTCGTCAATCGCTGCGTCAACCTCCAACGAGTCGGTCGTTGCTCGTGACAAATCGCCCAACACGGTCCCGCCGAGGGGAGTCCCGCCGAGTACGGGGCTACCGAGTACGGTCGCACCTTCTGCTTGGTCTTCGTCATCTTCCTTTGCCACGCGTACTACGGCTGCCAACGAATCCGCTTCATCCATCCGCATGATGCGAACGCCTTGGGTATTGCGGCCGATGGTGTTGATTTCCTGGGCGGCCATGCGTTGGATTTTTCCACGGGTGGTCATCATCAGGATCTCGTCGGCGTCGGTCACGGAGACGATGGCGATCACGCGACCGTTGCGTTCGGTTGCCTTGATATCGCGTACGCCCTTGCCACCGCGGCGTTGCACGCGATAGCGGTTCGAGCTACTGCCGTTTTCTTCCTCGGCTTCCTCTTCGGAGTTTTCGGGCGCTTCGACGGCTTCGCTGGTTTCGGCGACTGGTTCAGCGCCTTCTATCTCTTCGCCTTCTTCCGGTAATTCTTGATCGGGCGGTGGCGAATTCGGTCCAAAGAACGTGCGTTTGCCGTAGCCGTTTTCGCAGACGGTCAACAGCGTGGCCTCGGGATCCGTTACGACCATGCCCACCAAAACATCGCCCTTCGTAAGGGTGATTCCCTTCACGCCGCTGGTGTTGCGGCCCATCGGTCGGGCATCCGCTTGGGAGAAACGAATGGCCATGCCTTTTTGGGTCGCCAGCAACAGCTCGTCGCCGGTTTTGCAAACCGCAATATCGATCAGTTCATCATCTTCACGCAGTTTGATGGCGATGATGCCACCTTTCTTCGGGCGGCTGTAGGCTTTGAGTTCGGTCTTCTTGACCAAGCCTTTTTTGGTCGCCATGACCAGGTAATGTTCCGGCAAATTAAAGTCACGAATCGCACGGCAATCAGCGACTTGCTCGCCTTCCGCCAACTCAAGCAAGTTGACCAAAGCCCGTCCCTTGCGGTCCCGGTCCAATTCCGGCAGTTCGTAGACTTTGAGCCAATAAACTTTGCCGCGGGTGGTGAAGAACAGCAGATAGTCGTGGGTGCTGGCCACGAACAAGTGCCGGATCGGATCTTCGTCTTCAACCTTGGCGCCCTTGATGCCTTTGCCGCCACGTCGTTGAGCGCGGTACACGCTACTGGGCGTTCGTTTGATGTACCCGCGATGCGAGATCGAAACCACCATGTTCTCTTCGGTGATGAGATCTTCGACTCCGATATTGTTGATTTCTTCGCCGTTGATTTCCGTACGGCGTTTGTCTGCATACTTTTGACGAATCTCCAGCAGATCGTCACGAATCATGCCCATCATGATTTTTTCATCAGACAAAATTCGCAAGTATTCCAAGATCTCCGCCAACAAGGCCTTGAATTCATCTGCCAACTTTTCTTGTTCCAAGTTGACCAATTGGCCCAAGGTCATGCGCAGAATCGCATCGGCTTGCACGCCGGTCAGGTAATAGACATCGGCAACGCCGCGCTCTTGTTGGAACGCCGTGAATCCTTCCTCGCCCAGGGCTCGTCCCAACATCGAAGCGGGGCACTCGACGCCCATCAAGCGTTCTTTGGCTTCCGCTTGCGTCTTGGATTTGCGAATGATCGCGATGATCTGATCCAGGTCGGCCATCGCCAACAACAGACCTTCGACCGTATGCTTGCGCCGCCGCGCGCGAACCAACAAAAAGTTGGTGCGGCGACGAATCACTTCTAGACGATGCCGCAGGAATTCCTCCAGCATGTTTTTAATCGTAAGCTCACGCGGCTTGCCGTCCACCAACGCGAGGAAGATCATCGAGTACGTCGATTGCAACGGCGAGAACTGATACAGCTGATTGAGGATCACCTCGGGGTCCGCGTCGGACTTCAGTTCGATCCACAACTTGACCGGCTCGTTGAGGTCGCTCAAGTCTTTGATTGCCGAGATGCCTTTGATTCGATCGGTTTTTACCAAGGCCGCAATTTTTTCGACGACCGAATCGCGCGTCAACTGATACGGAATATCGTTGACGACAATTCGATAGCGGTTTTTCTTGTATTCTTCGATGGTGCAATGCGAACGCACCACGATGCTGCTGCGGCCGGTGTGATAGGCCCGGTGAATGCCACTACGGCCACAAATGATTCCGCCCGTGGGGAAGTCGGGGCCCGGCAGCACTCGCATGATTTCCAGAATGGACACGGCCGGGTTATCAATCAACATCACCAACGCATCACAGACTTCGCCCAGATTATGTGGCGGGATGCTGGTCGCCATACTGACGGCAATACCCGAGGAGCCGTTGACCAAAAGATTCGGCAGCTTGCTGGGCAACACCGTCGGTTCGGTGCGAACTTCGTCGTAGGTAGGAACGTAGTCGACGGTCGCGAGCTTCAGATCTTCCAGCATCATCGCCGCAAAGGGCGACATCCGAGCTTCCGTGTACCGCATGGCTGCCGGAGGCAAACCTGCGATGGAGCCAAAGTTTCCTTGCTTATCGACCAACAGGTACCGCATGTTCCATTCTTGGGCCATGCGGACCAAGGTTGGGTAGATGACCGCTTCGCCGTGCGGGTGATAATTGCCCGACGTATCCCCAGAGATTTTCGCGCACTTGACCCGTTTGGCACCGGGGGTCAAATTCAGGTCGTTCATCGCGACCAAAATCCGGCGTTGTGAGGGTTTCAGACCGTCCCGCACATCCGGCAAAGCGCGGCTAACGATCACGCTCATCGCGTACACGAGATAGCTGTCTTTCAGCTCTTCGTGAATCGGTTGAGGAACGATCAAGCCATCCGCGGCGGAGTGTTTGGAGTTGGATTCTTCGTTCGACAAGGCGAGGGCCCTTCAGAGTAAGTAGAAACAGCCGAAAAACGGGCTGTTTTTCGCGATTTTTGCCACAGTCAAATGTACCAAATCTGGCCGGTTTTCTCAACGGCCCACCCCTGGTTGGTTGGCCGCTAAAACTTACCAAAACCGTGGTCTACGAAGAAAATGAAATGGACTCAATTTTTCTGGTCGCGCGGCTGAATTGTCGGCAATGACCACACGACAACCATCCCTGCGAGCAGCAATACGATCACCAGACTTTGGCTCCAAATGGCGGTGAGTGGACCAAACCACAGTCCACCTCCCGCCGTCAACGCGGCCACGCCCGTGGCCACCCATTTGATTCTCAACCGGACCCCGCGATGTTCGTGCCACTCGCGCAAATAGGTTCCAAATACCGGCAAGCGGTGGACGCGTCGATTCATGTCCGGCCACGAACGGGCCAAGAAGTAGGTCGCCAACAACAGGAAGGGCGTTGTGGGCAGAACCGGTAGGTACGCCCCCACGACGCCAATGGCCACCAACAATAAACCCAAGCCGACGTACAGGCCTCGCCACCACCACGAGACCAAAGGTGGCTCGGGGCAGGGCGGCTCCGACGCATTGGCCGGACTCACTGGGCGATACTCAGAATTTGCAGTTGAGCGAAGATCTCTGTTGGCTCGCTCATGCGGCCTTCCCCGTTTGTGCGGCAAGCTTGCCAACCGCTTTCCGGGCCAACGAAGTGAACGCCATCGGCTTGAAGTTGCCCCACATTGCGTTGCACGCTGACGTGCTGCCACATTTCGCTGTTCATTGCGGGGGCCACCAACGTCGGTCCTGCAAAAGCCACGTACAACAGACTAGCCAAATCATCCGCCATTCCGTGGGCGGCTTTCGCTAGCCAATTTGCGGTCGCTGGTGCCACGACCATGATGTCTGCCCATCGAGCCAGTTCAATATGCGGGCCTAGGGGAAACGCCGGATCGAACGTGTCGCAGACCACTGGCTTGGCCGACAAAGCGGCAAACGTTGCTGGCCCGACCATTTGCTGAGCCGCAGCGGTCATCACGACCCGCACGTCCCGGTGGTTTTTGACCAACAACGACACCAAAGCAGCGGCTTTGTAAGCCGCGATTCCCCCCGACACCACCACAACGACCTTCGTCATGACTACCTCAATATTCGTGACCCACCACCGTGTTCTCGACCGGCGGCGCCAATTGGGCGACCTGCCGGACTCGTTTCTCACGAATTTCGTCGGTAAATCGCAGCAGAGCTTCGTCAATCGTCATCGCGCCCAAGTCACCCTCATGCCGGTCCCGGACACTGACGGTTCCCGCCTCCGCGTCACGTGGACCAACGATCACCATGTACGGGACTTTTTCCAATTGCCCATCGCGGATCTTGCCGCCCAGTTTTTCTCCGCGGTAATCGCCGTGCACGCGCAGACCGGCCGCCTTGAACTTGGCCTCCACGGTCGCCGCGTATTCGACGCTCTTTTCGCTCACGGTCAGCAAACGGATTTGTTCCGGAGCCAACCACAGCGGGAACACCCCGGCAAAGTGTTCGATCAAGACACCAACAAATCGTTCCATCGAACCAAACGGCGCACGATGGACCATGATCGGCCGATGCGGTTTGTTGTCGCTGCCGGTGTAGGTCAGGTCAAATCGTTCCGGCAAGTTGTAGTCGACCTGAACGGTGCCCAACTGCCAGTGCCGACCAATGCAATCGCGCACGACAAAGTCGATCTTGGGCCCATAAAATGCCGCTTCACCTTTCTCCTCAGTAAAGGGTTTGCCCAGGGTCGCGGCAGCCTGACGGCACGCTTCTTCGGCTTGTCGCCAATTCTCGTCGCTGCCGACGTATTTGTCACTGTCCGGATCTCGCAGGCCTACGCGCACATGGTAGTCGTCCATGCCCATCGCCGCGAACACAATCTTGACCAACTCCAAACAGCCCCGAATTTCTTCGGACAATTGATCCGGCCTAACAAATAGATGCGCGTCGTCCTGAGTGAAACCCCGCACCCGAGTCAAGCCACCTAGTTCGCCCGACTGTTCGAAGCGATAGACCGTGCCAAACTCCGCAAAACGTAGCGGCAAATCGCGATAACTCCGCGGCTGAGATTGGTAGATCTTGATATGATGCGGGCAGTTCATCGGCTTCAGCAGGTAGCCGTCGATGTCCCCCGATTTCATCAGGTCAGACAACTTCGCGCAGTCGCACCCATCATCAGCCAAGGCTTTTAACTGATCGCGATCGATCAGTGGAGGATACTGGCTGTCTTGATAGTAAGGGAAGTGACCGCTCGTGCGGTACAAATCAAGTTTGCCCACATGCGGGGTAAAGACTTGGCTGTATCCCTGGCGTTTCAAATGGTGTGAGATGAAGTCCTGCAACTCTTGCCGGACGATGGAGCCCTTCGGAGTCCACAGAATCAGACCTTGGCCAACCATGTCGTCGATGTGAAACAGGCCCAGTTGCCGACCTAGTACCCGATGGTCCCGCCGTTTGGCTTCCTCGATGCGTTGCAGGTGAGCATCCAGGTCTTCTTGGCTGAAAAACGCCGTCGCATAGACTCGTTGCAGGACTTGCCGCGATTGATCGCCTTTCCAATATGCGCCGGCAATGCTCAGCAACTTGTAAGCACCGATCCACTTGGGCGAGGGGATATGAGGACCGCGGCACAGATCGACAAACTCGCCTTGGCGATAGAACGAAACGTGCTCATGCTCGGCCAATCCCGATTGCAAGTGCTCGACCTTGAGGGGTTGTTCCAATTGAGCGCACAACGTGATCGCTTCGTCCAGTGATCGTTCGACTCGTTCGAAGGGTTCGTCCAGTGCAATTAGTTTCCGCATCTCTTGTTCGATGGCCGGAAAGTCTTCTTCTGAAATTGGCTGCTGGAGTTCGAAGTCATAATAGAAGCCACCTTCGATCGTTGGCCCAAAGGCCAGCTTGGTTCCGGGACGCAGACGCATGATGGCGCGGGCCATCACGTGAGCACAGCTATGTCGCAAAACACCCAGCGCTGCCGGGTCCTTTTTGGTCAAGATTTGCAGCGCGACCGACTGGCCCAACGGCAACACATAATCCAACCCGACCACGACACCATTTACCGAGGCTGCCACGGCCGCCTTCAAGAGGCCCGCACCAATGCCCGCCGCCACATCGCGGCAGGTCGCACCAGCGGGGAATTGCTTCGTGGTACCATCGGGCAACTGAATCGAGACCTGCGAATCCATCACGGACATCAAACTTACTCCTAAAAAACCATCCACCACTGGTAGCAGGTAGACAAATCCAGCACCAGGGACACGAGCCCCAGTTTACGGTTTTAAAGGATTTTTGGATACGGCTTCTTATTCCCCGGACCCAAAGGCCCCGGAATTAAAACCTTGGGTCTGACCAGCATTCTTCCGCTGCTCTTGAGCCTTATTCGCCTCTTCGTTTGCCAATCGCTGTGCTTCCTCGGGGCTGTCGGCTCGGCCAACCGGTGCCGTGGAAGCCACTTCAATCCCGCGTAATCCAAACAGGGATCGACCAAATCCGTTGCCATACTTGCTGTCAATAATCCGATCGGGCATTTCGACGGTCTCATAAAACTGTAACTGCGGTACCTGCATTCGGCTGACTTGCCCTTGAACGTCGTCGCCGTTGACAACCATGGGGGCGCCGGTCGATGTGCCGCTTTGCCAGAGCACTCGTTTGTCTTGGCGGATCTCGATGTTCGAGTAGTAGGGTGAATAGGTAACGCTGGTATTTGTGCCTCGGCCCATCATTGAGGTATAGGTTTCGGTCCGCGGCGGATGTTGCCCCATCTCGCAATGGATCACAATCTCTGCCTGATCGGCCAAAACCCAGCCATTGGATTGGATCTTTTGCTCCAGCCATTGCCGAACTTGGGCGGGATCCGAAACTTTCAAGTTGCCGATCGCGACCGAAGTTCCCGGCTTCACCGCAAACAGGGCCTCTTTCTCAATCTTGGCGGTGATTTCTTGAACCGATGGGCCCGGCAACTTCACCGCGCCGACCGCTAAGGTTCCGCCAAAGATGTTGGGCTGAGCGGTGTAGAAAAAATGTCCGTTCAAGACCATGCTTCGCAGCGGATCGTCATTCAAGCTCTTCTGCCAAACATCCATTTCGTAGCTCCAGATCGGCAGCTCGAGCGACAAGCGAAACAGAATCTGCGACAAGAATCCCTCGACCAGGATGTGATCGTCGTCTAGCCAATCCAATCGAGCAGAAAATGGGTTACCGATCAAAGGTGCTTCGTAGGAGATAGGGCGAGGGTCGGTGCCGTCCAGTTCCCACACATACAATCGGTCCCGCGTGAGCGCCGCAATCTTCGTCCCGGCATCATTGACATTTACACCCGACACCGAACTGGGGACCTTGAGCTGAAACGCCAAGTCGCCAGTGTCCGCTTTGATCACGGTTACAAAACCGTCTTCCGGAATAATCAAGTGCTGACGGTCTTTGGTCAGCACAACTTGCGCGTCGAAAAAACTACGTGCCTTGATCGTGTACAGCACTTTCTTCTCGACCAAGTCCCAAGCGGTGTAGGTTTCGCGATCGGTTTTCGCCAAGATCACGCGATCATTGATCACTTTCGCATAATACGACCACAATCGCCAACCCAAACTCGCATTCCACCGAACCAGAGGTTCCGCCTTCGAGTCACCGGGACTGAGACGCCAAGCAGTCATCACCCCGCCATCGTTGAAACCTTGCCGTTCTCCCTTATTGTAGGAAATCATCGTTTTGGAACGTGGGTCGTAGTCCAGAACGTAATCTTCCGATGTCACAAAGACCGTGCCGATGATCTTCTTCTGCTTCAGCGACGCCCAGTAAAGTTGGCTCGGAAACATGACGCCGTTATTGAAGAAGTTGTCCTCGCGGACCGAGGCCAACACCAATTGTTCTGGTCCGCCGACCGGGATAATCGCGACCAACTCTTGCCGTTCTCGAGTCAACTTGAAGCCAGTGCCCGATTGCGTGAATGTCGATAAATAGGACGGTGGCGTTCCCAGTGGAGCGACTTTGCCCTCGCCAAACATCACCATGGCCGTGTCGCCAAAACCACCCGCGAATGACTCGACTTCAGGTAGTGGCGGTGTCTCGGCCGGGAGTTGTCCTTGAGCGATCGCCGCCTCGCGAAATTTTTTGAGCTTGCCCACATAAGCCACGTCTTTTTTACTCAGACTGGCCAAGGGAACCGTGATCTCTTCCATGTCGATCTTGATCAGCACGACTTTGTCGCCTTGGATCGCTTTGAGTGCCGCATCTACCTTGAAGGTTCCCGATTCGCTGGCCCACGTCCGGGCAAAATCCAGGGCCTCAGTTTCGCACATGATCCGAATGGCTTTGCGGTCGAACATGTCTTGCTGAGCGCTGCCGACAAATTCGTATTGAACGCCGTATTTCGAGCCCTGTTGTCCCAGGACCACTCCATCGCGCCACTCACCCGTGGCGTAAACTTTGACTTGATCGCCTTCTTCCAGCTTCACTTGGGCCTGGGCGGGTGTCGCAACCATGACAACCCCGCATACGAGACAAACCCACGCCGTCCACGCCACCACTGTTCGGTTGTTCCAAACCATCGCATCAATACTCCCATTGTAGTGGACCGTTCCTACGGTCCAACTGCATAACATCAATACTCTCAGCCGAACCAAAAATCGTGTGGCCTGATCGTAATTCAACCAGAGGCGGACGTCAAATTGCCCAAACCGACGATCGCGGTGTCAAGCCTATTTTAGGAGTCGCGACGCTCGCCGAAGCGTGGTGCCACTTGGGAATCTCCGCCTATTCGTAAGCGCAGCTACCCGACGTTCTTAGATTGACCATGCAATATTTGCCTAGGAAACCGTCTCGGCGGCCGGGGGCGTGAAGGAGCCTTCTTGATTTTGCTCGCGACGTCGCCGACGTCGCTGGACGGCCGCTTCCACGAACCCGCAGAACAGCGGGTGGGGGTTGGTGGGTTTTGACTTGAACTCGGGATGAAATTGGACACCCACGAACCAGGGATGCGAGTCGATCTCCAAGATCTCGACCAGCTTGCCGTCCGGACTTGTGCCGGAAAAACGCATGCCGTGCGCTTCAAACTGTTGCCGATACATGTTGTTGAATTCGTAACGATGCCGGTGGCGTTCGCTGATCGTTCCCGTTTCGTAACAGGCAGCCGCTTTGCTGGACAAATCCAAGGTGCACGGCATCGCCCCCAGCCGCATCGTGCCACCTTTTTGCGTGACTTCCTTTTGTTCGTTCAGCAAGCAAATGACGGGATGAGTGATGTCCTTATCGAACTCGGTGGAACCGCAGGACTCCAGGCCCACGACGTTGCGTCCGAACTCGATCGCGGCGCATTGCATACCCAAGCAAATGCCCAAGAACGGCAAGCCCCGCTCACGAGCCCAACGAATCGCTTGAACCTTGCCTTCGACGCCTCGCTCGCCAAAGCCGCCCGGCACCAGAATCCCATCACATCCGGCCAGCAAACGCTCGGGGCCTTCTGTCTCCAGTTGTTCGCTTTGCAACCGAGTCACACGAACTCGCGCCCCCAGTTGCATCCCGGCATGATCGATCGCTTCATAGATCGACTTGTACGCATCACGATGCTCGGCGTATTTGCCTACCACGGCAATGTTGATCTCGACCTCAGGATTGCGCAAGCGATGCAGCAATCGTTGCCAATCGGATAAGTCCATCACCTTGGCCGGGAGGTTCAAACGTTTGACAATCCATTGGTCCAATTGATTGTCGACCAAGGTCATAGGAACTTCGTAAATCGAAAAATCCGTGTCGCGCTCTTCAACAACGGCTTGAACCGGGACGTTGCAGAACAGAGCGATCTTCTCGCGATCATCGCGGCTCAACTCGCGTTCGGTTCGGCAGACCAACACGTCGGGTTGAATACCAATCTGCCGGAGCAAACCCACCGAGTGTTGGGTTGGCTTGGTTTTCATTTCACCAGCGGCTTTGAGGTAGGGCACCAACGTCAGGTGCAAATACAAGCAATTCTCTTTGCCAACCTCCAACGAAAATTGGCGAATGGCTTCCAAAAACGGCAGGCTTTCAATGTCGCCCACTGTGCCGCCAATTTCCGTGATCACGATATCCACGTCGTCGCTGACCAACGTCGAGATGCACTTTTTGATTTCGTTGGTGATATGAGGAATGACCTGAACCGTCTTCCCCAGGAACTCGCCGCGTCGCTCCTTTTCGATCACGGACAAATAAATCTGCCCGGTCGTGTAGTTGGAATGCCGAGTCAAAGGACTGTTGGTAAATCGTTCGTAGTGCCCCAAGTCCAGATCGGTTTCGCTACCGTCGTCCAGGACGTACACTTCGCCGTGTTGGTAGGGGCTCATCGTGCCCGGATCAACGTTGATGTACGGATCCAGTTTCTGCATTCGCACCCGCAGACCGCGGCGCTCCAGTAACATCCCTATCGAGGCACTGGTGAGGCCCTTGCCCAGCGAACTGACGACGCCACCGGTCACAAATATGTGCTTTGTCATGCGAATCTCTCTCCCTGGTCCTTGGCACCCGCCCGGGGCGTATTGTACCGACCCGCGGCAACTTGGGTAGCTGCATTTGAGCTGGGTTTCCCACCCGTGCCGCCGCAGTGAAGCGGTCCCCGCCGAGTGCTGCTGGCACAACTGGGTTTTGCGATCCCAGGAGAATCGTCTACACTTCGCTTTGAACTCGAAAAAACTGCAGGGATGCGACATGTTGCGATCGAATAACCGAACACTCTGGCTGGGAGTTGGGCTTAGCCTATTACTCAGCAATGGGTGTTTGCAGCCCACATTGCGCGGGCCAGGAGCCCTGCTATCGTCCAACCTCACGGAACAGGGACCTCCGACGTCGGGCGACGCGGCAGCATTGACGTCGGATGAATCCTTCAGTCTGACCCGTGGGCAGCTGCTCTTTCACACCAACTTTTATCTACCGCCCACCCACCCGTTGATCGAAGACGTCGTGGCGTTGCGGACGGATGTTTTTCGCACGTTACGCTGCGAACCTGGTACTGAGCCCATTCATGTGTATTTGTACCGTAGCCCGCAAGACTTGGCCCGCATCGTCCAGCAAACGGGCGATCCTATCCTGCAACGCCGAGCCTATTTTTTGCAAACTCCCGACGCGCTCCATGTTTATGCTAGCTGGACCTACGACATCGGCACCGATTTGCGACACGAACTGACACATGGCTATCTGCACAGTGTTCAACCACGCATCCCCTTGTGGTTGGACGAAGGTCTGGCCGAGTATTTTGAAGTGGCCCGCACGGAATCCGGTCGCCACGCTGATCACTTGGCCCATCTGGCTGCATTGCATCGCGAGGGACAGTTGAATCTGGAACTCGAACGCTTGGAGCAGGTTTCCGATCCAGCCCTGTTCGAGCAAACGGATTATGCGATCAGTTGGCTTTGGGTGTCGTGGTTACTGTCTCGGCCCGACACGGCAACGGCTTTGGCCGAGTACTTCGCAGCCTTGCCAAGCGACGCCTCCTCCGCTCCGCCGTTGTCCGCGAAGCTGAATAATCTGGGCTCGGATCATCAGCGGTCGATCCGTGAGTACTTGGAGCAGCGAATTGCCAAAACTCCCAGTCTGACCCGCTGATTGGTTCAATCGCATGAACGTATTTCGGCAATCGTGTTCCGATGATCTCGAGGGAAATGGTCGACCGTCATCCGGAAGTCGCCCAAATCGTCACCCCAATTTTCAACCAAGTGTCGCTCGGATCGTTGCGGCCCCGTCCATCAAATCACTTTCAGCGGAAAATTTTCAGAGAGTTTCTCCTCCGATGGCAGCGGTGGGGTTAAGGTTGGCGCCGGGTACCTTAATCGGCATGGAAGGTCTTGTAACAAGGCGAACGCCGGTCGTTCAACGATCGCACGCGCCAAAATTCGTCCGCGAAATTGCAGGTCTGGCCTGAGCGGTTGTTCCATTTGACAAAAAAAGCCCTTGGCGAAGTCTCCGGCGCCGAGTACATTGACCGGTGACCTTTTTGTCTTGCTTCGCTGGTCGTTGCCCCAACCAAACTGCCTTTGCAGAGTTGGCAACCTAAGAACCGCAGTAAAGTTCAAGTACAAGCGGTGTTATTGCGACAAGTCTTCGCTAGTTTGGTTCCAACCAATTAAATTCCCGAGGTGTCTGCGTTGAGGGTGCTCAACTCACGCCACCCATTCGTTAGGGGATGAGAGAAGCAGCGTCGCGCACAAGGTCGACGCTGGTAGGTACATTGTTTCGAGAAGTATTTTGCTTCATCGATAGTAACTACCGTTCCATTTGTTTTCTCACCCAGGGAATTTTCTGATGTCGAAAGTGTTACCGGCGGTTAGCCCGGCCGCTGATCCTGCGCTGTTGCTGTTTAGTGATTTGGAACTACGAGCCGAACTGCAACAAGCGGTGTTGGAGTCGGGATATGTCCAACCTACACCCATTCAAGCCGAGATCATTCCCCACGTTTTGAGCGGACGCGACGTGTTGGCTCAATCGCAAACCGGCAGCGGAAAAACCGCGGCTTTTGCGTTGCCAATCTTGTCGAAGATTCAAGTTCCGGCACGACGCCAACCTCAAGTATTGGTCCTGGCGCCCACTCGTGAGTTGGCGATGCAAGTCTCTGCTTCGTTCCAGCAATACGGACGGAACTTGGCTGGACTGCAAATTGCCACCATCTACGGCGGCCAGGATTATGAAGTCCAGTTTCGTCAATTGAGTCGGTTTCCTCAAATCGTCGTTGGTACTCCCGGGCGCATTATCGACCATGTCAACCGTGGACGTTTGGATCTGAGTGGGATCGAATGTTTGGTCCTCGACGAAGCCGATGAGATGCTGAACATGGGCTTCTTGGAAGACGTGCAGTTTGTCTTGGAACGCATGCCGGCCGAGCGTCAAATCACTCTGTTCTCGGCGACGGTGCCACCCGCCATTCGTGAAATTGCCGAGCGTTACTTGCGCGACCCTGTGCAAGTCACGATCAAACAAAAGACCATGACCGCCGAGTCGATCCACCAACGCGCCGTGTTTGTCGGTGTCGCGGAAAAAATGGAAGTGTTGTCGCGGTTCTTGGAAATGGAAACGACCGATGGCGTCATCGTCTTTACCAAAACCAAAGAGGCAACCATCACGGTGGCCGAATACTTGATGGAGCAGGGTTACAAGACCACGGCGCTTAACGGCGACATGCCCCAAAAAGTCCGTGAACGCGCCATCCAACAACTCAAGTCCGGGTACCTGGATATCTTGGTTGCGACCGATGTCGCGGCGCGCGGGCTCGATGTGCCGCGAATCAGCCATGTGTTCAATTTTGATTTGCCACACGATAGCGAATCTTATATCCATCGCATTGGACGTACGGGTCGCGCGGGACGAGCCGGACATGCCATTGTCTTCTTGACCGGCGGACAAAAAAGCAAACTGCGCTTGATCGAGCGAGCGACCAAGCAACCGATTGAAGTCGTGGAACGACCAACCGCCAAACAAATCAATCAACGACGCGTCGATCGATTCAAGAGTCGAATTCGTGAAGTCATTGCGGGACAAGACCTGAACTTGTTCCAAAAAATGGTGCAAGAATTGGTCGGCGAAACGCCTGAACTTTCGCTCGAACAAGTTGGTGCTGCCTTGGCCCAAATGCTGCAAAACGGCCGGCCGTTCCTCTTGGAAGATCGTCCGACCGGCAGAAGACATCGCGATGATCACAACGATCGCTTCGAACGCCGACCGGAACGCTCCGATCGCTCCGACCGTTCAGGTCGCGGGGACAGGGCAGGGCACGCCGAACATGCCAGTCGCGGTGACCGCCCCGATCGTAACGATCGTCGACCGGATCGACCGGACCGTGCAGAACGACGGCCCCGCGGGGAACGCCCGGAATTTGGCGATCGCGCCACCAAGGGGCCACGCCGCGAAGGAAAAGGCAAGCCCGTTGAAACGCGAACACCAACGTCGCGGTCCGCTCCCCCGACAAGTGGGATGAAACGTTATCGAGTTGAAATCGGTTGGGATGACGGGGTCAAACCAGGGAGTCTGGTGGGAGCCATCGCCAACGAAGCGGGCCTGGATGGACGCGATATTGGTACGATCAACATCCAGGATCGCCATTCGTTCGTCGATTTGCCCAAGAGCCTACCGTTGGATGTCGTCGAATCTTTGGGAATGACCAAGATTCGCGGCAAGGCGCTCCGGTTAACCCCCGTGATCGCCAAAGCCAAAAGCTCAGGTCGTGCCGATTATTCCAAGGACTGACCCCGGATTCTCTGCCAGTCGCTGAACGGCCGATAGTTGGTCGGAAGTTCGTCACCAGACGGTGGTCAGCGCCGTTGTGTAGACCGTGCCGAAACCACCGTCACCAGACGGTGGACGATGCCGTCGTTCACGCTGCAGGATCGCCGCCTCTTTTCTCCTGACGGTGATGATGGCGATCGATTTCCGGGATGATCTGGATGATCCAAATCAAACAATACGTCGCCAACCCACTGGTTTTGATCCTGGTCATTACCGCGGGCGGTTTGGTGCTTGCGGGGAGATTCTGGGACCGGTACCGAACGACTCTGCAACCGCAACCCCAGTTTGCCCTCTCTTCCGACAACGTGCAAATGACGCCCGCTCCGGACTGGTTGCCGACGGCTGCTCAGCGGCAAATGGTGACCGCAATTTCTAGTAACGGCCGTAGCTTGTTGGATCCGGGATTGGTCGAGGCCGTCGCCGGGGATTTGCGGCAAGATCCTTGGATCGACCAGATTGTTGAAGTACGGAAGACCCCGACCCAGTTGCTCGTCAATGTACGATACGGGAAGCCATTGCTTCTGGAGTTGCCCGAACGCCAAGTCGCTTTGATCAATCCCAAAGGTGAAGCGGTAGCCGCTACGGAATTTCCTCCGGGAGTGGCCGAAGCGGCGCTGCGAATTGCGGTTCGCGATTTGGTCCAAAGTCCCGTGCAATACGGCCAGCCTTGGCCGGACCGACGCGTGGTCCTGGCTGCGGAGCTCGCTCAACGTTTGCAAATGTGGCAGGATCAAGGCGGATTGGCCGGAATTTACGGACTTTATCTCATGGATTCCGCACCGGCGACTCCGCCCCAGTCTCCACCGAGGGCGTTGGATCGGCCGGTCGAATTCCGTTTGTGGACGGTTGGTCGAAACGAAATCATTTGGGGGAGCCCCGTCGGCCGAGAATTCCCCGGCGAAGCGACCGCGAACGAAAAAATCGCTGGTTTGGCTCAGTACATTCGCCTCCATGGCCCGATCGATCTAGGTAGCGACTTGCCGGCGCAGCGTGGGAATGTCTTGGATCTTCGATCCGGCCAATTGGTTGTCGTCAGAAACGCCAAACAAGCCAGCGAGTTCTCAGGGGTCTACCGATGAGGCTTTTTGACAAATCGCGGCAGGATTGCCGCCAATTTGAGGGTAGCGGGCTCTCGGAAAATTTGGTAAGCCGGTATGATTGGGCAAGCTGTGACGCTGGTCTCCGAGTCCTTCCGGTGGAACTCCCGGTCTCGGCATGCGAACGATCTCCGGAGCGATTGTGAATCCAATGAGCAAGAAAAAACTGTTAGCGTGGGTCGTGGCAGGTCTCGGTGCAATGAATGCAGGGGCAACGGTCTCTCATCAAACCGTCATGGCTGACGATCACAATCAAAAATTGGCGGCGGTTGTCACACGCCTTGGCGATTGGATCGTTGATTCGCCGGATGCCGAACGCTGGCGAGTTTTTTTGGACCTGAACAGCGTCGAGACGGTGGTTGGCCGAGGGTATCGCGCTTCGACGAGTGACTTAACGAGCACAGCCGCCCGATTTGCCAACTCACACTCGGCACTCCAGCATCCCAACTTCCAATCGGTGCACGCGGCTTTGTTGGAGCAGGCGCGTCGAATTCAAGCTGCCGAGTCGCTTTACCCAGAGAGCACCTATGCCGCCAGCAATTTGGAAGCATGGAAAGCCGCATTTGTCGAACAAGCAAAACAACTGCGACCATTCTCGGCCGAACAGGCTAATCAAAAACGTCTCGTGTTGTTAGCGGAAGTTCAACAACTGCGAAAGTACATCGTCGAGCGAGGAGCGGGTTTCACGAACTACGTGACACCTCCACCAGTCCTCGCAGCGCTGGATCCTGAAATGCAAGCCCGCGAGCCGGCCGCGATTCATGCCGAACAATTGGAACAACTGGACCGCCTGGCGCAGTGGCTGCAAGTTCCCGTGGTATTCCCATGGGAAAATGCGGGAGCCGCGAATACAGCGACGGCCGTCGGGCAGATTTCCGATCAAGATCCAAGTGGTGTGTTCCGCATCAGCGACCGCACGGAAGACCCGTTGTCGAATGTAGGCGAGACCCAAATTCAAACCGTGGACTTTCAAGATGTGCCCGCCGATCCCTCGCTTAATGACGTGTTGACGGGATTGCGATTGCAACAAGTCTGGTTGCAAAAGAACAGTCGCTTGGACCCCAATCCGTATGTTGGCTACACCACTTGGTTGTTGAACGACTATTTGGTGGCACTGAACTTGGGCCGCCGTGAAAACTTGACGACCCTGCTGGCCCGTCAAGTGGACAATTTGGTGGCTGCCTTGGACGAGTGGCATCCGGGCGGCAATCGAAACAAACAAGCCGAAGTTGGACGGATCGTGGGTTTGCTCGACAGCGTTGATCAAGCTCCGGAATTGATCACGGCCTTCAAGCGAACCTTCTATCGCAACAACGCGGCGGTGTTCGTGGGCGAATCGCTGGTGAATCAACTGGCGTCGCGACCCGTTCAGCAAACCCAGCCTGTCTACGAAGTGATTCTGGACAACGAAGTTTTCGGCACGGCCACGACCAATGGCCAAGTCCGCATCGACTTTGTCCCTAACGATCAGCAAGCTCACGTTAGTTTGCAATTGCGCGGGACCATCAATGCCGACAATTACACGCCTGCTGGACCGGTGACGGCGTTCACAGGGTCACAAGCGGACGTGGAAGCCCGACGCAGTATTTACCTCAACGTGGGCGGGTGGCACCAAGAAGCTCCGTATGGAGCCGTGAACTTAAATTCGTACTTCAAGGGTACCAGTTGCGGTCGAATTGTGGATCGGCTGGCCGAGATGCAGTTTTCGAATCAACAGGCGGGCGCCGAAGCAATCGGTGCGCGTCGAGCCGAGGATCGAGTGGTTCGCCAATTCGAACAAGAGACGTCCACGGCTTTGCGCGATGGTCGGGCCCAAATGCAACAGCGTCGCCAAGAGGCTGGTTTGCTGCGTTCGGTTCGGCCCCTTGGGTATTTGCTGACCGACGAACATTTCCTTCAGGTTCACGCCCGGAAAGTGACCGGTTCGCAAACCTTAGCGATCGCGTCGCCTCCCACGATTGCAACCCCCAGTGATGTGGCCTTTCAATTGCACGAAAGCTTCTTGAGCAACTTCTTGGAGGATGCCGTTGGCGGTCGTGTTTTGACTCACGAAGACGTGGCCCGCGTCGAAGCCGAACTGCAAAAGGAAAACGCACCCAACAGCGGTCAGATCTCCGACGAGCCCGCGGCTCCACGTGAGGCGTTTGAGCTGACCTTTGCCGCCGCTCGGCCAATCGAAGTTCGCTTCGACGAGCAAATGGTTCATGTCATCCTGAACATCCGCAACTTCAAAGCGCAAGGGCAGTCGGTTAACGACGTGCAAGTGTTGATTCGGTTGAAGCTTCACGTGGATGCCGCAGATGCAAACACCGTTCGACTCGCGCAAGTGGGCAATATTCGCGCAAGTCTGCTGGACCCCGACAAAATCGACCTCAACACCGCCACTGTTTTGGACTTGATCGAAAATACACTGAATCGCGAGATTCAACGACAGCGCGAGCGCGCCGGCACAACCGCGGGGACAGCCTTGCCGACGAATTTGATCGATCGGAAAATGCTGGCCGAGATCAAGGACCCGCAAGTGGCGAGGATCCTCCAAGCGGCTCAATTGGCCGCGATCAGTTTCGATCAGGGTTGGGCGACCGTTGCTTGGACCACTGGCTCGGGAAATGTTTCGCCGGCTAAGGACTTGTCCGCGATTACCAGCGCCGCGGGTTTCGAAGAATTGACGCGGGCGGCTCAAGCCGAACAAGAATAAGGTGAGCAACAGAACATGAAGACCTCCGAACTAAAGTTGAGCCGTAACTACGACCGGGCTGCTTGGTTCTACGAGGCCTCGTCGAATCTGTACAGCACTGGGCAAATTAAAGTTGCCAAGCTGAGTCAACTGCGGTTCCTCACGCCGGGACAATCTATCTTGTATTTGGGAGTCGGAGCCGGCGAAGACGCTTGTGAAGCTGCCAAACAAGGATTGAAAGTCACCTGCCTTGATATCAGCCAAGGAATGCTTGCTCGTTTGCAACGAAAGTTGGACCGAGCCGGATTGAGTGCCGAGTTGATTTGTGGGAACGCGTTTGACCATTGCCGTTATGGCGAGTACGACGCGGTCGCGACCAACTTTTTCCTCAATTGCTTCAAGCGACCGATGATGCTGGAGATGATGCAGCACGCTTTGAGCTTGGTTCGGCCTGGCGGTCGTTTCTTTGTGGCGGACGTCAGTCCTCCGCAGGGGACCTGGGCGGGGCGCGCGTTCAACTTCGCCTACTCCAAATGGGCCATGGCCATGTTTTGGGCGATGCAATTGGTGCCCTGGCACGAAAATTACAACTACGCGGATGAACTTCGGCAATTGGGTATCCAAGTGGACGATGTCAGTAACTTTCGGTTGGGTGGGATCGGTCCGATCATGTTCCAATCCGTCGCGGCGACTCGAACTGTTTCCGTTACCACCAGCACCATCCCCAGGCCGCATCTGAGCCATTCGTTAGCGGCCAATTCGGTTGCCGACACGGTGGTCTCGGGAGAGAAGCATGTTGGTCTCGGGAGAGAGTCATGACTTCTGAATCGCCATGTTCGACTGCCTCGAGCGGTGTCGACTCGACTCTCGACAGTTCTCCCATGTTTTGGCCGACGGTTTCTACGGCCGAACAATCATGGCAGCGAGTTTCCCAGTCGATCGACCAGTTGGTGACCATCGATCGGAGTAGCGACTCGAACGACTCGAAAACCGTCGAGACGCAAGGCGCGCTATCCGTTCCGGGATTTGTGCCACCTCCTGCAACCGATGCGGATCGCCGGCTGGCAGCACTTCGACAACATGGTGATTTCACGCTTGCTTACAACACGGCCGTGCAGGAAGGGCTGGAGTATTTCCAAACAAGCGATGGTTACTTGGCATTTCGTTGTTTCAAGGGCCATGTGTTTGTGTTGGGCGATCCGGTTGCGTCACCGGCTGGCATGCCAGCGCTCCTCCGCGATTTTATCCGTCAGTACCCCAAGCCCACGTTTGCTCAAATCTCATCGAACACGGCCGCCGAGCTAGAGCGGCTTGGTTATTACATCAACGAGATGGGTGTGGACACGGTGCTGGACCTGTCCCAGTACTCGTTTGCTGGCAAGTCCATGGAACGCATTCGATACGCCGGCAATTGGTTGAAGAAGCACGGTTACACGATCGAAGAGGCCGACTATACGGCGGCATCCCAGCAAGAAGCCAGGGCGGTGTCCGAAGGTTGGCGTGCGGGAATGAACTGTCGCAAAGCCGAGATGCGGTTTCTCAATCGCCCGATTTGTTACCACGACGAGTTGGATGTCCGGAAGTTTTTTCTCCGCGATTCGGCTGGAAGATTAGTGGCGTTCTTTTACTTTGATCCGCT
This sequence comes from Pirellulaceae bacterium, assembly GCA_041741535.1. Classification (GTDB taxonomy): domain Bacteria; phylum Planctomycetota; class Planctomycetia; order Pirellulales; family Pirellulaceae; genus M30B19. The sequence goes on from JBGSJV010000139.1 coordinate 37,321, forward strand.
GTATGAAGCGGGAAAGGTTTTGGGCTACGCGACCGCGATCAAGCGGCGTTTGCCTGAGGCACCGATTTACGCCGAACAGGGGCTCATGCGGGCCGCGGTGGAAAAGTTTCAGGCCGAGGGTTTGCAGCGGGTGCATTTGGGTCTGTCGCCGATGGCTGGGATTGAGAACAAGTCGTTTCGTTGCAATCCATTTTTGCACTTCAGTTTTCGCTACGCATTCAATGCTTGGTGGGTGAATCGTTTCTTTTACAACTTGCAAGGCCACTCGCAGTACAAGCGACATTTCAAAGGCCGCGAAGTGCCCTACCATTACGCCTCCCCCGTCCTCTTCAACGACCTCCGCATCTACAACCTCATGCGCCTCACCGGCGTGTGCTAAGCATTGTCCCAAAGGGTGGCTGACCCTTTAGTGGGCAGACAAAATCCCGGACAAAAAGATACAACTGGAGAGGGACAGGCGCCCCTTTTACTACAGAGCCTAGTGTTTGACGATTTTTTCGGCAGCCAGTCATTCGTTTCCGATGACAACCCGATTGGCTACAGTTCCATCCAAAGCGTACTCACGTCAAACAGACTGGGGACTTGAAAAGGGCCAATGGTTACCGAACGAAATGGTTCTTCGTACCGGTCCGGCTTCTTATCCTTTGAGATGCATCGCGAGTATTATTCAGCCATTCGTAAGTTTAATGCCACTCGGAAGCCGCAGTAAGTCGAACGGATTGTCGGGAAGGTATAGTACCGATAGGACGTTCGGCAACCGGTCGCGTCGAATAGCCAGCTACCTCCACGGTACACACGGTAAGTCCCGTTTGCGGGTCCCGTCGGATCAAACCCAGCCTCGGAAGGGTACTTGGCATACCAATCCGCACACCACTCCCCGACATTTCCATGCATGTCGTACAATCCCCATGCGTTTGGTTTCTTCTGGCCAACGGCCTGAGTCGTGCGGTTGCAGTTGGCTTTATACCACGCGTATTCGTCCAACTGCATTATTTCATTTCCAAAGCTGAAAGTTGTAAGGCTACTGGCGCGGCAGGCGTATTCCCATTCGGCTTCCGTCGGCAACCGATAGACACGCCCGGCAGCCTTCTCTTCCGGTCGCGTGGATAGTCGTCGGCAAAACTCGTTTGCCTCTTCCCATGTAACCTGCTCAACAGGATGATTGGAACTATCCGGCATGTCTGGCTTGGCCGCAAAATGACTTGGGTTCTTCCCCATAACTTCTCGGTACTGAGCCTGCGTCACTTCGTATACGCCGAGGTAGAATTCCTGCTTGATCGTCACTTCGCGCTGCGTTTCATCGACATCACGACCTGCTTCTCTGGCCGGTGATCCCATCGTAAATGTTCCGGCGGGTACTAGCACGAGTTCCATGTCGATGCTGTTGGGCACCGCTTTCGCGATTTGTCCCGCCCGAATATTTTGCAAGTCTTCGGGTACCTGGTCCGAACGATTCATGGCGACCCGAAAACCACGACTGGTCGAGCGGCGGGATGGAGCATCGCCGAAGCGATATGCAGCCCGACAAAACGCCGCGGCACTACCCCAACCACCGCCGCGGATCAATCGAATTTGACTTTCGGTATCACCGCGCGGGTCCGTCACCGCTCGCGGTGGATATTTTCCGTACCGGTCGGCGCACCATTCGAACACGTTGCCATGCATGTCATGCAAACCCCAGGCGTTAGCATTCTTTTGGCCAACTGCCTGAGCTCTGCCTTGGCTATTTCCAACGAACCAAGCAACATCGCCAAGCAAGACTTCATCGTCTCCGCAGCCATACTTTGTGGTTGTTCCGGCTCGACATGCGTATTCCCATTCGGCTTCTGTTGGAAGACGGTAAGAGCGGCCAGCCATTCGCTCCGAACGAAGTTCGGACAACCGTTTACAAAACTCAACGGCTTCTTCCCACGAAACCTGCTCGACGGGGTGCGCGAGCCCAACGAATCCACTGGGATTATTCCCCATCACTTGTTGGTATTGAGCCTGTGTCACTTCATACACACCCAGGAAATAATCCTCACTAATTGTTACCTCATGCTGGGTTTCATCATCGGAACGTCCTTCCTCCTGTGCCGGTGACCCCATGGTGAACGTCCCGTGGGGAATCAACACGAAGTCCATCCCGATACTATTTGTAATCAACTCTTTAGGTAATATCTTTGGTAGCTCTGGTGGTTCCGGTTTCGCCCGTTTCACTTTGGCCAAGGGCAACATTCGCTGAATGGTAGCGTTGAGAATGTCTTTCAGTTCCGGTCGAGTCACGCGGGGATCGTCGACGATGCCAGTTTTTTCCAGCTCCAAGAAACTCGCTTCATCCAGCGCGAGCAAAGTCGCCATTGCCTCGGAGTCGGAGTTCGCAGTTTCCAGTTCATCAAGCATCCACTGCGCTTCGACAAGGTGCTCGGCTCGGGCGAGCAAGACATACTTTCTTAATAGAGCCGCGGCTTCGTGGCCGCGGCCTTGTTGCACCAATTGTCGCGCATCGTGCCAAATCTGCCGCGCATGGGCGTGTTGTCCAACCAATTCGAGTATTGTTTGCACTTCCTGCTTGTTCGACACAAGGTCGTCGGACAGGGCAACGACCAAGTCGGCTTCGACAACTTTCCACTTGGCCAAGTCATCCTCGCCAGCTAACCACTGCTTGGCATCCGCAATGGCTTGCGAAACCCGAAGATCGGCTGCCTCAACCGTCGCCTCGTTTTGCTCTCGAAGGTACCAGAGACAGAAAAGGAAACTGGCAACGGCAAACAATCCCACCAATGTCCAAGCAACAAGCAATACGCTGCGAGGAATTTCTGCGGATTGCTTGGAAGGTGAGCCGCGGGTTGCACCGTTCCTGGTCACCGAGGTCGGGGTCACCGAGGTCGGGGCAATCATTGCTTGCTCGGGAGGTTTGGCTTCCGATCGGGTCGGGAGTAGGAATTCGGCCTCGCATCGTGGACACTTCGCGATGCGTCCGCGCATCGATTTTTGTGCCCGGATCTTCTTTGTGCATGTCGGGCACTTCACACGAAACGTCTCAGATGGCTCCCTTCGTGGCTCTATTGGTGTCATCGATGTCCTCGTCGCATGTTTGGAAGCGCATCCAAATAGTTTTAGCAGAACGTTCCAAGACTCGACAGCGTCAACCACCGAGACTTGGACAATTCTTCATCGGGTAGACCTGAACCTAAATTAGGGCAGCAAACCGGCCATTTCGGCCAATTCCAACTCATTGTAGTACGGCACGTTGTCGCAGAACTCCCAATTCATTTCAAAGATCAGTTCGTTGGCGACCAGACCATTCATGACGGCCGTTGGATGGATCGGGTCAGCAAGCTGGGCTGTGGCAAATCCGAACGCCGGGGTTGGCTGGATCACAACGCCCTGGATCGTTGGCGGAGTCAACGTCAACGCCCGTTGCAACTTGGATATATCGAGAATGGCGATGTTGCTTCGGCGGCCAAGGTCACGGATCGATCGGTTTAGCCTTGCGTTATGGGCCCGAATGTTGTCTAGTTGCTCGGTAGTGAATCCGAGCGATAGGACGTAGGGCGAGAGGCTGACATCGGGTACCGTCCACAACACGATTTGTGGCCGGCCGCGTCGTTGAAGAAGTTGAATGCTTGCCAACAGATTCCGTTTGGCATCATTGATAATCTTGTCGGCCGCTGCGCTTTCACCAGGGGCGGCCGAAGCCAACAGGAACAGGTTCGCTGAACTATTCTGCAAATCGATCAGATCATTTCCGCCTCCTTGAAGGCTGACTAAGGTCGCGGATGGGATTTTCCCTTTCGCGCTTCGATAGTGGTATTCCTTGACCTGCCCAAGTATTTCATTTGCTCGAGAACCAAGTACTGCGAAGTTGGTTAGTTGATCGCCCGGGGCAGCTGCTTTTTCGAAGGCCAATTGCATGGGGTCTGCCCCATAAATCTCCGGCGGCGTACCGAAGAGCAAGTACAAGTATTCATTGTCGGTCAAACTATCTCCGAAGGTGTAGACCTGAGTCGTATCGACTTGAGCCTGACCGTTTGCCACCACTGAATACGTGAACAATAGGAAAGCGAAGAAACGAAACCATTGTTTGCGTTGCATAGAATACTCCTAAGATTGACTGGAAAAACTCGAAATTGGCCTGAACCATATTTCATGCTTGCATTTGCGCCGGCTTGCTAAATCAGGCATTCGATAGGGCCCAAAGGTAGCTCGAAACCGAGCAACCGTTCGTTGGCTACCACCAGTGCGAAAACGGTCGAGAAATTGCGTCAAAAAAAAGACGTTCTATTTCTCGGTCGCTTTCTTCTCGGTCGCAAGTGCCCCGCTGACGTTTTAGTAATCACGAGAAGGGGTGCAGGATGGACAAACAAAATCAGTACTATTTCCTAAGACCTTTCGCGGTGTTGGGCGTCGCGGTCGTCTCACAAAAAGTGAAGACTTGAAAATCTCGCTTGGCAGCGTTCGTGAAGTCTCATTAACCAATCGACAGCCCCGCCGTTTTTAAAATAGCCACACACTCAGAAATCGGTTACACTGGTGCCTTGTCAATGTCAGGAATTCTGGTAGCTGTGTTGAATATCAAGTCGCAGATATTCATTAGTGGCAGAACCTGGCGAGGCAAAAGCGAATGACGTTCCTGACTGTTTGCAATTGAGGAACAGACGTGAAAATATTATCAATACTACTCGTTGGCATTCTGTTTTGCTTCGATTTGGCGATTGCCCAAGATGTTTTACGTGAATGGAATGATGTTACGGGCAAACACAAGACTCGGGCAACTTTGGTCAAACTCCACAAAGATGAAGTGGAATTGCGACTGGAAAATGGAGAAACTCGGCTCGTACCAAAGTCTCGATTGTCGCTGGCGGACGTCGCTTACCTCGATGGCTTGACTTCGCCTCAGACAAACACCCCAGCCCAACCGGATAAGTTCATAACCAACAGCATTGGAATGAAGCTGTTGTTGATCGACAAGGGAACGTTTCAGATGGGAGCCAGCAAGAATGAGGAGGTTCGTCGTACGTTGGCTCGTTCGTTGCTTCCCCTCTCTCCGATTTTGCATCTGATGGGTGAGGGAACTGGGCACAAGGTGACCATTAGCCAGGACTACTACCTTGGCGTTTACGAAGTGAGGCAGGCCCAATTCAAAAGAGTGATGGGCAAAAATCCCAGTTATTTTCAAGGTGATCGAATTGCCGAATTCCATCCTTTAACTGGCAAAGTAACCAAAAAGGTCGACTCCTCCCATCTGCCGGTGGAGAACGTTACGTGGGAAGAAGCTGTCGAGTTTTGTCAACGGCTGTCGGAACTTCCTGAGGAGAAAAAAGCCGGGCGAGTGTATCGCTTGCCGACGGAAGCGGAATGGGAGTACGCGTGCAGAGCTAGAAACAAGTCCAGTGTTGGAAAGAGCGAAACGTCGCTTGGCGATTACGCTTGGTACAACCGAAACAGTAGTTTTCGAACGCACCGAGTCGGTAGCAAAAAGCCGAACGCGTGGGGACTATATGACATGCTCGGCAATGTAGACGAGTGGTGCAGCGACTGGTACGGTGAGTACCCCAAGAGCACCGTTACCGACCCCGTTGGGCCCAGCGAAGGCGTCGTCCACGTGCAGCGGGGCGGCAATTCGAACTCTTTCGCGGACTCTTGCGGATCGACTTTCCGAAGCGGTGGCAGGACCTCCGGAGGATTTCGTGTTGCGCTTAGTGCCCCCGGACTCCCCAAGAAGTCGGAATTGGACAAATAGGCTCAACCTAGCCAGCAATAAGTAATCATTGCAGTTGCCCAATTTCACATGCGGGACAATTCACCAATTTTCGAGCGGTCCGATTGCCCTGTACGTACTCTGTCTCATTGCCACACGGAATCCAAAATAGACTTTTGCTTTCGTAGCTGCCGCAGCACTTCAGTAGGCTGATGTACAGATTCCTTCCAACGACCCGACCCAACGAAAGGGACCGCACCAAAATCATGTCCGGGATTCTGTTAACTGCGAAACTCCACGCGTACCAGTGCCGAAGTCAAAAAAGCAAGGACCGGATCAGCGCAAATTGCTATTGTTCTCGCGGCGAGTCCGTCCAGTCGGCGCGCACTAGCCTATCCAATGCCGCAGCTCAGGCTACCAACTTACAATCGCAACTGTCGAGCCGCGGGCGTTTGAACGATCCGAAACCCGTCACCCGCGTTTCGGCCGGTTGGCGGACCGAAACTGGATTGCCCCGAACAAGAGAACCGCGTCCGTTGTTCCCATCCACCGCCACGGTAGACACGAGACATGCCTTTTTCGTACCAGCTATCGGTCCATTCCCAAACGTTGCCGTGAATATCGAACAATCCACCGATACTCGGTCTTAGTTGCCGAGTCCGCTGAGTCCAACCGTTAGAATTGCCTTCATGCCAGCAATACTCGGAAGCCAATTGTTGGTCATCGCCAAAACTAAACGTCGTATTTGTGCCAGCCCGCGCGAAGTATTCCCATTCCACCTCGGTGGGCAAGCGAAAACCCGGTTTGTCGACACGCCGCGGCCATTCGGTATCATCTGGCAGATTGATCCAACCTGTTTCGACTTCAGCACCCTCAGGCAACTCAATTTTTTCGTAACTCTGTAAAGACTCATCAAGCCCGCTGGCCGTTGTCAACCAGCGACAATAGTTGACCGCATCGAACCAGCTAACGCCAAAAGCCGGTTCGTCTGGCAAAAGCTGTCGGCCGCCCAATTCTTCCTGAAATTGAACACTCCACGCCTTTCGTCGGCGATCTTGATCGATCGAACCGAATTGTCGCCAAGTCAACTCGCGATCACTGACCGCAATCGGGCCGTCAACCTTGGCACGCTGAATATACCGTGGGTCGGGAGCACCTACTTGGCTTCCCATTTCGAATTCGCCGCCGGGGAATACGATCATCGTAAGATAGAGTGGTGGGGCCCAAGCGAACGGCATTTGAGTTAGACCTGGCGCTTGACTACTTCGATTGTTGCGGTTCCCAATTCGCTCGGGGGCGATTCTCAGAACATACCACTCGCGAATACCGCTTGGATCATAGTCGAGCGGTGTTTCGTCGACTTTGCGCACGGCTTGGTTCTGTCCCCATCGCCGGAGCAACCAACCTAAGGAACTATGGACAGCGCGACTGGGATGCGTGGCATACATTTCCGCCAATTCGGTCGCCAAGGACTCGCGAGATGAGGCAGGAAGTTGATCAAAGGAATACTCTCCTAAGCCCAATACGAAAGCGTGTAGTCGAAGAAAATGGCGCTGTCTTTCCTGCGCATCGTTTGGAATCGTCTTGCTTTTTAATTCTTGCAAACACTCGATGAGCAACAGCGGACTGACATCCCGCCCGCGAATACGATACACAAATTGCGACAGGGCTTCAGGGTTTCGATCAACGGTCAAGAATTTGTAAATGGGCTCTCGATCTTGCAACCTCAACAAGGCCACGGCAGCATTGGCTTGCCGAGCCATGGCGGCCACTCGCGACCGTGTTCGCTCCTCGGATTCCAATAGCGACTCCCGCATCGGGACGGGGCGAGCCAATTCGGAGCGCAAGGCTTCCTTGGCCTGTTGAGAGACGCGTTGATAACTCGAAAATATCTTCCGGAATTGATGCGATTCACCCGTTAATACAAGTTCATGCAACAATGCCAAGTCATCTTTGGCATACGATTCCAAAATATCGGTGGCGAGATCAATTTCAGTCTGTGAACGAGAACTGGGAGCCGATGTGTAGATCACTTGTAGACTCGGATTAAGAGAATTGGCCACTGGACGTAATTCCTCGACCCACACCGCCAAACGCAGCGGATTTTCGCGCACCAGATGTTCAGCGATGCGGGCAGAGATGCCTGACCAGCGGTCGCTGTACGGATCCATTTTTGCCAAGGCGCAGGCGGCACGTAGTAGCGATTCCGAGTCGCCGCTTTCCGCAGCCGCCCATAACGGTGACTTGATCGATTCGCCGAACGGAAGTAGCTGATTAACCAATAGTGGAACTTGATTGGCTTCTGCATTCAACAGACGCTTTTTCAAGTATTCCAACTGGGTTGGGTCATCGGACAGCAAGGCCAAACTCAGATGGAGTCGCTCGGTCGATTGCAAGTCGTGTCGTGCGAGGGCTGCTTCCAGTTTTGGTTTCGCAATCACTCGCATGGCCTCGGGCATCGCGAGCAACTCCGGTAATTTGGCAGAAGAGGCCGTCTCTATGGCACTCAACAAACTGGATGCATCGCGTTCCATTTGCCGTGATTCCAGCCATGTTCGCAGACCGAAGAATCCGACCATGAGCAAAACACCGGTGGCGCTCACGACGCTCGCTCTAAGGGTGTGGTAACGATCCGCCGTCATCATCAATTGCCGTTCGGAAGATCGCCACTTTGCTGGATCCGTAAAATAGCGAATAGAAAGCCATTCCCAAAACGTCGGTAGCTGCTTGTTCTCTTGTAGGGCTGCCCAGTTCATCGTTCGTTCGACCAGTTTCAATTCCGCGCGACCATTGGCCGTTTCACGTTGCTTCCGCGTCAACCACTCACGCACAGTCGGAACCAGAAAATCATGCGTCAGTTGGTAATGCGAGTTGTCCCGGGGGAAATTTGCAGCTGGCTCCTCTTCGGCGGCGACGCTTTCCACTTCACTCGGAAAAATTCCAGCAACGTCCGTGGGTGTGACCAGCCGGAGTTCGGCGTCGAGAATTCTGAGCACTTCCTGAAACTTCTTAGGCTGTTGTCGATATCCGGATACATCCAGCAATTCGACTTCCGTGCGAACGACGCCTTTAATGTTGGAACTCGTCTCCGGCAACAGCGCGTTGAGGATGCCACGTACTGCCTTGAAGTGTTGACGATACCGCACATCAGCCCGATTCGAGGCAAACGTTTCTTCCAGGAAACTAACTCCAATTCCTTTCAGGCCACCGATCACCGTTAGTGTCGAAGGCGCCCAGTCGCGGGCCTTGATCATCTCAACCAACAAGGCCAATCGCACGGGGACAACTTTCCCATCTTCTGATAAACCTTCGACCACTTGTCGTAGAAAGCTGGTCTGTTGGATGGAGACGTCGCTAACGTTGATCGGCAGTTTGCCGTAGGCCTGCCCCAGTCGAAGTAACACGCTTTGAGCATGTTCCATGTCGAATAGATCGACCAATCGAAAGTTCTGATCGGTCACGATCGGGACCTCGATTTCTTGCATCAAGCGAGCCGCCGCCAAATAGAAATCGTCGCGGATTATCAAGATTATTTGCAGCCGTTCACCGTCGCATTGCCGCAGGGCTCGATACCATTCGCCACCCGGTTCAACTCGATGTGTGTGTAGCCATTGCTCAAACTGATCAATAAGCAAGACCACCTTGGGCCAGTCGCTGCGGCGAATTCGTTCCATGATTTCCACTAAATCGACGACGTCGGTCACCGCCGGAAGGCGCTTGCGCAATTGCTTAACGAGACGGATTTCCATTTCTTCAGTCGTAGCGTCGACATGGATCGCGATAACTTCTGGCGAGAGATTGGGAATCAAGCCTGCTTTGACCAACGACGATTTTCCGCAACCGCTGGGGCCGTAAAGCAACCCGACGGAAAAAGTTTGCTCGGGGTCGCGAGATTCGATTCGATGTTTCCAGAATGCAACGCTCTCGGGCAATCCCTCGCGATCGCGTTGACCAGGCAATAGGTCGAGAAAAAAACTAGCATCGGCGGCGCCGAATGAACGCAGGCCGCGAGGCGTGATCTTCTCCACTCGATCGCCGAGTTTTGTGGCTGTTCCCGTTTTAAGCCATTCTTGCAAGTCTTCGGCGAAAGCCGCTCCGGTCGGGTAGCGATCACGGGCCCGCTTGGACAAGGCTTTTAGGCAGATACGCTCCAGTTCTTCAGGAATCGAGTGGTCCAAAACACGCGGAAGAATCGGTGCCTCGCCAATGACCTGCTGCAAGGTATGTCGCATCGAGCTTCCGGAGAACGGTCGCTTTCCAGTCAGAAGTTCGTAGAAGATCGCGCCCAATGAAAACAAGTCACTGCGACCCTCCAGGCGGTGCCCTTCGCCACACGCTTGTTCCGGACTCATGTACGAGGGAGAGCCAGCAAAATCGGTGTGCCTCAAGTAGTCGTCTTCACGCACCGCCAGCCCAAAGTCGGCCAAAAAGGGAGTGCCCGTCGCCGCGTCAATCAAGATGTTGGCGGGTTTGACGTCGCGGTGGATCAAACGTCGTTCGTGGGCGTAATGCAAGGCCATCGCGATTGTCGCCACCAAGGCCACGCTGTCGAGGTGGTTCAGTCTTGCGTTCTGGAGCAATCCTTCGAGTGTGGTGCCGGCCACGTAGCGAGAAACCACATAAACCGAGCCGTCATCGGCTCGCCCCATGTCGTAAACGGGAACGATATGCGGATGATCCAATCGGGCAACGATTCGTGCTTCGGCCAAAAACGTTTCCGCATCGGACGGTCGTTCGAAGCGTTCTTTCGCAGGAACTTTAATGGCCACTTCCCGCTGAAGCTCCTCGTCGTAGCCCAGAAAAACGCGACCAAAGGTTCCTTCGCCCAAAACTCGGTCCAGTCGGTAACGGCCTCGTTTCTTGTCATCACCCCCGGAATTCGCCAGGTAAGTTCCGGATGCAAATGAGTCACGCTTTTCCTGCGTCACCGGTCGCGGGTCAAAGGCGATGGTGGCATGTTCATCAACGCCTTCTTCGCTCGACTGAGTCGGCAGTGGTTGGTCCCGCATGGACTCGGAACTGCTCGCACCAGGTCGCAGTTCGTCTTCTATTGTCATGTCCCACCCTGTTTGATCGTTTGGGTCTTTGCACTTGGGCCGTCTGTTGTCAATAGCTTCGCAAGTTATCACTCATGAGGAAACAAACCTATAGCAGCGTTTGGCGAGAATCAAGATGACTCGCTAAGCAACGGATTCACCTTAAGACCCTCTCTCATTAATCGGGACTGAAATCGAATCGACTGCTCGCAACAATTAAATACCGGACAACGACCGAACGCGGCCACGAAAAAAGAACAAATCCCAAGTCGACTACAAATGGCCACGATTCTGATCCAATTCAGGTTGAGACCACGACCCAGTCCGCCAAAATCACACGGGCGTGGTGGCTCGTGTCCCGGCCGTAGCATCTTTGTCTGAAAAGCCGTTTTTTACCTCCCAAATCAGCTTCAACTTCTCGAGGCCTTTGATGACCCAGAATCCGAAATCAAGCTCGAGCAGGCGTGAGCCGAAATTCGCAGAGGTAGGTTTTGCGTGATGATTGTTGTGCCAGCCTTCTCCGAAAGAAAGTAACGCTAACCACCAGCAGTTTTTGGAGTTGTCCCGAGTCTCGAAATTCTGATATCCAAATCGATGGGTGACTGCATTGACCATCCAGGTGACGTGTTGCATCAGTACAAACCTGAAAAAGATCCCGTACACCAACCAAGCCCCTCCGAGTCCTGAAGCCACACTTTCGCCGACAATAAACAATGTTGCAGCGAGGAATATCTCAACACTGTACGGGTGCCGATCAAGGAACTGATAGTAGGGGACGGCAATTAGATCAGGAATATAACGGTCTCGTTGCGTCGGATCTTGCACCCGATCATCACAATCGAGCAGCCAGGTGATGTAGCCATACCAAAAGCCTTTGGTTGGGGTATGAGGATCTTCGTGTGTGTCACTAAACTTGTGATGAACTCGATGGAGCGCTACCCACTCTAGCGGTCCACCCTGAAATGCGACGGCCCCCATGGTTGCAAAAATCTTTTCCAAGAGCGGGGTGGTTTTAAATGCGCGATGGGTCAGTAAGCGATGGTAGCCCACGCTGATTCCAATTCCGGAAATTAGAAATAGCATCGCCGTGACGGGAATCACTGACCAATCGAAACAGAATGGTGCGAACAGTGCTCCGAGATGCATGCCAAGCATCAATAAAAATCGAAGCATCGTTTTGCGACGCGTCAATCGGGTTGAATTTTCACAGTTACGCAGGATCTTACTCATTGTTTTGCTCAACCAAATATTCTCTTGAAGGTTTACACCAAACAGCGGGGCGCCCGGGGAGAAAGGCGCGCCAACAATTCATGCGGTAAATGTCCGGCCATCGTCGCCAACTCGCGAAATGATTGGACGGAATCGCCGATACTCACCAACTCTCCAACCTGCAACCCGTCCATGTCGGTGACATCCAGCATCAGGTAGTTCATGGTGATTCTTCCAATTTGTTTGACGGCAGTGTTTCGGACGTTGACGATAAGCTGATTGGAAAGGCCGGTGGGAATCCCGTCCGCGTAACCCACAGGAACCACGGCAACCACCGTCGAGCGTCTCGCGCAGAAGTCTCCGCCATAACTTACAGATTCACCTGGGCGGATTCGCTGGATTTGGACGACTCTGCTCACCATCCTGACAACGGATCTCCAATTACAGAGCAGTTTGTTATGTGATTCGTCGCCGCCGACGACAGAATCCGTGGTTGCGTGCCGATGCCCTTCGGACTTGGAGCGACTCGAGAGTCCACCTAATAACGAGATTCCAAGTCGAACATATTGGTGCGAATCGAGGCCAACGCCACAGGCCAGCGCTGCGGAACTCGCGAAATGCGAAGTGACCAACGGGTGGTACTGCTTCACTTTCTGCAATGCTGACCCGAAGCGACGGTGCTCCGAGAGCAGTCCATCGAAATGAGACGAAGGTGGATGTCCGTAGGCTCCTTCAATTTGCAGGAGACGGTGTCCGCGAATAGCGGAAGCAACCTTGTCCACCTGTTCCATTGCGATTCCAAGACGTTTCATTCCAATTTCCATCTGCAGGTGAACTCTCAAGGTTCGATTGGAACGCCTGGTCCAGTCCCGAGCCAACAAGGCTTCTTCCAAGCAGCTGACACTGAGGCAACAGTCGTTTTGGTGAATCAGCTCAAACCAGGAATCGTCCGCTTCCAAATGACCCAGCAAAAGGATCTCTCCTTCGATCCCGGTTCGACGTAGTTCCATCGCTTCGGCAACGTTGCTGACCGCCCAGTTCCTGGCCCCTTCAGTGGAAAGATGTTTCGCAAGGGCTTCCGCACCTACGCCGTATCCGTTTGATTTCACAACGACGATGATTTCACAGTTTCCCGCAAGCCGCTGCGCTAGGCGGTAGTTATGACTCAACGCGGCACGGGAAATCTGAATCGTGCCATTTGTTGTACCCATTGCACTCGTCACACCTACCTCATCTTCGCTAGGTTGATCGCAAACAAACGGCCAAGTCGCTATAGCCTCGATAGGCCACCTCTTGGTGTACAATCGACAACCCGGAATCGAGCAAGACCGTAGAAAATTCTTCGGATTGGTGCCGCCAGAAAGTTCCACAACGTTGCATTTTTGAGATCGCCCGATTCGCAGTGAGAACGGGGTAACCACGTGAGAACATCTTTAGCGTCCGAAGAATCCCGTAACGCTTGGCATTGGCCCTCCATAGATAGGCTGCCCAGTCGAGAATGCGCATTTTTCGGCCCAAGTCGCAGATGAACCACAGACCTCCCGGCAACAGCTTGTTGGAGATCTGTTGGATCGTATGCTGAGGATTGGGCATGGTGTAGAGAGAATGCACGGTGATCACCCCGGCCAGAGACGGTGCTTCCCGGATCCATGATTCGGCCGACGACCGTACCAAGCTCCAATTCGACAAGCCCATCTTGTTGGCCTTTGATTCGGCAGCCGAGGCCATGGTTGGATCAGGTTCAACGTGTATAACCTCACATTGTCGACAGAGTTCAGCGATTGCGATCGAGAAATTTCCAGTCCCGCCGCCGATGTCGGCGATCCGATCGCCTTCTCGAAAAGAATGTCTGCCAAACTCCAGCAGAGCCCGTTCGCGAATTTCTTGATAGGCAGGGTTGTGCGTCGCCATCAAGTCGTAGGCCGTTGCATAGTCACTCCAATTCACGTCCCAAAAATTCATTGCACAAGGCTCCTTGTTTCGGGAATCGCTTCGCCTTCGAAAGCTACCTGGTGAGAGGGGTTGGGAAACTGCGCGACAAAGATCAAACGATCGCCATTGGATTCGTCAATTCCAAGATCTTCAAACAGGGTGAATCGTCTTGAGAACTTCGACATTCGCTGGCGTTCTTCGAAGCTGTACCGGGCAGTGGCAACGCCACCGAGAACATAGGGGTGTTGGGGCGACGACTTCGTTTGCCAGCCCCATGCGGAGAATTCTTCCTTGAGTAGCTCCAAAGCAAATAGGTTCGACTCCCCAAAGGTGCCGTCGGAGTTTGGTTGAATCCCGTGCAGATAGCGACTTGCAGCAACGAAGACCGTGGGATTTGCTGTCGTTCCCCACAAAAAACTACCGTCGAATGATGAAGTATCGACTTGGGCTAGGTCTGCGAGACAGGCTCCATACAATAGACGAACGGCCACCGTGCCTTTCAAGTGTTGCGCAATCGCGCTCAAACCCAGATAGACCGTCAAAAAAGTCTGCCCCGACCGCTGAATGACATAGTGCCGAGTCATGAAGAAACCAACCAGCGTCTCGTCGTCATAGGCCAGGAAACACGTATCGCAGAATTGAACTTCCTTCGCCAGCGGGTCGCAACTATCTGTATAACTGGGTGTAATGAGGTTTTGCATTTCCTTGAGCAAACACCCGTCCGAACGGTGCTGTCCATTTGTCAGTTTTACAACGCGGTACATGTTTCTGTCTTTCTTAAAGGCTAGTAGATCCGACTGCTCCGACAACGTCTTGAAGATAGCCGCCGCCAAAATCAATCGTCTCGCCGTTGGGCACGCCAGGGAAATGCCCATGAAGACTCTCTAAGATTTGAGTGGCGACGGAGTTCGGTTCCAAGAGCTGCCCGTCCGGCATCCGGCGCGCTAATTCAATTTTGGCGTCGACGGGCAGCGACTCGATCATTCCAGTATTTACCGGACCAAGTCGCAAACAGTAGGCGCGAATTCCTCGCCTGCCATATTCCACGGCGACCGAACGAGTTAACGATTCGATACCGCCTTTGGCTGCCGCATACGCCGAAACACCAGGCGTCGGTGAACTGGAAGCAATAGATCCAATGTTGACGATTGTCCCTGATCTTTGGCGCACCATCATCTTTAAGACGATTTGTGCGACAAGGATGCACCCGAGCAAATTGACTTTGATAACTTGTCTCGCGACCGATGGATCCCCGTGAATCAAATACTGCGGCCTACCGCCCATGCCAGCACAGTGAAACAAGATATCGCAGCTTGCTACCCGATCCAAATAACTACCTAGTCCTCGACGCACCGAAGTTTCCGAGCCAACGTCAAATTTCAAGGCTTCAAAGGTTCCCGGATATTCCGCGCGGAGCGGTAACAAACGATCGATTGATTTGTAGTAACAGCCGCCAACCGTCGCACCCTGTTCCAAGCACTGTTTGCTGAGCCAATACCCAATGCCCCCGCTCGCTCCTGTGATGACCACGTTCTTCCCCTTCAATCGCAAGGGCAGCTCTTCACGCGAAAAGTAGATGCCGGTATTTATCAGTCGGTTATCGGAGTTCATAACTGTCTCGATTTGACGTTTTGAGTTCGCCCAGGACCAATTGGCAACCATGGAAGGCGTTCCCCGCAAACCATTAATGACGAAGCAGAACAAAAACCGGACAGAAAATCTTGGAATTGATTTTTTGATCGCCTTCGGAAGTGAAGGCGGGTTTCGCGCACACCGCGAAGTTTCGCGCGCAACGAAGTTAGGCCAATGCGGTTGAGTTGCTGTGGGCTTTTACTCGTACATCGGACGTCGAAATCGGACCGTCAACGAATCAAGATCCACGCTCACGGGCAATTGCAGTGCGACCGCCGATTGCGGTGCAACTTGGGTCTCGCGGCCGACAAGAAACCCGCGATTTTGGCTGAGGTTTTCGAGTTGGATCTGCCTGCCAGCAATAATGCGAATAGTCAGTTGCTGCCGACTGATGGACTTGTCGTTGAGAGTCGAGCAAATGAGTTTTAACTTGTTACCGTTCCAGTATAGTCGCTCCGAGTCCGGTTCGTGGATACCTTGCCGGCCAACCTCCAACGGGCTGAAAAATCGCGTCTCACACAGGTTGCCACGCACGCTATCGATCGACACAATCGGCAAGAACTTATCTAAGTTCATGGTTTCCGCGGCAAGCCCATATTCAGCTGGGTGGGGTACATCTCCAAATTGGCATCGAGCGCGAAGTTCGCACTTGGCCAGTAAGTCCGTGGACTTCGCAATCGAGTCCGCGATCCGTTCCACATTGCCTAAGTGCATCAACTCCAGGTATTGGTGGTATCGCGGCATTTCGCGGATCGCAACGGAAGGTAGGCATGTTCGAGCCAATCCATATTGATTTACGGAATCCGCGAATTGTCTCCAACGTCGTTCAATATCGATTTGAGCCAATTCGCGGAACAATTCGATGAATTCCGGCGAACCCGGACGTGAGTTCGCCAGGAGGAAGTTCCGAAAATCAGCCAACGAATGGTTTGGACTCCAAGTCGCCTCGTACTCACTACAAATCTTGTCTAGGCTCAACAAGCCACTTATTCCGTAGTCGTTCACCAAAAAACCTTCACGATTGGCCTCCACGACAGATGCTTTTCCACGACCCCATAACGCATCGACCCAGAGTCCTGGCTAAGGAACCCTGCATGGTAATCACGTTTTGCATCAGCGACCGGTCAAAGAATCCTACATTTTTATCGCCACGGGGCCAACCGACGGCGAAATTGGCGGTTGAGTTGAGCCGACTCGGATAGCTGCTTTTAGATGCCGATCCGTTGATTTACGATGGAATGCGAAGTAAACTCACTCTCAACCCCGAGGACTTCGACCCATGTCCCAAATGGACCGTTTCAAGAATTCGGACACACTCTCCGATGAAGAACTTAATCGGCTCTTTGAGACTTATTTGCCAAAGTTGATTCGACTAGCAGAGCACCGCATCTCGACGCGAGTGCAAGCGAAATTCGGGTCAGACGATGTCGCTGCAACGGTCTGTCGGTCGGTTTTTCGACGGTTTAAGGAAGGAACGTTTCGATTTGACGATGATGCCGAATTTTGGCGACTATTGGTAACGGTTACCAAAAGAAAAATCAGCAACAAAGTGCGTCACTTTACGACGCAATCCCGTTCCGTGGCGGACGAGTTGTCGGAGACCGCGTCTTTTATCATTGCTTCACCCGAGCCGGGACCAAGTGAAGCGATCGCCTTTGAAGAGTCGCTGCAAACAGTCGCCAATCGCCTTGAACCGCAGGAGCGGGACGTCTTGAGGTTGCGAATGGAGGGCTTCGAGCATCACGAAATTGCCGAACGCCTGAATCTTTCGGAACGATCGATTCGGCGAAAAATGGAGGTGATCAAATTCTGCCTGAGCCAAGTGTTTTGGCCCGACGGCCACATGACTTGAGTCGAAACGCGGACCTGTTGGTCGTGCCCCTGGTCCGCTTCAGGTGGCGCTTTGCCCGTTGCGTCCGTGAGTCGATTTTCGAAGCTATCCCATGTATACTGCCAGCCATGAGCGACGTTACACAGATTCTGCAGGCGATCCAGCAAGGTGAGCAGGGAGCGTCGGACCGGTTGTTGCCGATGGTCTACGAGGAACTGCGCCGATTGGCCAAAGCCAAGTTGGCCGCCGAACCGGCGGGGCAAACGCTACAACCCACTGCGTTGGTTCACGAAGCCTTTCTGCGCCTGGTCGATGTAAAGAATCCGCAAGCGTGGAATAGCCAAGGCCATTTCTTTGCCGCCGCCGCCAATGCGATGCGGCGAATCTTGATCGAAAATGCACGGAAAAAGAAGAGCCTGCGACGCGGCGGTGAATGGCAAAAGATCGACTTCGACAAAGTCGAGTTGACGGACTCGAACGACTCCGAGTTCTTGCTGGCCCTAGACAAATCTTTGGACCAGTTGGCGACGGAACACCCTGTTGCCGCTCAAGTCGTCAACCTCCGATTTTTTGCCGGCCTGTCGATCGAACAAACTTCCGAGGTCATGGATGTTTCCACTCGCACAGTGAACCGTCATTGGTTGTTAGGGAAAGCGTGGCTATATTCGCAATTGTCTGAGCAACAAGACGCATGAAGTCTAGCTGTTCACGAGACAGCCGTTTGGTGTGTTCCGCAAGTCGCGGAGTTTTGGATCGCGAGCCGACGAGTGACCCAAAACGGTTGTCGCATCCAGCGGGTTTGCATTGCGGCGTGCTGCATGCAACATACCTCCCGCGAACGGTAAGCATGAATTGTCCAGCGTCACGGTATTCATCGCGTTGCGGAAATCGAAAATTAATGAGGCTGGTCGTGAACTTGCGACAGCCGCTGGGAGCAATTCAAGATGGCCAGCCGCCCAAAAAATAGCCGCGTCGAACAACTGTTCTTCTCGGCCGCAGAAATCGATTCGGAGGTGGATCGTCAGCGGTTTCTAGATGAAGAGTGCGAATCAATCGCGTTACGGAAACAAGTCGAGCGTTTGTTGTTGGCGAATGGCAAAGCAGCCGACTTCTTGGAAAATCGTCCGCTGTTTTCCTTAGACGGAATCAGCGATGAAAATTTACCACCAGTTCTTGAGCTCGACGGATTCTGGAACTCGGTTCACGACCTAAACTTGCCGCGACGGTTTGGTGACTACGATCTGCTGGAGAAAATTGCCCATGGCGGGATGGGCGTGGTGTTCAAAGCTCGCCAAAACAGCTTGAATCGAATCGTTGCGCTCAAGATGATTTCAGCCGGTGAATTCGCTGGATCACAAGAGGTTGAGCGGTTTCATGTGGAAGCCGAGGCGGCTGCGCGACTGGACCATGCCGGAATTGTTCCCGTATACGATGTTGGATGCCATCAAGGTCGACACTACTATTCCATGGCCTTTGTGGATGGCAAAAGCCTGGCCGAGCAAATTCATGATGCACCATTACCGCCGCGGCAAGCGGCCATGGTCGTGCAGCAGTTGGCCATCGCCATTCAAGTGGCCCATGACCAGGGGATTGTCCATCGCGACTTGAAGCCCGGCAACGTCTTGATGGATGAACGCGAACAACCGCGGATCACCGACTTCGGATTGGCCAAGCGAGTTGCGGCCAGGAGCGCCTTAACGATGTCGGGAGTGGTGCTGGGCACGCCCAGCTACATGCCGCCGGAACAAGCAGCAGGGCGACCAGCAAATGAAGCGGCAGATATCTATGCACTTGGCGGGATTTTGTATGCCACATTGACCGGAAGCCCTCCGTTTGAGGGTTCCACACAACTGGACACCATCCTGCAAGTTTTGCATGAAGAACCCGTGGCACCGCGGAAACGGAACCCACGAATCCCTCGGGACTTGGAGGCAATTTGCCTCAAGTGCTTGGAAAAAAATGCACCGGACCGATACCGAAACGCCAGTGAGTTGTCGGCCGACCTCGGTCGGTTTTTGGCTGGAGAACCGATTCACGCGAAAAACGATTGGTACCGGCACCTCCGTCGTTGGACCATCCGCGAACCCGTCTTGGCTGCTCATTGGGCCGCGACCATCGTGTTGCTGGTGATTTTGGCGGGAAGTTATTGGATTTGGGGCGACAATGGCGACGGGCGAACCTACAACTTGCGACTGTTGCAAGGTAACTCGCAAATACTGGTGGGCTGGGCATTTGTTGTCTGGGCTTTGCAAAAGTTGCAGAATCTCTTCCGAAGCAAATCATTCGTTTCTTATGTTTGGGCTGCCATCAATCCCATCTTTTTGACGATCACGCTTCATTGGAATGGAAGTTCCGGAGTAGGCACCCATTTGGTCTGGTTGCTTTCGCTCTACTTTCTCTTGATCGTGACGACTTGTTTTTTCCGCCGGGTCGAACTGGTAGCGATCACCACACTGTTCTCGTTGTTAGGATATATTGGCCTGGCCCGCTGGCACTTCGCGGAGTCGATGCTTGAAACGCCGAGTTATATGGTTTTGTTCGCCGTTAATCTGGCCGGGACCGGCGTCTTGTCGTGCCTACTGACGCACCGTTTGAGACGTCTGAGTGAGCGGCCATTGTAGTGGATCGCTCCGCGATCCAACCTAGGTTCGCGGAGCGACCCACGACTTTCGCAGTGGATCGCGGAGCGATCCACTACCATCGGCAGCCTTAATTCGCTCGTGGGCTACTCGCGGACCCAAAAAAGCTAAAATTCGTTTGTCGCGATTTCCTGCCATCGCTCGCACTGGGGGATGGGGAAACAACTGGCTTCAAATAGGCGCAGCGATGAATAAGCAAACCTTACCCGAATCCGTGAGGCGTTGGTTGAACGAGGCGCTGCCGGCGTGGCAGCAACAGGGCTTGCTGGGTCCCGAACAAGCTGGTGGCATCTTGGCTTTGTACGAGGACGAACAGAGCGTACAGGCTCGACGAGGTTCGCTGGTTTCCTTCACGCTGTACGCATTGGGTGCTTGCCTGTTTGGGTTCGCGGCTTTGTTGGTGATTGGCTTCAATTGGGATGCAATCCCCCGTGCGGCTAAGTTGGCTGTCGTTCTGGCGGTGATTTCTGCAACACACGGCTCTGCCTTGTGGATCCGACGTATGTCGCCCACTGCGAGTGAGATTGGTTTCTTTCTTGGGTGCTTGTTCTATGGAGCAGGGATTTGGCTGGTTGGTCAGGCCTTTCATTTGGACGCGCATTACCCGGACGGAGTCTTTTGGTGGGCGGTCGGTGTGTTGGCATTTGCTTTGGTGCTGGATTCCCTGCTGCTTCATTGCTTATTCGTGGCGCTCATGGCCATGTGGGCGGGGATGGAGATGCAGTCGTTCGCCCATTTGCGGCCGTGGTGGGCTGCAGGTTTACTGCCCAATGGCGCGTGGGCCTTACCGGTTTTGGCGGCTCCCGGTTTGCTGTGGGCTTACCGTAAGTCTTCTCCCTGGGCCGTGGGGCTGTATGTGGCCTTGCTCGTGTGGTGGGTCGTGTTGCAAGCCGTCGTGTGGCGGTTTGGCCAGGCATCGCTATCTTTGTTTTGGATTGGTGGTGTCGGTGCGTTATTGATGTTGGCTGCCGAAGCTCATCGATTTGGGAATCGCTTGGGAACCCCCTATCGTGTCTGGGGCGCGTTGCTGACTGCCGGTTCGTTGATCCCCATGAGTTCGTGGCCGTATTGGAAGTACCTTGGTCGTGCTCACTACTGGAACCAGCCGCCACTTGACTATTTCTATCAACTGGTCGTCCCAGGCATTGCTTTCGGACTATTGACATTGGCTGGAGTTGGTTTGTGTTACCGTGCCTCGAACCGCAGAGCCATGGTGCCGGTCGGAGTCCTGGGTTTGATGATCGGGCTCGCGATGTGGAACCTGTTGCTCGCCAACGATTGGAGCGGAGCGGTGGTGGCCGTGATGCTGGGCAATGTTGCCATGATCGCCCTGTCGCTCTATCTCATCCAAGTAGGCGCTCGAGAGGAACGCTTGCGGCCATTTGCAGCGGGGGTGCTGTACTTCCTCATCTGGGCGATTGCTCGTTATACGGATTTGTTCAACATGTGGGGTGGAATGTTGATGACCGCGAGCGTCTTTGCCTTGTGTGGGATCGCGATCGTCGTCGTTGGTCGGTTTTGGTCACAACTCAAACGGCGCGAGTCGATGGATTTGCAGGAGGTGACTTCCGCGTGGTCCGAGCCAGTCTGGGTCGCGAACCTGTTCTCGTGGGCACGCGAGTGGACTCGACCGATCCTTTATAGTGCTGTGGGATTTCAGCTCTTATTCTTGGTTGGGATGATTGCGATCGAGTCGGCACCGTTGGTGTTTGGAAAAACGATCCTGCTTCGGGTCCAGCCCGTGGATCCTCGCGATTTCTTTCGCGGGGACTACGTGATCCTGCGTTACGACATTCACAACATGACACCAACAGGTACGTTAGAACGTGGAGCTCCTGTGTATGTTTCGCTCGAACTGGAAGATGACGGTCGACATTGGGGCGGCGTGACCGCGTCCTCGACTCGTCCGACGACCGGAGACTATTTGGTTGGCCGCAGTGATTCCACGAGATGGGGTTCACCTCGGGTACAATTTGGCATCGAAGCTTTTTATGTGCAGGAAGGAAAAGGACTAGCTTGGGAAGAAGCGGCTCGCCAAGGAAATCTCACTGCCGAAATAGCCGTTGCACCCTGGGGCCAAGCCAAACTGCGAAGACTTCTGGTGGACAAATGAGGTGGACGGGCTGTCAAGCTCCTTGCAGTTTCGTATATTCGGTACGTGGCCAACGTTGCCCTTGTGCGATTTGCTACTCCCAGGAACTAGCCAAGTTGTGAATCCATTCCGATACTCGATGCAGCAGTTACTCGTGTTCGTATGCACGTTTGCGATCGTATTTTGGATGTACAGCCGATTCCCAAGTGTGGCACTGCTCGTTCTCGGTAGCATCATCCTTGCAATGATTGCCTATTTGCGCCGACAAGTTCCGTTCTTGTTTTTTCTGCCGATTCCGATCGTCTGTGTCGGGCACCTTCAACAACAGCTCTGGCCCGGTTGGGCTGTACGAGGCAATTGGTTTTGGGGAATATTAATTGCAACTTGTCTCGTTTCGCTCATGGCAACTTCGGTTGACATCGCGATTGGAAGCCAACGACGATCTCATGTCCGGTCGCGAGTTCTCTTGAATACGGTCCTTGTTTCAACGGTACTCGGAGGATTGCTCGGCTTACTACTCTTTTTAACTCAGTTTGCTGCTCAGTTGTTTTTGATCTACCACGAACGCGGGGATAGCGATTCCCTGCTGCCATTGCTTCGTTTCCTGCCCGTGGCGAGCATCGGAGCAGTGGTTGAAGGATTACTGGTTGGCATTCCCAGTGGCTTTATTGCCGACATGATCGTGAGTCATCTCCGGATTCATGGACGGCGTTGAGATAAGTGTGTATGACTTTGGATTGATGACTTTGAAGTGGCTGCGGCGCGCCAATAATCGAGCAATCGCCGCGATTGTTCCCGCTCGATTCAAAACGCGTTATTTTCCAGTTCTCGTTTTTTGTTTGAGCTTCAATCCATTATTCGCGCCCGGCATGATCGGGCCGCTCGTCCTACTTTTTGACCCAGTCGAGCGGGTTGTTCGAGGTGGTGGGTTTTGCTTGCGGCCGGACACGCGGAGCGTCGTTTGAGTTGGCCGGGTACCCGACCAACCCAAGCTCTGCTCACGCGGTTAACCCCCAAAGATCTGTTGGATCCTGTTGCCTTGAGGTCAGGCACTGCTCACGTGGTTAACCCTGAAGTTAGGCAGGCTTCGCCACCTTGAACTTTTTTGGCACTCCACTTCGTCTACTTCTTCAGTGTGGTCAAATACTCGACCAAGTTGACCAAATCGTCCGCGGAGAGGGCTTCGTGCAGGTTGTCGGGCATGATGCTCTTTTCTAAACGCTGGAACTCTTCCAAGTCGTCACGAGCAATCGTACGCTGGATGCCTTCCGCGTCTTTGAGGACTACTTCTTGTTCGGTCTGACTGACCAACAACCCAACGACCTGTTGCCCTGAAGTCAGCAGCGCGGCGTAACTCTCGTAGCTATGGCTTATCCCGGCCGATGGGTCCAAGATCGAGACATACAAGGCCTCCCGTGCTAACTTGTCCCCGATTTGGCTCAACTCGGGTCCGACGTTTTTGCCCTGGCTACCAACCTGATGACAGTTCGCACAAGTGCCCGTCGTCCGATAGATGATCTCGCCTTGTTGGGCGTTGCCACGACGCTAGACCAATTCTGGTAACGACGGCAATGGCTCCGCCGCGCGGCCTTTTTGAGCCGGGAACAGTTCATTGGCCCGCTGGCGGATCGCCTCGTTCTTGCTGCCACGCAATCGCGAACCCACACTCAACCGAGCTTCCGGATACAGCTGCCCCGCGTCAGTCAACTTCAACAACGTCAACGAACCCGCGTCACTACGAGTCAAGCCCTTGGCCGCTTCAACTCGGACTGAGACGGGCAACGTGTCGTCGGCCAACATCGCTTCCAAAAATGGCTGAGTCAAACCAGGATTTGCCGCGGCAATCGTCGAAGCCAGTCCAACCGCTGCCGTATTCTGTTCGTCTTGCAACCACATGCGCCATTGACCACTGGGGTAACGCTGCAACAACAGTTCTGCGGCCGTGATGCCTGCGGTGTCTGTTTGCGTCGCCAATTGGATCAGCAGTGGTTCACTGCCGGATAGTGGCAGCTTACGCAGGAACTGAACTTGGCTTTCTCGATCGGCCTGGGCCAAGTTCTTGCGCACGACCGCGTCCATCTCGGCATGTTGCTCGAGCCATTGTTGGGCTGTTGGTACTTGTGATAGGGCATGCATGAGAACGATATCAAAGATCGGAGATTTCGCGTCTTGCGTGGCGAAGCGATCAAGGACCGTGGTGAATACCTTGGTTCGATCTTCCGACGAGTAATAGTCCAATGCACGCAACAATCGGAGTACATGATCCGATGTCGCGTTAACCGAAGTCAGGCG
Source organism: Pirellulaceae bacterium (assembly GCA_041741535.1). Lineage (GTDB taxonomy): Bacteria > Planctomycetota > Planctomycetia > Pirellulales > Pirellulaceae > M30B19. The sequence goes on from JBGSJV010000139.1 coordinate 61,667, forward strand.
TTCGATCACCATCGGCAAAGCGAGCGCCGTGCGGGCCCGCCACACCAAATCAAACGACGCTTGACGTTGCTTGCCTTGGATACTCGCCAAGTAAGCTTTGAAACAGTCATCCCAGCGCAACTCAGCGCCGATCCCCAAGGCCTCCAAGTACCAACGATCTTGATCGTCGTGTTGGATCGCTAACTCCGCCCAGCGTCGCGGCATGTCGTCCGACTGGTCAAAACGCAACGAAATGGCTAGTTCGCGTCGGACACTGTCCGCGGGATCCTTTGCCAGTGTTTCGAAGTAGTGCTTGGCAGGCACCTTCATCTGCCGAGCCAATCGCACCGCCACGCAGCGTACGTCGGCATCTTGATCATTGGCCGCTGCCGTCACAGCGTCTGTTGCTTCGCCGGGCAGTTTGCCCCAAGCCCATAACGCTCGGGCTCGAGTTTGGGGTCGCGGGTCTTTCGCTAACTGCTGCAAGGGGCCCTTTGCCTCGACGCCAAACTTCTGGATCGCCTCCCACGCGAGGTACCGCACGCTGAGGTTGGGGTTGCGCAGTGCCGCGACGGCTCCGGCTGGTGTTGAAAGATCAAACTTGGGAACGGAATACTTTGCCCCCGGTGGAGCCACGCGATACAACCGCCCGCGATCCAAGTCGCCCATCGCGTGACCACCGACTCCCGGATCGTACCAGTCGGTCACAAACACACTACCATCAGGAGCCACACAAACATCGGCCGGACGGAACCATTTATCGGTGACACCTTCCAATAGGTTGACCATGGTGGCTTGATAACCGGCTCCTCGCACGGTGGTCGGGTAACTGCGAACCACGTTGGGGCCGGGATCGCAGTGAATGATTTGATCGCGGAAAACCTCTGGCAACAAATCCCCTTCATAAAACATGATCCCCGACGGGGAACCGGCACCGGTCAGCAACATCGTCGGAACCACACCTGGATCGTTCAAATGCCAGTGCCGTTCGGGAACCGTCGATTCCATGTTGACGCGCGGCGTCTGCCATCCCGCGCCGGTCAACGCATCCGTGTATCCGTAGTTGCCGTATTCCATCACGTAGTTGATTCGCACGCCCCGATTGCCATCGTCGTCGTTGTCGGATTGCCATAAAGTGCCAAACGAATCGATCGTGACTTCGTAGTTGTTGCGGAAATTGTGACCGAGAACTTCAAAATTGCTGCCGTCCAAGTCACAACGGAACACCATCCCTTGGCGATAGGGCTTCCCATGGTCCTGGACCGTGTTCCCAGCCATGTCCACCACCAAGTTGCCATCGCGATCATGCACCGAATGGCCGGTGTTGCCGAAGTTCCAATACAACTTTCCGTCGGGCCCAAACAAAAAGCTGTGGGCCGAGTGATCGTGCTGAGCCTGACCGGTCTTGGTAAATAATAGATCCTGCCGCTCTGGGATGTCGTCGCCATCTTCATCGGTAAAGATCCAGACATTGGGCGAGGCTGAGACAATGACGCGGTTGCCTAACACGCAGATGCCCATCGCCGAATCGATATCGCGGCCTTGGAAAAAGACTTTCGCGGTGTCCATGACACCGTCGGCATTTTCGTCTTCCAGGATCAAGATACGATCGCCTTCCGGACGTCGGCCGTTGTGTCCCCGATAGTTCATGACCTCGCACACCCAGACTCGGCCGCGATGATCCACGTCCAAGTTGGTCAACGAATACAAGGTCGGTTCCCAAGCCGAAAGTGTGGCCGCGACGTCTGAATGAACTTCCAGTCCGCCAACTGCTTTGGCCGGATCGCGGTCCGGGCTACCCGCGACACTGGTGGTGGTCGGCATTGCGTCGGCATAGATCGAGAACTGGACAGAGCTTTGGTCGCCGCCACCTTGATCGGTGCCACCGTTGTCCAAGGCACAACGGACCTTTAGTGACTGGTAGCCTGCTGGGAGTTTGTAGCCAATCACGCTGTTGGCATGGGTGCCGATGCCATTGGCGAACTCCGTGCCATCGACTCGCAGGGCGCCACCACCCACATTACGACCAGGGCGAACTTGCCCCCACTCCGATTGGGCGGTCGTCCATTCGAGTTCGGTCAATGACAAATCCGGTTGACCCGCCCCTGACAACGTGGGTTCGATCCAATCTGCCCAATCACACGAGAATCCATTGCCCGCATCGTTGACGACCAAGAATAGTTCTTCGACTCCGGTCACATCCACGTTCAACTCTTCCGCATGACCAGGCGTTTGTTTGGTGATCACTTTGGTCTGCGCCAATTTTCTCGCGGGTCCGGTGGGCGCTTGTTCCTTGGGTTGTTGGATTGGGCGCGAAAGAATCTTGAACTCGCGTTGAATTTGTTCGCGTTTGTAGTCGCCTGGTTGAGGGTAATCTTGGCCCTCTTCCAATTGCTCGACTCCGGGCCGAACGACGGGCAAGCCCGACTGCGGGACTTCAACTTTCGACGTCCAAATGATGGCGTTGGAGACGACTTTGAGAATTTCTTCGCGGCCCCAGTTCCAATGGAAATGACCGCCGGTAAAACCAAACGAGCGTCCACCATTGGGGCGTTCGTAAACCCAAGCCGTATGTTGTGGCTCACCATTCGAGACTGCCTGGCGAACCGCCGGGTTGCCACTATGGGGACCGTCGGGTCGACGAATGGTCTCCAGTGGCGGGACGGCCGTTAGGATCGGGGTCACACCTTTCATCTGTGGTTGGAATCGCATGTGAAAGTACCATTCGTCCATGGCTTTGAATGGACGAACACCGCGCGAAACCGGATGATCGGGCAACGATTGGAAGTCCGCTTCCCAGTGAGGGTTGACCGACCAATGGGTTTCAAAATATCCGCCTAACCATTCTAGGAATTCTGGACCACCGCGATCGGTTGGCACTTCCACCGCATAGTGCAAACAAACGAACCCCACGCCTTGATCCATCAGTTCTTTCAGTCGTGGCAAGTGGCCCAAGGCCGGATGACCGCCACCGCCGTCGGCGTACATGACGATCGAACTCGCACCGTCCAGGACCGTATCATTTTCAGGCCAACCGCCCGTGTAGACTTCGCAGGTCACTGCCCCGTCGGTACTCGTTTCGATCGATTGGGCCAAGATCCGACAGCCGGCTGCATGTTCGTGCGACCCAAATCCGTGACTGGGGTTACCGGCCAAGAACACAATCCGCGGCTTCTCGTCGGACGTTGCGGAATTTGCTTCATCGGCGCGGGCGTGGGACATGACCATCAAGCCGCATAGCACCCAATGGAGTGCTCCAATGCCAACGAACAATGCCAATCGGATCGAGCAAAACGAACCGGTCATCACGACCTCCGGATAGTGGGTGGGAAATGTTTGACTGTGGTGGTGGGTGAGCCTGCGCCTCAAGGACTCCCTCCTCCGTGTGCGAAGGGACGGGAATCGGGCCTGCGTGGGGCTCGGTTGGCTTGTGGACGCGGAACGCTTAGCGGCGCGAGCTTGGTCGGATTCCCGCCCAATCTCGCTGTGCTAACCGGTTAACGCCTGAGTCTCCGCGCGACTTAACTTGGCAGTTGGGCACTAGGTGGAACAACGGCGTTTGTTATGTGTGATTCTCAGGGACCGACGTGGAACGCTTAGCGGCGCGCGCTTGGTCGGATTCCCGCCCAATCTCGCTGTGCTACCCGGTTAACGCCTGAGTCTCCGCGCGACTTAACTTGGCAGTGTTGGGCACTAGGTGGAACAACGGCGTTTGCTAAGTGTGATTCTCAGGGACCGACGCGGAACGCTTAGCGGCGCGCGCTTGGTTGGATTCCCGCCCAATCTCGCTGTGCTAACCGGTTAACGCCTGAGTCTCCGCGCGACTTAACTTAGCAGTGTTGGGCACTAGCCGGAACACCCGCGTTTGTTAAGTGGTGTTTCGTTCTCACGGACCGACGCCGGGGCCGGTCCAGGTCTTGCCCTCTTTGTAGCGTTGAGCACGCTCTTGCACGATCGGATCCCGACTGGTGGTTTGCACGCGATCCAGAGCCGTCATGAACTCGTCTTTGAATTCGTCACGTAACCAACGCAAGTGCGCTAGTTCAACGATCGCCTGACAGGCTTGCTCGGTCAAGGTCGGTTGTTCGACAAAATCCATCGCAAACCGCAACGACTCGACGTGTCGAACGGCACTTAGTCTCTTGAGGACCAGATGCCGCTCGTCATCGTCCTGGGCCAAGCGGGCGGCAGCCTTCAACCAGTCCAAACGCTGCAACACATCCCGCGATTCGTCGGCCAAACCAGCCACTCGAACCAACGCCTTGAAAGCCATCGCTCGTCGTTGATCACTCAATGGTTTTTCGACAGCAGCCAACAACTCCGGAGCCACCGAAGCGTCGGGCCAAAGGGACAACGCCCGCCAACCCACATCGCTGACAAACGGATAGGGATGTTTTACGTACCAATCCACTACCTCGCGAGCCCGTGTTCCACCGACTCGGCCAATCGCCGGCAACACGGCCGCTTGATCATCACCTGACAACTCGAAGAACTCTTCTAGCAGCGGGTGTATGGTTTGTTTCGCCAACTCGGGATGACGATTGTAGATAGCCAAAATCGCTTTTTCCGGCCACTCTCGTTCTTTGGCATTCGTAGCCAACAGTGCAGCGACCAAATTGGCGATGTGTTCCGGGCTTCCCAGTTGTCCGACCGCTGCCAACGCCGACTTCCGCACCGACAAGTCCGAGTTCAATCCAAGCTCAAGCAGTGCTGGCACAACCGAGGCCGCTCGACGTTCCATCACGATTTCGATCAACTTCACTTGAGTCGTCGGCTCTTTCGATGCCGCAATCTGGTCCACGAACAATTTTGGAACATCGTCCCCGGGTAAACGCACGAGACTGGCCGCGGCCATCGTTCGTTCTGCTTCCGAGCCACTGTTCAATCGTTCGACCAACCGTGGGAAATCTTCGCTGGTTCCCAAATCGCCCAAGCACCGTAATGCGGCGACTCGCACGGGCTCGTGTTCGGATTTTAGAACCTCCAGGACCGCGGGACGAGCCGCTCCGTCACGTCGTTCCGCCAAGGCTTGCAACAATCCGACTTGGCCGTCGGCTGGCAAGGTTGGCAACAACGTCGCAAAACGCAGCGTCGCGGCGGCGCCTTTGGCTTCGGTGCGAACTTGCTCCAATGCCAACGATCGCAAGTCCACGTCCGAGCCGGTCAACCATTCGGTAATCAGTGCTAGTAACTCGTCGTCGGCGTCGTCCTGGGCCGAAGAGGCCTGAGCCGCTCCGGTTAGTAGTGCCGTGATCGAAAAAAGGCCAATAAGCAAGCGCCGAGCAGTAACGCACCGAAAAAACATCATGAGTCGACCTTCTTTTGAACACAACCAAATCCACCGTCTGGCGACGGTAACTACGCTCGCCAGAACGTGGATGGAGTTTGGAAAAATACCTGGCGCGAACTGGCTTTAACGACGAACGGTAGCCAGGACACCTTTGTTGGCCGCCAAACGCACGTGTTTTGGTTGGGCTTCTCCGGTGTACTTTTTGTACAGGTCTCGTGCGGCGGCGTTCTTGCCTTCCGCCAGAAACCGATCGGCACACAACAGCAGTGCGTCGGCCACTGCTATCTTGGTGGCATCATCATTGGCGACAACACTGGCCAAGGCTGCCACAGCGTCGGCACCACCAATCTGTCCCAAGCACCATACCGCAGCGTGGCTGGTCGCCCCGTCCGCATCTTTGGTAGCGGCGGCCAACATCGCGACGGAGCCGGCATCTTTCAGCTTCGCCAACGAACCCAGCAACCCAATCTTCACCGCGCCGGTTGCGGACTCTGCTGCTGCGCGAAGGGCAGTCGTCGCCTCCTCAATTCTCAATTGTTCCAAGACCATTCGGGCCAACTGCGACGTTTCCGCTTGGGTCAACATACTGGCCAACGTTGACACACTGCGAGCACTGCCGACACTGACCAAGCGGCGACAAATAAAGTCACGACCTGCCGCCGTAGCGCTGCTTAGCATGGCCAGCAACTTGTTTTCCAGTTCCGCAGTTGCTTCGACGTTGCCGTGCGCATCGGCAATCATTCGGTCGAAGGCCGCCAAGGGGCCAACATCTGTTCCCCAATCGAGGCCCTTCAAGGCCTCCCATGCTTTATCCCAATCTTCCATTTCAAAGCTCTTTTCGTTGAAAACTGAAGTGAATGTACTCGTAAGTCCAAGTAATCGATCCGCAACCCAGTGACATGGATTACAGCAGCCACGGTTCGCGGCGGGCGTAGTCCAAAAGGCGATTGGCTTGAAGGTCGTCAATAAACTGTTGAGCCGCAGCATCCCATTTCAGGTTGCGCTTTAATTGATAGGCGATGATGCCCAAGTGACTGACGGCGACCGAATTGACCGCGTACTCGATATCACGGAAAGGGTTCTCTCGTGTCTTCACACATTCGATGAAATCGCCATAGATGCCACCTTGGCCTTTGTAGCTAGGGACCGGTTTGCCTTCGCGTTTTTCACCTGGTGTGCCTTCAACTTGCATGTTTTCTTTGCCAGGGCAATTGTGGGTCAGCAAGATGCCGTTGGGATAACGGAAGGTCAAATGCGGACCTTGTTCGCCATCGTGGTACAGCACTTCTTCAGGTTGCATGCTGCGTACGTCGATCGCGAAGGTCGCACCACCAAAATGGTGCGCGCCCCAATCGGTCATCCCACCACCCGAGTAATCACTGTAAGAACGCCAGCTATTGCCACCGGTGCCGAAGTTGCCGTCACAACGCTTCGAGTTGTAAGGAGCCCACGGAGCAGGGCCCAACCATCGCTCCCAATCCATATCTTCCGGCACGGATTCGGCGGGAAGGTAGCATTGTTGAGCCAGCGGACCGACGTTCACGTTGATCGATTTGATCGGACCTAATTCTCCGCTCCAACATTGATCCACGACGCCACGATAATCCTCTAACACGCGCTGGCTGCCACCGGAGACAACTCGCGAATAACGTCGCGCGGCTTGGACCATCAGCGGCCCTTCTCGCAGCGTCTTGGTCTCGGGCTTTTGGCAGTACACATCTTTGCCGTTGATGCACGCCTGAATGACTTGGATCGCGTGCCAATGATCGGGTGTGGCGATGTGAACGGCGTCGATATCGGTTCGAGCCAAAATATCGCGGAAGTCCGCATAGGTCTGGCAATCCGAATTTTGGTATTGCTTATCGGCCCGTTCCTTGGCGGCATTCATGATGTGTTTGCGCGCGTCGCAGACGGCCACGTATTGCACATCACCGCGTCCGAGAAACGCACCTTGATCACCCGAGCCCATATTTCCCAACCCGATGCCGCCCATCACGATCCGATCGCTCGCAGGGGCTCGATGGGCGTTACCCAACGCTTGCGAGGTGATCACATAGGGAATCGCCAACGAGGCCGCTGCGGCGGACGTTTGTTTGAGAAAATCTCGCCGCGAATTTTGGGGCGCGGGAGCATTGGGTTCTGGCAATGACATCGGCCAAGTTCCTTGTGGGTTGAAGTGATTCGAAAGGTGGGCTGAAACGGAAGGAGCCCCTTCGAGCTGCCCCATTGTGAACCATGGCACCCCAAAAGTCCACTAGCGGACGTTGCCGTCCCGTTGTTTGGTGCAGCCCATTAGGGAACTGAATATCCCGTCGTTCACCCGCACATTGCTCTTGACCTTTCGCAACAATCTCCGCTATGGATCTCGGGCAGACTCGGCTAACTGGGGACCAGACGGAGATCGAGTTGGGGCAAGCGAGCAAACGTCCAAGGAGTCATTTAAATGGAATCAACGAAAAGAATACAAGTTTCTTGGCTGGACCAAGTTCGCTCTCTGATCGGTTGGGCTGTCAGCGCGAAAACTCAAGCAAAAATTTGGGGCGCCGTCCTGATTGCTCTGGCCGTTGCTTGGTCCACCTACTTGTTCGGACCAAGCCCGACAACGCGCGTCGAATCCACGGCGACGATTCTGCCCAGCGCTTCGGTGACCGGTGAGCAAGTCTTGATCCAAGATAAAATCGCGACCAGCCTTGCGACGAGCCGCATCCGTTTTCCGGACTGGCAACAATTGATCAAGACCCCAGCCGACGATGTGACCCGACGTTCGCTGGTCGAGAATTTTCGCGGCGAGACCGTAACGTGGGAGGGATATTACGACGAGGTTCATGAGGTCGCTGCGGCGTATGGTGGCTCGGAAACGAACCGTTTTTTATTATCGATGTACGAGTCCGAGCAGTCACGCACCAGCACGGCTTTGGGCCGAGCACCGGCACTTTGCGGACTCCCAGAATCCGCGCGGGAACATGTCGCTGACTTGAAGCCCGGTCAACGAGTGATCATCAAGGGAACGCTGGCCGCACCGGAAACGCTCCATGGCACGCTGATCGGGACTCGACTCTACAATTGCGAAATCCTCGTCCGCTAATTTTCTTTCGAATGGGTTTGACGCTCTCCGGACGTGTCTTTTCGTCCGGAATTTTCATTGCCCAACAGCAGGCCAGACTTCTTGTAGGACAAACCTGAATCGTTCAAAAACGACGGTTGCGGTCCGTTGCAGGAGCGTTTCAGAAAGAATTCGAAACGCAGAGGCGCAGAGATTTACCGAATCGATTAGAGATTTACCGTCTAGAATAGCGGAGGAGGGATTCGAACCCCCGACACGCGGATTATGATTCCGCTGCTCTAACCAACTGAGCTACTCCGCCATTTGTTTTGGCTGGTGGGCGCTTTTTGCGTCCGTTTGGTTCGGCCACCACCCAAATGTTGGCTGGGACCCGAAACAAGACGCCGATTCTACTCAAAGGGTTCATTTCTGCAAGGCCGAACCTTTTTCTCCGCCGTTTCATTGCGGAAACCGCAGATTCGCCTTGATTTCATGTCCAAATAAACGCTACATTTTGCCCAGTCGCCACCGGCCAAGTGCGGTGGTTGCGTTGGGCGGTTCGTCGGACGTGTCCGGTTGGACCCTGCAAATTCCCGGCGGCTGACTGGTAAACACCTACCTCCGAGTCGCCAAAACCCGGTTCGGAGAAATCACGATTCGGAGAATCGTGCGATATTCCCCTTCACTTTTTCGGCTACCGACTGTGCAAATCCAATTTTACAACTCACTGACCAAACAAGTCGAACCCTTTCGCACGGTGACTCCAGGAGTGGTCCGGATGTATTCGTGCGGGCCCACCGTGTACGATTTTGCCCACATCGGTAATTTTCGCTCGTTTCTGTTTGCCGATCTGCTCCGCCGGTTTTTGGAAACGGCCGGGTACCAGGTTGAACATGTGATGAACATCACGGACGTCGGGCACATGACCGAGGACAATGCTGCAGACGGCGGCGGCCAAGATCGCATGCAAGAAGCCATCAGCCGTATGAAAGAGAACAAGAAAAGCGGCAAGGTCCCGGAAGGAGCTATCCAAGACGCCAACGACCCGTTCCAAATCGCCGAGTACTTCACTCGAGCTTTCGTCAATGACGGGCGTAGCTTGGCTTACAAGATCGCTTACGAATACCCGCAGCGAACGCCTCGAGCGACCGAACATATTGGTGGCATGCAAGAGATGATCAAAACCCTCATCGACAAGGGGCACGCCTATGTCGCCACCGACGGGGTCGTTTATTTTAGTGTGGAGAGCTTTCCTGACTACGGTCGCCTGAGTGGCAATACTCTGGAACATTTGCACGAAGGCAAAGGCGGGCGAGTCTCCGATCAAAACCAAGCGTTGAAACGACATCCAGCGGACTTCATGCTTTGGAAACCAGACAATCATCACATCATGAAGTGGGACTCGCCTTGGGGAGTCGGCTATCCGGGCTGGCATATCGAATGCTCCGTGATGGCGAGGGAACTTTTGGGGCAACCGGTGATCGATATTCACACTGGTGGCGAGGACCTGATCTTCCCGCACCACGAATGTGAAATCGCTCAGTCGTGCGGGGCGTCGGGCCACTCCCGTTTCGCGAACTTCTGGATCCACGCCCGGTTCCTGATGGTCGAAGGTGAAAAGATGTCCAAGAGTAAAGGCAACTTCTTTACCGTTCGACAACTCTTGGACGGAACCGCCAAGTTCCAAGGCGAAACCATGTCCGCCGCTCACCCGGCGGTCTTGCGCTACGAGTTGCTCAAGGCCCATTACCGCTCGAATATGAACTTCACCCGCAAGGGCTTGCAAGATTCCGCGGGAGCGGTCAAGCGTTTGACCGAGTTCCGTCGTCGTCTGGAGGCTGACGCGGCAGGGAAGATGACTCCGCCGGACTTGAATCACCCGATTGTCCACCGGTTTATGGCTTGCTTGGCGGAAGACTTGAATATCGCCGGCGCGTTGGCCGTCGTGTTGCCTTGGGCTAATGAAGCTTCGAAAACGCCCGCTGAAGATTTGGCGGCGTTCAAATTGATCAATCAAGTCCTAAGCGTCGCGCCTTTGGGTGAAGGTTTGCCAGGGCTGGTACCACAGTACTTCGGAGAATTCGACGAAGAAGATGAAGCCTATCAAGCCGCCCTCGGTCTCTGCCGCGAATTGGACGCCGCCCGTCAACAGAAAGACTTTGCTCGCGCGGATCAAATTCGCGCTCAATTGCAAAGCGCCGGGTTCGATGTCAAGACAACGCGGGAGGGAACGGTGATCAGTGTCTAACCACAATACCGTTCAACGAAGGACGGGAGCCGGCACAATCCATGTGCCGCGACCATCAAAAAGCACTCGTTTTTCTAGGATCGGCGGACGGCACACGGAGTGTGCCTGCTATTTAATGAACGGTATTGTGTCTAACCAACTTAGTTAGGCGAAGACGGCGGCCAGCGTCGTCGCGTCAAGGATATTCTCCGACCAGCGGACGATGTCCGACTCTGTCGCCGTATCCAATTTTTGGATTGTAGCGGCATCCAGCGGGCCAAACTTCTTGGTCAGTTGCCGATAAAGCAGGGTCCGCTCGCCGCGAACGATTCCGATATCGATTCCCTGCTCGATTCCCTGCTCGATCCCCTGCTCGATTCCTTGTTCGATCCCTTGTTCGATCCCCTTCTCGATACCAAATCGTTCGGCACTGGTGACGTAGGGCATTTTCTTGGACTCCTCGTATTGATAGTGTTCGCGCAGAAAGGCTTGTTCCAAGTCGCGAGGCAACTGCAAGAACCAGTCGATCAGTCTGAATAATTCTAGAATATCCGACCGGGAAAATCCATGTTCATACATCGACCGAATGAGGCGTTTTTTCCATTCTTTTCGTTCTTCACCCTCCTTGGCCGTACGCGCCCGGAGTTGGGCCATGACGACCAACGCAAACGGGTTGCGACTATTGGAAAGTTCGTCCCAACGCGATTCCCACTCACATAACTTTTGGATCGGGAATCGAAATTCCAAATGGCAGCCCCACCGTCCGCGCGCGAATCGCTCCGGGTAAAACGAGGGACTGGTGTCGGTCAACACGACCGCACTGACCGTGTCGACTCGGTAGCGGTCGTACAATCGGCTATTGATTAGGTACACTCGTTCCGCAAATTCGGGGTCGATATAGCCTTGGATTTCGACGTGCATCAGGACCCACAGTTCGAGCCCTTCGCTTGTTTTGACCTTTGCTAACTTGTCGGCGTAACGCCGCCCGGTTTCGCTATCGTGCGTAACTTGCTGAAGTTCATGGTCCAAGAACTCCGGCTGAATCGACCAGTCAATTTGCGCATGGATTTCCGGAAACAACAGCGCCATGAAGTCTCTGAAATAAACTCGGAGCGCTTCTTTCCAGGGACTATCGTGATCATCGGCCATGGTCGCGTCTGCTCAATCCTGGTGGTAGTTCGGGAAATCGACCGAACCGATTGTAGTCGTTTTAGCTGAGAGAGTGTGGATGGCCACCGACTTGACGCAGGTACAACGACGCCGCCGTTTCACGACAAAATGATCGCGAGCTGGGCGCAGTTGCTAACGGCCCTGGTCACCCGACTAACTCGAGATTGCTCCCGGAGACAGATGGGCGATTTGATTTAGTTCTAGCAGGCGGCAAGATTGATCTGCGCCCAAACGGACTTTGCTAATCGATGTGTTATAGATCGACCTGGGTCGCACAAAATAGTCCGGATGACCGGTCAGTAAACGAGCCAGTAACAACGCGATGAATTCGCCGTGAGACACCATCAAGATTCTTTCAATGGATTTGTCAGCGGACCGGCGTTGCTCGGCGGCTACGGCCAACTGGTGCAGGGCTCGTTTGACGCGATCCGCTCGTGGAATTGCGGCTTCCATCGTTTCGAATTCGGTCAATTGATTCCAGCCACCGGCGGTCCAATCGGCCGGCGGTGTGGCCCACGGAAACCGCTCGCGGATTTCCTCGACGGTCATTCCAGGCTCGACCTGTCGGTTGTGGGGCGCATAACCCGCGAAGCAACCGCCGACCTCGAACACGTCATTCCAAATCTGAAAGCCCTGGATGGTGGGGGGCGCCGCGTGATGATACGGGGCGGCGGTTTCCAAAGCTCGTCGAAACGCACTTACATACCGCCAGTCAAACGGCCCCGACTCGTGCAAATGTCGTCCAACCGCGTCCGCCTGCCACTGCCCCAGAGACGTGAGCGCCGGGTCCGGTTGCCGCTCCGTTTCGGGTCCGGCGTTGTTCTGCGATTGGGCGTGCCGCACCAACCAAATCTCAATCATTGACTTTCCTTGGCTCCACCGCAGCTTCGTAGGCTGTTTCCCACCACATTTCCGACTTGAGGTTGTCGTGATCCACCAAGTCTTCCAGGACTGGCGGAGCAACTTCTCCCTCAAGGTCGTCTTTGTATTCTGGCTCCAGCGGTTCGTCAACCAAGTAATCCCATTCATCATCCGCATTCACGATCACGACGGCTCCGCCCTCCGTCTTGATCACGTCGCGATGGTGGGGTAACGCCTGCACGGCAACTCCATGTTTGGAAAACGTTTGATGGATGTGATGATGGCAAGTGAACATGAGGACTTGATAACCGGTCTTCGCGAACTTGGCCAAGACTTCCGCAGCACAATGGCAACGTTCTTCGTCAAAGTTGACCAACACGTCGTCCAGCACCATAGGCAAGGTGATCCCCCGCCGGGCATAGGCGCTGACCAACGCCAAACGCAGTGCCAGAAACACCGCTTCCCGCGTACCGCGGCTCAAGAATTCCACGTTGATCGCTTGCCCACCTTCATGGTCCACAAACAAGTTCTCACCAACCAATCGCGTCCAGATGCGCCGGTATTCCCCGTCCGTCAATTCTTCCAGATATTTGGAAGCCTCTTTCAGTGTTTCGGGCTGGCGCAGTTTTTCATGCTGCTCACGAATCGATTCGAGCAGTTGATTGACCACCGCCAACTGTTGCCAAGTCCTGGTCAGGTCCTGAATTTGTTGCTCGACCGCGCTTAATTCCAAGCGAGCAATTTCCAAGCCTTCATTCGAACTCAGCGACTCCATTTCTTGGAGCAGTTTGCCTCGCTCCAACGTCAGTCCCGAAATGCGTTGCTTCAAGCCTTCCGCATCTTGCACCAACTTGTCCCACACTCGTTCCAATCCCGCCGGCCCGTGGCGCTGGACCAAGCCCACCACCGCGTCCCATTGGAAATGTCCGCCCAAGGCCGCGCGAATTTGTTCATCAATGACCTCCAATTTGTCACGCAACTTGCCACGCTGTTGATGTTGATGCGCAAAGTCGCGGAATTGCTCTTCGGTCGTCGCGCCCGCTGCTGACAACAGGCGACGCTTCGAGGCTTGCAACTTGTCCTGCCGGGCTCGTTGCGTGTGGTAATTGCTGCGGAGCTTCTTGAATTCCGCAGCCAGTTTTTCGCGACGTTCGATCAACTCGCGCTGGCTGCGGACCAATCGTTGCAGTTCGGCCAAGCGTTTTTGCGGGTTGTTCTCGGCAGCCGCCAGTTGCGTTTCTTCCGCCAAGGCATGAATTCGAGCGCAAAAGACGCGGTGTTCGTTTTGCTTTTCCGTTAGACGTTGCGAACTTTCTTCTAAGCTCGCACGCCAAGTTTCCAAGCGTTGGATCAAACGGGCCAAGTCCTTGATGTCGGCCGGCTTTAGCTTCTCCGGCAAGTTCAGGCCCTTCAGCGTTTCCCGCCAATGTCGCTGGGCTTTCTTGACCGTTCCGTCGATCTTATCGCGTTTCAGCTTGAGTGTTTCCAAGTGCTGACGCGAGGCATGAAGTTTGTTCTCCAGCGGGATGATGTCTTCCATCTTGCCGATCTGCCCCTCGGCTTCTTTCAAACGAGTCTCCCAATGCGTGACGCCGGGTGGCAATTCGGCGTCCAATTCATCGCGAGTCTGCCGCGCGCGTTTCAATTGTTGCCGAACCAATTCGATCTGATGGAGAAAGTCATTCAATTCGTCGCGGGCATTGCGCTCGTAACTTTGTTTGAGCCAGTATGCAAAGAGCAAACCGACCGATCCCATCACAAACATCAATATGCCGGTAGGGCGGATCGATTCTTCAACGTCGCGGCTCAGCCAGTTTTGCGCACCAAACAACAACAGCAACAACCCAGCTAAGGCTACACCCCCGATCACCAACAACCGCGATGCTGGTAGTTCTTGATTCTCGACGACCACATCCAGGTCGCGTTGCATTTCTCGGCGGGAGGTTTCGAGTGATTCGATCTTTTTGTCCAACTCGGTGCGCTTTCGCAATCGATTGGCCAACCGCGACGTTTCCTCGAGTGTCGACGGGGCTCCTTGCTGAACGCCCGCATGAGCTCGCGCCGACTCCAGCGTGTCGCGAAGGTGCTTGACTTCGATCTCGGCTTCGCGAACTTCCGTTTCGGCTCGAGTCAATCGATCGCGATCCTCGCGGATGCCACGGGCCACACCATGCAACGAAGAGATCGTGTTTTGGGTCAAGACCGAAGCATCACGGTTGCCAACTCCCAAACTGCGTTGGATTTCGGCCGTGACTTCTTTTAGACTTTGTTGCGCACCCTGGCGTTGCTCTTCCAGTTGGGCGATCTCGCGTTCCACCGACTCTAACCAGGGCACGTGTTCGCCCAGGGCCTCGATGCGGTTGCGGTTTTTCCACAACAGGCGATTGATTGGAATGCTGCCCACGCTTTGCCGCAAGTGTTTCCGTTCGACCAATTGGTTGTTCACGATATCGCGTTGCTTGAGGGCTTCTTGATTCAGTTGATCCAACCGGGCGATGTCGATCAATGCCAGATCCGGCAGAGAGCCAAAGGCCGCGATTTGTTGCTCGACCACGCAACGATTTTGCCAGCGATCCGCAATCTGCATCGCCATCTCGACCTGCCGCGCTTCTTGATCGGTGGTTGCCAACTGTTGTTCTAGCTCCGCCAATTGCCGCGAGAAATCTTTGGCGTGGGCTGCGATCTTGGCCCAGCGGCGCCCACCAGCGACCAACGCGTCGATCTGGACCAACAGATCTTTCCGCCGTTTCAACAGTCGCCCCAATTGATGGCTGGGGTCAAACCAATCACCGCCCACCAATTTCTCGCGTTGTTGCCGAATCTCGCGCAAAACGTCGATTAAGGAAACTCGATCAAAACCACTCGTCAAGCGATACAAGTGATCGGCCGCTTGCGTATCGTTGAGGGCACCTAACTCTTGAATCTCTTGGAGCCCAATCGCAAAGACATGATTGAAGATCGGCTCATCAACCTCGTTCATGATTGCCCGCAAACGCGTTTGACCACTCGCGCTGCCTTCCGGTGTGGTGATGATCACATCACCGTCGTCGCTTGGCCGCTGCAAATCCAAAGTCCGCTGAATTTCCAGTGAACCTTCAATGCGTTGCAACTGCAATCGACCGCCGGGGGTCCCGCCATAGACGGGTGGCATGTATTTTTCACGACGGTCTTTGGGAAACCCGAAGAAGCAAGTGCGAATAAACTGCATCAACGTGCTCTTGCCGGCTTCATTGCGGCCGAAGAATACCGTCATGCCTTCCGGAATGCTCTCGATGCTCAGGTCCCGCCAGATCCCGAACCCATCAATCCGCATGCCTTTGATCTTCATGATCGCCTCTCTTCCTATTAGGTCTGGTTTCCGCCCAAACGTTCGATACCGGCCAGCAACGCCGCATCGAGCACCGATTCTCGCACAGTGGCATCCATGCGAGTTAGCCGAGTCACTCCGTCGATCTCGTCTTGGCCACCCGCATAATGGGCCAAGTGAAACGGTAACTTGACGTCCTGCCGGTAACGAGCCACCTCGCGAAGGTAGTCGCCCAAAATCGTATCCTCATTCTGCCAACCCTTCGGCAAGTTTTGCGGAGCTGAGAAAGTCAAACTAACCGACCACAATCCGGGCGAACTACTAAACTCATGCCGCAGCCACTTGAGCAGCTTGCCATGATTCTCTTCGCGGCGAAATTCGGCCGAGTAGTCACCCGTCGTGGCGATATGCCAGTCTACCAAGAGGTGCTGATCCGGCAACTTGGACGTCATTTGCAACGCGCGGTCGGCCAACAAGTCCTTCAATGCATCGATATGTACCGACTCGGCCACCGACAAGCTCAGGTTCAACCAACGGACACTGTCGCAATCGACGGTTTGCGTCCGCACCTGGCCATCCGCCTCCACAGAAACCAGAATCGCGCCTCGTGGGCCTTGCGCTGCAGAATCCCGCCCCAAGTGAGTACCGGGATACGCCACGATTTGTCCTGGCTGGGTGATGACATCGCGGTTCAGCTTGCCCCCCAAGGCCCAATACCGAATGCCGTGTCCCGCCAATCGTTGTGACTCATAACTGCCATGCGTTAAGCCAATCGGGAAACCTACGTTGGCCCCCGCCTGAAATTCTTTCACGGAGGTCCGGTGCGGGTCAAATGCCGCTCCATAAATGGTTGCCAAGGTCTTGCCCTGTCGACGCACCGTGGCCGTATCTACCAATGTCGATGGGAATAATCGCACATTTGGCGGCAGTTCAATCGCAGTTGGCCAACGCTCCAAGTGATCTTGTTCGCCACCACACCAATACACTTCGATCCCACGTTGCCCCAATCGCTCGAATTGCGATAACAAAAACGCAATCGCTCGTGGCCCGCCAAAATCCAAATCGACGACGTTACCCGACAGCAGGACAAACGTCACTCGCTCGGCAATCGCGGCGTCAAAAAAACGAATCGCCGAATGATACGTCGCCGAAGCCAACACCGATTGCCAACTGGGAGGGTATTCCGCGACGCCCTGCAAGGGCCGATGCAACAACAGGTCGCTGGCGTGCAGGAAGCGAAACGGCTCCCAACGCCCCGCGGCCGCAACATTTCCCACGACCGAGCCTGTCCCTGGCGAACTACTAACCGGACCAAATCCAGCCGGGATCTGGCCGGGCGTTTTTCCTGTTTCGCTCATTGGCAAACTCCCTTTTTTCGAGCGCCGCCGGCGATCCGCGCCGGCCACACCGCAACAAAAAATTACGCAGCCCGTGCCAAACGCTCAATTGACATGGATTGCTCAGACAGCCCAGTTTAATGATTTCAAAGAATCCGAACTAGACCAATATGCCACGACGATTGGCAAAACATGGGACGGGCGAGACAAACCCATTGGTGGTTAGGTTGTGCGAAACTCGGCGAGACATTGCACAATCCACGCTGTGGCCAGTGTAGCTACGGATTGAGGCGTTGAGGCAATCCACGCTGTGGCCCCGCCTGGTTACGGGAACGGCGGGGCAGGGCGTTAACGGCGGTTGCGAAGCGCGGTTTGAATCGCCACAAATTCGCCCACGTTTTCCATGGTGAGCAGCCCCACCAATCTGCCTTGACTGAGCACCGGGACCGTGGTGCAGGCACACGACTGCAGCTTTTGTAAGGCGACCTCTAACATCTCGCTGGCATCGACGGTGACAAATTCGGTCTCCATCGATTCGCGCACGGACGATTCTGGTCCCAGTGACGTCAGCCCATGGATCAATCCCTGACGGGTCAACACGCCGACCACTGTGTCGTGTTCCACGACAGGAAAATCGTGCTGGGTCCCGCCCACGACGAGGCTCATGACATGCTGGATGGGATTTTCTGGATGAAGTATGTGGAACCGAGTCATCATGGCTCGCGCGACCGGCAGACCCGCCAAGGCCGATTTGAGTTGGGCGACGCTGGCTTCGGACGCGGCACCTATCCAAACAAAAAAAGCAATAAACACCAGGAACCAGTTGCTGGACAAGATGCCAAACAACCCAAATAGCAGTGCCATCGCCTGACCGACAAAAGCGGCAATCTGCGTAGCCTGCGTGTAGTCCAGGAACAAAGCCAAGCCCGCTCGCAGGACTCGGCCGCCATCCATGGGGAACGCGGGCAACATATTGAACACGACCAAAAACACATTGACGATCAACAATCGTTCGAGAAATGGCCCGCTGGTCACCGTCAATTCGTGCCACGGCTGAAAGCTCTGCGAAACGACAAGCCATCCAACCAACGCGACCGTGATTGCTACATTGACCAGCGGCCCCGCCAATGCGACCCAAAGTTCCTGCCGTGGTTTGTCCGGCATCCGCTCCAATTGAGCAACGCCGCCAATCGGCAACAGCGTGATGTCACGAGTACGGATGCCGTAATAAGCGGCCATCAACGAATGCCCGAATTCGTGCAGAACCACACAAAAGAATGTCGCAAGGACAAACGCGACCGCATTCACCACATCGCCAACATTATGGCTAACGTTCCAATGACTATAGGCAATAAACCCGAGCAACAAAAAGAATGTGAAATGGACGTAGACACCAATGCCACGAAATTGGCCAATCTTCAGCGACCACTTCATGAGGCACAACCAATCCGAGTTTTAATTTGAATCAACGTCGCGTTTAGGTTGTTCGGCCGGAGGTGTCGGAACCGCCTCGTCCCGGGCACCCGACCTCGGAGGAGGCGGTGTTCCATCCGTTCGCGTATCTCGGGGTCTCGGCCGATCTTCAGGGCCGCCGGGTCCACCAAATCCTGGTCCACCGGGTCCCGGTCCACCCGGTCCTGGTCCACCTGGGCTGGGTCCACCCGGTCCCGGGCGGCCTAGCCCGCGCCCACGCGCCCACCGCGCCCATTCACCTAACTCCATTCGATCATAGTAATATTCCCGCAGTTTGGCGTCGATGGAATCGGGAGTCATCTCGGGGAGCTCACTCAGCGCGACTTTTTCTTCGGCAGTCAACGACTCGTACACGGACTTGAGCATGGCGGAACTCGGCTCCATAAGCGCCCGCTGCCAACGGTAGACCAAAAGCCAACGCTCGTCCCTTCCTTCGGTCACTTTCCCTTTTCGTTCTGCCATTAATTCCGCTACACGGCCGGATAACCTGCTTTGTAAATCGTCCAATTTCGAGTCAAGTGTCGCCGCCGTCATTGGTTCCTCGCCCCGTCGCCTCTGGAGTGTTTCACGTCCCCATTGTTGAAATATTTTGAGTTCTTCCAGCGTCAGCCGCGTCGATTCATCATCCAACAAGTTCTTTTCATACTGTTGCAGCCGTAATTTTTGGACCAACTCCATCCGTTTGTTGACCGAACCCACAGACAAGTTCGCTCGATCACGATCCGATAGTGCCAGGTTCCATTCGTAATAATGTTCCATGACGGCGCGGAGTTGGTCCGCGTCCGGGTGAGCCGCCAGTTGTTCGTCGAAGGCCCGCCATCGTTGTTGCTCGTCGGCAGACAGTGAGGAAAAGCGTTCCCACTTCCGCACCATTTCGCGTTGGTCGTCCGCCGCCATGGCCTCGAACAGCTTTTGATTCTCCTGAACCGAATCGGGCAGACTCCAGAGTCCCGCCAGTATCAACACCAAGCCAAATTTAGGGCTCCACATTGGGCACCTCCCGCGCAAACCAGCCTTCTTTTTCCAAGCGGAGTAAGAATTCGAAATCGCCGATCAAGTGATACTTTTCCCAGTCGCGAACCACCCCATAGGACTCAAAGAATTCGCGTTCATCCGCGGATTCCCAACGCTGCGTCACGAAATATCCCATCCCGAGAGAAAACACCATCGTCGCGGCCACGCCAACCCATACGAGGGATCGACGAAACAACTTTCCGGTCGGGCGAGTCGCCAGTTCTTTCTGCACCACTAGCTTCATGGTGCTTTCTGTAAAGTCGGCACTACAGGTCGGACGCGGCAAACAATCCAAAGCGTCCCAAGAGTTCTGCAAAGCCGCGAGATTTTTCCGCGCCGATTCATCATCGACCAACCTTTGTTCGACCTGGCGGCGCTGGGCATCGTCCAGGTAGCCGTCTAGATAAACCACCAATTCGTCAACCGTACTCGAGACATCAATGGTGTCGGCCAGATCGTGAACGTCGGCCTCGTCTTCGGCTTCGTCTGCTGCAGCCCAATCCAAGATGTCGCCCGCACCACGATGAATTCGATCCTCGGAAGCTCCCGACATCGGCCGCAGGTCCGCGTCCCGTCCGTACGGAGACCGTTCCTGTGGTGTCAAATCGTCGGCAGGATTGGGACTGGGGTTCGACATTCCGATGATCCGTTCAATTTCACTCGGCCCCGTTCGCTCCATCCTGAGCGAATGGGTATTTAAACCACTCGACGACGCTGTTGTTCCGATCAGTTTTCACAAAAACGAGGCGATTGCCGGTCCACCTATGGGTCAGGGTTGGTGCCGCCAGCCCCTGGTCTGGGCAAACCACCTTTTTCCAAATAAGGTTGCAACGCGTCCCGCAAGTTGTTTCGGGCCCGGGATAACAGCGATTTGATCGCGGGAACCGTCAGCCCCATGGTGTCCCCGATTTCTTGGTAGCTCATGTTTTCAAACTTGGCCAACAAAACCGCCATGCGCTGCCGTTCGGATAAGGTCGCTAAGGCCAACCGCACAATTTCGCTCATTTCCAAACGATCCAATTGTCGGGCCGGTTGCAGCCCACTGGCGTCCGTCGCCAACTGTTCCATGGTCACACCGCGGCCGCCATCGGTTGGCTGCAACCCAGAGACTTGCTGCTCCCTGCGTCGCGATAACTGCCGAACCGCGTTTTTGGCCACGTTTTGCGTGATGGTAAACACCCAGGTGGAAAATTTGGCATTCGGGACATAACTCTCGCGAGCCCGATACATGCGGAGAAAGACATCTTGGGCCAAGTCTTCCGCCAATTGCTGATTGGAGATCAAGTTTCTTAGAATCGCCAAGACGCGGTCTTGGTACTGCCGGACCAGCTGCTCAAACGCGGCCGCGTTCCCTTCCTTGACCAGGAGCATCAAACGAACGTCCGGGTCAATCAGCTCGAAGTGATTGGCGCTCACAGCAGAATCGTCGCCAATTCGGTTGGCAATTGCCTCCTCTGGCAACCGAGGCCGTTGGCCAGTCGGTAAAGCTTGCGAGTCGGCAGGCGAATCAGCGGTCAAGAATTCCTACTCCCAATCGAACTCGTTTGGCGGTGAATGGCCGCGCATGGGGCCAGTGGCGGGCGAGCTCTGCGTGCCGATTCCTGACCAAGTTGCCGCCCGCCAGCCTTGCTTTCAGCTGAACCCGTCAGTTGCCGCTAGTGCTTTGTCACCATTTAATTTTGGGGTCGGTCTGGTAAAGGGGTCAGGAGTCAATTGCCGGAACGGCCTTTCGGGTGCTTCGCACAATTGACTCCTGACCCCTTTACCAGACCCCAAGTTTTGGTTGAGACAAAGCACTAGGCTCTGTCCCCAAAGGGGTCTGACCCTTTGAGGGTATGTAACAGTTTCCGTCAAAAATGGCGTGGCCGGAGAGCGTCGAACCCGTTTTGGGGACAAAGCCTAGTTACCGTTGGTTGGCCCAACACCGGATTTGGCCACCAATCGCCGCAATTGACCACAGGCCGCGTCGATGTCGTCGCCTTTTCGTTGGCGGCACTTCACAACCACCCCACGATCTTCCAGTACTTTGCGAAATCGAGCAATGGCCTGATTCGATGGCGTGGCATACGGCAAACCGGCCACAGGATTATACGGAATAAGATTCACCAACGCATCTTGTCCAGCCAAAAGATCGGCCAAGTCCTCCGCCGCTTCCAAAGTGTCGTTGATCCCACCTAATAGCACGTATTCGAAAGTCAAACGCCGACCGGTTTCCCGTTTGAACCGGGCCGCCGCTTCCATGATACCTTCCACGCCGATTTTTTCGTTGGTTGGCACAATTTGGTTGCGCAGCGAGTTGGTCGGCGCATGCAGGCTAATCGCCAATTGGTACCGCTTGCCGACTTCCAGCAAGCGGTCGATCGACTTCGTCAGACCGACCGTCGAGATCGTGATTCGCCGCGGACTAATCCCCAAACCAAAATCGGAGCTGGCAACCTCCAAGGCGGGCAACACATTAGGCAAGTTTGCTAAGGGTTCGCCCATGCCCATCATGACAATGTGACTCAACCGCTCTTCCACAGGCAAAACACCCGTGATCCTCAGCATTTGCTCCAAGATCTCGTTGACCTGCAAGCTGCGATCGACGCCGTCCAGACCACTGGCACAAAACACACACCCCATGCCACAGCCAACTTGACTGCTGACGCAAATCGTTCGCCGCTGTTTCTCGCGAATCAACACACATTCGATGCGACCCGCTCCGTGGCGGCCGACGGGTGGAAACTCGATCAATAATTTCTCAGTCCCGTCTTTGCTGACCTGATGTCGCACGACCTGACCCGTAAAGATCGTGAACTCGGCGGCCAAACGCTCGCGAAATGCCAATGGCAGATCCGTCATGTCATTGAACGAGGTGGCCCGTTGCTGAAAGATCCATTTCTCAATCTGTTTGCGGCGAAACTTGGCTTGTCCGGCTACTTCCGTTACCCACCGTTCTTGCTCAACTGCCGACATCCCCAACCAGGATGGTTTGGTCGCGACTCCAGAACCAGTCGCCGGTGCGGTGCTCGCTGAAATTGAAACCAACGGCAATGATTTGACGGTTGAAGAGACGCCAGCCGCTCCATCGCGCAAGGCAGGTTCCTGGCCGACGGCCATTTCATCAGCAGGATCAACTCCTGGCTCAGCCGACACCGCAAGAACTCTCTTTGAATTTCAGAATCATCTCGCGGAATAGTCCAAAGAGATACTGACTGTCATGCGGACCGCTAGAAGCTTCCGGATGATACTGAACCCCAAACGCGGGCAACTCACGGTGAGCGATCCCAGCCACCGTGTTGTCATTCATGTGACGATGGGTCACCCGCAGCTGTGACGGAAGCGATGATTCTTCCACGGCAAAGCCGTGATTCTGGGCCGTGATTTCGATCTTCTGAGTATCCAAATGCTGGACCGGTTGATTCGCTCCTCGATGTCCGAATTTTAACTTGTACGTCTTCGCGCCGCACGCCAAGGCCAAGATCTGATGTCCCAAGCAAATCCCAAAGATCGGCAGTTTGCCCAACAAGTCACGAACCATTTGCTGAGCATAGACCAACGGCTCCGGATCACCCGGACCATTGGACAACATCACTCCGTCCGGTTGGCAAGCCAACACCTCGGCTGCCGAACTGGTCCCCGGCATCACGACCACATCAAATCCTTGGCTGCGCAAGTGGCGCGCGATGTTCCATTTCATGCCGAAGTCCAACAGCACCACTTTGATCCGGTCCGACGCCTGCCAAGTTGTTGGCGATTCGCCGATTCCCGTTTCAACGGATGGACCATGCCACCATGGACTCAAACCCGAATCCCATTGCCGACGACCTTCGGTGACGACCGTCTTGACCCAATCGCTCCCTTGCATGGTTGGACTGTTTTTGGCTTTGGCGACCAACGATGCATCATTGAGGTCGATGGTCGAAATCACGCCCCGCATCGCACCTTGATCACGCAACATGCGAACCAAACGCCGAGTGTCCAGTCCTTCTATTCCAACGACATTGTGTTGAACCAAGAATTCATTCAGATCCTGTTGAGCACGAAAGTTGCTCGTCACTGGCGAGTTCTGACGTACGACAAAGCCAGAGACAAATGGCCGACAACTTTCCATGTCCTCGGTGCACGCGCCAACATTTCCAATCAATGGATAGGCCATCGTCACAATCTGGCCTGCGTAACTGGGGTCGGACAAAATTTCCTGGTAGCCCGTCATCGAGGTATTGAAGACGACCTCGCCAAAAATTTCTCCGTCCGCTCCAAATGCTGTCCCGCTAAAGACAACCCCGTTTTCCAATGCCAACTTTGCTTTCCGCAACATATCCCACTCTTCGAAAACCGAATGCCCACTTGCAGCAGGTCAACGACCCACCGAATCATTAGTTTGTCTTAATGGAGCCGAGATTCAAAGGAGTGCAAGCGGTCCCGCCCTGCCGATTTCGCGATCTAATTCCGCCGAAAATCCGGTTTTTCGGTTGAGTCCGATGGTGCCGTCGGAGTGCAGTGGTTCGCAATCGGCCCTTAGCTTCGCCCAACGCCGCAGAACGCTCCTTGGCGACTGGTTTTGATTCACAAAAGGGTATTCAGGGTTAGGAATCCCGGTTTAGATCAATACCGTTCAACAAAGGACTTGTTTGGCTTCCGAAGCGCTCAGCGACGCAATGCTGGGCGAGATGTATCAACCATTGGGCAAGGTGGGTCCTCGCCCAGCATTGCTCTGCGTCGCGGTTAAGCGCAATACCGTTCAATAAGTAGCAGGCACACTCCGTGTGCCGTCCGCCGCTTCTCGAAAAACGAGTGCATTTTGATGGTCACGGCACAAGGAATGTGCCTTCTACCATCATTCGCTGAACGGCATTGCGGATAAACGAAAATTGAATCGTATTGCGGTTCAGATCTCAAAACAAAAAACGTTTTGCTTATCGCGACAGAACAAGCTACCGTTGGCCAACGCGGGACTGGCCCAAGCTGGATAGCGAAACATTTGACCCGGTTCGCTAAAGCGGTGCGTCGTGACTCGTTCGTATCCCATGGCCGTCGCACGTAGTAGGAACAACTCCCCACGTTCCGCCAACACGACCAGATCGTCCCCAGCGGCTTTGGTCAGACTGCATCGACTTAATCCCGGTTGACGCCACCTGACTTTACCTGTCGCCCATTCTACACAACGCAATTCCGCGTTGCCCGTGTGGCGACCGCTGCTGGCATAGATCAGTCCCTCATGCACCACGGGAGTACTCCAATGAGCCTGCAAGCTTTGGTCACGTGCGTTTGGTTCATCCTGCCAAACGATTCGCGGGCGACTCAAATCCGCTGGATCGAGCTCCAACAGTACGCTACCCACACTGTAGGTTTCCGATAGCAAGACTTGATTGCCAACAACGATCGGCGTCGCGGCGTTCACACTTTCCAGCAACGTGCTGCGAAACGGAAAGTGAAAATGTTGTCGCCCATTTTCGGGATCAAAGGCCAACAACCCACTTCGACAAAAGGCCAAGCCGATCACCACGTCTTGCCCCGCAGGTTTACTCTCGCCTGGCTGTGGTTCGCTGCGCAGGGTCACGATCACGGGGGAACTATAGCTGGCCAAATCTTCGCCAACTTCGTTCAACGTCTCTCCGGTCTTGAGACTAAGGGCCACCATGGCCGTTCCATTCGGACGAACTCGATCCAAAGCCCCCGGCGCGACCTCCAGGTCTTCAATCGGACTACCGCCGACCATGACCCACAACCGGTCGCGAAACACGATCGGAGCGCTGCCCACACCAAAAAAATTCTGCACGACGTGGTAGTCTCGATTCAAATCTCGCTGCCACAACACGTGCCCATCGTTCCAATCACGGGCGACCAACACACCATCAACTCCGTAGGTGATGATCGCATCGGCCGTTAGGATCGGACTGCAACGCGGCCCACCATCGTAACCGTACAGGTCCCGATACGCGGTCGGACGTTGTAGTTGCCAAACAATCTGTCCGGTTCGCGCGTCGAAACAAAACGTCCGCTCCTGATCGCCGATCCGGTCCGTTTGCACGAACCGATCACCGAGACAACTTCCGATCGTATAACCTTCGCCCAAAGGCATTCGCCAACGCAAGGGCAAAGCAGCCCAATCCCGTTGCCGAACCGGCTGAGTCGACTGGCCGTTGCGCAGCGGTCCTAAGAAGTCCGGCCAGTCATAGCGTTCCTCATCAGCCGAGTCACCCGGAGGCGGCAACCGACTCTCCGCAACTAACGACCCACCCAGGGCGAAGGCTGGCGCAGTCAGGGGCAGGAGCGCGGTCGCGGAGGCGGTGAGCAACCAGTCTCGTCGATGAATTTGCAGCGCACGACTCATGGTGCTTATTCCCGTCCCACCGGTGCTGGACGACGCTCGTTATCTGCCGCCGCCGATTTCTGGGGCGTTACTTCACCCTGAACCAACCGCCAACTACCAGCAAACAAACCTTGGATGACTTTGGTCATGTGTGGCAAGTTCAACTTTTCCCACTCGTCACCCACTTGATGATAATCTTCGTGCAGAGAACCCGCCGAAAAACTATGCGCGATCACTCCTGCCTCCACAAACGAAAGGTTATCGCTAGAGCCATACAACATGGCGCTGAATCGCGGATGCTCGAAGATGTCAACGCCCACGGCTTGCGACGTCTCATGCATCAGAGCCCCCAGATCGGATTTATCCCAACCGGTGACCCAAGTTTTACCATACGCGCCTTCCTCCGGACGCCCAACCATTTCAATATTGATGTTTGCGATAATCTTGTCCAACGGAATGGCAGGTGTTTTCACAAACGCGCGTGATCCCAACAAGCCACGTTCCTCTCCCCAGAACAACAAAAAGACCACCGAACGCTGCGGCGGTTTCGGCAATGCCGCAAACGCTTCGGCCAATGTCAGAACCGTTGTAACTCCGGTCGCGTTGTCATCGGCTCCATTAAAAATTCGATCCTCGCCGGTGGCCGCAACGCCGATATGATCCAAGTGCGCAGAAAACACAATAAACTCTTTAGCCAGTTCGGGATCACTTCCCGGCAGGATCGCGATCACGTTGCGCGCTTCAGCTTCGAGAGGCTGTTGTGCGGGCAACGCAAGCTTGAATTCACGCGTCGCATCCCACGGTAAATCGTCGGGCACCAACAACACCGGCAGATTGAATTTGGTCCGCGCATCTTCGGGCCGATTCATTGTCTGACGCTCGCGGGCGGCAGCGATCAAGGGGTTGTCTCGAGCCACTCGCAAAATGATCGCAGTTGCGCCAGCTTGTCGCCAGCGATTACTCGCACGCACGATTTGATTGAGCACCCGCGGCGCGTTGGAGGTCGCGTTCCACTCGGTGAGTACCGGACCCGGCGCCTCCAACGTGGCTTCTTCTGCGGCGAATTCCACCGCCGTGATCTTTCCCTGATACTGCACCGCCGAGTCGCCACTTCCCAAGAGCCCATAGTGTTCGAACGGTTGGTCGTCGACGTTGCTAATGGCCACGCCTTCCGTGGGCACTCGAGTCACCGGCAACTTCGTTACATGATAAAAGCTGTCTCCAGAACCAGGGCGAAGGCCCGCGCGAAGAAATCGCTGGACCGCATAGTCGGCCGCTTTGTCGTAACCAGCGGATAACGTGTCCCGACCTTCTAACTCGTCACTGGCCAAGAACTTGATCGTCTCGCTGACCGATTCTTCCGTGATTTTTGCCAAACCAATGCGGAGCGCTGCCTCGTCCGCTTCGCTCAAAGTTTCCGTCTTGGTCAGCGTTGTCTCTTGAGCCATCACGAACGACAACATCGAGGCCGTGAAAAGGCACCCACCGAGCGCTAAGCGACCCAGGCGCGAAGGCCAACTCCATCGCCTCGACCCAGTCTCATAACCACTAACTGCTCCAAACATGTTTGGTCTCATTGAAATTCCTTGTTCTCTGTTGCGCGAGTCAATTACGTGACGGGGGTGAATCATGACTACTTCTTGGTCCGGCGGGTGCCGCGACTACTTGGCGAATAAATCGAGGGTTGGCCAAACGGCGACTTTCGCCGCTGCCCGATGTAGCTCCGCGTCGATTTCGCGCCCTAAATTCGTCGTTTTTGGGCCAACCCGCGAGTTTAGCAGTG
The DNA here is from genome assembly GCA_041741535.1 of Pirellulaceae bacterium. Taxonomy (GTDB): domain Bacteria; phylum Planctomycetota; class Planctomycetia; order Pirellulales; family Pirellulaceae; genus M30B19. Next base: position 89,446 of record JBGSJV010000139.1, read on the forward strand.
CGACAAAGTTCTTGCCATCGTGCCGTCGAATGGGCAGCGTCGCTGTCCCCGGCAACGAACCCGAATGCCAGACATTGTAAGCCTGGCGATCCACTTCGCGCACTTGCCAGCCTAAGCCGTAATAGACATCCTTGGGACGAGTGCCCGCATAGCCGGCGGCCCCTTCCGGTCGTTGCTGCATCAACGCAATACTTTCCGCCGAAAGGATTTTGCATTCCTTGGGTTGGTCAAACGCTGTGGCAAAGCGTGCCAAGTCCGTTGCCGAAGCTAACCAGCCTCCGTGAGCATCCATCGCTTCCAGATGCCACGCGCCGTAAGGCGACGCCACCACCTGATCCAAATCGTCGGCAAACACCGATTTCGCGGTTCCCGGGTGATAATAACGAACTTCGCCCGGCTGTTGCTGATGCCACCGCGTGCGTCCCAACTTCATGTGGGTGATCCCCAAAGGTTGGAGAACATGTTGTTGCACGTACGCTTCGTAGTTTTGACCGCTGACGCGTTCGATCACGCGACCCAGCAAGTTGTAGCCAAAATTCGAATACGCGTATCGCTGCCCTGGATCGAAGTCCAAAGGCTGCTGCAGCATCGCTTGAATGACGTCGCGACTCCCGGCCGGAGCGGCAACCCCGACCAAATTCGCAAACGCGACCGAACGAAACATTGGATCAAACGAGCGGTCCCGATCCCATCCTCCGCGATGCTCCAACAAGTGCCGAATTGTGACTTGCTGCCACCGCGGATCAAACGCCGCGCCCGCTGCCTCGATCTGCTCGGTGAGACTCAGATGATTCAACACCGGATCGTCCAATTGCAATTGCCCTTTCTCGATCAATTGCAGAACCGCCACCGCGGTAATCGGCTTGGAGATACTTGCGATGCGAAACAAGCTCTCCGGATTGACCTTGGCCCGAGTCGCCAAATCGGCGTAGCCATAGCCGGCCGCATGAACCAACCGACCCTGGTCCGTTACGGCCAGGGCCAAACCAACGCCCGCATGCTGTTCCAAGAACGAGCGTCCTAGTTCATCAAAAGCCGCCAGCGTTGGTTCGCCATGACTATCCGCCACCGCGGCCGCGCGAGAATCCTCGCGAAACCCGGGGCCACGCAAGACACGGCCTGAACCCCTACCGGTCAATTTCCCATCCGCATAAACGACGTCTCCGTTGACCAAGACTTTGGCGATGCCAGTGGATAACTTCGCCGGCTCCCGGAAGGTCGCTTGATCGGAAATGGTTTGTGGATCGAACAGCACCAAGTCTGCAGCTTGTCCCACCGCGACCCGCCCTCGATCGGACAGCTTCAGATGGCTGGCACCGACGGAGGAAGCCTGAGCCACGGCTTGCTCCAAGGTCAGTGCCTTCTGCTCCCGAACGTATCGCGCAAAAAGTCGAGGGAACGCCCCGTACGCGCGAGGATGCGCCGCGTAGTCACGACCGGTCGCCGGACCCACATCGGTGCAGAACGCAATAAAGTCCTGCTGCATCGCAAGTATCTTATTTTCCTCACTCATACTTTCTGGCAAAACGAAAGCGCCGCTGCGGAGCAGAGAAAAGAAAGTGTCCCAGGGGTCTTGTTGGTGCTGCTCGGCAATTTCAGCCAAGGATAGCCCCACGGCACTTCGATATTGAGGATGTTCCGTTTGCCCGACAATGATCTTGTTCCAATCGGTCCCGACGTGTCGAAACCAATTCTCCCAACCCGTGGTCGTCTCCATCTCGTGACGAATTTCGCGCTTCAAGTCACCCACATCTTGATCCAACTTGATCATCAAAGCCGTCGGACCTTGAACAAAATGCTTAGGATGAACCAACGCCGAGATCGACAAGCCATTGTTGATGTACGGATAGATATCGGCCGACACCTGACGCCCCGCGTCACGCGCCGCACGGAGCTTCCCGATCGCCAAGGGCATCTTGTGCCAGTTCTGCCGACCCGCCGTCTTCAAATGAAAGACGTGCACGCTGGCGTCACCCAACCGGCCGATCTCCAACGCTTCGTCGATGGCTTCTAGCAACAGGTCGCCTTCGTTGCGCATGTGCGTGTAATAACCACCGCCATAACGGCCAGCGACCTTGACCAACGCAGCGATCTCTTCGGTGGGCGCGTAAATCGCCGGCGGATAAATCAGTGCGGTCGAAACCCCGATGGCTCCGGCTTGCATGGCCTCGTCAACCAAAGCCTCCATCTGCAAGAGTTCCTCGGGACTCGGCCGGCGATCGATGTCGCCCAAGACCAGTTCGCGGACTTGCGTGTGTCCCACGGTTTGCACGACATTAACGGGCAAACCCTTCATGTCCAACAACGCAAAATACTCACGCATGGTCGTCCAGCCATATTGGCCGCCGCGATCCGCCGCCACAGGTGCGGCGGACGCTCCTTCGCCACAATTGATGGTCGTGATTCCCTGCGAGAGAAGATTTAACGCTGCGTCCGGACGATCCAACAAGGCTGTCGCTGACTGCCCCATCAAGTCGACAAACCCAGGAGCCACCACCAAGCCCGCCGCATCCAACTCGGTCTCACCGCGACCGGCGACTTCGCCGACCGCGACAATCCGACCCGCCTGGATTGCCACGTCACCCAAAAAGGCCGGTTGCCCCGAACCGTCTACAATCTGGCCGCCCCGAATCACCAGCGGATAGTCGGCTGTTTGGGCTTCCACCGACTCCGTCAGCAACACCAACCAAAAACATAACCACAAACTGCACCGAAATTTGTTTGCCAGCACGAGATCGTTCCGTCAGTAATTAAAGGCCACGCAGATGTTTGTCAAACCACGCGAGCAACGCTTGCTCGGCACGTTTCTTGTCATCTCCCGTAAATGCATGTCCCGCATTTTCGATCACGATCAGTTCGTTCGCAACACTTTGTTCGTCTAGTTTGGCTTTTAATTTTTCGCTATGCACCAATGGGACCAACGTGTCTTGATCGCCGTGGATCATCAGGATCGGCGCGTCGTCGCTGGTGGCCTGCAGCTCGGGCGACATTGGGTCTACCAACGCCCGATCAAAGACCAAGGCAGGAAAGTCGGCGCGAAACTTGGGATCGTCGACATAACCATTCAAGTTCGTCGGCGGAAAGTAGGCCGCGACCGCAGCCACACGTTGATTTTCGACTCCGGTCGTTCCCAGCATGATCGACAAGTGACCACCGGCGCTGCCACCAAAAGCGCCCAACTTGTTGGGGTCGACGCCGAAGTTGGCCGCTTGATCGCGAATTTTCTTGATGGCCAACCGCACGTCGTCCACGGCTTCGGGGACTTTGTACCGCGGCGCACTGCCGTGTCGAACCAAGAACAAGGTATAGCCACTCTTCAACAGCGATTGATACAACGAATCACGCACAAATTGACGCGGTGGAAACCACATCGAGTTCCAACCACCAGAAACCATGAAACACAAACCGATCCCGTTGGGCTCCGCAGGGCGCACCACATCCAGCGTGAGGGCCATTCCATCTTTGCGACCGTAGATATAATCTTCCTGAACTTCGACCTCCACTTCGGTGCGAGGCTGCGACCAAGCTGTCGACTGACCGAGCGGATTCCATCCCACGCTACATGCCACGATGACCAAGTACAGGACCGACTTGGCGGTGGCGTGAACCCGAGGCGGTTGCGACGGAAGCGGTTTTAGAAAAAATGGCTTTCGCAAAAATGGTGTCATCCGATTCTCCCAATGGTGATTAAAAAATGAACCCCTCCATGCCTGCCGCGCGATCGTTCCCTGAGGACCCAACCGCGACGTCGTTCGATTTTAGCACGACCGCCGAACTGGCGACACTCAAGCGCCGCAGTGAAGTTTTTCGCCAAGTACGAGATTTCTTTTACGCACGCGACTTCTGGGAAGTGGAAACGCCGTTGTTATCTCAAGAGTCGGTAATCGATCTGTATCTCGACCCCCTAATCGTGCCGCTCCCGCCCGACGAAGGAGGGACCCGGTTCTTGCAAACTTCTCCCGAGTTTGGCATGAAGCGAATGTTGGCGTCCGGCGCCCAAGCCATTTTTCAAATCACGAAGGCGTTTCGGGCGGACGAATCCGGCCAACGACATAACCCGGAATTTACGATGCTGGAGTGGTATCGATGCGGCGATACTTATGAACAAGGCCGAGACTTGTTGGCAAAATTTATCGAAACTTGGTTCAAGGTCCCATGCGAACAGGCCACCTATCGCGACAAGTTTGTCCAGTATGTGAACTTGGACCCCGACTCGGCAACGGCCACACAACTGTGGCAGAGAGCCCAAACACAGGGTCTCGCGAGTGAGCCTACGACGGGCGAAGCCGCCGCGGACTCACTGGCTCGCCGCAATCTCTTGAATTTCTTGTGGGCGGAATTGGTGGAGCCAAACCTTGGAACCACCGCGCCGATCATTATCTACGATTGGCCGGCGAGTGAATCGGCACTCGCAAAAACGGCGACGCGTACAACCAGCGATGGTCAAGTTAGAGTGGTTGCGGAACGCTTCGAGTTGTACGTGCACGGCATTGAATTGGCCAATGGCTATCACGAACTGTTGGATGCCGATGTGTTGTTGGAAAGAAACCGGGCCAACAACGCAGCGCGAGTACAACTGGGCAAATCACCTTTGCCGGACAACTCGCGATTGCTGGCGGCGATGCGACAAGGCTTCCCTGCTTGCTGTGGTGTGGCCTTGGGTTTGGATCGCTTGCTTATGACCCTATTGAACAAGAGCCATATCCAAGATGTCCTGGCGTTTCCATGGGCGCGAGCCTAATTGCGACAACCCTGGTGTGCCTTATCACCGCAGAAACAAAGGTAGCGACGCTCGCCAGAGCGTGGTGCGTGCCGGATCGAAACCACGCGCTGATGAGCGTGCCTACATTTCTTGAGACACTTCAACGCACGGCCGTCGCCGTCCCGCCCGCCACGCTTTGAGGACCAGATTCTTCCAGTGAAAAGGCGGCCCAGATTGGCAGATGATCACTGATCTCGAGCGTTTCATCCAAAGAAATGCGAAAGCGGGCCGCGAGATCGATGACGCCCTGTCGTCGCAGGAATTCGCTCGTGTTTTCCACATGGTACAACATGTTGTCGTAAGCTTTGTCTTTCCGTGTATTGGTCATCACGCTATCGTCCAACACAGGCTTCCACTCGGGTCGCGAGGCGAACTTTGTTTCCGAGAACATTTTGCCAGGGCTCAGGTTAAAGTCGCCGACAAAAAGAAAATCATCCTCCTGACCTTGGAACATGCTCTGCAACACATTCAACAGGTCCGATACGTGATCCAATTCAGCGACGCCATCCGCGGGATCAAGATGCAGGTTGACCATCACAAACGAAAACGGGCTAGTGGACAAATCCTCGCGGACTTGAAATCGGGTGACCAATGGTTCGCGATGCAACTTGTCGTCCGGATCGGCTAACACAAATGGCTGTTCCAAGACTTTGACGCGACTGGTGTCGTAAACATACGCGGCACGCTCGACATAACTTGTTCGGCCGACAAACGGACCCACAACGTAGTTGAACTTGGCTCCGTACTTGGTGTTGAGCTTGGCAACGAAGTCTTGGACGACAGGCTCTTTTTGCGATACCACTTCTTGAATCGCCAAAACATCAAAGGGATAGGCGATTTCCAGCAGCTGATTCATGACGGTTTCGTTGACCGACTTCGATTCGCCAAAGCGTTGAATATTAAAACTGCCCAGCATGAGCGGGCGTGCGGTTGTGGGGTTTGGATTGATCCGAGTCGGCGTGGATGATTCGGAGCCGGACTTCGGAAGCTGCGGCACTGAACCAACAGAGGACGTTGGCGTCGTCGCGGGTTCGATGGGCTTTTCCGACCCCGTCTCCGTGGCAACTTCCGCAGTCTCGGTGTTGGTTTCTGCCCCCGTTCCGTCAGCCGTGGTTGCCGAAGAGAAATAACCGCAACCCGAAGCTGTCGGCAGCAAAACGAACAGACCGAGCAACCAGGCCCAATGTATTGCCCCAAAAAAACGACAAAGCAATGGGCGACGCGGCATAGGAGGCATCCTTGCATCCAATGAAGGGCAAATGGCGAAATTCCACATCCCAGCGAAAGAGCCATCCTGACTCCGCAGCCGAAACAGCACCAGGAAATTTGCGACACGACACCAAAACAGAGTCCCATGTCAACGACTTACCAAGTGCCCAGCGACCTTAGACAATCCCGGCAGTTGCGTCGAGAGCAATTGCCTTGATGACCACTTTGAGCTATTCTCGCGCGCGAAAGGAACCACCACCGTGAATTCAAAACCCTTGACCGCGATCATTATTCCCGCCCGGTTGGGATCGACTCGGCTCGCGAGAAAAATGCTCTTGCAGGAAACCGGCAAGCCTTTGCTGCAACACACCTACGAGGCCGCGCGTCGGTCGCAGCAGGCGGACCGCGTGATCGTCGCGACCGACTCGGTGGAGATCTTTGACGCGGTTCAGAGATTTGGCGGCGAAGTCGAGATGACCTTAGCGTCGCACCAAAGTGGCACCGATCGAATTGCCGAAGTTGCCGCGAAGTTGCCGGAATTCGACATCGTCGTCAATGTGCAGGGCGATGAGCCGGATATGGCGGCCGATGTGATCGACCGTGTCATCGAACAATTGCACCAACAATCGGAGGTACCCGTGGCCACCGCAGCATGTCCGATTCGGTTGCAAGCGCTGATTCATGATCCGAGCTGCGTCAAGGTCGTGATGGACCAACAGGGCCGGGCGTTGTACTTCAGTCGCAGTCCCATTCCCTATCCTAGGAACTGGAATGACGATTGGCTAACCGACGAGCCACCACGATACTTCCAACATTTGGGAATCTACGCGTATCGCCGCTCGTTTCTCTTGAAATTTGCGACACTTCCCGATTCCTTGGCAGAACAAACGGAGTCGTTGGAACAACTGCGAGTGTTGCAAGCGGGATACCCCATCGCCGTGGCTTGCGTCGAATACCATTCGAAAGGGATCGACACCGTGGAAGATTACGCGGCCTTTGTCGCGAGAATCAAATCAACCAGCCATTGATCGGGTGGATCATTTCGTTCCTTCGTCCATAGGAATCTCGGGAGCAGCGCCTTGTTCATCACCACCCGCAACACCCAACTTTGGACTGTCAGGTGAGGTATGATTGAAGATACGATTGATCTGCCAATGAGCGCCTGAGGTGTATTGAATCCGTCGAGCCGTCGCACTGATAATCTGTGACCGGCGTCGAAAGCCTCCTTGGCCATCGTCGAGCAAGAAATCGACTTCAAAAAACGCCTCGACGTCAAAGGTTCCTTGTTGCTCAGAAAATTTGGTTCGTTCCGGCAACCGACGTAGGGTCGTGTTGGAGCCGCTGGCGAGAAAACTTCGTACTGTTTTCGAGTCCAGGAATCCTTCTTTCATTTCCAGCGGCGGTGGGATCAGTTCCGAACTATCCGGCGCTCGCTCGGCCCGTTCAAAGTACTCGGCCAAATCAACGCCCTCCAACGGTCGATCCAAATAATCCATCCGCAAGCAAATGGCTTCGTGAATTTTTCCATCGATTAGCAGTTGCACCCATTCCTCCGCGAAGTCCTCACCCAAGGCAACCATGTGATTGTGATACAAGGTTCTGGTTGTCAAGCTCCAGACGGTTCCCGTCGACCCGACAAAGACTCCGACGTAGGCCAACCAAATCAGCGTCTTTGGCTCGCGAAGATGGGAAAAAATCGCCGCAACAGCGCTGGCGAACGAAACGATAAACAACACGCCTAACGCGGGCAGAATAAACGAAAGGCCCGCCAAGACTCCCGTGATGACCGAAATAATTGCCAACACGGAAAACGGTCGATTGTCATAGTCCGAGAATTCGTTTTCGGAACCGTCCCAACGTGATTCTGCTTTGTTCATGATCGTCTTGAATATCCTTGTTTCCGCTCGACCGAAGACCCGCAACGAGGTTCATCTATCGATTGACGCGCGCGACTTTTTGTTGCGAAAAACGCGACTTGCGTTCCTCGTATTTGGCTTGGAAAGTCCTCAGTGGATCAAATTCTCGAATGTCGGAATCGCCCTGAATCAAAACATGTTTCTCTCGGTAAGGTTGGGCAAATTGAGTGTCGCGCGCTTCAGCCAACGAACCGCGCGATAAGCCACGGGTCAAATTCATCCAAATTTGATGGGGAGCCGTGAAGTTGGTGGTGGTTTCGCTGCCGTTGAGTGGCAAGGGGGCGACCAGGAAAGTAAAATGTGCAAAACAAACAAACAGGAACCCCGCCGCTAGAGCGACGAGCGTCCGACCAATCATCTCGGAAAAGAAATCAAATCTCACCCGAACGGCACTAAACGAGTCGGTCAGGATTCGGATCAGGATTGCCGAGCCGACAAATAGCAGCCAAATAGCGGCAAAATCACACATGTAAGTGAACTGCTTGCTGGTGGCTCCACTGCCATATTCGATTTGGTCTGCAATGGGTTCGAAGAATGCCGTGGCGACCAACGCGGCAAGGAGGATATTCACCAGCGAAATAAATCCACTCCACAGCCCGACTAGCCAAACCAGACCGGTGACCGCCAAAAAAGCAATGAACAGAATCAACATTTCCAACATGGCTACCGCCGCTTTCCGTTTTCTGTGGTCGGGCCGTTTGCCGACACATCCTTATTCATTGTAACGCCCGCTAACCATTCCACCGATTCGGTTCGTCGATCAAGTTACGATTTCAAGACACGTTGCAATTCTTCAATGCTGGTGAGGCCCAACGCCAGCATTGCCAAACCTTCTTCGCGAAAAGTGGGGTTGCCGGCCGCCCGCCATATTTGGGTCGCCTCCGAAAACTTCTTCTGTGACTGGAGGATCGACTTCAAGGTGGCGTCGTTTTCCAACACTTCAAACAACCCCACTCGAGCGAAGAATCCCGTCCCACCACAGGTCGGGCACGTTGGCGGTGGAATGGGATTGCCCTTGTTGTCCATGGTCGTGTACGCCGCGGGGTCAAACTGTTTGAAGAATTGCCGCACACGGCCTGGCTGGATTCCCAATTTCGCCAACACGCTGGGGTCAGGCTCGAAGGCTTCACGGCACTTGATGCACAAACGTCGCAACGTTTTATGCGCGACGACTCCGACCAAGTGCTTTTGGATTTCGTCGCGGGTCATCCCAAGGATCTGAAGTCGGAACACTGCCTCCATCGCCGATCGTGCATCGATTTGTACGACCATGAGTCGGTTGGAAGACAGGCCTTTGTCCACGATTCTCCGCATAATGTCCGGACTGCGCACCTGCGAAAAGAAGACCGTATCAGGCTCTTTGAGTAACAACTCTCGGAATCGTTCGTCAAAGACATCTAGGGTGTCGTAGAGGACTGATCCGACGTTGATCACGTCGTCTTCGACGGCGCCTTTCTGTTCAAAGGTCACAAAATCCGCTGTGAAGCGATCGCCAGCGGCTCGCACGCCCTTCCAACTCATACTGGACCCGTCTCCAGGCAGCGCCGCTGAGACCAAAAGTCCTTTGCCCTGCTTGAGCATATGCTTGACCCGCTCGAAGGCCTTTTCTCGCATGCCCATTTCGACCAATTGAGCCGGTTGCGGACGTGGCAAATCCACTCGGATTTGAACTCGTTCGCCAGTCGGTACGGGTTGGCAGCGAACATGGAACTTGTACTTGAACGGATCCAACTGTCCGGTAAACGTGCTCTCTTGCCGCACTTCGCGTTCGCGAAAATCCAAGTTGCACAGTTGTTTGAGCGTGGCCAACATGAAGTCGCCGGTGGGGCGTTCCATCGGCGGCAGGTCCACCCAGATTCCATCCACCTGCTGTCTTACACCGACATGTTGAGCGGTGAAATCCAGAATCACTCGATCGGCCCACTTGCCGACCGTGTCAGCCAACAAAAGAACGAGCGTGGGAAAACCCGGCGACCGAACCACTTTGGCCAAGTTGACTTCACGCTGCGATTCGGAATCCCCAGCGGCCTTCAGCGCCAACGGCGGCAGGACAATTTCAGGAGTGGTCGTTGCCATAGAAAACTAGCTTCATCTCAGGGAATGGGGGACCAGCAAGATTCGACGAGTGCCACGGGATGCCTTAGGAGCTGCACGTGCGTTTGAGTTCATCGACACCCGTAATGCCTTGCAACAACAACGGATAACCGGCTTGCATCAGTGTCAAAGCACCCGTCTTGCGCGCGGCCTCTGCCACGGCTTCGACTTTTGGCTGAGTCAAAAGTACTTGCCGAATCGTGTCGTTCATTTCGATAACTTCGAACACGCCAATTCGACCGACGTAGCCCAAGTCGCTACACGTCGGGCAAGGTTGATAGTTCTTTGGCAGTTCTTGCGGAATCGTTTTGGGGACATACAAATAGTCGACCATGCGTGGATCGCCGCCCAGCTTCCGGATCATTTCCGGCGGGACTTTTTGTTTGACCCGACAAGTCGGGCATAGGCGTCGCACCAGTCGTTCGTAGATCACGCCACTCAACTGTTCTGCCATCGCCTTGCGATCCCCGGCGGCCGCAAAAGCCCGGAGCAATCCTTCGGCCGCCGACTTGGCCGATACGCGAGTAAAGATCTTCTGTTTGTCGTCCCGCGCGCAACGAACCAATTCGCCCACCAATTTCGGATCAAACAATTGCGGCACCACAAAGGCTCCCGCTTGTTTGAGGTTCGCATAGGTAATTCGCTCGATGGCAGCATTGACGTCCCCGTCAGGATGGACCAACCGATTCAAATTCTCGATCTGGGTTTCGGTGTCCGAATTTGGCACAATCGCAAACCAATCTCTTGTCCAACGATCGGCAGAATTCAAACAGGATTTCCACAACGTCGTCGAGCCTTGGGTCGGCGTGGCCGCGACGACAAAAATACCTTTCCCACTCATGCAACGTTTGACAATTTGGGCTTGTAAATCTTGCAATCCCAATTCTGCTAAAGTTAGGACTTTGTCTTGCGGTGCTTCGATTCGCAGCTGAGCGCGGTACTCGGTTTTGGTTGGTGTCACGGTCAAGCGAATGACCGCTTTATCTTTGTCTTTCTTGATCCCAAATTGACCCGCCAACGGACGATTGGAGGTTTCTGGGCCGGCTCCGATGAGCAGTTGAGCGACTCCGATGACGGCTTGTCCTTGCGCGGTATCCATCTCTGCTATCGAATGCCACTGCCCGTCGATTTGAATCTGAACGAGCGCTTTTTCTCGGTTACAAGCGATCACTAAGTTTTCGCCGCGCCGCCGCAACATGTCGTCGCACATGGCGGCAAAGGTAAAGAACGCGGGGAAGCGTCGAGCTTGGAAAATAATCTCGGCGGAGTTTTTACCGGCGACCTTCGGTTGAAACTCGATGGGGGAAGCCTCGACCTCGACCAACTTGATTGGCTGAGCGACTTTCCCGGACGCAGTGATCGAACGGCGAAGCTCTCGGTCCACTTGTTGGTTCCGAGCCATGAAGAACGCGATTGGCGGTGCAAACGCCAACAGCAACAGGATCGGCAGCCCCGCCCAAAACCACGGCACCGCCAAGACTGCAATGAGCCCCAACAGCATGCCACCCAAATAAAACGGACTCCATACCGGAGCCTTGGCCTTAAGATAATCTTCCAATCGCAAGGCCTCGCGATTGGCGTAGTCCACCAAGGCGACCCAAATCGTGAAGACCAACACGACAATGAGGATCTTGTAGCCCGCAAAATATCCGCCTGGCCCACGCCACATGCCGTGCACGTCGTGCTCGTGGAACAGACCTTCCAATTGCCCCCAAGCCAATCCAGTTCCCCACCACGGGCAGCTCCCGCAGATAAGGCTGACAACCAGGGCTCGCCACCACAACCGCCGACGCGCGAGAGGATTCCCGATTCGTTCCAATAAACTCATGCGGCACTAACTTCCTAAGAACTCTTTTGAAACGCCAGCCCAACCATCCGAACTCTCACGAGCCTCCGCCAACGATCACAGAATACCCGGCTGCGATACGGCAATACCCTTGAGCAACATCTTGAGAGCTTCTTTGTTCGGCGCGACTTGAAACGCGGTCGGCCGGTCAATCAGCCCTGTTTCAATCAAGCCGTGCAAGCTCATGGTGAAATCTTGCATGCCTTCTTCCGCGCCAATGCGAATCGCATCGGCCAACTTGTGATCCTGGCCTTCCAAAACCAACTTCTGGATCATCGGAGTGAAAGTCATGACCTCACATGTTGGGACCCGGCCCACACCCGGCTTGATCGACTTGAGCAACTTCTGAGCAACGATGCCTTTCATGTTCATGGCCAACGCGCTGCGAATCGCTCCGTGCATCGTATCCGGAAACAAGTCCAAAATACGACCAATGGTCGAAGGAGCACTGGAAGCGTGGATCGTTCCAAACACCAAGTGACCCGTTTCCGCCGCATGAATCGCCGTCATAAACGTTTCTTCGTCCCGCATTTCACCCACCAACATGACGTCGGGGTCTTCACGCACGGCATGTTTCATACCGACTTCAAAATCGATGACGTCCATGCCGATTTCACGCTGGTTGATCAAGCACTTGTCTTCGGTGTAGACAAACTCGATCGGATCTTCCAGCGTCAGGATGTGTTTGCTGTAAATCGAATTGATGTGGTTCAACATCGACGCGATCGTCGTGCTCTTGCCCGACCCGGTCACACCAGCCAACAACACCATGCCTTGGTCAAAGTGGCAGAGCGTTTCCATCACCGGTGGCAAATGCAAACCCTGAAAGTTGGGAATGAAGTTGTTTACCCGACGAGCGACCAAGCCGATTCTTCCCAATTGCGTCAGCAAGTTCACGCGGAATCGCCAATCCACTCCATCGACTTCCACAACATACGCAAAGTCGGCACCACCGGTCTTATCGAAGATCTTGCGATTTCGATCGTCCATGATGGGGAACAGCAAGTTCGCCATCTCTTCGGCATCGATTGGGCCGCGATTGAGTGGCTTGAGTTCCCCGTTCACCCGCACAATCGGCGGACGGCCCACCTTCAAATGCAAGTCCGAACCCTTGAGCCGAACCAAGGCGCGAAATAACTTGTCGACCTCTCGATCCTCTCGTTTCCGCGTGTACTTGGCTTTTAGTTCTTCCACGCTCGGTGCTGCCGTGGGCAGTTCCGCTTCGTCAGCTTTTTTGTGGCCAGCCATCTGTTTTCGCCAAACTCCTCAAGTCCATAGAGGGATCAACCCACGCCCCAAACTGCTTTATTGTACTCGCGATCCGAAATTTCGGAGTCGGTCCGGGTGCAGAAGAGAAACGAATTCCGTCCCAATCCTTTCCCCGACAACCGTTCGAGTCTCCGATTGTATCAATCGTGTTGTTTGCCCGACTTCTGCCGCGCTCGATTTCTGTCGCCTGGACCGTTGCGTTCGCGATGTCCAAACCGCAGGGTGGAGCCCAATTAGCCAATGCTGTGAAGCATTTTTATCAGCGTAACCTGCGTCCTTGTGTCGGCCCTTCAGGCCTTTTTGTGAACGAGAGTTACACCTAACCGGTGGCTCGCGCACACCGGCTAGGGTTGTTTCGGCCCATTCGGGCCTATTGTCGCCGGTCAAATGCTTCACAGCGTTGCCCAATTAGCGGCGAACCGATACGCCCCGTTGCTCCATCACGGCCTTGGCCTGATCGATGGTGTATTGGCCCGAATGAAAGATGGAGGCGGCCAAAACCGCGCTGGCCCCAGCTCGGGTGACCACTTCGGCCAAATGTTCGGCATTTCCCGCTCCGCCGCTGGCCACGACCGGAATCTTGACCGCCGCCGCGACCGCCGCTGTGATTTCTAAGTCGTAGCCGTCACAGGTGCCGTCCCGATCCATGCTGGTCAATACAATTTCGCCAGCTCCCAACCGTTCGACCTCTTGAGCCCAAGGCACCGCCTCCAGGCCCGTTGGCACGCGACCCCCGTTGATGTGAACTTCCCAAATCTCGTGACCGTCTTGCCTTGTGCGTTTGGGATCGATGTTGACAACAATGCACTGTTTGCCAAACCGCTTCGCGGCTTGCGCGACCAGGTCGGGGCTCTTCACGGCCGCTGAATTGATCGAAACCTTATCACACCCAGCTCCCAGCAACCGCCGGATATCGTCCAAATCCCGAATCCCACCCCCAACCGTCAACGGCATGAACACGCGGTCGGCGGTCCGGCGGACGACGTCGATCATCGTCTGACGCTGTTCGTGACTGGCCGTGATGTCCAAAAACACGAGCTCATCCGCGCCTTGCGCTTCGTACGCGGCTGCGACCTCGACCGGATCACCCATGTCGCGCAGATTGACGAAGTGGGTGCCTTTGACCACTCGACCGCCTTTGACGTCCAAACACGGTATTACTCGAACACACAACATTTCGGAAACGCTTTACTTTGGTAAACAATTCCTGTCGCTCATCGTCTGTCTGAATTGCCGCTTTGGCACGAACGCTCTCACCCCGGGCATTTTGCCAACCAGGGATGATTTTTCCTAGGCCTTGGTCAATAATCGAACCGGAAACTGCCGACTACATTCCAGCTGTCGCGAGTTCCACAAAACCCCGCAATCGTGATTGGAGACCGACCATGGGCGACTTCACCCGCTACCAACAAAAAGTCATCAAGAACTATTACGACAACAAAGAGAATATCGCGCTCCAACGAGTGCAAGAAATCTTGACCGAACTATATTTGACCGAAGGCAAGAAACGCGAAAAACTCTGGATTTCGCTGTTTGATAATCTGAAGAAGTTGGGCGTTGGCCAGGAAACCATCGCGCACCTCCAACAAAAGAACGATCCGAAACTCGTCGCCAACTTGCTCCAAGAACTGCTGAGCAAATAAGCAAAGAAAAAACCAGCCATGATCCGATCAACAAAGCCTAAGCCAGCTCGGGATCGACGCTTTGGCGGGGCCCGATAATCGCGGAGTCGGGCAAGTCCCGCTCCGCGCGGGACATGATGGCGGCCATCTCCGTCCGCGCAAATTTGAAATCGTCCATTACGAAAGATTTGGACGCCGTACCTACCGAGTAATAGACTTTCGCGATCCCTTTTTTAATCCACTTGGTTTTGTCGATCTTCGTGATGGCGGCAAACGGAATCACGGTCTTGTTCCAACTCGGCCGAATCTCATGTTCGTCGGCTGCGATATAAGTCCCTCGCGCGAAGAAGTACTTCAAGAGCATCGGAACGGCAATCAACAAGCAAACCGCAATCTGCAAGTACTGTTGAAAGATATCGTTCTCAATTTCAGCCGGAGTCTTGGGGACGTACGTTTCCCAACCCTCTTTTGTCGTGCGATCCAACCACGCCTTTTCTCGCTGGGTGGATTCCAGGTCAGCCATCTCGACGTGGTAGACCTTGGCCCGCTCTAGTTTGGCGGGATAGGCGACCAAGCCGTCGTACAAACACCACGCCGAATACGCCAAGCACACCAAACCGATGTACAGAAACTTGCGAAAGAAGCCTTCTTCGTACAGTGCTTTGACTTGCATGCTGGACTAGTTCGGCAATTTGACAAATTCAACCCGAGTGTACTTCTGACGATGGCCTGTACGGCGCTTCGAGTTCTTGCGACGACGGAACTTTTGAATAAAGATTTTGTCGCCTTTGGTTTGGCCGATCACCTTGGCGGTTACCGTCAAGCCCGCCAAAACCGGAGCACCCAAGCGGAAGTTCGAGCCATCAGAAACCGCCAAAACCCGGTCAAATACGACTTCGGCTCCGGATTCTAGACCTTCACGATAATCGATGTCGACTACCATTCCCTCGGTCACACGATATTGACGACCGCCGTTGCAAACAATGGCGTAAGGGACGATTTGATTGGCTTGGGTTGATTCGCTCATGGCTGATTTCCAGTCGAAATTCACAAAATATTCGCTGCGGAGCACTCCTCAGGCGGATGGGGAAGTTTAACCAACCTTTGGACAGTCGTCGAGCCCTAATTCAGGCTTTATCCGAAAAGGAGGGCAGCCTGGGGAACGAAGGCCCATCCACGTTCGGTCGAACGCAGCTACGGTCCCCAGGTGATGGGCCTACTATTCCACGAAATTGACCTGGTACTCGTCGCGTAGGTTTTCGATAAACTTCGTCCCAGCCTGGAACTCGCGCTGTTGCAGCACCGACCGAACTTGGAACGGGTAATCCCGGAAGGAACCCACCGACGTCAAAAACCGCTGAATCAATTCGTCCTGCGACTCGCCCGCATTCGCGGTTTTCTGAATGACGTAGACTCGAGATCGATCCGCATTAAACGCGGTGCCTACTTTGCCAACTTCCAACGCAGTGACCGTCTCCATGAACTCTTCTCCGGCCGACTCCGTCCCGGTGACGCGTGAAATTCGCATCCCTTGGCTGAACATGTCGCTGGTGAACCAGGAAAACGCGCCGGTTTCAACCGCGGCCGGATGAACCGCCTTCAGTGTCTGGCCTTCACCAACGAGGGCCGCTTTGGCTTTGGCATCCGCCAGTGCCAATTCGCGGGCTTTCCCCATCTTCCAGTAATCAACGACCAATTCGCGAACCTCGTCGAACTCGCCCGCGCGAGCCGGGTAAGACTCGGTCACCCAAATCAGGATATTCTCATTGATTTGCTGGCCCGCGTAGGGATCTTGCGAGATCCGCTCGAAGTCACTGAATAATTGGTTCGCAAAGCTGGCTTCGGGACCGCCAATGTTTCCCAACGCGGTCTTTGATAGTGTTACCTGATCCAAGACCGGTGTCGCTGTGAACGTAAACTGGTGCTTCTTGGCCAATGCTTGATAGTCGATCGGCTTCGCCGCAGGTTCGGCCGGATTCGATTGATGGATTTTGAAATCGCTGCGGAAGATTCGCAGTTGCTTGTTGATATCGTCAAACCCGGCTTTCACCTGCTCAAACGCCTTGGGGAAGGCCAGCCGCTGACGGATCTCACGTTCCGCTTCTTCAAACGTCCGAATCTTTGGTTCGGCCGGCACCACCGGAGGTTGCTCTTGCGTCGGAGGTACGACAGGAGGTTGTTCCTGAGTTGCGGGCACTTCCGTTGGGGGATCTTGGGTCGCAGGTGTTTCCGTCGGTGGAACTTCCGTCGGCGGAACTTGGACGGGCGGTTCCCCGGCCGGCGGATCTTGAACGGGTGGGTCTTGAACGGGTGGGTCTTGCGCCGGAGGCTCTTGGGCTGGTGGATCCTGAACCGGAGGTGGAGTCTCGTCTTGCATCCTTAGCGAAACGTATTGACGGCTCACGCCACCACCGGTTTGTTCACCACCGGTTTGTTCGCCACCGGTCTGTTCACCACCGGTCTGTTCTCCACCGGTTTGTTCTCCACCGGTTTGTTCGCCGCTACCGGTCGTGTTGGATTCGGTCGTCCCGGTGGCTTGGTCGCCTGGCTTGGTTGTTTCTTCGGTTGGGGGAACAGTCGGCGGAACATCCAAATCCCCTGAATTTGTCGGCGGGGTGGTGTTCTGGGGGCCTTCCAACGGAATGGTTTCGCCCAGACCAGACGGGAAGCTGGCGGGGTCCAAGCCGGGGAGCACGGGCGGCGCCGGTGGTGGTGTGTAAACCAAGGGATCTTTGGCAGCCACGAGCCGGTCGTACTCCGCGCGGACTTCTTCCATTGGAATTTCGGCGGCCATTTGATTGAGGACGGCGCTGGTATCGGCGACGAAATATTCCAGTTTCAGCCGATTGCCGATCTTGAATCCTGGCTTCGATCCATCAAAGGTTGGATAGCGGTACTGACCTTCGGCGAACAGCTTTTTCAGTTCGTCTTCGGATGGAGTTTCGGTCACTTTGGACAAATAGTCCTCGACCTTGTGTTCGAGAACTTGGCAGTCGAACTTGCGATTGACTCGCGAGAAGTAGGAGAAGGCCGCAGCCGGATTCACGGCTTGGGGCAAGCCTGCCTCGATCCCTAACATAAATGTCTGCCGTGCCAAGAACTCCCGTTTCAGTAGTTCGCGGAAGTCGGTGTACGACATCATCCCGGCATCACGTCCCACTTCGCTGGCGATTGCCCGCATGTCGTTGGTGCTCAACATGTTGACGAAACGTCGTAGCTTGATATCGATAGTGTCGTCCGAGACTTGAATTCCCAGGTCGCGGGCTTTTTGCGCTAGCAAGACGACATTAAACGCTTCGACATGGCGAGTTTGAGCGGGTGCATCGGCCGGGGAGGCACTGGCTAGCATCAGCACTTCGTCAGAGGTGTAGTTCGGGTCGATTTTTTGGGCCGCTTCCAACAGACGAGCGAGATAAACCTGCAACGCCAATCGCCGGCGCCAGACTTCCTCCAATTCCAAGTCCGTGACGGTTCCCTTGCTCCAGGTGACCGAAGCCTTCGCTGTTGGGGCGACAACTGGCTGATTTGGGACGTTATTGGACATGACGCCCAAAGCGCCGAAGCCGGCCATCAACATCACCGTAAAGAAAACCAACATCGTATGTTGATTCTCACGCATCCAAGTCAACGGATTCATGTACTTCGAATTCCTAAAAAACTTGCTCAATCGCAGGATCGGTGTTGCGGGGCTTGTTGTGGAGGCCTCGCGGGCCTATCGATACACGCAAAACCGGCCTTCACAGCCTCTCATTTGCTCGGCCGCAGCAGGCCCGCCATTGTAGAGCGATCAAGGTTAAATTCAATCCCAATCCCACTTTACGCGTGACATCGCCTTGCCATTTATGAGAAAACCCATTAATCATGGGGGGACCGAGCCCGTGGGGCACGCAGAGAAAACTCCCTCAACTCACCTAACTCTCTAAATCGAGTGAACCTCCCGTATGGCGAAATCGGACTCCAATTCGGAATCGGGAAAACCCGGCAAAAAGGCCGGCGGGACGGGCAGTAGTCGGTCGGGGGGCAAGAAATCGCTCGTGATCGTCGAGTCGCCGGCCAAAGCCCGAACCATCAGCAAATTCTTGGGGCGGAACTTCGCGGTCGAGGCCAGTATCGGGCATGTCCGCGATTTGCCGACCGGAAAAAAAGACATTCCTGAACAGTTCAAGTCGGAACCTTGGGCGCGGTTAGCGGTCAACGTCGACAGTGATTTCGAGCCAGTTTACATCGTCCCGCCTGGTAAGAAGGCTCAGATTACCAAACTCAAAAAGCTGTTGAAGGAATCCGACGAACTGTTTCTGGCGACGGACGAAGACCGCGAAGGAGAAGCCATCAGTTGGCATTTGCACGAGATTCTGCAGCCCAAAGTGCCCGTCCATCGTATGGTTTTTCACGAAATCACCCAAACCGCGATCGATGAGGCGTTGCAGAACCCGCGGCAAATTGATGACGGGTTGGTCAAGGCGCAAGAAACTCGCCGGATTCTGGATCGTTTGTACGGCTACGAGATCAGCGAATTTCTGTGGAAGAAGCGATTGGGACAGTCTGCGGGCCGCGTGCAAAGCGTGGCGGTTCGCTTGATCGTCAATCGCGAGTGGGAACGCATTGCCTTTGTGACCGCGACCTATTGGGACTTGATCGCAAGTTTCAAAGCCAGCACGGGGCAAAGTTTTGATGCAACCTTGATCTCGCTCACGGGGCAACGGCTGGCGATTGGCAAAGACTTTGATTCGGCAAACGGTCAACTCAAAGACCCGTCGCTGGTGCTGTTGGATCGAGCGGCGGCGGAAGCCTGGCGCGAAAAGTTGCTGCGCGCGACCTTCCAAGTTTCGAAACAGGAGGTCAAGCCTTATTCGCAACATCCGGCGCCTCCGTTTATTACCAGTACGCTGCAGCAGGAAGCCAATCGCAAGCTGGGATTTACGGCACGACGTGCCATGAGTGCCGCGCAGTCGTTGTACGAAAACGGCTTTATCACCTACATGCGTACCGATTCGACCAATCTAAGCGACCAAGCCATTCAGGCGGCGCGGACGTTGGTACGTCAGGAATATGGTTCGGAGTACCTGCCGGATAGCCCACGCCAATATGCGTCCAAGAGCAAAAACGCCCAGGAGGCCCACGAGGCGATTCGCCCGGCTGGGACGACGTTCCGGTTCCCGAAAGAAATCGCGTCCCAGCTAAGCGACGACGAGTATCGTTTGTACGAGATGATTTGGAAGCGAACGGTCGCGTGCCAAATGGCGGCCGCCACGGGTAATCGCGTGACGGTGCAAGTCTCCGGCGGAGATGCCGTGTTTCAAGCGACGGGCAAGACGATCGAGTTTCCTGGTTACCTTCGCGCTTACGTTGAGGGTTCGGATGATCCGTCGGCCGAGTTGGCGGATCAAGAAAAGATCTTGCCGGCGGTTCGCGCGGGCGAGTCGGTCGACTGTCAGAACCTGACGACCAAAGATCATACGACGCAGCCTCCCGCTCGGTTCAGCGAAGCGGCATTGACGCGGGAGTTGGAGCGGTTAGGCATTGGCCGTCCGAGTACTTATGCCGCGATCATCGAGACGATCCAGCGGCGAAATTATGTGTATAAGAAGGGCAATGCCTTGGTGCCGCGCTGGCAGGCCTTTTCCATGGTCCGGCTCTTGGAAGAGAACTTCCCAAAATTGGTCGACTACCAGTTTACGGCGGAGATGGAAGATCTGCTGGACTCGATCAGTCGAGACGAACTCTCGAGCACGAACTACCTGCGGGATTTTTACTTCGGCAAAGCGAATGACGGCTTGAAGCAGCAGCTTGTGGACAACATGTCGGTTAGCAGTGCCGACGTGTGCACCTTCCCGCTGGGAACTCCGCCGCCGACTGCGGAACAACCCAACCCGGCTCCGATCAGCGTGCGCGTTTATTCCGAAGCCACGCTGATTCAACAGGGCGAGGATCGCAAGGCGAGTGTACCGGACGACCTTGCCCCGGACGAACTGACTTTGGCGAAGGCCACGGAACTGCTGTCCGCCGCGGCAGTCGGTGACACACCTTTGGGGGTTTGCCCAGCAACCGGCCGCGAAGTTTATGTGAAGAGTGGACGGTTTGGCCCGTATGTGCAGTTGGCCGTGTCGGACCCGGACGGGAAAGAGAAGCCGGTCAATGCCTCGTTGCTCAAGGGGATGGAGCCGGCGGACGTGACTTTGGACGTGGCGCTTACGCTGTTGTCTTTGCCGCGCAATTTGGGTGTCTATGCCGCATTGGGCGAGCCAGTGTTGGCCCACAACGGGCGGTTTGGCCCGTACGTAAAGTGTGGCCCCGAAACTCGTTCGATACCAGCGGGGCTGAACTTGTTGACGATCACTTTGGACCAAGCGGCTGAATTGTTGCAGAAGCCCCGATTCGGTGGCCGAACCGCAACGAAAGAACCGCTCAAGGTGCTGGCCGAATCGCCGGTAACTGGCCAACCAATCCGTTTGCTTGAAGGTCGCTATGGCCCCTATTTGACGGACGGCGAGACCAACGCGAGCTTGCCCAAGGCCATGGCTCCAGAGACGGTTACGGACGAAGTTGCGTTGCGATTGCTGGCCGAACGAGCGGCCGCAGGCGGCAGCAAGAAACCCAAGTCCAATCGCGGGGCAAAAAAGAAATCTGCCGCTCCCAAAAAGGCCGGCGGCGGGAAGGCGGCAGGTGGGGCGAAGAAGGCGAGCGGCGGGAAAAAGTCGACCAAGAAGAAATCTTGATTTTTCTAATTGGCCTTGCCAGTTTGCGAAATCCGGCTACAGTGTTGCCGACGTTGCCTTTCGCGAACTTCGGGGGGGTAGTTTCGTGTCAAACCCAGGGCAACCACGCTGTAATCCGGGAAGAATTCGCCGATGACTTTTATACGAGCAGTCTGAGCACCAGTGAATTGGTGGTTTTCCCCGCCATCAAGGTCGAACGTTTTGCTTCAGGGAATGATCTTGAAGCCGGAACGGAAAGACGGTTTGGCGGTGATTCTCTCGACGTCTTCGAGACGTGGTCTTTCCTTCAGGCAGCTGCGGCCTGATCCCTGCGACATCTGGATCCTCGTTTCCCGAGGATCACGACCCTAGGGTGAAACGCTGCACTTGCGATATGGTCGTTATCCGTTGGGTAGGTTCCCGGCGGTTTTTCCTGGTCAACCACCGTTGGCCTGTTTCCTCGATAGGTGATTTATATGGACTTGAACAAGGTTCGCAACATCGGTATCTCTGCCCACATTGACTCCGGAAAAACAACGCTCAGCGAGCGAATTCTGTTTTACGCCGGTCGAATTCACAAGATTGAAGAAGTGAAAGGTGGTGGCGATGGCGCGGTGATGGATCACATGGAACTGGAAAAGGAACGTGGGATCACGATCACCAGCGCGGCAACCTCGCTCAGCTGGGATGGGAACAAGATCAACTTGATCGACACTCCGGGCCACGTCGATTTCACGGTCGAAGTGGAACGTTCGTTGCGCGTTTTGGACGGTGCGATTTTGGTTCTATGTTCGGTCGGTGGTGTGCAAGCTCAGTCGTTGACCGTTGATCGCCAAATGAAGCGGTACGGCGTGCCCCGCTTGGGCTTCGTCAATAAGATGGACCGAACCGGTGCTGACCCGTTCAAGGTCTGCAAGCAGATGAAAGAAAAATTGGGAACCGATGCGATTCTCATGCAAATCCCGATGGGTGCTGGTGAAACGTTCCAAGGTTGCATCGACCTGATCAAAATGAAAGCCTATTTCTTTGACGGTGCCAACGGTGAAAAGGTCCGCCAGGAAGAAATTCCCGAAGAGTTTCAGGACCAAGCCACTGAATACCGCCAAAAGATGATTGAAGGTTTGGCCATGTTCAGCGACGACATGATGGAAATGTTGTTCGGCGGTGAAGAACCCAGTGAAGCGATGATTCACGAAGTCACCAAAAAAGCGGTCTTGTCCTTGCAAGCCACGCCGGTGTTTGTGGGCTCAGCCTACAAGAACAAAGGTGTGCAGCTGTTGCTGGACGCCGTCAATCGCTACCTGCCGTCGCCATTGGAACGCGAAGTCAAGGCTTCGGATTGGCATGAACCCACGAAGAAGGTTCAATTGGAATCCAATCCCGACAAACCGTTTGTCGGCATGGCGTTCAAGATTGTGGACGACGAGTACGGTCAATTGACCTTCCTCCGTGTGTATCAGGGCGTCACCAAGAAAGGTGAAACCTATTTCAACCAACGTACGCGGAAAAAAGAACGCTTCAGCCGGATCGTTCGGATGCACGCGGATCGACGCGAAGAAGTTGATAGCGCTTCGGCCGGTGACATTGTCGCCATCATGGGCATCGACTCGGCTTCGGGTGATACCTACGCCGCCGAAAATCAGATGTGTACGCTCGAAAGCATCTTCGTTCCAGAACCCGTGATCAAGATTGCAATCGAACCCAAAGACCGCAGCAATGCGGATCGCTTGAGTGCCGCTTTGCAACGTTTCCGTAAGGAAGACCCCACGTTCCGAGTCAGCACCGACGAAGAAACCGCCGAGACCATCATCGCGGGCATGGGCGAGTTGCACTTGGAAGTATACGTGGAACGAATTCGTCGTGAGTACAAGGTGGACGTGACCGTGGGTGCTCCGAAAGTGAGCTACCGCGAGAAGCCTACCCGCGCTGTCGAATTCAACCACAAGCACAAGAAGCAAACCGGTGGTTCTGGTCAATTCGCTCACATCGTAGGCTCCATCGAACCGCTGAGCGACGAGGTCGAAGGGGATTACCAATTCGAAGAGTCGATCGTTTCCGGTCGTATTCCTCGGCAGTTTATTCCTGCCGTCGACAAGGGTTTCGCCAGCTGCATGCCGAAGGGCACATTGGCGGCTTACCCAGTTGTGAAGTTCCGCATCCATTTGACGGATGGTTCGTACCACGACGTTGATAGTTCGGAAATGGCGTTCCAGACCTGTGCTCGCGGTTGCTTCCGGGAATACATGCCAAAGACCAATCCGGTTTTGCTGGAACCCGTCATGACCGTGGAAATCGAAGTCCCCGATCAGTTCCAAGGTCCTGTGGTCGGCGATATCACACGACGTCGTGGTTTGATTGTGTCGACCGACGGCCAAGCCGGCGGCATCTGCGTGATCATTTGCGAAGTTCCATTGAGCGAGACCTTTGGTTATGCCACGGACTTGCGCTCGATGACCCAAGGCCAAGGAACGTTCACCATGGAGTTGAAAGGCTACCGTCAAGTGCCGACCAATATCCAAATGGAGATCATCGAAGATCGTAAGAAAGCTCTGGTCACGGCTGAATAGCCACTGGTCGATCAGGCAAACCATTTCGAAAGGGAAGCTACATGGTAGCTTCCCTTTTTGTTTGCCTGACTAGCGCAACCAAGTGCGCTGTGGCCAGATTGGCTTGCGAATCGCGTCGGGGAGACTCGGTTCGGGACGCGGTGCCGATTGCAATTCCGGTGTCAGCAGTGGTAGATCCACTCGTCCCAAGTCATTATGGTCAACAGCCGAGGGCGACAGATCGCAATTGACGATTCGCGGTAAGAGGGCGACGACAACTTCCGTTCGTTCGCGAACGACGGTTCGCCGTTGGAACAAGCGACCGATGAGCCAGATATCGCCCAGCACCGGGACCTTCGTCTGTCGCTCGATGTCCGATTCTTGAATCAACCCTCCAATGACGACCCCATGTCCGTCCGGGATTAAGATGGTGGTGTTTAGTTCGGTCGTGTCTTCGTTGGGCAGTTTGGTGATGGGGTCAATCGCACCCGTTGAAACCTTGGGATTGATCTTCATCAAGATAAACCCGTTGTCGCTGATCTGGGGAGTCACGGTTAGCACGGTTCCCACATCGAGAAATTCGACGGCTTGCACCGTCGCCGTCTCCGTGGTGGTGCTGGTGGAAAACGCTAAACGGCTGCCGATCTGTAAGCGAGATTCTTGTCCATTGATCATCAATAGGCGCGGCGACGCCAGTGTCTTGGAGTCGGTTGTTTTCGCCAACAGGTCCATCACTTTATTGAAGTGAGAACCACCAATCGTAAAGATGGCGCCGGGATTGTTTTCGTCGCTAAAGGTTTGCGTCTTCAGCCACACCTCGGGCCCGGCCCCACGCGCCAACTGCTCCAGTTGAATTCCATGCGCGTTTTCATTGCCCAGTCGAACTTGCAAGATGCGAACTTCCACGATGGCTTGTAAGGGAGCCTGATCCGCTTGAGCAATATAGTCGGCTACCCGAGCAACGTATGCCGGCAGGTCTTCCACAACAACTTGCTCGGCTGCCTTCAACTTATTGTCGGCCATCGTTTCTCGGGAGAACACGCGACCCACGGGCGATATAAGTCCAGTAACGACCGTTTCCACATCTTTGGCTGATATATGGTTCAAGTTGAAGATCTTGACCGTTCGTCCTTGGGTCATGAAATTCTGAGGCGTTTCCTTGTCGACCGTGGTCACGTAGATCACGTCGTTGGTGCGTGACCAGGAGCAGTTGCTAACCGCCATGATGGCATCCAGTGCATTCTCCAAGGTCGTGGGCTGCAATGTGACGGTGACATTGACATTCAGTGATGACGGCACCACGATGCTCAGTCCTTGTTGCTCGGCCACCGCCGCCAACAAGGCGTGGAGCGGCGTGTCGCGAACCGAGATCGTTACCATCCCATTGTTCGAACGTACCGCTCCCACCGGGATCGGCGGAGTCGCCAACGCCAGTTCCATTTGCCGAGGCGGTGAAGTCGTTGCCGATTGAAATGGGGCCGACGTTGGCCCGGGGACCAGTCGACTGGAACTGCCCGCAGAACCATTTGAAGGCAGATTCTGAACCTGGCCAACCAACTCCTGAATCAGCGCCGCCGAATCTGGAGAGACGCCATTGGGCACGGACAAGTTGTCCAGTTTTCCACCCTGGCCCAAGCCTTGGAGTGTTTCTTGCAACGCCGGCACAAAGCGCGAATGATTGGCTGCCGCCGCTTCCAACGCCAGTGGGACTTGTTCGAGGGTTACTGGCTCTTGCTCTGGAGGAGGTTCGTAGACATACGCCGTCCGCTCGATCGTCGGCAATCTCGCGGCCGATTCCGCCGGCGCGGCAACACCAAACGTCGCGGGCACGGACGGGGGTTGGGCCGTCGGAGAAGGGGGCAACGCAGCTGACGAACCAACAGGCGACGATTGAACTTGGGACGACAATTGAGCCGGGAAGACGGGCTGATCGACCAAAACCGTGGTGCTGGTGTTCCAAGGGTTTTCGCTCGCACAACCGCCCGTCAATGCTAGCACTAACAAGCAACTTAGAAACCGGGCACACGAAACGCTGGGTCGCAGCTTTCGGCGAGAATGAATCTCGGTTTTCCTTGCCCGGAAAGTCATAATAACCAGTTGTAGAAACGAAGAACTCGCTGCCGCAGTGAAACTTGTTAAAGTTTGCTGACTGAGCAGACTCTAGCGAAAGGATCGGCTCGACAACGGGAAGAAGATTAGTTCGTTCTTGCGAAAACCAGCGGCGAGGAATTGCGTGTTCTACGAAACCCGCCCAGTTTGCCTTGGTTGCCGAATGGAGGGCGGCAAAAGGGGCGGGGTTCGGTCGTGATGACTTGAGGTTGTGACGACGTTAGGTCGTGACCGCGGTTTCTTCGATCAAAGGTGGCAAGTCGAGTGGAATCGCCGGTGATGGCGTGTGATGCGACTCTGGGTTTGCCATGGTTGAGGAGTGACCCGCGGAATCAACCGGAGTTGCTCGTTTGTAGTGCTGGCAAATGCGTTCCAGATCCACTTGCGCGGCGAAGAAGGCATCGACAACGTCGGAATCCCACTGGGTTCCACGTCCCTCGCGCAGGATCGACTCCGCTTTGGCCAAGGGCATGCCGTTTCGGTACGGTCGGTCGCTGGTCATGGCATCAAAGGCGTCGGCCACGGCTAAGATGCGGGCCATCAGCGGGATTTCATCGCCCTTCAGACCATGCGGGTATCCGGTGCCATCCACGGATTCGTGGTGGTGCAGCACCCCTGGCAGGAGTTTTTCGAGAGGGCGCAAACCGCGGAGCAAACGCGCGCCAATTTCTGGATGGGTCTTGATGGCAGCAAATTCCTCATCGGTTAGACGACCTGGTTTTTGCAGGATGTGATCCGGGATCCCAATCTTGCCAATGTCGTGCAACAGACCGCAGAGGAAGATGTCCTGGCATTCGTCGCGGCTGAGTCCCAACTTGTTGGCCAAACAGCGGCCCATCATGGCCACCCGATCGCTATGGCCGGAGGTGTAGGCATCGCGCGCTTCGATCGAGCCAACCAAGGTGTGGGTAATGCCGACGATCAGTTGCTCCAAATCTTGGAACAATCGGTGGTTGTTGGCATGGGAGCCCAACATCAGGGCCGAAGCTTCCAGCAACGTGGCCTCCATCGAGCCGATCTCATCGTGTCCCAAGGAATTCAAGGGCGACGAAGTGACGGGTCCATTGGCTTGTTTATTGACACCTACCAACCAACCGAATAAGACGCCGTCTTTCTCGACCGGTGCGACCACTAACGATTTGAGGCCTTCGGGAACGAACTCGCCGCGAGCCACTTCCCCGCGTCCTAACTCCCCGCAGTAATTCTTGACGAGGACTCGGCGATTGGAGTTGCCCAATTGATCGATGACTTGGCAGCACAGTTTTTCGTCAATCGGCAATTGTCCCACGATCCCGCTGATGCGGCGCGGTCGGAATCGACCGGTCGCTTCATCGCGGGTTGCCTGCATCATGCACAGTGCTTCGACTTCAATCAGTTGTCGCATCTCGGGCAGAATCGCTAGTGCGACTTCGGACGGTGGGCGGTCGGCCACGCAAAAGTCGACGTGTTTGGAGAGTCGGCGCAGAAAGCACAATTCCTCAAAGCTGGCCGAGAGTCTCGTCGCGTAGTGGTCCAGCATCTCTTCGTTTTCGGACTGGGTCGCTTGGCCAACGGCCAGATTGGCGGAAGCTTGCGCCAGGTGCCAAGGATCGAGACTGACGGGACCGCCAACAATTTCCGTTTCTCCGAATTCAGATTCGGAGATCGCGGCAACGATCGCTTGATCTGGCGAGATTCTCAACAACCGCGCGCCGGGAGCATTCTCCGAAACCAATTGATCGAACCAAGTGTAGATACGGGCTCCCAAGTTTTCTCCGAAACTTTGTTGTCCTGTGCGATGGGTCTCGACCCAAGTCCAGCCGCCCAGATTCTTGCCCGGATTTTGCCAGATACCTAAGGAGTGCCCGAAAGTCGTTTCCAATTGACCCAGCATCGCTAACGTGCGACGGGAAGGCTGATCGGCGGGCATGTTGGTCATCAATTCGTTCATGTTCTGGGTACTTATTCTGAAGAACCGTTAAGCTCATGGGCATCTCGCAGGATGCAAAGTCCAGGTTTATGTAGGTTACGATATAGAGAATGTGGTTCAGAAAGGCGCGACGATCAGGATTTTCGTCGCGCTTCATGGTTGGGTTCTATTTAACTGTCCGCTGGAGTTGTGCGGGGCCGCAGTCACACTCCCAAGTGAATAGGAGAGGAGCAGCGGACGGCACTCGGAGGTGGACAACTGGGTCATGAACGGTATCCCGGTTCGCGGTTTGGCTTCGGTTGAGACGGGTGCCGGGCAGTTCATAGGTCGGATTGCACGACTTGCAGCGAGTTTGCCGACCACTACAGGCAATCTGTAATTCGCAGTCACTTTTTTCATGGACTGTCGTCAAGTGCATCCTACGTTTGCCTGTCACTTGGCTCGAGACACGAGAACTCAACGTGTTGGGCAAGTTCCTACAATTGCGAAATCGTTCCCAAAGGAGCATGTTATGAATCAGGCCTGCCAACTCCGCTCACGTCGCGGGTTCAGCCTCGTCGAATTGGTTATCGTTATTCTGATCTTGGGCATACTGGCCGCTGTGGCAGCCCCGAGAATGTTCGATACGGCCACGTCGGCCAAGGAAAACGGAACGCGTCGATCATTGACCGTCGTGCGAAACGCCATTGAATTGTACCGAGCCCAGAATGGTGCGTTGCCACCGGCCGCCGACCAAGCGGCGTTCAAGGCTGCCTTGGCAAGTTACTTGCAAGGGCCGTTCCCCAAGTGCGAAGTCGGGCCATCCGCGAATCAAAACACGGATATCCGAATCGCCACCGCCGGAACTGCCTTGTCCGCCAGCGGTAATCAAGGCTGGGCTTACGATAGCACCAGTGGACAGTTTGTGGTGAATTCCGCCACGTTTATCAACTGGTAATCCTTTGCCGAAAGTTCGTCCGATGGAAACCGTCTCTAAAGCACTTGTGGCCGAAGATGATCGCGCCTTGGCCGACATCATTCGCTTGGCGCTGACCCGTGGGGGGTACCAGGTGGCGGTGGCGCACGATGGGAAGAAAGCTCTGACGCTGGCGACTAACTCGAAATTCGATGTGGTCGTCAGTGACTATCAAATGCCTCTGCTCAACGGCGAACAGCTGTTGAGTGGCATCCGAACGGAGGGGGCTTCGCAAGAGGCCCTGCTGTTCCTGTGCTCCGCAAAATCGTTCGAACTTGATTCCGAGCGAATCAAACGAGAACTCCGATTGTCTGCGGTTTTCTTCAAACCGTTTAGTTTGGGTGAACTCGTCACCACGATCAAATCACATCAGACTGCGGCTTGGGCCTGAGCAACCTTGTGTCAGGCCGAGTCGTCCAACACAAGACTGTGGATAGCAACATGCCGACCAAGAGCTTCAATACGAACCGCACCCTGCGGCAGGTCTTGGTAGTCCATGGGGTTTCTGTGATCCTCGTCACGGCGGCCATCCTGGGCTTTGCGGGAATTACACCCTGGCAGTCGGCTCCATTAAGCGGTGTGTTGGTGGCGATCCTGGTCGCGATGGGCAGTGGCTTCGCGCTTTATCGCAGCCTTTACACGCTATTGAACATTGAATCACGTTTGTCGCAATTGGCGGCAACTTCTACGAACGCAAACGACGCTGCCGCGTTGGTCTTGGAACCCGCGACTGGAAACACCTCGGCTGAATTTGGTTGGAACCGGTTGGTCGAGGCTGGTCGAGTTTGGCGAGCCGTCGATGAGCTCCAGAAAACACTGCTGGCCAGTATGTCCGACCGACGTCGCGGCACGGGTCCTCAATTGCTTGATTCTCTTTCGGAGGGAGTCGCCACGGTAGATCCCGATGGCAAAATCACCTACGCCAACATGGCCTTGGCTGCCATGTGTGGCCAAAGCAATGGCGAAGTTCTGTATGGCCAACTTCTGGCCGATGCCTTTGGTGTTGATGCCGATACCGCGGAGAAACTACGGGGCGACATCGATCCCGCGCAAACCACATTCGAATGGGGCGTCCAGTCGGGCGCCGTCGAGCGGATTTTTCGGGGGCATCGCCGTCCCGGTCGTAAGAACGATGGTGGTGCCATCTCGTCCGTTTGGACCATTCGCGACATCACGCAGCAAAAGTTGGCAGATTCCATGCGCGACAAATTTCTCGCGACCGCCACTCATGAATTTCGCACTCCATTGGCCAACATTCGAGCCTACGTCGAATCGTTGGACATGAGCGACGACTTGGATCCCGAGTCGCGAAAACGATTCTACAACGTCATCCAAAGCGAGTCGTTGCGCCTGTCACAATTGGTCGATGACTTGTTGGATATCAGCCGGATGCAAGCGGGTGCGATGGCTCTCGATTGTCGCGAGACCGACTTGGGCCGTTTGGTCGAAGAGATCTCGCAAAAAGTGGAAGGCGAAATGCGCGAGAAAAATCTCGACTACCGCTGCGAACTGCCACCGAAGTACCCCAAGCTGTTGCTGGACAAAGGCAAACTGGCTGCTGCGATCGTCAACCTCTTAGGCAACGCCGCCAAGTACACACCAGAAGGCGGACGGGTAACGTTCCGCGTGGATGTCAACAATCAACGAATCGAGTTTGCGATCACGGATACGGGAATTGGCATTTCCGAAGAAGATTTGCCACGAGTCTTCGAACGATTCTATCGCTGTAATGATGACCGTGTGCGAGAAATCACGGGCAGTGGATTGGGATTGGCCTTAACCCAAGAAGTGGCCCGGTTGCACGGTGGCGAGGTGAACGTGCAAAGCAAACTCAACGAAGGAAGTACCTTCTCGATCACAATCCCTCTCGATTCGACCGCCGCGTAACGTCAGGATAACGGAGTCAACCTATGCCGCAACGATATCAACAAGGCTGTGTCGATGTCATCCAATTGGATGAAAAGCTGACGATTCAGGAATTGCCGCAAGTTCGGGCCCTGTTTGACGCCGCCATCAACGAACGTTTGCCACAAGTCGTCGCGGACCTCCGTCGCGTCCGAGTGATCGATAGCGCGGGCCTCGAGCTGTTATTTGACGCCCAACAGTCCTGCTTGGAGCGCGGCGGGACCATTCGCTTGGCATCCGCTGGGGCGCTGGTTCAGGACGTGTTACGGATCACCGGTTTGACTCAAGAGTTCACGCAGTATCCGGACGCGGTCGCTGCGGCGGGAGCGTTTGCATTATGAGCAAAACTAGCTTTTCGATGCCGCTGTCCCTCAGTCGCGCCCGCAAAGACAATCACGCGAAGAACAAGCCGCGCTTGGGCGAACGTCTAATCGCCGAAGGAGTCATCACCCGCGATCAGTTGGACGGCGCCTTGCAGCAACAGTCGACCGGACAAAAACTGGGCGAGATCTTGGTGGATCTCGGACTATTGGCCGAGTCGGACTTGTTGCCCTATCTCGCGGATCAATTCGGCGTTCCCCACGTTTTGTTGCGGGAAGGTTTGGTAGATCCCGCGGTCGCCACCTTGATCCCACGGTCATTAGCCGAGACCTGTCGCGTCTTGGCTTTATTCAAAGTACATGACCTGTTGACGGTCGCGATGGCCGAGCCACAGAACTTGGCCACCATCGATCGCTTGGAACGAGTTACGGGCCTTCGCGTCCGACCAGTGCTGGCTCTACATAGTTCGATTAATGAACTAATTGATCGCGTGTACGGGGATGGTTTCCAAGTCGATTCCATCACGGCGGACATGGAGCAAGACGCCGTTGCCGTGGGCGACGAAGCCGTGCAGATCGACTTCGAATCGCTCGGTGCTGACAGCGACAGTAGTCCGATCATCAATTTGGTTAACTACGTACTGTTGCAGTCGATTCGCCAACGAGCCAGCGATATTCATATCGAAGCCGGAACGCAACATTCGACCGTGCGGTTTCGTGTCGACGGCATGCTGCGGGAGATTATCCGTCCGAAGAAAGAATATCACCCGGCCATGATCTCACGCTTGAAGGTGATGGCCAAGATGGACATTGCCGAACATCGTCTCCCGCAGGACGGCCGGATTCACGTGGTGATCGACCAACGCCCCATCGATCTGCGGATCTCTACATTGCCCACCGTGTTGGGCGAAAAAGCGGTGCTGCGTATCTTGGATCGTTCTAGTGTGACGTTTCGTTTGGCAGATTTGGGGATCCCCGAGCACCAAATGAAGTCGATGAACGAGCTGATCCATCGCCCTAATGGACTATTCTTAGTCACTGGGCCAACGGGTAGTGGTAAGACCACGACCCTCTATTCGATCATCGAACTTCTCAAGTCGGTGGAAACAAACATCATCACCGTGGAAGACCCTGTCGAGTATCGCTTGGACTTGATCAATCAGGTTCATGTGAGCGCGGCGGCTCAAATGACTTTTGCCCGCGCTTTGCGAGCGATTCTGCGACAAGATCCGGACATCATCATGATTGGTGAAATTCGCGACTTGGAAACGGCCGAAATCGCCGTGCAAGCGGCACTGACCGGCCACTTGGTGTTGAGCACGTTGCATACGAACGATAGTCCCGGTGCCATTCCACGTTTGACGGACATGGGAGTCGCGCCATTCAAGATCGCTGCAGCCCTCGTCGGCGTGATTGCCCAACGACTTACACGCCGAATTTGTCAGAATTGCAAAGCGACCTACTATCCGAATCCAACGGTGTTGGACTCCATTCGGTACACCGGTGATCGAAATCGTCAGTTCATGCGCGGCAGCGGATGTGAAAAATGCTACGACACTGGGTACAAAGGTCGCGTCGGGATCTACGAATTATTGGAAGTGACTCGCGAGCTGCGCGACCTGATTGCCCAGAACGCGCCCATCGAACAACTACGGAAGGCTGCTGTTGCCAACGGCTTCCGCTCACTCGGGGAACAAGCCATCGAGTTGGTGGAACAAGGCGCGACCTCATTGGACGAAATTCTTCGTGTGGCGGTATTTGAGTAGTCGATGGCAAGCAATCAAGTGACGACAGAGAAGGCAAGGACAAGATGAGTTCATTGGCTGGACAACCGAACAAGACGACTGCGTTGGTCGGAAACGGGGCAGGTTCACTCCGCGCGCCACTGGTTCGTCGTGCCTCTGCGGTGCCATCCCGCAGACTACCAGCCGGTGGAAAAGCCAAACCCGCTCCAAAACTTCGGGTTGGAAGTGGAGAAGCCGTCAGCAGTGGCAAGAGTCTGTCGAAACGCGAACTGTTGATGGTGGTTACCCAGTTGTCGATCATGCTGCGTTCGGGCGTGGACCTGGCGGACGCGGTCCGCAGCATTTCGTTGCGTGCGAAAAGCGAACGTGTTCGCAACGTCATGACGCGCGTCTACTCGCAATTAGAACAAGGTCAGCGGTTGTCCGTGGCGCTGGAATCGGAGCACAAGAGCTTTGGAACCGTCATGGTGGCCTTGGTCGCCGCAGGTGAAGCCTCGGGGCGGTTGAGCGACGTCCTCTCTCGGATGAGCACCATGATTCGCGATGAAATGCGAATGATGAGTTCCATCCGTTCCGCTTTGGGTTATCCGGCCGTATTGTTGCTCGTCACGATGGTCGTGTTGGCGGGGATGGTGTTCTTTGTCTTGCCACAGTTTGCCGGAATCTTCAAGTCTTCCAATGCGGAGGTCCCGTTTATCACAAAAATTATGTTGGATGGTGGCCAATTCGCGCGCCATTATTGGTGGGCGGTATTGGGAGCAGGGGCCGGCAGCGTTTATGGACTATTCGCGTACACCAGAACCAAGACAGGCCGTTTGCAGTTGGATCGACTCTTGATGAACCTTCCTTACATCAAGGGCGTGTGTGCCGCACTCTTTGCCGGACGTTTGTTCCGCTTGCAAGGCGCGATGTTGGAAAGCGGCGTCACGATGATGGATGTTTTGGAGCTGAGCAAAGCCTCGTGCGGCAACGCCTGTTATGCAAACATGCTCGAACAGATCGAAGACTCGGTCGTCAATGGCAACGGCTTTTCGGATGTCCTCCGCGATAACCCACTAATCCCGGGCGCCGCGGCGGACATGGTCTCGACCGGCGAAGCCAACGGACAACTGGGGCCGGTTCTGCAAACGGTCGGTGAATTCTACGAAACCGAAGGCGAAGAGAAACTGCGCGATGCCGTGAAGATCGCGGAACCGGTGATCATTATCGGCTTAGGTATTGTCGTGGGCGGGATCGTGCTCTCGGTCATGCTGCCGATGCTCGACATCACGACGGCGAAGGGAATGTAAGGAAACTACTGCAATGTCCACTCTATTTGCCCGCAACGCCGCCGCAGTCCGTCCGAGTCGTGCTTGGCATCGGCCATTGAAACTCGGTTTGGAGATTGGCGATCATGAAGCTCGGATGGTCGTTTGTCGCGAACGCTCTGCGGGCTGGGAAGTTCTCCGCGCTGGACGCCTCGCTTATTCAACCCCGTTTGTTGAAGCTCCGCAACCAACAACAGCCTTGATCGCACAATGGTTGCGTCGTGAGGGCGGTGCGAAGCCAGGGAGTTTGGTGGCGACGCTACCATCGGTCTTGTTTGAATACGAGTCGGTTCCGGTTTCCAGCGAAGAAGTTACTGGTCAGCAAACGGGCAAGACGGCCCAACACTTGATGACGGAACTCTTGGGCGAGGAGTTGGAGCAAGCCAACTTCGACTATTGGGTTAATCAATCTGCCCATGGCGCCAAGTTGCATTTGGCGTGGTCGTCACGGACCGTTTTGGTGCAGGTGGCAGAGGGATTGAGTCAAAGTGGATGGCGTATCACGGCGTTTGACCTTCCGGTGGTCGCTCTCGCACGACTGGGCCAATTCACTGATCGACCTGAGGCACAATTGATTGTGGAATTGAATTCAAATGGTGCAAATTTTGTGTTGTCCGGCCAGGGTGAACCACGCTACTTGCGGACGCAAATCTCGTTGGGAAATCGACCGCCCGTAGAAATCGTCGCCGCGCGACGGCAGATTTCGGCGGCCACTGCTGAAACGGCTTTGACGCGTTGGGGCTTGGACCGCAGTGGTGCCCCCGCGCTGGCCGAGTTGCATGAAGCTTGTCTGAGCGATTGGCTGGAACGTCTGAGTTACGAGATTCATCGTACCTTGCAGTTTGTGCAAGGTGGATCGCCGGCCAGCGTCGCTCCGGGCGTTGTGCTTTGTGGGGGTGCGGCAGACATCAACGGATTGGCCGACTGGCTTGCTCAGCACTTGACGGTGGCCGTAGCGGTCGCCGCCTTGCCAGCTCACGGAAATTGGCTGTCGGCTGAACCCTATCGCGGCACCTATGCTCTGGCACTGGCCAATAGCCAATACGGAGTCGCTCCATGAAATCAGTCAATCTAATTCCGCTCGCGTTGCGACAACGTTGGGAATGGCAGACACAGGGTGTCAAATGGGCACTTGCGTGGTTGGTGACGACATTGTTTCTGTGGATCACTTATACGATCTTCGAGCAGCGCCATGCGGCCGCTAAACAGCAGCTAGAATCCGAGCAATCTCTGGTGACGGGCGTGTCACAGGCGACCGGTCAAATTCAACAGTTGACCGCACAATCAACGCAAGCCAAGAACATTGTTGAGAATGCTCAGTTGTTGGAACTGACCGATGTGCCGTTGGCGTTGCTGCAGACATTGATCGAGTGTTGTCAACTTCAAGTCCGAGGCATCCAAATCGATTCAATTAGGCTGGATGAAGTCGCACCGAGCACGAGCAAAGGCAATGTGGTGACGCCGGCGCGGAAGCAACTGCTCTTTGACGGCGTTGCGGAGTCCGATCCTCGGGCTACTAGCTTCGTCAACAGTCTGCAAGCCAGCGGCCAATTCGAGGTCGTAGAATTGCTGAGCATTACGGGCTCGGAAGACCGTCCCGAGCGATCGTTCTCTATTCGCTGTGAACAAAAACAGTAAAGGCTACCCCATGCTTGCACCGAAGGCTGACGACCCACTCTTCCTCCCGCGAGTCCTGGCCCGAGCTGTCGGGATGGGCGGCATCGCAGCTTTGGTCGGGCTGTGGTGGTTTTTTTTGGTGGCTCCTTTAAACCAATCACAACAAGCCTTGGAACAGGAGCGGATTGAAGTCGAAGGTTTGCAGCGACAGCAACCGGTTTTGTTGGCCGCGATGCAGGCCTCCAAAGCCAGGACCGAAACCTGGCAGCTGCAAGTCACCAAGTTGCAAGAACGTTCGTTGCCCGCGCAGGACGACATCGACTTCTTGGACTGGATCAATGAACAGGCCCAGACCACCGGACTGAATATCAAAGACTTCCGTCCGTCAGGGCGAGAAGTTGTGGGCGAATACGAGGGCCGCAGTTTGATGTTGTCGACGTCCGGTTCATTCGCGAGCATCTGCCAATTCTTGGAGGCAATGCGTCACTGCCCACGAATGAACCGCATCACGAGCATCGACATCAACCCGGACGGAAACCAACGCCAGTCGTTCTTGATGAACCTGCGGGTGGTCTTGTTTACTCGTTCCCCCAAAACCGCCGTTCTCACAACCGCCGGGTTCCCTAACAAGGCATAGCCATGAAATCGACAGCGAAACCGAGTGATACAAAGAAAAAGATCTTGGTAATCGTGTTATTGGTCGGCCTATTGGGGGTTGTCGGTTGGCAAAATTTTAGTTCCAAGAGTTCGGACGATGATAGCTCGTCCGACCAATCCACTTTGGTCGCGGTCAAGCCGACGGGACCACTGACGGGGTCAGTTGCCTTGGCGGCTCTAAACGAACGTTTGCCAAAAGTGGATCTCGAGCAAGTACTGGCCCATGACCCATTTCAGTTGTTGACGATCAGCGAGACCACGGTCAATGTGGAGTCAGAGCCCTATGTTGACTCCCCGACCACCTCGGAAGTTACCGACGAATTGCCGGTTGACAGTTCGCAACCACCCACACTGCAAGTCAGCGCGATTCTCCATGGTGGGCCGAGACCAGCGGTCATGATCGGTCAGCAGTTGTACTACGAAAAAGACCCCTTGGCAGGCGGTTGGCGAATCTTGACCATTCACGCCGACCGAGTCACCGTCGAACGAATCGACGACGCCCCATAACGGCAACGCTGTGAAGCATTATTATCGGCGTATCTTGTTTCGTTTTTTCTGAATGAGAGACCATTCGAACCGGTGGCTCGCGCACACCGGCTAGGGTTGTTTCGCCCATTTGAGCCTATGGTCGCGTGTCAAAATGTGCTCAATGCGATCATCGAACCGGTGGTGCCAATCACCAAAGCGGACCAGGAATTAGATAATAGCTCGCTCGACGAGCTTCACGCACGGTTAGCCGAATTGCAGGTCCGTGTTAAAAGCCGCAGTTGATCCAAAAACCACTCCGCATTGTCCTAAACGGGCTCTGACCCGGTGGACGGAAGGTGAAATCCCAAACAAAAAGACATGGCCGGAGTGGGTCCGCCCAATCCTAGTTACGATTGCGTGCCACGATCCTTGGCTTGTCGCGGGGGCTTGAGCCGTCCACAATGGCGGAGGTGCCTACGTTCCGAGCCTACTCTTGGGCCCTGCGTTCGGCTCCAGCATTTGACGAGTCTCTTCCGCTTCATACCACTGCGGTTCGGGGTAGGGGCCGTCCTATTTTCGGGTGAATCCATGAAAACTAGACCCTGTTCCGTAGCCCTGCTGTTGGCGAGTTCGATTTTGCTTTGTGGGTGTCAGCCTGTTACCGGGGAATCGACCTCCGCGTCTTCCACGGTGTCGGTGCAGGAAATCGGTGACGATGATCTGGCCAACTTGGCGGAGGCTTTAACGAGCAATCATCTGGCGGTGCGGTTGGAGGCCATCAAGTCATTGGGTTCGGCTTCGCTTGATCCCAACAGCAAGAAGGCCGCACAAGTCGTGCAGTGGCTGCTGGACCATCGCCGAGTCGAATTCAATGATTACGAAGACCTGCATGTCGAGTCTGCTCTACGTGTGTTGGGACCGGTGGCGGTTGCTGAAGTGGAGCGACAAGCACTAAGCGAGGAAATCGGTGAGGTAGCCAACGCGTGTGAGGCCATGCGGAGCATGGGATCTGAATTTTATGCGTCCTTCCAGCCTTTGCTGACGAAGATGCTGAAATCTGATCTGAATGAACACAAGTGGGGCGCTTTGTATACGCTGGAAAAAATGGGCCCGGCCGGCCAGGATTTGTTGCCGTTAATCAAACCTTATCTGACCGATAGCGACTTCCAATTGCAAATCATCGCCCTGCGGGCTTTGGCGTCGATGGGACCATCGGCCATGGTGCACGAAGACATCGTTCGCGATCTAACGACCAATGGCCAAAACGTCTCGGTCAGGAGTCATGCCTTGCGGACCTTGGGCTATATCTCTGTTGGTGATCCGAAGCAGGCCCAAGCCGCTGCGGAAGTCATCGGCAAGAACCTCAAAGAGTTTGCCTTTGCCACGAAATCACGAGCCCTCGAAGGTTTGATTCAACTGCAGGCAAACGCATCACCAACAACGGAAGTCATCAAGGAGCTACTTCACGATCAAACGGGGCTTGCTCCGCAAGCCGCTGTGGTTCATGGCTACATCACGGGTGAATGGGAAACGACCCTCAAGTTGCTGATCAGTTTGGTGCGCGATCCCGTTGTCGGCATGGAGTGCTTGGACTTGCTCGGTAAACTTGGCCCACGCGCTGCCGCCGCAGAATCGACGTTTCAGACCATGACAACGAACGAAGATGAAATCGTCGCGTTGCTGGCCGTCGAAGGTTTGGCCGGGCTGGTGAAGGCAAACAGCCCAACAGAGTTTGGACAGTTGAGTGCCGAACAACTTCAACAACTAGATCGGATCGCCACACACCTGCAAAAGTTGTCAACGCAAGGCGAGCTTGAGCCGCATCATCGGGCGACGGTGTTGGTCGACCAGTGGAAAACTCTGGGTTGGCAGCCACCGCAACCCTCCCCACCACAACCAAAACAAGAAACGCCTGCTTCCCAACCAAGCTCGGGGGAGTAGATCGCATTGGAGACCCTCATGCCGCAGCTTTCGGTAACGAAGGTCTGGAACAGCGAAAATCTCCACGACGAGATCCCAAGTACCGCTTTCGCGCGCGACCAAGGTTTGCTACGCGGTTGGGGCGTGTTCGAAACGATGTTGGCTGTGGGTACAGAAGTCCCGCTCTGGTCTCGGCATTGGGCTCGCTTGCAGCGCGGTGCGCAACAACTTGAGATTCCCTTATTACCGGAATCGGTTTTCCGCGAAGCACTGCAACAAACCTTGGCCGTTGCCGCAATGACGTTTCCCCAGATCCGTACTGCGGTGACCTGTTATCGTGTGCGCTTGACGGTTACGGCGGGTGAAGGCTACCTGTGGATGCTGCCCGGTGAAACACCGATGTGCGTGTTAACGGCCACCACCTGCTCAGCGCCGCTGCCGCTTACGGAACAGTCGGGCCTGAGCTTGTTGACTTATCCACAGCCGTTTTCGGCCCTGCCAATCCTGCATGGTTGCAAGCACACCAGTTATCTGCCCTGGTTGATGGCAGCGCGACATGCTCGGCAGCATGGACGCGACGATGCGGTGTTGTTGGATCCAACGGGGAACTTGATCGAAACGTCGCACCGCAATTTGTTTGTCTGGCGGGATGAGCAATTGTGGACGCCACCACTTAGCAGCGGCTGCTTGCCCGGTATCATGCGCGGATTGCTGCTCGAATGCGCTGATCGCTTGGGCATCCGCGTTTGTGAGCAGCCGCTGGCATTGGCGGATGCTCTGGGTGCCCAACATATAATCTTGACCTCGGCCGTCTCCATCTGCCAAGCGGTCAAAAAATGGGACGAGCAATCCTTTCCAACGTCGGCCTGGCCGCAGGCCCTGCAAGATCTTGAGCACGAACTCCGAAGAGTCTTTGACGCAATCCCGTTAGGTTAAACAGGCCTGTTTAGTTGGCGCCGGTGCTCGAGCGCCAACTAAATTGGTTTCCCTTGGTTGCGTCGTGTTCTGCCGCACACTCTGGTGCGCCTTGCGAAAGGGTCTTAACTCGCGTTGTTGGCGAGCTCGCAATCCTTTGTTGCCGCAGTATCCGATTCGTCATAACTTTGAACCGGAGGGCAGGAGCAAACCAGATTGCGATCTCCATAAGCGTTGTCGACGCGACCGACCGGCGGAAAATATTTGACTTGGCGGTCTTGGTCCGGATCGGGGCAGACGGCAATCTCTCGCGAGTAGGCGAGCGGTTCCTCGCTCAAGATCGAATCCAGCGTGTGCGGTGCATTGTGCAACGGGTTATTGTCGGCCGGCCAGACACCGTTTTTGACCTGCAAAAATTCGGCGTAGATCTGATTCATGGCTCGGCAGAAGCGATCCAATTCGACCTTGGGTTCACTTTCGGTCGGTTCGATCATCAACGTTCCGGCAACTGGGAACGACATCGTCGGAGCATGGAAACCATAGTCGATCAAGCGTTTAGCGATATCGTCCACCGAGACCTTCGCGGCTTTGTCCATCGTTCGAGTATCGATAATGCACTCGTGAGCAACCAGTCCGTTGCTTCCCGCATACAAGACCGCGTAGTTCGGTTGCAGCTGGCGAGCCAAATAGTTAGCGCTGAGAATCGCAACCTGAGTGGCCTTGCGTAGGCCGGCCGCGCCCATCATGCGAATGTACATCCAGGAAATCGGCAAGATACTTGCGCTGCCAAAAGGAGCCGCGCTGACCATCGCGCCGCGCCGTTGTGGGTGGATGCCATCTTTGGGCAAAAAGGGCGCCAGATGTTTGGCGACACACACGGGACCGACTCCCGGTCCACCGCCGCCGTGGGGAATGCAGAACGTTTTGTGCAAGTTCAGATGCGACACGTCGCCCCCAAACTTGCCGACTTTTGCCAAACCCACCAACGCATTCATGTTGGCTCCGTCGATGTAAACCTGGCCACCGGCTTCATGAACCAAGCGACAGATCTCCGTGACGCCTTCTTCGAAGACACCGTGCGTCGACGGGTAGGTGATCATGATGGCGGCAATTCGGCCGGCGTTGGCCTGAATCTTGTCTTGCAGGTCGCTCAAGTCCACGTTGCCATCCGGATCGCACTTGACCACGACCACTTTCATATTCGCCATTTGCGCACTGGCCGGGTTCGTCCCGTGGGCGCTGCTGGGGATTAAGCAAACGTCCCGATCGAAGTCTTGCCGTGATTCGTGGTACGCCTTGATGGCCAACAGACCCGCGTATTCGCCTTGCGAACCAGCGTTGGGCTGCAGCGAGACTTGATCGTAGCCAGTGATCTCGCACAACATCGACTCCAATTGATCGACCATCTTTTGATAGCCAATCCATTGATCGACGGGAGCATACGGGTGAATGCCGTTGAATTGGGGCCAAGTCACAGGCGTCAACTCGCTGGCGGCATTGAGCTTCATGGTGCACGAACCCAGCGGGATCATTGCTCGATCCAGAGCCAAGTCCATTTCCGACAGGCGCCGCAAGTAACGCATCATTTGCGTTTCACTGCGATTGGCGTGAAAGACCTCTTGCGTCAAGAACCGATCTCCGCGCCCATCGGCTTCGGTCAATGGGGACTCGGTCGACGGAGTGATCTGCGAAATGCCAAAACAACCGAGTACGGCCAAGACATCGTCCGTCGTCGTCGTCTCATCCAGTGAAATGGCAATTTGGCCTTCGGCGACATGACGCAAGTTGTAGCCAGCAGTGACGGCGTGTTTCAAGACTCGTCCGGCGTTTTCTCCGCAGTCAATCGTTAGAGTGTCGAAGAACTTGTCTACCAAAAGTTTGAAGCCTGCAGCACGCAACGACGCAGCGAGATCCGTGGTCAGACGATGAACGCGATCCGCGATTTGGCGTAGGCCTTCCGGACCATGGTACATCGCATAGAGCGTGGCCATGATCGCCAAGAGAGCCTGGGCGGTACAGATATTGGAGGTGGCTTTCTCGCGGCGGATGTGTTGCTCGCGCGTCTGCAAACTCAAGCGGAAAGCGGGCTTTCCATGACGATCGATCGACTGACCAACCAATCGACCCGGCATGGTTCGCTTCAATTCGTCGCGCGTGGCCATGAACGCCGCGTGGGGACCGCCTAATCCCAAGGGTACGCCGAATCGTTGTGCACTGCCAACTGCGACATCGGCCCCCAAGCTGCCCGGTGACGTCAATTTGGTAAGCGCCAACAAATCCGTCGCCATGACGACATACGCGCCCTGAGCATGGGCTGCCGCCGTCAGGCTCCGGTCGTCGCGAATCTGGCCACTGGAGCCCGGGTATTGCAGCAATACACCAAAGACTCCGTCCCACGAAATTACTGGTTGGCTCTCGTCGAACAAGACGACCTCAATTTGCAGAGGCTTGGCTCGTCCGACGACGACATCGATGGTTTGAGGATGGCAATCGCGTGAGACCAAGAAACGTGTGCGATTGCCCTTACTGCTGCGCTGACACAAGGTCATGGCTTCGGCAGCGGCTGTCCCTTCATCCAACAGCGATGCATTGGCGATAGGCAATCCGGTCAATTCGGCGATCATCGTTTGAAAGTAAAACAGGATTTCCAATCGACCTTGAGAGATCTCGGGTTGGTACGGCGTGTACGCAGTGTACCATGCCGGATTTTCCAGGACGTTTCGTTGGATCACTTTGGGCGTGTGGGTGCCGTAGTAGCCTTGACCGATGTAAGACTTGAATACTTGATTCTGCGCCGCTATCGATTGCAGTTCTGCCAGAGCCGCTTCTTCGGTCACACCCTCCGGCAGGTTAAGCAATTGATCCAACCGAATCTGCTGCGGCACAACGTCGAGAGTCAATGCATCTAAGGAGTCGTAACCCAGCACTGTCAGCATCTCGCGAATTTCATGTTCGCGTGGACCGATGTGACGCGCGACAAATGGGGCCAAAGCAGCGGCCGAAGAACCGGGGGAAGCAGCCATCGGGAGGACTCCGAATCAGGGGAATGGAAAGGACAATCCACGTGGGCGAACGCCAATACGAGCGCCAACCTCGCGGGAGTACCAAACCCCTCTGTCCATCTACCTGAGAGTTGTAGTCGCGCGGGCGACCGTCCCCTTCGGTGGAAGCCGCACGCTGTGTCGGCTTCACTCTCCAGAGAAGGTGTTTCAATCCTGGCGGTCCATTTGCCTGAGCGATTCAGGGTTGACTTGCACCTTCGGCGTTTCCTCGTCCCGCGAACAGCGGCATCGATCCAAGTTCAACGGACCAAGTACCCACCATTTGCGAGCCGGGAAAACTCTCCCGCCAAATATTCACCTTGCGACCAAGTATACCGGGGGCGAGTCCGCTTTCCAGTGGGACGGACCCAAATCCCAGCCGCGCCGTTCAAGCACCCCAAGAACGGCTCCTGAGATGGGGATTCGCGCGAAATAGGGGCCACAGGCTTCCGAATGCCACTTCAACAAACTGGGGGAAACCGATAAGCTGCTACCCGTCGCGTCGGGAACTTGTGTTGCCCGAGAGCGTCCACGTTCTATCGGACTGCCAGCGGAGTTCGAATTATCGAGCCTCTTCGCTGGGATAGGGAGTTCAGCTTTTAATGAGTCGATCACTGGCTGACTTCACGATCCTGCCCCAACCGGACGAAACGACCTGCGGACCGACTTGCCTCCAAGCCGTCTTGCGCTACTTAGGGGACGAGTTGGAGCTGGACCAAGTCATCCGCGATACACCCAGTTTGGACGATGGTGGGACATTGGGGGTGCTGCTCGGTACATTGGCTCTGCGGCGCGGGTTTCGCGTCAAGATCTTCACGTATAACCTGCGAGTGTTTGATCCTTCGTGGTTCACGTCCGATCGACGCAAAAGCGATGCCCGGCGCAACGAACTGCAGGCCCCGCTGGAGCGTTTCCCGCAGGTCGATCTGGTGG
Source organism: Pirellulaceae bacterium (assembly GCA_041741535.1). GTDB lineage: Bacteria > Planctomycetota > Planctomycetia > Pirellulales > Pirellulaceae > M30B19. The sequence continues at coordinate 133,206 of JBGSJV010000139.1, forward strand.
ACAAGCTCAAGCAACAAGTCCGGCTGAAGGAAGGTCAAAAACTGCACTACGCCTGCCAAGCCTACTCGAATTTTATCAAGTTGGGCGGCGAGTTGCGGATGCACGATTTGAACAAGGCTCTGATCCGACATTACCTGTCGCTGGAAATTCCGATCCTCACGGGTTTGAGCTCGACGTATTTGTATCAAGCTCCGCGAGATCGACAGCGCGATATGAAGCCGGATGATTTGCGGGGCACACCGACTGGTCATTTTGTTGTGTTGTGCGGCGAGAAGCCTCCGCCCAAAAAGACCGTTCGCATCGCTGACCCGTATGTGCCGAATCCGTTTGCGGAGGATCGCTACTACGATGTTAGCTTTGACCGATTGATTTGTGCGATATTGTTAGGGGTTCTAACTTACGACGCCAACCTACTGATTATTCAGCCGAGTTAATAGATCTATGTCCGTCCTAATCGTGACCAATCGCCCTGAAGACTGGCCCGCAACCATACCGGGCGTTGAAGTTGTGGATGATACGACCTATCTGACCGATAGCAAGTTCAGTGAACGACGCGGCGTCAAGGTATTCAATCTTTGCCGTAGCTATCGATATCAAACATCCGGATATTATGTTTCGCTGTTGGCCGAGGCACGTGGACACAAGCCCTTGCCCAGTGTGGCAACGGTGCGAGATCTCAAATCCAAATCGGTTGTCCGAATGGTCTCGGAAGAAATTGATGAATTGATTCAGTCGAGTTTGCAGACACTAAAGTCGACCGAATTCGAACTGAGCATTTACTTTGGCCAGAACATTGCTGCCCGGTACCAGAAGCTGGCGCTGGCCCTGTACAACCAATTCCAAAGCCCAATGCTCCGAGCCTATTTCTCCACGGGCGGACGTTCGCGTTGGCACTTGCGAAAGGTGGACTCGATCTCGGGCAATGAAGTCCCCGCCCATCATTGGGAGTTTGTGATTCAATCCGCGAGTGAGTTTTTTGCGAATCGCCGCAGCAATTCACGACGTCGCACCGCACCCCGCTTCGATCTGGCGATTCTTCGGAGCCCCAACGATCCGCAGCCGCCGTCAAACGATAAAGCCATCAAAAAATTTGTGCGAGCGGCCGAGTCGGTGGGCATGGCTGCCGAGATCATCACCAAGGACGACTATGGAAAGATCGCTCAGTTCGATGGCCTGTTCATTCGCGACACGACGTATATTGAGAATCACACGTATCGGTTCGCTCGCAAAGCGGAGGGCGAAGGATTGATCGTGATGGATGATCCACAGTCGATCTTGCGCTGCACGAATAAGGTCTATCTGGCCGAACTGATGGCTCGACAAGGAGTCGCCATTCCTCGCACGATTGTTGCCCATGAGGGAAACACCCACGAAATCGGCACAACGTTGGGCTTTCCCGTGGTTCTGAAACGGCCCGACAGTGCGTTTTCTCAAGGCGTCATCAAGGTTAAGGACCAAGCCGAACTGGAAGCGCAATTGGAAAAATTCTTGGAAGACTCTGATTTGGTAGTAGCTCAAGAATTTTTACCGACAACATTCGATTGGCGGATCGGGGTGCTGGATGAACAACCGCTGTTTGCGTGCAAGTATTTCATGGCGCGTGGGCATTGGCAAATCATCAATCATGGCGATAGCGGCAGCGATCATTACGGTCGATTTGAGACGGTTCCCGTTGATTGGGCACCACGCAAAGCAGTGCAATTGGCCGTCAAGGCCGCTGGCCTGATTGGCAATGGTCTCTACGGCGTCGATGTCAAAGAATCCAACGGCAAATTCTATATCATCGAAGTAAATGACAATCCCAACATCGAGGCCGGAATCGAGGACGAAGTTCTGAAAGACGATCTTTATCATCGAATCATGAGCGTCTTCTTGCGTCGCATTGAACAGCGAAAGTCGTTGCACTACTAAGGTCAATCCCCATGAATCCGTACCGTTTGTTCGAAGTCTTCGGCATCGAATTGGAGTACATGATTGTCGATCGGGCAACTCTGAATGTTCGGCCCATTGCCGACAAGTTGCTCACCCGAGCCGCTGGCGAACTGACGTCGGACTACGAAGACGGTCCGATCACTTGGTCGAACGAACTGGCCTTGCACGTGATCGAACTCAAGACCACGGAGCCGGTGCGGTCGCTCGTGGGTGTCGGCGAACAATTTCAAGCGAGTGTCAAAAATCTCAATCGAATTGCTGCCGAGTTTGATGCGATGCTGTTGCCGACCGGCATGCACCCTTGGATGAATCCGTTTCAAGAACTTCAACTCTGGCCTCATGATTCGGCGGCCATCTACGAAGCCTTCAATCGTGTTTTTGATTGTCGCGGCCATGGGTGGGCCAATCTGCAAAGCATGCACATCAATTTGCCGTTTGCCAATGACGACGAATTTGGCCGTTTGCATGCCGCCATTCGTCTGGTGTTGCCACTTCTGCCTGGGCTCGCTTGCAGTTCCCCCATCGCCGACGGGCGTTCAACGGGCTTCCTCGACTACCGCATGGAAGTGTACCGTCACAACTCGGCGAAGATTCCCCAAGTCGCTGGGCAGATTGTTCCGGAACCCGTGTTTAGTGAAACCGCGTATCACGAACAGATTTTTCAACCGTTGTTTCGCGCCATCGCCCCGCACGACCCGGAAGGGATTTTGCAGAAGCCGTTCTTGAACGCCCGCGGCGCGATCGCGCGCTTCGATCGTGGCTCGATCGAGATTCGCGTGATCGATACGCAAGAACACCCTGCGGCGGACTTGGCCATCGCCCAACTGGTGATCGCGATCTTGCAGGCGTTGGTTGCCGAACAATGGACCTCGGTCGCCGATCAACAGCAGTTGGCAACCGAGCCGTTGAGTGACGTCTTTCGCTCGACATTACGAGGTGGGGAACAAGCCATCGTGACCAACCCGACCTATTTGCAACAGTTTGGTCTGACGTGCTCGTCAGCGACCGTGCAAGAAATATGGCGCCATTTGCGGCAACAAATATCTGCCTGCTCCGCGACCGACGCATCCCTGACTCAAGATCCGAACTTGCAGTTGATTCTCGAAGGAGGTCCGCTGGCTCGACGAATCCTGGCGGCCATGACTCCCCACAAGTTGCCGGGTACAACGGTCAACATCCCGAGCCAAGTCATGGCCGACGTCTATCACCAACTGGCTACTTGTTTGGGCGAAGGCTGCTCGTTTGGCTCAACGACTTCGACTTCCATTTGATGGAGATGAAGTGATGGCAACCATCCGACGACAAAAAACCGGGCTCGTACTTTCCTGCGAACATGCCTCAGCCGATATTCCCGCCCGCTTTCGCTCCTTGTTTGCTGGTCATGAGTCCGTATTGCGCACCCATCGCGGCTGGGACCCCGGCACCTGGCAATTGGGAAAGCGATTGTCCCAACGTTTTCAAGTGCCTGTACTGGCCACCAAAGTTTCGCGGTTGTTAATCGAAGTCAATCGCTCGCTGCATCATCCCAAACTGTTTTCCGAGTTCTCTAGCCCGCTCCAACCGGAAATCAAGCAGCAGCTGATCGACGAATATTATTTGCCGCACCGGGGGGCCCTGGAACAGCAAATTCGCACGGTGCTGAAACGTAACCATCGAGTGCTACACTTGTCGCTGCACAGTTTTACTGGCCAGTGGAATGGGGAGCCCCGCACGGCAGATTTGGGACTGTTGTACGATCCGCGTCGATCAGCGGAATTATCCACAAGTTGTCGCTGGCAAAAAAGCTTGCGACAACGGCTACCTGGATTGGTGATTCGCCGCAACTATCCCTATTTGGGAAAAGCCGACGGTCTGACAACAGCCTTGAGGAAAAAGTTTACGTCGACCCAATACGCGGGCATCGAATTGGAAGTGAATCAAAATCACACGCCCCCAAGTCATCACTGGCACGACATCTGTCGCGCATTGGAAGCGTCAATATCCGAATTGTTGGATGCGGATCAACGCTGAGCCTGATACTGCTTTTGTCGCTCGGGTACCGTGGCGACCACTTCTTTGAATTGATGCTTCGTGTCCGGTTCAATTTGCTTCAACTGCTGTACCAAGTGAGAAACTCGCTGCGGGTCATTAGCAGCGGTCTCCGAAAACGCTTGTAGGAACAGCAGCGATTCGGTGAAGTTGTGGTCAGCGGTTCGCCCGACCATAGGTTGCAGCGTTCTCGCAATCATGTCCGCCGCCAGATTGTCCACTCGCAAGAAGATATCTAGTTGGTTCGTCAGGGCATATTGCCGATCGCCCGCCGCGGTATCGGTCTTGAGAATGGCCACACAACGACCCGTCACTTTACGGCGAAACACGGGCCCCTCGTAAGTTCCGCTGCCGACGAAAATATGTTTTTCTTGGTCGCCATAGACCAATTCGGCTGTACAGTCCGTGCCGGCTCCATCGTCGCCGGAAAACACGTACGGACCCGTCCGCTGCAAGCCCATCGATGTCACACCAAACGTCTGCCAGAGGCCAACGATGGTGTCCGGGTTGCGGATAGAAAACTGGTAGAACTGAGGGTCACATTGGATGCGACTCACGGGCAAGCGACGATAGATCGAAGGATTATCCACGATGTCCTTGATCTTTTTTTTCCCTTCGGCGTTGAGATCGTTCCACGGGATCAACGACAACGCGTCTTGTTGGGTTTGTCGATTCGTACTTGCGGGGGACAGGACCTCGACCGAGGGCGAAATGTAGGCGGGGAGCGCGACATTAGGAGAGAGGGAGTCATTAACCACTGGAGCGCTCGACGACGGTCGCGATACCCCGTCTTCGACCGACAACGAATAGGCTGACCGCGCTGCCGGATAGCCATTACTACTCGCCGGTGCTACCAGCGATCCACCGCTCGGCGTCGGGCTGATTTGCTGTATGGGCACTCCAGAGATTCGGTTGCCGTGCAATGTTTGACCATCCGCGGTGTCGCTGGCAAACACTCCGACCCCAATCCCTACCACAACGGAGGCCATTCGAACGGCGCCGCGAAGTTGTTGTGGTAAACGGATTGCAAATACCATAACGTGCCTCGGTAGCTCGATATTCGGAACGTGTGGACCGGTTGGACAGTCGTGGTTCGCTCCGCCAACCAACGTTGGACCGCAGAGCGATCCACGAAATTGACCAGTCGCGGACATACCCCGAACGCACAACCGTTACGTTCGTTAGCAGTTCATCGGCCAGCATTTCTAGCTGGCAACAATGTTTTCTGTGGCAAAACCGGCCAGGCATGGGGGACTGCTAGCAGTTCAATCGTTTCGAGGACCGATCGTTGTCGGTGAACAGAGCACGGTATTTGCAACGTTCCTGAATCTGCCGATGCCGCGACACCTAAAATCGCAAAGTCTGTTCGAGGTCCAACGTGGCTCGTCCTACGATCCATCGAAATGCGTCTCGAACCTGTTGCAGTCCCAGCCTATAGAAGTAGTTGGGTTGTCGCCCAAAGCTTTTTGCCCCCAACACAAAAAAACGTCCTTCGGGCGTCATGGACCAACGGGGTTCCGTAAATTGGAAATCCAAGCGATCGCCCTGATGTGCCTGCAACGGTCCCACCAACGACTGCAGGGCTTCCGACTGGGGGCAACGTGGCACGATCAACTCACGAGTTAACCCGTCGTCGACTCGATGGCCGAGAGCTATAACGACATGGTCGAATGCGAGGGTAGCTTCGACATCATCGGGTTCTTCGTAATCGTCCGGCACGGAATCCCATGCGACGTCGTGCCATTGCAATAACCCAACCTGAAAACACTTCTCTTCGGCCTGCCATTGGATCGTCGACAAATTCGTGTTGGCGACCACCTGAAGCTTGGAAAGTGAATCCGAGCTCCCTTCCCGAGCGGAAACAAGTTCCGCGATCGAAGGACTCCGATGTCGTAATATCAAGGCATTGGCAGAATCAAACAAACGCGTCCTTGCGGGCAGCGGATCGTTGGCATGGATCGGGTAAAGTCCCGCGTGGGTGAGACTCTGCGGAATCGCCCAAGTCAATTGTCCACGGTCGCTACTCATGCTTTTCCATTGAGTGACCGCTTGCGCCGCTTGAGGACTATCGCCGATCACCAGAATTCTCGAATCTTCCCAATCGCTTCGGCTCGCGGCGAAATCCGGTGCGACAAAATGCAGTCGCTTGCTGAGCACCGGATCTCGCAAGCGATCCGTGCGCAGCTGTGCTTCACCTTGGGCCGGACTACCGCCAATGCCCCAAGGGAGCTGCTGATGAAAGGTTCCGCTGACATCCAGCACAAAGTCAAACGTGTCACGATGTTCGGCTCCGGTCGCATCTTGCCAAACGACCAGAAATCCATCCTGCCATCGCGATTGGAGTGCGACCGTTTGATGCTTGGAGTAGTGACAGCGACTTACGGACAGCACGCGATGGAGAGAACGCAGCGATTTGGCGACGAGATCGGTTTCCGCCAACGGCAGCAAGTAATGACGCAGCCATTCTTCGCCCGTTTGTTCCTCCTGCAGTTCTGGGAAGACATGCTGAGGGTTCTGAGTGGTGATGGCCATTCGCCCCAAGCGTGAATGAAGGTGTTGGAACGGTGTCCACATGGGACAGTGTTGCCACTGCCGCACGTTATCCGCTACTTCACCCTGTTCAAACAGCGTGACTTCGTAGCCCAAGAACCGTCCATATAAAGTCGCTTCTAGACCAATTGGTCCGCCGCCGATAACGGCAATCGTGGCGGGGAATTCTAATGCGATAGGATGGTCGGCATGAGGATGATCGCACAGAGAAGTTTGTTCTTGGCTCATCGACTCTCGCTGGCTGAATCAGGGGAAAGTTGTTGTCGAATCGATTGGGGTACGTTGGTGGTGATCGAATCAACTCCCAACGCGGCAAAACGTTGGGCCACGGCAGGGTCGTCAATCGTCCAGACATGAAACTGATATCCCGCTGCACGAATTTGATCCACAAAGTGTTGATCGATGTGTTCCGCTGCTTGACAGTCCAGGCCATCCGCGTCGATCGTTTGCAAAGTCGACAAGATCTCCTCAATCGACGGATGGACCTCTCCCGTCTGTTCGTCGGACTTGAACCCCGTTAGCCAGAATGCCTTGACATCGGGCAGTTCTCGTTTGCTCGTGGCGATCACTTCGGCATCAAAAGCAATGATGACAAGTTGCTCCGGGGCAAGTTTCTCGAAGGCTGGATCAGAAGTCAGCTGCTGCTTAAGAACTGGAACCAAACGAGCCGTATCTTTCACCTCCAGAAAAAACTTTTTCCCGACCGGAATGGTCTCAACCACTTCGGCTAAAGTGGGGATCCGTTCGTCGGCAAAATCCCGATGTTTCCATCGTCCGACATCCAACGTTCGTAGTTCTGCCGATGATTTTTTTCGGACGTCCCCAGCCACACCTGCCGTCCGTTGGGTATCTGAATCGTGAATGGCGACAATCTGTTTGTCGCTGGTCAAGAAGAAGTCGCCTTCGATGGCATCCGCATTTTGCTCCCATCCCAAGCGAAACGCAGCCAGCGTGTTCTCGGGGGCATCGGCACTCGCACCACGATGGGCCACAATCATCGGCAGCTTCATGACGGAACCGTTGGAGTTGTCGGTAGGTTGGGAGCTTGGGGAGTCGGATTTTTGAGCCAACGGAATTTGGGCGGATGAACATGGGGCGGATGCCACGAAAAATATGGCTGGAATCAGCACGTTCAACCAGCCGTGATTCGGATGTCTCATAAGTAGGTTTTCATTTACCACGGTCAGGGTTCTCCGGGCGTTTGAAGATTAGCCCCAAAAGCAAGATCCCCAAGACGAAGCCGATCGAACAAACGGTCAAGAAGGGCACCGGGGCCGAATGATCTTCGAGACCGATTGGCAAATTCATTCCAAAGACCGCGGCCATCGTCGCCAACGGAAAGAAAAACGCGACCAACAGATTCAAGCGATGCGCCGATAGTGCCAATGCCTGAGCGTGGCGAGATTGAGCTTCGGCATGTCGCGTTTGCGCGAGTTCCGCCCCGGCTGTCGTCGCATCGAACAACAGATCCGCAGCGCGCGATATTTCGTACGCGTGATCACGGAAGTTGATCAGCTCGCGCACCTGAGGCAGGCCCTTGCGAGCATCGTCCAAAGTCGCGTAAAGGTTGGCCGCCATTCGCTTCAATGGCAGCATCTCCTCGATCAACGACATGTATTCATTGGCCGTCTTCGCTTGATCCTCTTGGACTTCCAAGGCTTCCAGCAATCGATCAAATCGTTCCAGATGTTTGCTCAGTGCCGCCAATCCGCTACCGTCAGCGGTCGAATGCCACGACCCATCCGGTTTGCGATAAAACAAATGCGGTTCGCGTTGTTTCGAGTTCCGCTGCGGTGGCTGATGCAAGATCAAAAGGAGATGCCCATTGTCGATCATCGCCCGCTGACGCCCCGGCCGATCACCGACCCGTCCATGAAAATACGCGGGGATATCCCAGACGGTTGGCAGTAGCTTGGAACGCGTCATTGCGATTGACTCCTGGTTGTGGATTTGGAGCCAATATTCTAATGCCGGCAAGATTCGCTGCCTGCCCCCGGCCCGATAAACCATTAAGGTTTCGTTAGCGGAGTTGCGGGCTGGGGCGACATCCGCGCCCCGAAAACCGCCGAGCGACTTAATTTCGTTGGTCAGCAAACCACCGCGAGTTTCGCAGCTTCACGGGCGATTGACCAACTCCAATATCGACCGGTTGCAATGTCGAACGAAGATCCTCGGCCCCCGTTTTTAACGCGGACGGGAACGTTTCCGACATGCGAGTGGTCATTGTCGACTTGATTTGATCCCAAGTCGCGTTGAGCTCAACGCCGCCACTGATCGCGACGATCACTTGTCGTTGTGCTTGCCCGCCGCCCGCGACGCGGTTGATGGGTAGCGTGCGATGATTGACGACCAATTCCACTTCTCGGATTTCGGGATATCGTTGCATCGCGTAGGAGGATTGACCCGTCCGATGTCCAACCAAAAATTGAGGTTGCCATCCGACTTGACTCGGCAATTTTTGACCATGAATCAATTGGGCAACAATCGCCAATTGGAAGAGGTTTTCCAGCTGACCATAAACCGGGAACAACCGACGCGTCTGGGGAAGTTGGCGATTGAAGTCCGCGACAAACGACTCTGCGGCTAATGAACGCGGCGGGGCGGCTTGGCCAGCCTGACGTCCCGCGACAAACTTTGCCTCCGTTTTCAACTCCATGACGGGCCCCTGGATCGTGTACAGTTGGCCGTCTTCACTTTGTTGAATCGACGGTTGCGCCAAAGTAAACCACCAACGAATAATCTCACTCGGCGGATCATCGACTTTGCAGCGATCCAAGAAACTGGGCAACTGTGGTCCTCCGTTGACCGTCCCCATAGCCAACAATTTGATGTGGTAATCGGCAGTCAACAAGACATTCGCCGCGTGGGACCAAGCCGGTACCCCAAACACAACCGTGTCTTGTGGGCCAACCGCTGTAAGGAATCGTGAACGCACTTGAGGAACGGTCAAATTCCATTTGCCGGCCAGTTCGGCGGCCTTTTCAAACTGCCCCGGCCGAGGATCAATCGAACAACCCAACACACCGCGACCGTGCACGACATTTCGCAAACAAGCGATCAAGTCATCCAAATGCAGGACGGGCCTGCCCGTACCCACATGGACGGCAACTCCTTGATCGTTGGTTTCCCATGCACCGGCCGGACCGACCAAGAATAAATCGCCAGCCGCCGCATCCACGGCGACTCCCTGAATCTCGTACATGCCACCCAAGTATCGCAACGAATCAGGAATCGGCCGACCTTCGGCCGCCAAGGCACTCAACTGGGCTTCCAACTTCGGCAAAGAAATAAAACGAAGCTCGGCGTTTTCGACCAACTTCAACGCCGAACTCTCGCCCGCCAACAAGGTGTTTGACTTCTGTTTCGCTGGGCCCGCAAAACGCAATTGCCCTGCGACATCAATCAATACGCCATTCTGGAAGGTACTGATCGTACCGAGGCCGCCGTTTTCTTCCCAAGAATCCGGCTCGATGACCGTTTGAATCAATTCAATCAAAGAATCAAAATCCGCCTGCACCATACCGCCAGCGGCCCCGGCCCCCAATCCGTTTTCCGTCCGATCATTTCCCGAACCAGACACCGCTCCATAGCGATCCGCTTGCCAGCGATGGGCCAACACTTCGTCAGATTTCGCCGATGCGGACAAAGCTAACGTGTACTCGCCAGCAGCCATCTGGCGGGCCAATGCGCCCGGATCAGAACCAACCAACTCCTGGGCCTGAACAACTGCCGAACAACCCATGACGCTGAGCACAACAATGGCTACAAACGCCCATCCAGAAAACCCATACACCGACGGAGAAAAGATGCGATTCATAAGAATTGTCGCCGCTGAGAAAAAGCCAGTGGCCCCTGGCTCGCCAATATGGTGGCAGCTCCGACTCCATAAGTCAAGAGATCAGCCGCATTTGATCCTAATACGTCAGCAAGCTAAAGCATTGATGCGGCTCCAGCTTCTTGCGCCCGCCCAAGTCCACCAATTCAATGATGAAGGCGCACTCGACAACCTTGCCCCCGGCCTTCTCGACCATCGTGCAACAAGCATTCACCGTACCTCCAGTCGCCAACAAGTCATCGACGACCAGAACGCGATTCCCAGCCGAAATCGCATCGATATGCATCTCTAACGTGTCTGTGCCATATTCCAAATCGTACTCGTGACGCATGCTCTCGTAGGGTAACTTTCCGGGCTTGCGGATCGGAACAAACGGCAGTCCCATCCGAATCGCCATCGGTGCGCCAAAGATAAACCCACGCGCTTCGGCCGCCACAATCGTATCAATGCACATGCCCGCATAGCGACTGCACAAAAGGTCGATCGACTTATGGAAGGCGTCGGGATTCGACAACAATGGGGTGATATCGCGAAACAAGATGCCCGGTTTCGGAAAGTCGGGTATCGCGCGGATAAAATCGCGTAGGTCAGCATTCATTTCGCGGGTCATTTTTTTCTCGAATTCCAAAGGGATGTGGGTTGGACATTGCCGACACTGCAACTACGTTTCAATTGCGGTTTCAATGACTTCTTCATTGACAAAAATCGGCAAGAACGGATCACAAGTCACCGCAACGGCAATGGCGTCCGACGGTCTCGAGTCAATCTCTTGTAGTTGACCATTTTGCATCACGCAGATCGACGCCAAATAGGTGCCGTCGCGAACCGTGTGAATGCGAATGTGCCGCAATTCGCCACCCAGTTGCTCGATGACGTTCACCAACAGGTCATGCGTTAACGGCCGTTGTGGGGGCCCCGGCTTCCGGACCCGACGGTCGATACTGGTGGCCTCGAATACCCCAATGACGATCGGAAACTCGCGTTCGCCGTCTTTTTCTCGCAAATAAACGATCTGGTGATCGTGAAGCTCGCTGATGATGATTCGACTCAGCGTCATTTCAACTTGCATCAGTCGCTTCCATTCACCGTTCACCACTAATGGGCCCCGCTCCCAATTATAGTGATGAACCCCCAACTTGTAAGGGACATGACCTCTGCCCCTGGCCCTCGGTGCCTTGGGTCGCTACGCTCGCTACAAGATCGGGTCACTGCTCGCGAGAGCATCGTGAGGTATGGAGATGGACACCAAGCTCTGGCGAGCGTAGCAACGAGGGAACTCAGAACGCGGATTTTCCTAGATTGACGACGCGATGGCGAGCGTCCCTACAAGGCAACACAAAATAATTGCTTTGCCAACGCCTAGTTCTGATAGAAGTGCGGCGAAAGCCATGCCGACACGTTCGAGGCCCCAATCACGGAATCGTGAACGTCCGCTCCCGCGGCAACCAAGCCGTTGCGGTTGAGGAAGATAGATTCTTTGCCAAAGCCAATGGAGGCCGAAGCGGAATGTCGAACACTCCCGTCCTCAAACAAAATATTCAGCCCTTGGCCATCATGATTGGCGCTGTTGCGATTGGCCAACGAAGGACTGGGAGCGTCCGCCATCATCACTCGGAATGATCGACCCAGGTTCATTGGACCCACGTACTGATCTTGTTCGTAATGCCCAAGCGAATAGCCGTACGAACCACCCATCTGCGACTGCAATTCCGCTAGTTGTTGATTATTTTCGCGGAAAGCTTCTTCCAATACCGCCAAACTAGGCGTCTCTTGCACTTTATACAGCCCGTTTTGCACCGCAGAACCACAATAAAATACGCGGTCCTCTTCGATAAATCCGCCCGCTTTCAAGACAGGGGCGTAAGCACCCGCGACGTTGAGTGGGCCAGTCCTCGCGATCGGCACAAATCGATTGTCATGAGCTTCGGCATAATTGAACAAGGCCATCCCAACGCGGCGCAGGTTGTCTTGGCAAGCGGCCAAGCGCATCTGATTGCAACTGGCCAAAATCGCTGGTGACAAAATCCCGGCTGCCAACATCACGACCGCCGAAACCACGATGAAATCTTGGAACTGCCACGAGCGACGATCCGAAAACTCTCCGCTCACCGGCGACATGACCGCAACCCGAGCCTCGCCCCCCAAGCCTCGCGGTGGTTCGACAACGGTGCTTACTTCACCGAACCCCGCGACCGACGGAACGTGACGAGATTCCCGAGCGACAAACTCACAGGCTCGCCGAGCCAACCCTGCCGGGAAATCTGCCCCAGACGCACCCGACAAAGACTCCACTTCTTCTAGCCGAGCCAACGGAGCAAGCCGCTCACGCAACCGAGCCAACTCGTATTGAACTTCCGGATACTCCGAGACTGCACGATCCACGCGACGATGTTCGTCCGCTTCCAATGCGCCCAATAAGTAACCCAGCAAGTCTTCGGCAGTTGGCTTCATAGATTAGTTTTCCAGACATCCCATTGTTTTAACTGCCCGACTCATCCACTCGCGCCCACGCTTCGGCCAATTTACTGACCGCCAAACTCAGCCGACTCTTCACGGTTCCAACCGGAACCTCCAATACCGAGGCAGCATCCTTGTAACTCATCCCTTGGAAGTAAACCAACTGGATAATCGAGTACAAATTCTCCGGTAACTGCTCCAAGCTCTGCCGAACGGCCACCAATCGTTCGGCTTCGTCCAACCGAGCACCCGGAGATGGCTCGGTGGATTCCAACAGCCCCATGATCTCCGCAATCTGCTCGTCCATCCCAACAGGAGGCGAATCCAGGCTTACCGTGCGATGCGGCTTCTGCCGGCGACGAGCATCCACGGCCTGTCGCGTCGCAATCGCATAAAGCCAGGCCTTAAAACGACGAGTCGGATCGAAGGTCTCGCATTTCAAATGCACCTGAAGGAAAGTGCCTTGAAACGCATCCTGAGCCAATTCCCGATCGCCAATGTATCGGCGCAAATAGCTGTACAACTCTCGTTCGTAGCGATAGACCAACTGCGCGAACGACTCCCGGTCGCCCGTTTGGCGATACGCCAGCAGTAGTTGCTCGTCGGTCACCGGCATTTCCTTGGAACGTAGTTGACGACCTTGTTGGTAGAACAGATCGACGACGGTGGCTTCCATAACTTTCTACGTACGGTTTTCAGCTTCGGTTCGCGATAATCCGTCGATTCAGTGCAAATCGAGGTTTTTTCGCCGGTCGTTTGCTTTTCCGTCCGTCTCCTTCATTGTAAAGTGGTGCCAGACGGGAAGCGAGTCGGATTTGGTGAAAAACGTGGCTTTCACTCGAATTTTCGCTCATCCCGTCGATACTCTCGAACCGAAGTCGCAAACGGCGTGCCGAAGGTCAAAACGAATGGCAAAACAGCGGTTTTCTTGGACCAGCGTCGGCGATATTAATGCGTTTTTCGGCCTGATGCTCGATAATTTGGCCGGTTTGGTCCTGACCGTCACGCTGCTGGCAGGGGTCTTCGGATTTCCGGTAAATTTTGCAATGCATTACATGGTGCCCGGAACCGCCATCGGGGTCTTGGTCGGCGACCTGCTCTTTTTCTTCATGGCCCTATGGCTGATCCGCCAGACCGGCCGCCGCGATGTGACGGCCATGCCACTCGGATTGGATACGCCCAGTACCTTCGGAATGATTTTTATGGTCCTGGGGCCGGCCTACCGCACCGCCTTGGGAACCGACCCGTCCCCGGAACAAACCGAAGCCGCCGCCCGGCACGCCTGGCACATCGGGATTTGCTGCATCGTTTTCTCCGGCCTGATCAAGCTGCTCTTTTCATTCGTTTCCGGCTGGGCTCGGCGCACCTTTCCCAGAGCCGGCTTGTTGGGGTCCCTGGCGGCAATCGCGTTGGTCCTGATCACGTTCTTTCCGATCCTCGAGATTTTCTCGGCTCCTTTGGTCGGTCTCTTGTCGTTGTCGATTGTGCTCACAACCTTGGTTGCCCGAATCCATCTGCCGTATCGAATCCCAGGCGCGCTTGGGGCAGTCTTGGTAGCGACCGCCGTGTATTACGTCATCTTAGGAATCGAAGAGGTCTCCGGTTTGTCGCTCCTGCATAGCGAAGCCAAACTGACCTGGGACGATGCGCGCGGCGGCCTGCTGCCAACCGAATGGACGACGGTCTTTTCTTTCGCTTGGATCGAAGTCTGGCGCGATGCCCTGCAATACCTGCCCATCGTTACCCCATTTGCCATCGCCACCGTCGTGGGCGGGATCGACTGCACCGAAAGCGCCGCCGCCGCCGGTGACGAATACCCGACCGGCGGTGTGATCGCGGTCGAAGCGGTTGCCACCATCGTGGCGGGCCTCTGTGGGGGTGTAATTCAAACCACTCCCTATATTGGTCACCCCGCATACAAGGCCATGGGCGGGCGAGCCTCCTATACCTTGGCCACCGCCGCGTTTATCGGTTCAGCCGGTCTACTGGGTTACTTCGGCTACATCTACTTGTGTTTGCCGTCGGTCGCTATCATTCCCATCCTGGTATTTGTTGGCTTGGAAATCGGCGCGCAGAGTTTTGCGGCCACACCCAAACGTCACTACACGGCCGTCGCGTTGGCGATGATCCCGGCCCTCGCCGTACTTGGCAAAGGCATGGTCGACAAAGTCTTGTCCGACCCAGCGCTGGCCGCCGCCGGTATCACCACCACTTCTCTATTGCCCGACAATCAAGCAGCTCTCCAAGTTTTGCACCTGTTGTATGGCGGTTTCATTATCACCAGCCTGTTGTGGGCCTCGGCTTTAGCAGCGCTGATCGATCGCCAATTGATCCGCGGCAGCCTGCTGTTTTTTGCCTGCGGCGTGTTGACTCTCTTCGGTGTGATCCATTCGCCAAAACCCAGCTTCGAGTTGTTTGTCATTTGGCCCACTACCGAACCTGTCCCCGGCGTGCTGAACAACCCAGAACAAATCCAAATCGTGTTGGTCTTAGCCGCTAGTTACGCGTTGGTAGGGCTATTCTTGCTGGCTCTCTCCCAGTTCACTCCCGATCAAACAGCGGAATCCGAAACCCGCTCGCTGCCGCACGACCATGAGTAATTAGCGCGCCCCCGATGGTCAACGCAACATGATCATTTCATGAATTCACGACAGGTTCACACAATCTAAATTTGCCTGCCTCATCGAGCTTGGTAGCATCTGTGATCGTGACCTTTTCCAGCATCACAAGTCGCGTGCCGCTGGGACGTCACTCTGTTTCGCCGCTTCATGCGTTGCTGCGATAATCCGAACCGCGCTGCCCAGGAACTCAGGTTGATGAATCTCACATCCAAGTTAATTCTCGTCGCCATGGCCTACGGAGCCTGTGCGGGAATTTTTGCCTCGCTGGCAAAATCAAATGGAACAACCGAAATCGAACGAGGTCCCATCGGCGAGTGGTGGTTCGTGCCCGAAACCGATTTACCAGGCCGAGCTGCCACGCCTGCCACTCCCCAAACGATTTCATCGAAGTCCCAGCCATTGGTCGACATACCAACGCTGCCCATGCGTTTTCTCAATCAACTGCCAACCCAACGTCGCCTCGATTTGTGGGGCGATCAACCATTACCCCAACAACAATTTTCCATCGAAATGTGGGCCATGTATCATGTCGATCAACCGGTCGGAGCCGTCGCGGCCGTTCGTGATTCCAGTGCCGACCAACCGATTCCATGGCTGCTTTCCTTCTACGACTGGGAAGCCTGCTTTCAAATTCAACTCGACGACCAACGCGAGATCAAGTTGCAACATCGCGTGAAAACTTGGGGCGGCTTCAAGGAACGCTGGGTGCATTTAGTGGCCACGGTCGATCGAGATCAAATCCAGTTGTATCTGAACGGTGAACGAGTCGCCTCCGAAAAACTGGACAATGGCACGTTGGATTGGCCCAAGAATCCTTCCTTCGAGGTAGCCGCTTATATGGAGAACGAACCGTATATGCAATTAGAAAACTTGGTTCGTCAAGTCGCGGTTTGGGATATGGTCTTGGAGCCGCTCACCATCGAGCAACGTTTTACTGCTTTCTGTCAACAAGTCGAGCAAGGAATCGTTTTCCCCGATCAATTCCATTTCACCGCACCTCCGTACTTGAACCTGCTTTCGCAGACCGGCGTCAACTTGCTTTGGGAAACCGACCGCAACTCCACGGCGGTGCTGCGTTGGGGCACCACGGCGGCACTGGAAAACACTCAGACGTTTTCGCAGTCACAACGATTGCACGAAACGTCACTCGTGAATCTTCAACCAAATACAACGTACTTCTACCAAGTAACCTGCAAGTCCGACGGTACCCAACCGCTCGACAGCGGTCTGCTGACATTTCGCACCGCCGTAAATCCGGGCGAACCGTTTCGTTTTGCAATCCTGGGTGACACCGAATCACGTCCACACATCAATCGACAATTGGCCCATTTGATCTGGGGCGAACGCCCGCACTTTGTCGTGAACTTGGGTGACTTGACCGACGCTGGAATGGAACCCCATCGCTACGAGTGGACACAAGAGTATTTTCTGGGGATCGGAGCGTTGCATAGCCGCATCCCAGTCTTTCCAGTCCCTGGCAACGGCGAAGGGGATCTGTTTTGGTATCGCCATTACCATCGCTTGCCGGACCCCGAAGGTTACTATCGGTTCCAATACGGTGATATCGACTTCTTTATGTTGGACAGCAATCAACGGGAAACAGATTTCTCGCCCAATGGCAAACAGTATCAATGGTTGGAGCAGCAGTTGAAGACATCAACTGCCAAGTGGAAAGTCGTCTGCCACCATCACGCCACGTACACCAGTGAGGAAGACGATTACGGCGACAGTTGGAAAGAGTCGACGACCTTCGGCGACATGAACGTGCGACCGTTGGTTCCCTTGTGCGAACAACACGGCGTGGACTTGATGATGTTTGGGCACCTGCACTTGTACGAGCGCTCGTTTCCGATTCGCAATGGAAAGGTTGACTTGAAGCAGGGGACGGTGCATTTGTTAGCGGGCGGCGGCGGAGGCAATCTGGAAGACTTCGGCCCAACGCCCGCGTGGTTCAGCGCCAAAACCTACCGAGGTCATCATTACGTGATGTGTGAAGCGAAGGGTGATCAATTGTCGTTCCAAATGTACGATATGGATGGACGACTCCGCGATCAATGGCAAATCAGTAAAGGCCCGTAACCGTTGGACCATGGAAGCGCGAAACTCCCCAACCGGCTCGTTCGGTTGGAGCGTAAGTTGACCGCACGATCGACACTGCGCGATGAAGGTGGTCAAGGGAAGACCCACTTGTTTAGCCAGCCACCTCCACCGAGACTGCAATGCTTTGCACTCGCAAGCCCCGCAAGCGCCTTACCCGAGACCAAACCTCGCTCCAGCGCCGCCCCCCCACTGGCTCGTCCGGCTCGTCCAGCGGGAGTAAGTTTGCAGGCTAGAACGAACGTCGCCGCGCGATGAAGGCGGTCGAGGGACAGACTGCTTTAGCAAACCCACTTCACCGAGACCGCAATGCTTCGCACTCGCAAGCCCCGCACGCGCCGCCTTACCCAAGAGTAAACTTCGCTTCAGCGCCGCCCCCCACTGGCAACGCTGTGAAGCATTTTTTCTGGTCAAAACAGGCCCGAATGGGCCAAAACAGCCTCTGCCGGTGTGCGCGAGCCACCGGTTAGCGTGACATCTCATCCAGAAAAGGCCTGAAAGGCCGACACAAGTGCTGAGCATAC
>JBGSJV010000140.1:0-9845 GCA_041741535.1 Pirellulaceae bacterium
AAGAGTCGAATTCGATCGATCGGAATCAATCAACTAAAAACAAACACACTAACAATTGGCAAACGGGGCGTTGAACCGAGTTCGCAAGAGACGAGCAACTCGAATGCCAAGAATTAAAAACCCATAGCCAAAACGGTTAGAGATCCCGTCCTGAGGCAATTGCCCTCGGGCTTCTTGAACAATGGCCTTGAACTTCGGCTCCGCTCCTAACGTCGCTACGCGAAGTCAAAGCCATATTGGTTATCTGACAATTCCGATTAGCCCCAGCCGGCCATTTCGACGATTGCCTTGGCGTGATTCTTGTCACCGAGTATCTTCGTGAGGCGGTCTATAGCATCAATTCTACACGCTGGGTTGATGTTGCAGTCATCATCGTCAAAGTTGTTTGAGTCCAGAATCACACAACCGAGTGTTGCAATGCACGCCGCCATCGTGTTGATATCAGGATAGATTTCGTCTGCGTCCCATTCACCTGTGCCATGTTGGGCAAAAAGAATCCAAGTTGTTTCGATGTCGAAGATATAGGGATCGGCACCTTCATCGGCGACAACGATCCAATTGGCCGGCCAATCATCAATCAGTTCATTGGTGAGTCCGTTCCAGCGATACCCGGCTTGCCGATCCCAGAGTGATCTCAATGAAGGTATGGTCGTTGCATTTCCGAAACCCTCGACGCAGATGTCTTTGGGACCAACTTCGGAATAGAACTTGCGCAGCGATTGAGGCAGTTCAAAGGGTCCGGACCAGTCGGCAGCATCTTGATTCACGCAGTCGCCGTGGCGACAAAGTAGTTTGCGAGCTTCTTCGGATGTGGCAGTCATTGGTTTAGTCAGATATCGGGACAGGTCAACCGGTGCTAGGGTTTGGTTTTGGGGTACGGGACACGGAAATTCGAGCACTCGGTTGCACCGGTTTGTTATGTCAATTTCTTGGTACCGAATGTTGAATCCTTGCGAGCGTACTCCGTACACGTGGGTGACCGCTCGGCAGACCCCTGCTCACATTGTCTTCCAACCATTCGGCAGTTGCAATCAGCCCAGTGTTCAATAGTCAGCCGCAAGTTTCGTAGTGCGGTGGTTGAATTCTAGGACTGGCAGATTGTTCCAAGGATTCTGTTTTTTGCAGTGCAGTAAAACGAGTTTCGAGCACTCGGAGGTCTAGCTCGATTTCAGGGGCCCAGAGTTAAAACTTTGCGAGAGTACTCCGTTGGCGCGGGTGACCGCTCGTCATCCGCCAGTCCACATTCGCCGCCAACGTTTTGGGAGTTAGAAAGAGTCAAGCGTCGAACCATCGGCCGCAAGTTCGCGCGTCCTGGCGGTGGCATAACGTTGACGATCAGCGGGCGGCGGGAGTTGACTCACCATTGCTGGAAACATCGCCACTTCCGCTGCGTTGCATCGTTTGGTTCGTCGTTTTACCCTGCCAAATTGGTCGGCCAGACGCTTGCGCACGGCGGTCGGCGTCGGCAGCGATTGCAGCAATGTCGCCACCGAATCGGTCCGATATCTCGCGTCGGATGCGGTGGATTTCTTCAATTGGAGTTTCAGTCGTCGATTTCTGAATCATTTCCAAGCAACTCCTCTGGTGTGCAAATCACCGGAATGGGCACCCCAGCGTCGGTGAGAACCTGATGGATACGGGGCAAGATCTTCGCGTTTGCAATGTGCTTGCAGTTCCAAGTCAATAAGTATTGTATTCGATAATGGGCTACCGTAGCGATGTGCAACGCATCAACCTGCGCTTTTGGGGGCAGAATCGCCCGAGTCATGATCTCGTTCGCAATTTGGGTGATCTGCGGAGCATTTGGAAGTAGCGGAATCCCCGCGAGTGCCTGCATGCGTTCGGCAGCCAAAATAGGACCCCGCCCGATGCCTCATCGAGAACGTATTGCGACACAACAAGTTCGTAGTTGGTTCTCTCGGTTTCCCACCATTTGCTCGTCAATAGCTGGCGCGCTGCCATTACGACCTGAGAGCTTGGGCGTTGCCGGAGATAGCTAACGATTGATGTTTCAATGTAAACGGTGTTCATCGCTAAAGTACATCAGATCGCCGAACGGGGCAGTCAACCAGTGCCAGGGTTTGGTTTTGGGGTACGGGACATGGTATTTCGAGCACTCGGTTGCCCGGGTTGGTTATGCCATTTTTTGGGCCGAATGTTGAACTTGCGCGTGCGTACTCCGTTCACCTGGGTGACCGGTCGGCAGACACCTGACGGGATTGTCTTTTAACAGATTGACAGTTGCAATCAGTCATACTTTCACCATTCGACAAAATTTCCGATTGACATTGCCTGGACTCGCTATAAAATGGACTTGGTTGGTTGACCAACTAAGTCGCAGATTGGGGATTTTAGTGGTTTTCGGAGGCGGTTGTGGTCGGGAAATCAGGAGCGGAAACTCGAGGTCGTATCCTGGAAGCCGCCATGGACCTGTTTGTGTTCCAAGGCTACGAGCGAACCGGACTGGCACAAATCGCCCGGAAGGCCAATGTCCTCCCTGGTAGTCTGTACCACTTTTTTCCAACCAAAGAAGACTTGCTTCGCGCCACACTACAAGCGCGAATCGAGTTGCTTTGGCCGCTGGTCCTCGAACCGATCTGGTCCCGGATTGATGATCCAATTGAACGAGTTTTTGGGCTCCTGGACGGGTACCGGCAAATGCTGACATCGACCGACTACCAACATGGTTGTCCGATCGGGAACTTGGTCTTGGAGTTGACGGAAACCCACCCGAAAGTTCGGGATTTGTTGGCCTCCAATTTCGACAACTGGAAGAAGGCGATTGCCGACTGTTTTCGGGCCGCTGGGGAGCGGCTTCCGGAATCGACGGATCCCGAACAATTGGCCAGCTTTGCGTTGACGACCATGGAAGGCGCCGTCATGTTGGCTCGGACGTATCGAAACACGGACGCCTACGACCAATCTATCGCTGCGTTTCGCGACTATATCGATCGTCTGTTATCGGCTGCCCGCGAGTGGCGAGTTCCAGAATCGGAATTGCCCAACTAAGTCCACGTGAATTAGGAACAAAGACCCATGAACATTGACTTCGTTAACCACCGAATTCAAACGTGTGAGAAAACGGTTGGCTCGCGCGCGGCTTGGTGTGTCGCATTTTTTCGTTTGAAAAATCTTGTTGAAAAAGGTCCGATCGGGATGATGAGCCGTACTTTTACAATCGTTGGGTTGAAGACCTTTCTCTTGTTCATGACTCTCGGATGCATGACAAACCGTACGTCGGCCCAAGTCCCTGTTGACTCGGATCCGAAAATGTACTTGGCCCACTTAGCAGCTGCAAATTCGGCATTGCGCCTTAATGAAACCGTCGAAGCACAACGATGGCTCGGAGAAATTCCTGTGATCCATCGCGGTTGGGAGTGGAAACTTCTGCATGCTCGCAGTGATTCAAGCATCCAGACTTTGACCACCAATCCTTGGACACCGGTTCGGCTCGATCTCACGCGCGATGGACAACGTCTTGCCGTTGCGTGTTCGGACGGATTTGTGCGACTCTACGATGCGGAAACGCTCCTGCTGGAAACAGAGTGGCAAGTTTCCGAGCAAGCAATTTACGCCGCGCGTTTTCATCCGTTGGGCGAGCAACTTGCAGTATGTTCGCGAGATGGACAAATATCGGTCTGGGACATCAAGAGCACTACAAAACTATGGTCACAAACCAGTGGAGGCCAAGGTTTGGCGGACCTCGTCTACCGTCCTGACGGGCAACAGCTCCTATTTTGCAGTTGGTACCGTGGCCCGCAAACGGTCTTAGGAACCGTGTCGACCTGGGAACCTCAAACTGGAACGCAAACGTGGAAGACCGATTTTGGGGTCAAGCCTATCGTGGCCGCTCGTTATAGTCCCGACGGCCAACGGTTTGCCGTGGGAACTTGGGATGCCATCATTGGCGTCTGGTCGGTTGATAATTCGAGCGAGCCAAAAGTATTGGATTTTTCGGACCGCGTCCAGTATTCGGCAATCGACGATCTCTGCTTTAGTTTGGATGGCCGACAACTAGCAGCTGCGACCAAAAACGGAACTCCTAGAATTTGGACATTGGACGGATCGAAGCCACCGGTTGATTTTGCCGGTCACTCGAATGCCGTGTTTGGTGTGGCGTTTTCGTCAGATGGAAAATCGCTGTTGTCTGGTGGGTCAGATGGGGTTTTGTCGGTTTGGGATATCGAACAAAAAATCCAATCGCATCGCTGTTTGGGTCATCAGAATCGCATCGTTTCGATCGTTGTCGATTCGAACTCGGCACGGGTCATAACCGCTTCGGCAGATAAGACGCTCCGCAGTTGGGACCTTGAGCAGGCTGCAACATTCTCATCGCCGGATGCTGGAAAGTTCGTGTATGGAATGGTGGTTGCGGACCAAGGTCGAATGTTGGTTACGGCGGGTCAATCGCCGACAAATATCAGCGTGTGGGATGCCAAGAACAGAACTCTCCTGCGTCACTTTCCAGGACTTGAGGGAACGGTCAACTATTTGGACGGGGATGGCGGCAATTGGGTCGTCGGTGGGAATTGGGACGGCCAGATCGCCATTTGGGATATTCGCACTGGTGAAGTCGTGCGGCAAATGGGGAACAAGGAACTTGGCGGTGTCCAACAATGTGCCTTGAGTGATGATCAACGGTGGATCGCGGCGTCAACCAATCGCGAACAGGTCGTTGTCTGGAATGCGCAATCGGGGGAAGTTGTAAAGGTTCTGCCTCTGCCGGCGGGTTGTTGGGGCCTGGACTTTTCAGCCGACAACTCGGGGTTGGTGGTCGGGGACGGCGCGGGCACGATTCACTGGCTTGCAACGACCGATTGGGAAACTAAATGGACGTGTCACGCCGCGGGGCAAAAAATCAATTCCATTCGAGTTGCACCAAATGGCGAGTGGCTGGCGATCGGTTCGGAAGGAGGAGAGTTATCCATTGTTGATGTGACTACCAAACAAGTGCGTCACAAAATCTTGGCTCATTCGCAACGAATTTGGTCCGTCGACATTTCGCCAGACGGGCAACGAGTCACAACTGGCTCGGCCGATCTTAAGGTCAAGACTTGGGATCCCGTCTCAGGCGTCTCTCTGGTGACACTCATGGATTTTGCTGACCCAGTTTATAATCTCCGGTTTGGGCCCGACGGTCAAACTTTATACGTCAACAGCCTTGGATCGAAGATTCACCGCCTAACGTCTTCGTCGCCGCACGGCGTTGACAAGTGACAGAGTAGCCACTGGGTGCAAGAACGTGGGAGAGCCAACGGCGTGTTAAAGATTGACGTTGCCACTGCCGTCGAGACCTTTGTGCTGGGTCACACAAAATCAAAAAGCCTCACTCATCCGTACGAATTCTTGAAAATCGGCCCGGTATGGGGCATGCGGGATGCGGATCGCAAGAACCCTCGACTTTATCGGAAAGAAGAGTGGGTTGGGTATCAAGTGGCACCGGAGGTTCTCGCAGGAACGGTTGCACAGCACACTCGCGGCTGGCATTTCCTGGCGATTTTGCTGGAAAATGATGACGACGCAAACTTTGTCCGTGACCAATACAAGAGACTCGGGTATCGTTTACTGAGCACAGAACCTTTGTTCGTTCATTCGCTGCAACGTATCCCACGGAAAACGTCTCCCGCCAAGGTGGTGCGTTTGACCCACGAGTCGCAGCGGTTGGCCTACGCCCAGGCGGCTCGCATGGCGCCGTTACCGGTCGAAGTCATGGCAGACGATTCTCCCTGGCGTCATTATCTCGCGATGGTCGGTCCCCGAGTCGTGGGTTGGGTCAGCAGTATTCAAACATCGACCGGAGCGACCTGGTGCACCAATATGGTTGTCCGCCAGGAATTCCGACGGCAGGGGATTGGCAGTGCTTTGTTGGAACAAATGCTCCGAGATGATCGAAAACACTCGGCCCAAGCCTCGGTTCTGCTCTCGAGCCACACGGGCGCTTGGGTTTATCCGACGCTCGGCTATACTCTGGCTGGAATGCTCTTACTCATGGCACCCGCGAAACGATGACTGAAAACCAATCGATCTTATTGCATGGCTTCGAAGTACACTCGGTCGAATTGATTCGCCAGTCAATCAGTCTGGGCTTGAAGCCCAACGAGCTCATCAATGGCAAATCGGCAATCGACGAATTGGTAGCCATGTACTATCGGTCTGCTCAATTTAGTAACTGCGTCCGATGCTTGGTTGACTTGGGAGCAGAGTATCACGATCAAACATTGCTGGCCGTTTTGTTGGACGATGCCAACCTGTTGACCCGTTGCCTTCAAGACGACCCTGGGCAAATCCTTCGTCGAATTGATTTGCCGTGCGCGTTTACGCCGCTGGTGGGTGCCACTCTTTTGCATGTTGCGTGTGAGTTTGGCTTGGCAAATTCGATCTCAACATTGGTTCGCGCTGGAGCGGACATCGAAGCCGAAGCTGCGGTCGATTCGTTTGGCTTTAACGGGCATACTCCAATCTTTCATACGGTGTGCCAGCACAACAATCACGGTCTGCCGGCGCTCGAAATCTTGCTGCAACACGGCGCCCGAGCGGACGTACGATTAGCGGGCATCACTTGGGGCAAAGGATTTCCCTGGGAAACAACGATTTTTGATCCGACGCCCATTGCTTACGCGCAAGCCGGACTCCTGCGGCAATTCCAACGCCAAGAGCAAGACGTTTACCACAACATTCGACTGTTGATGAAACAGAGCCAGCGGCCACTGCCTGACGAACTTAACGTGCCGAACGCCTACTTAGCCTAGCGCTTTGTCACCCTTTAATGTTGCGGTCGGTTTGGTAAAAGCGAGCGGGAGCCAATTGCCGGAGCGACCGCTCGGACAAAGTCCAGGATCGTGAAACGCGCGGAACACGTACGCCCCGAATTAGCGTGCGTTGATGGGCACAAACGGACGTTGGGTTGGGCCCGTATAAATCTGCCGCGGGCGACAGATTCGATTGCCGTCCGAGGAGTGCATTTCTTTCCAATGCGCGATCCAGCCGGGGAGCCGGCCCATCGCAAACAAGACGGTGAACATCTGTACGGGGATTCCCATCGCGCGGTAGATCACACCAGAATAAAAATCGACGTTGGGATACAACTTCCGTTCCACGAAGTATTCGTCGTGGAGCGCGACGGATTCTAGTTCTTGCGCGATGTCGAACAGTGGATCATGGATGGAGCGTTTGGCCAGCAATTTGTCGCAGGCCGTCTTGATGATTTTCGCTCGAGGATCAAAGTTCTTGTAGACCCGGTGTCCAAACCCCATCAGTCGGAACCCTTGCGACTTATCCTTGGCCATGGCCACGTATTTCTTGACGTTGCCGCCATCTGCCGCGATTTGGTTGAGCATTTCGACGACCGCTTCGTTGGCTCCACCATGCAAGGGGCCCCACAGGGCACAGATCCCAGCGGCAATGGAGGCAAACAAGTTGGCGTTGGATGAACCGACCATGCGCACGGTCGAAGTGCTGCAATTTTGCTCGTGATCCGCGTGACAGATCAGAAGCAAATTCAGGGCTCGCACAAAGTCGGGGTCAACTTCGTAGTCCTCGCTCGGAACCGCAAACATCATTTGCAGAAAGTTCTCGACGTAATCCAGTTCATTTAACGGATACATGAACGGCTGGCCGACCGACTTTTTGTGGCTATAGGCGGCGATCGTCGGCAATTTGGCGATCAAGCGACGGACGCACAGATCCACTTGTTGTGGTTCGGTGGGGTCCAGAGAATCCTGGTAAAATGTCGACATCGCGCTGACAACACTCGCGAGAATCGCCATCGGGTGCGCGTCGCGGGGGAAGCCGCTATAGAACGAACGCATGTCTTCGTGCAAGAGTGTGTGCTTGCGAATCGAATGTTGAAATTCGTCTAACTGTTGTTGAGTCGGCAGGTGCCCGTAGATCAACAAATAGGAGACTTCCACGAAATCACAATTCGCGCAAAGTTCTTCGATGGGGTAGCCACAGTATCGCAGGATGCCATCTTCGCCATCCAAAAACGTAATCGCCGATCGAGTTGAACCAGTGTTGACGTAGCCTTCGTCCAGGGTGATCATTCCAGTGGCGGCGCGCAGTCGACTGATATCGAGCCCAAGTTCGTTTTCAGAGCCCTCGACTACCGGCAACTGGATCTGTTTCTGACCGAAGGAGAGAGTCGCTGGATCGAGCGTTTTGACGTGGAGGTTCATCAACAAGCTTTCTGAAATACGGACCGCGATTGACCAGCTCGCTGACAATCGTGGAAATGGATCGCCAACGCCGTTTCGTGGTCGTACAGTTTACCCGCGCCCCAGGTCGTTGCCAACCTTTGCTGCGGTTTCCCGTCGCTTTCTTTGCGACGCGACCGTTAGAACCGCAACAACCGATTTACCTATCGCCAAGATTACTTCGGGATTTCCGAGACCGTAACCGATTTAATCGTTACATCTTGTTTCGGACGATCTCCCGGTGATGTTGGTACGACACCAATCGCCGCGACGACCGCCAAACTGGCGGTGTCCGCAGTCCGTCCGAAGGCCGTGTACTGTCCATCCAAATGAGTGTGCCGTTCCAAGCAAATAAAGAACTGACTTCCGGCGGAATTGGGATTCTGTGAGCGAGCCATCGACAATACTCCTGCTTCGTGAGGCGTGTCGTTGAACTCTGCCGGGATCTGATAGCCAGGGCCACCGGTCCCAGTTCCCTGCGGACAACCTCCCTGAATCATGAAGCCTTTGATCACGCGGTGAAAAATCTTCTTGTCGTAAAAACCGGACCGAGCCAAACCAATCATGTTGAGACAATGTCCAGGCGCTTTGTCGGGCAACAAGTCCAAGACGATCGATCCAGCGGACGTATCTAGAGTCAATTGATAACGATACTTCGCGAAGTCGACGCCCGTGGTAGCCGCTTCAACTTTAGTTTTAAAACTCACGTGATTCCTTCTTGGCTTGGATTCGAACTTGGAACGCAGGTCCTCTCCCAGGACCTCCGGAGCGGGCCGAGTATACCGCGCTCCGCAGGCCAGCAAAATCGGACTGGTTGAATTCCAGTTCTGGGGATTTGGGAAATGCGAATCGATTCCACAAGAGAAAGGGGCGTGGTCCGTCGTTTTCCACGCGCAATTGTGCCACTCGTTCCTACAAATTTGAATTTCGTGAAGAACCGGCGCATCCTCATTAAAGAGATTGATAGGGAAGATTCGAAACTAGTACTCAGACGGATAGCATTGGTCGTCGCGGTCGATCCGACCCGCTAAACTGCGACTTGCCACGCTAACTGTCGAATCCCGGGGGGGATTCTCCAGAACTCGGAGCGACTGCACTCCCACGCCGAGCAGTCTCAACTCCCAATAATCCGCTCATCTGCCACCGAAAGGTTGGCCTGATGGGCAATCTGCGCGAGTTCTCCCCGCTCAACACGGACCCAGCCGTATTGGAAATCGGAACACTTGAGGCGAAAGCCTCGGGCGGCGACGAAAAATGCTGAGGTGAGCGTTTTTCCAGACCAAGTTCAGAGCCTCTATTCCGCTGTTGTTTCCTGGTGCCGAAGGAGTTGCACCTAAAAAATGTTGAAACTACAAACCCCAATGTTCATTCCTACCCAGAAACCGAGGTTTCGAAGCTGAATCGCCAATCCACAGGGATGTGTGGTGCTGGTAGTCAGCAACGGACTTGGTTTTGGACTGAACAGTCACACGAGCCTCTGAGCAATTTGCGACGGGTCTGGTGTGGCAAGAGACGCGAAACGATGTTAGGGAGTGCCTGCGATGAAGGTCTTCACTACTGGACAGGTTGCGAAAATCTGTAAAGTGGCCCCACGCACGGTCAGCAAATGGTTTGATTCGGGACGCCTCAAAGGCTACCGAATCCCAGGATCGC
>JBGSJV010000141.1:0-14295 GCA_041741535.1 Pirellulaceae bacterium
GTGGACTTCCCACGGATGGCAAAGCCGATCTGCGGATGAATCCATTCGCTGCATGCGGTTTCGAATTGTAGGCCGTCAAAGTATCAGCTCGGAAGTTAGACCATGGCAGTCGGACAAATTGCTGTCGGTCAACGAAGTGTCGGCGGACTGTTCATCCGCAGTTCCGCTTTGCCATCCGTAGGAATTACCAAACGCTCGCATTTTGCCGCTCCGCCATTCGGCGGCTCACGCCTAGAGTCTCTGCCGATTCGACGATCGGGGTTCTCGGATGAACCAAGGTCGGACTCTCCCCAATCGGGATGTTATTTCCAGACAATTCCTTGGCGAACGGACTCTTTCGTTACCCGGCATTGCATTTAAGCGAAAATTGAACGGTATCGGAGTTAACCTGGCATCGCAGTAGTTATTCGGGAGGACAGTCAGGCGTGGCCACTAGCGTTGTTTCGCACTTCGTCCAATTCGCATGGAACCGAATAGTAGGCCAATAAACAGTCCGCCACCGTGTGCCCAGTCCGCCATTTCGAATCCCACCAGACTGCGGTCCAAACCCAGGACTCCCAACATGAACCAAGCGATCCAAACCATGACGGAACCGGGTGACAGGAAATACTCTGGCACATTCTTCCAACTTCCGCGCATCCAGACAAATCCGAAGATGGCATAACCCACCCCCGAGAAACCGCCAAAGGGAACGACCCAGTATCCCAACCCCGCAAAGGCCGGTGTCCCCCCGAGTTCTGGCGGCATGATGGCTTGCAACAGATTCGGGATCGCCGCAGCAGCGATGACCAAACTTAAAAAGCAGAGGCCTCCTTCGCGCCGTTCGATACGGAACCCCAAGATGACCAGCCAATACATATTAAAAATGATGTGCCAGAAGCTCATGTGTAGAAAAGCCGGAGTGATCAACCGCCAGACCTCTCCCCTTAACAAATTGTAGCATTGTCGTTCTAACGACCCGAGCATCTCCAAATCGGCCGACGCGGGCGCGAACATAAAGGCCATCGATTGAACTGTTCGGGAATTGATGTCGAACGAGAAATTCGAGAGCACAAAAGCGGCAATACAAATGATCAGCAATCCCGTTCCGACCGGTGGACCTCGACGCGCAGTCCTACGAGCAACAACCTGCGTGTTCTTTTGATATTGTCGAACGCGCTCGATTTCCTTCTGGCGAACTTGATCCGCTTTGGCTGCCGCTTTGCGATACTTGGGATCGGAGGGGTCCTGCTTGAACGTCGCAAATTCTTGTTGGGCCTTGGCCAAATGATCTTCTTCGACAATCCATAAGTCGAAGCCACCGCCCGGCGCTGGGGAGACTTGAGCTGGCATTTCGTTGGCTACCAAATAGTCCACAAAATACTGAGCGTTCGCGTCGGGAAAAGTACCAAGTTTTCTCATTTACCAAGCTCAAGCGATATCGGACTTCAAATCGGCCACGGCCCGCAGAATTGCTTTGGCATCTTTGGGGCGATTATCAGGGTTGGCTTCCAAGCACTTCATGACGATCTTCGCCAAAGCCGGGTGCAAATCGGGACGATGATTCATGATGTTGGTCGCTGGACGTTGGTCATGGCTCAACGCGGCGAGCCCACTCGTGTCGGTCGCCTCCCAGGGATGCTCGAAGCACAAGAGTTTGTACATCGTAACCCCCAATGAGAAAAGGTCCAATCGCTTATCTGTGGGGCGACGTCGAACCACTTCGGGAGCCATGTACTGGGGCGTCCCGGTCCGATTTCCGGGCGTGCGAAATTCCGGTAAATCGGGCACACTCAAGCCAAAATCAATGAGTTTCAGTTTTTTGAAATCGTCATAGGAAATGAAGTTGCGCGGGCAAATATCACGATGAATAAATCCTTTATCATGAACGGCCTCGATCGACTGGACCATTTGATTGAGCAGCGACATTCGATACGGAATCAGGCCAGGGTTCTTGTCGTTGATCAACGTGTTTAACCCTGGACCGCAGACATATTCCATCAAGATGTAATGTTCGCCCTTGGTCGTTGTGCCATATTCGAAGGTCTTGACGATACTCGGATGATCCATTTGGATCGCGATCTCACCCTCCTCGGGTTTGTTCAAGCCTTTGAAGCGTTGTTCGAAATAGGCCCGCTTCTCGCTGTCCAACAGCTTGATTCCGTACAACTCACCAGTCTTGATTTCCCGCGCAACTCGGAACTTGCTCATCGTGCCAGAAAAAGAATGGCGATCCAGTTCGTACTTGGCCGACAGGTCCAGCTTCTTTCGACTTCCGCTGCTGCTGCCGCCGCCTTTCGAGAACCATTTGTCGAACAAACCCATGATGTTATCCGCAAAATCGCCAAATATCCGAATTTATCCAAGTACTCGGTACATGAATCGCCACAAGGCACCGCCACGATGTATTGTGCTAAATGGATTCCGACTCTTTGGACGGCATCCCGGACAAAAAGACATAACCGGCAAGGGTCAGCTCCATTTTGGACAAAGCTTAGTTTACTCGATTGTGTGATTTTGCCTACATTGGTCAGCCAGGAATCCGCCGCGGAAGCACTCGGACGCAAGAGACGCTCGCAAACGTCCGCAATCGTGCACGCGTCGGCGTCGCGGCTTCAGCCCTCTACCGCCGCTACAAGGACGAGGCATCGTCCCAAACAGGGGCTGACCCGCGCTGGTTATGTCTTTTTGTCCGGGATCTTGCATGTCTGCCAACGGTCCAGGCCGTTTTTAGGATCGGAGTGCTCGTCCATTTGTTGGGTGTCATGTAGTCCGGGCGGCTTTCCGAGCTCGGACTATTGAGGCACAATCTCGCTTGCAGCAATGGGGTGCGTCTGGCAAAAACTCGGAATGGTCATGGACCCGCAACGACATCGTATTCAAGAGGACCTCCGTGGCTTGATCTCCGGTCAAGTTCATTGCGACGATGTCACGGTCCAACAATATGCGACCGACGCCAGTATCTTTCAAGTCGCACCACTTGGTGTCGTACGACCAGC
Source organism: Pirellulaceae bacterium (assembly GCA_041741535.1). Classification (GTDB taxonomy): domain Bacteria; phylum Planctomycetota; class Planctomycetia; order Pirellulales; family Pirellulaceae; genus M30B19. The sequence continues at coordinate 2,979 of JBGSJV010000141.1, forward strand.
AAGCCATGAAGACGTGGTGGCAGTCGTCAATTACGCGCGCGAACATCAAATCCCTGTGATTCCCCGTGGCTGCGGTTCCGGGCTCGCTGGCGAATCGTTGGGGAATGGGCTGATTATTGACTTTTCGACTTCGATGACCCAAGTTTTGGCGGTTGGCCGCGATTCGGTGACGGCTCAACCCGGCATTATTCTTTCGAGTCTTAGCAACGAACTGCTGAAGTTTGAGCGAATCTTGGGAGTCGACCCCGGCAATCGCAGTTTTGGCACGTTAGGTGGGGCTGTGGGTCGCGATGCGTGTGGCTCCCGATGGCATGATCATGGCAGCATCGGCCAACAAATCTTGGGCTTGCGCCTTGTGTTGGCCGATGGCACGACCATTCATTTGGGACAAACCGCCAGTGAATCGACATCGGATAGTCGCGCGGCGAAGTTGATGTTGCAAAATCAAGTCCTCAGTTGTCGGGAGCGAATCGAACCGCTCTTGGCCGCACAAACAACCAAAGTTCGACCAGCCGGCTACCGATTGGCCGACGTTTCAACGGTCGGCGAGGTGGACTTGTTGCCACTCCTGGCGGGAAGCGAAGGAACCTTGGCGGTGATCACCGAGGTAACGTTGCGAACTTTTCCGTTGCCCAATCATCGCGGCGTCGCGTTGCTATTTTTCTCAAGGATCACCGACGCGGCCCGTGTCAGCGCTCAATTGAACTCGTTGCCCATTCGCGCGTGTGATCTGGTCGACCGACGCCTCCTCTCGTTGGCGCGGGAAGCGGATGTTCGCTATGCCGAATTGATTCCTCAAGGTGCCGAGGCCATGCTGTTGGTTGAAGCCCAGAGCGATAGCCAAACTCGCTTGTTGGACACGCTCAGCGATATCTTGGTCCTGGCCGACGGTTGTCTCAAGCAAGGTGTTCCCCACTACGTCACGGTGGAACGGAACAAACGCGACTTGTGTTGGCGCTTGGTTCGCCGCATCATCCCGGCGTTGTATCGACTGCGTGGTTCCACCCGAGCCGTACCATTTCTAGAGGACATCCTAATTCCAGCGAACGAAATGGATCAGTTCTTTATCTTTGCCCAAGAATTGCTTAACCAACACAAATTGACCGCTTCGATTTTTGCTCATGCGTCGCAAGGCCGAATCCAATTGCGACCGTTTATCGACTTGGCTAACCCAACGGACATGGATCGTTTGGAATCGTTGACCGACTCGATATACGAGGACGTTTGGCAACGCGGTGGCTCGGTCGGAACTTATGGAGCATTGGGGCTTTCGCGGACTCCTTACTTTCGCCGCCAGGCCGATGCGTTTTATCCTGCCCAAGCCGAAATCAAACGAATCTTCGATCCGAACTTCATTTTTAATCCCGGCAAGATTATTCGCAGTGGGTTCGAGACATACCATAGTCAGATCCGCTCGGTCTTGCCGCAGTGTTTGATCACACCCAGCGAAAATGTTTCGCCAATTGGCTTGAATCCTTCGATTCCGGCGCCCGTGACGACCACCACCATTCAGGAGCCACTCGTCAATGGCGACCGGGAGCCTAACAACGGAGTACCTAAGGAACTCGCGATTATTGAGCCGCAACTGAATTGGGATCCCGAGACATTGGCCCATAACGCGCGCAATTGTAATGGCTGCGGTCAATGCCGAACCCACGGCCGAGTCGAACGGATGTGCCCGGTGTTTCGTGTCTCCCGCGACGAGGCCGCCTCACCACGAGCCAAAGCCAATCTGCTACGGGCCGTGATTACCGGTCAATTGCCGCCCGTCAATCTCTCGACGACTGATATGAAGGCCGTAACCGACACGTGTTTCAACTGTCACCAATGCCGCATCGATTGCCCGGCCGGTGTCGATATTCCCAAGATCGTCAACGAAATGAGGGCTCAATACGTTGTCAACAATGGATTGGGATTGGCCGAACGATTGTTGTTGCGAATGGACTGGATTTTTGCGGCCGCCAGTCTCTCTCCTACACTCACGCACTTCCTGTTGACACGAACATGGAGTCGGTGGCTCTTGGGGAGATTGACCGGGATCTCGCAACAACGAAAACTACCCCGCGTTCACTCCAGAACATTTTTGGCCTGGGCGAAGCGTCGTCGACTCAACAAGTTCTCCGCAGGAGATGGCCAACGAGTCGTGCTATTTGTCGACGCCTTCGTCAATTGGAACGACCCCGAATTGGGCCGGGCGTTGGTCGCGATTCTCGAGCACAACGGCATATCGGTCACCGTGCCATTGAACCAGAAATTCTCCGGACTCAGTTTGATCTCCGCCGGAGCAATCAACGCCGCTAAGAAGATCGCCTCGGCCAATGTCGCCGTGTTAGCGGAAGCCGTTCGGGAGGGCGCAACGGTCCTGACGATTGAACCGGCCGCGACCCTGGCACTACAGCACGAGTACCTGCATATTCTGTCCGACCCGGACGCCAAGCTAGTGGCTGACCACACCTTCGAAGCGACACAATTTCTCTGGGACCTTCATTGTCAAGGCAAACTCCGCACGAGTTTTCGAGAGACCCCCATTCAACTCGCCCATCATCTACCGTGTCATCAACGTGCGACCGTCGCCGGGAACCCAGGATTCGAATTGTTAAAGCTGATCCCGCAGTTGCAAGTCACGGCGGTGCACAAAGGTTGTTCCGGTATGGCGGGCATGTTCGGCGTGTTCGAACGAAACTTCCGCACGGCACAACGAATTGGGGCGGATCTGATCCGTGAAATTCGCCAAGACGACTATCAGGCCGGCACAACCGAATGCAGCTCGTGCCGGATCCAAATGGAGCAAGATACCGACAAGCCGACCGTTCATCCTCTCAAGATTTTGGCCCGAGCGTACGGCCTGATGCCGGAATTGGACGATGTGTTTCAACGAACCGGTCGTCCCGGTCTATTGTCGTGATGGTTTGGACCTCGAATTTCCCAGGAAGCCACATGTCAGAAACTCGAGACCCTGAAAGCGGCTGGTGGCGAATGTTGGATGCCAACTTCAATCGCTGTGGCGAAGGTCTACGTGTGGTGGAGGACTGGTGTCGGTTTGTTGCCAACGACACGGCATTCGCCAGATTGGCCAAAGACATTCGCCATCAACTCCACGAAGCTTCGATCGATTGGTCGTTACCCGCTCGCCTAACCGCTCGTGATGTCCCGGCTGACGTTGGCAAGACAATCAAGACCAACAACGAAGCGCATCGCCCGGACGACCTGAGCCTACTCCAAGCCAATTGTTACCGCGTTCAACAGAGTCTTCGCGTATTGGAAGAGACTGCCAAACGGCTCCAACTGGCTGCCGCTCCGCTGTTGGAGCAATTGCGGTATCGGAGTTACGAGTTGCAACAACATTTGATTTTGAAGTTGGCAACACCCCCCATCTCGTTCGATTACCCATCACTGCGGAAACCCATAACAGTCGCTGCCGAACCAAAGACTCGAAAAAGTCTAACAAAACGACTCGAGTTATTGGATCAAGCGACGTTGTATGTCTTGACCGATTCTTGTGCGGATTGGGTGACGTATCAAGAGCACGTCCAGCAACTCGTGAATTGCGGTGTGGACGTGATTCAACTTCGCGACAAAGCGCTTTCGGATCGCGACTTATGGGAGTACAGTTGGTGGACGGCCCAACAATTGGCGACTTCGAAGGTGTTGTTTATCGTCAATGATCGACCGGATATCGCGGCAGCCTGTGGCGCGGATGGTGTACACGTCGGACAAGCGGAATTGCCAGTCGAAGTCGTCCGAAATATCGTTGGCCCGCAAGTTTTGGTAGGGGTTTCCACACATGACTTGTCGCAAGTCACCGCGGCCCAACAATCTTCAGCGAACTACTTGGGTTTAGGACCCGTGTTCCCTTCCACGACCAAAGCCTTTGCCGAGTTTCCCGGACTAGAAACGCTTCGGAACTGTGTGCCAGCTTTGGAACGCCCCACGTTTGCCATCGGGGGCATCAACGCAGACAACGTCGAACGAGTCTACGCGACCGGGATCACTCGAATCGCCGTTCAAAGTGCGCTCGCCACGGGACGAATCAACCCAGCAGCGGTGCGGCAACTGCGACAGACAATCGCGACTTAGTCGCAACGAAGGACGAGCCAAGCGGAAATCGGAAAGAGAAGCACAGCCTCCACGATGCACTTTTGTTGGAAAAGGTCTGTCCACCCGCGGGCTGCCAGTGGACTGGCAACCTACATTGTAGGTCGCCAGTCCTCTGGCGGCTCTTGGCTTGTGATCAACTTGCTAAATGACGGAAATCGGAGAGAGAAGCACGGCCCCGACGATGCATCTTTGTTGCAAAAAGTCTGTCCACCCGTGGGCCGACAGTGGACTGGCAAGCTACAATTTTGGACCTACTTTTGGGCCCGGACCCATTCCCAGGCTTCGTCGATGGTCGTTAGTTCGTGATCGAGTTGCTTTCGTCTCAATTCCGATAAACAACGGCCCAAGAGTGGTCCCTCGGTAAATCCTCGCTTCTTCAATTCGTCACCGGTCAGTAACGGGGGTGGATTCAACTCGTCGATTGGCCGCTGCAAATGCTCGCGACAAACGCCGATGTCTTCCCGCGAAATCCAACCGCCCAATTGCAAACACGTTGCGACATCCAAGACGGCGCGAATCTTCGGAGCGATCATCGTCGGCTGCAATTGACTCCACGGCAACTGACGGGCGTGCGCCACGTTCGCCAAATGCAGTTGAATGGCGCGGAACACCGCTTTTGACTCATTGGACAATTTCCAAGCGCGCACGACATCGTCCATGACCAATGACATGCCGGACAAGACCGTACTCCACGGGATCAACTCATTGGTCGTGTAGGACACGAGCCGCTGCTGAAGGGTCACGGTCGCTAACGACACTTCGAGAAACGAATCACTGATCGAGGCTTGATCCAAAGATTGACACGCGGCTGAAACGGTCGCGCGCGTTTGCGGCGACTGCCAATCCCACCGAGGGATTAAATGCCGTAACAAACCCGATTGTCCCAACAAGTTCAAGCCACTGCCGCGCCTGGGACTGCCCAATAGCCGGTGCATCTCGGCCGCGATCCGCTCCCCGCTGACCGTCAAAATCTGATCGGCCAAGTCTTGAATCGCGCTCATAGTATTGGACTCGATTTCAAAACCCAACACGGTCGCAAATCGCACCGCCCGCAGCATCCGTAAGTGATCTTCGTTGAATCGTTCGTGCGGCACGCCAATGGCGCGAATGAGACAGTTCTTGAGATCAACTTGCCCTTGAACATAGTCGATGACGGTATTTGTCAAAGGGTCAAAGAACAATCCGTTAATGGTGAAGTCGCGCCGTTGGGCATCATGTTCCGCATTGCTAAAGGTCACTTGATCCGGATGTCGTCCATCCGAATAGCCTCCGTCGCAACGAAAGGTTGCGACCTCCACGTTTCCACTCGCGTGGTCACCGATCACTGTGATCACGCCAAAGGCAGCTCCGACTGGAATTGTGCGTCGATGTCCAAAGATCTGGCGAACTTGATCTGGTGTGGCAGAGGTTGCAACATCATAGTCCTTCGGGATCTTGCCTAACAATTGGTCGCGCACACACCCGCCGGCCAACAAAGCATCGTGACCGTGTTGGCTCAAGCATTCGACAATCGAACGAGCGAATTCTGCTGCGGCAGACCGTTGAGTTTCATTCCAAGACATGAATTCGCGATAGTTGAAGGGTTATTTGTGCCAAATTTCCAACTCGGTCAGCCCGCTCTTGGACTCGCCGCGATGTTGAAAGACGATTCGGAGCTTCGACGTCGTCGTCGCCGTGAACTCCACTTGATTGGCTTGTGAGCCGGCGGGTTGTACCGGGTCGAACTTCGCCTCGGTGACGGGTTGCCATTGCTGTTCGTCCCAATATTCGATCCGGTACGAATCGGGGGCTTGAACACCACCTCGATCATCGTAAAGATGCAAGACAACTCGGCTTACGGTCGTCGGTTGTTCGAACTCGACTTCGAACCAATCTTCTTTTCGAGGCGACTCGTAACTGGTCCAGCGATTGAATGGACTCGGCAGAAAGCTGATCCGTCCGTCAATGGCTAGTTCCGCGCGACCGCCGAAGCGATCCGAATGCGACGCGGAGACCCGCGGGAATTCGGAACCTGGAATTCGGTACGCCACATTCCCGCTCGGTGGAGCGACGGGCTGATAGGGTAACGTTCCCGGTCCCCAAGTTTCGATCTCCGAAAGACCACAGCTTCGTTCCGCTGCTGGTTGTAAGACAATGCGCAAGCGAGTCAGGTTCAGACCAGGAAAGCGGGCGATCCAGGGCTGACCGCCCTGGATGTTTCCCTGAGGCGCACGGACATTCGGAATGGATCGCCACTGTCCTTGATCGTCGTACTGCAGTTCGATTGATTCAGGCGCCGCCAGGTGATCGTTTTGATCGTCGAGGACGTAGAGTTTGACTTCGTCAATCTGGCGACTGGTGCCAAAATCCAAGGTCACGGCGACTTCTTCGTTCGTCGCTCCGCTGCTCCAGCGATTGTTCGGTCGAAGATCGTAGCGATACTGACCGTCCTGTAGGTAATGCAAGCTCGCACCAGGCTCCGTATGCGTCCCTGAGACGCGGGGGAACCAATCGCCATCATTGTTGACGGCATAGTTGAGGCGGGTCGTTTCCACGAGTGGAACATCGCCACACTTTGGGAGTTCGAACTCCAATTTCCCGAGATCGGGTCGTGAAGCCAGCAGCGTGCCGTTGTTGAACACGAGCAAGCCAGTACCTTTTCCATAATGCTGGCCATCTCGGTCCCAAACGATCGACAGCAATTGCCCTTGGTAGGGCAAGCGGTCCAGGGCAAAGTAGTCCCAATCCCTTGGCACCAACGGATCAACGACCAGCTTGGGCGAGGCGTTGGCTTGCACGCCGATCAAGCCGGTGATCACGAGATCCACAAAGCCAGAATGAAAGTAGTGCTCGCTGTGATTCGGGGCATCATGGCCGTCCCAAGAGCCCGTGTCTGGGTGCAGGGCTTCCGCGATGTAAGGAACTCGGTCCTTGCGATGGGACAGGGCGTACCCGCGTAATAGTCGGTAGTAGTCCTCACGTGTGATATGCGTCTGCTCGTAGAAGTGCAATAAATTGGCACAGGCTTTGAGTGTTTGGGTGGTCGCAAAGGGCCACGATTGCCCGCTCCACCAACAGCATGTTGGTTGCAATAGGAACATAGGATCGTTCCGTTCAACGGTCGTTGGTCCAAACGGAGCAGCGAAGTAACTCGGATCCATCAAGTATTGCCAAGCGGCTTCATAACCGGGGTCTGGCATACGGAAGGCCCACGGCACGTAGCCATGTAATTCGCGCCCAGCGGGACTGCCGGCAAATTGCCCACTCTGATAGGTCAACGTGTGACGTTCAACGACATGACCCTCATGTTCGTGACGTTGATTGCTCATGGGAAAAAAGAACTGTCGCTGCGGGTCCCACAACAGCTCCTGGGTTTTGCGTTTCAAGTTTTCGGCAAACTGCTGGTACTGTTGTGCCATCTCCGGCTTTCCCGCCAACGTTGCGATTCGACTAATGGCGACGGCGTCCGCCCATTGGTAAGCGTTAAACGATGGCCGCAAAGATTGGCCGCCACGAAGGATATCCTGCGTCTGACGAGCATTGATGTCGAACTCCATGCCGTCGTCATGGCCGGTCTGCCAAAACAATCCGACGTCGGGAACATACTGCCGCGAACGCCAAGTTTCCTGATTCCGCACCATGTCCGGCAACAACGACACAATAAAGTCCGAATTCGGATGGACTTCATGGGCAGCCCAGGCGGAGGCAGCGGCCCAGAACGAATACCGAGTGGGTTCCGCTCCGGGAGTTCGGAACCAATATCGAATGTAATCCCGGACGTATCGCGGGTCCCGCAGCCAACGAACTTCGTTGATTTGATGCCCAGCAGGACAGGCGATGGAGCCTTAAGCACCTGACCAAAAAGGACGATCTGAAAATTCCGTAAACGAATAGCCACTGTTCGGCGATCCGTACGTCAGGTGTCTGGTCACCAATTCCCAACGGTAATAATACGTCGTGTTCAAATCGGCATCGGGCGTGTCCAGAAACGGAATATATTCACTGTACCATTGGAAGTCGCGATTTTTCCAAAATGTTTCCCGTTCCAACAATGGCAGCGGATCCAGAACTTGACCGATGACCTGCGTTGTGACCGAGCCGACACACACGTGACATGCAAGTAACAAGACGACGAAAGGAATACGGACGCTACCCATCGGAAACTCTACGACGTTAGAATAGGGTGTGGACGCGAGCACCGTCAGCCGGTCCAACAATCGACCGCGTCTGGGAGTCTAAGCCAAAAGTGAACGGACCTTGTTTGCCGTTCCCAGGGTACGCCCCCTTTTAGCGATAGACTTTCAGTAGAACTTGTCCCGAGAGCGAAAGGAAGTACCACTTGTCCCCGAGGAATCGCTTTGGTGTTTGGATGTTGGTCGCGCTGCTTGGCTTGGTACCCTTGGGCTGTCGAGACTCGGGACCAATTGACGTCCAAACAACTGGCCCCAAGATGACCGATGCAGAATTGGAAGCCTTGCGTTTGGCTCCCATGAAAGTTCTGCTAGTTGGCACGGCGGCTTGGAGCGAAGAGCTAAAGCTACAGTTCGAAGGACGAAGTGGGACGAACATGGCCGTAACGACCATGTCTCCCGAAGAATGGGCGAGCACCAGCAATGAGATGTTGGATTCGTTCGACGTCCTGATTGTTCCTGCGGATCGTTTGGCGGCACTGGTGGCGGACGACAAACTCCTCAAATTTCCAGAGGCGATGTTGGAAAAGTTGGACCACAATAGCTGGTACGCGATTGATCGAAGAATTGGTCGCATCGACCAAAGTGTGTACGGGATTTCGTTGGGGACGCCCTTGGCGACGGTCTTGACCCACCCCTCGGCCAGTGGTGGTGATTCGGAAGGAATGCCGATTCCGGAAACTTGGACCGATTGGCAAGCGGCGGCAGAGTTGGATCGGAAAAATCAACGCCCGTTGCGGTGGGTCGAACCGTTGTCTGAATTCCACCCCGCGTATTCGTTGCTGTTACGTGCGGCATCGATGGCCAAGAGTCAGTCCCAAACGGATGTGTTTTATTCGCGGATCGATGGTGAGCCACGACTGACTTCGCCACCTTTTGTCAAAGCGATGGAAGACCTGTTGGCGACCTATGGACCCAACGCGTCAGAGCTGAAGGAACTTTCCGCCTCCGATTTGATTGCCAAAGTCCAGGCGGGAACCATTCAGGGAGCCTTGGTGCCTTTGCCGCGTTTGGATGATGTTTCGATTGGTGTCTCGAACTTGAGACCACTTCCGCCGCCGGGGTCCGTTCGGTTTTACAACTACTTTGACAAGTCATGGACGAATCGGCCAGCGGGAGTGTTGCGGACGCAAGTGGTTGGGTTTTCTGGGAATCTCGTCGGAGTACTGCGACGAACGCGAAAGAGTGAAGCGGCGTTTCGCTTGGTTGAACTGCTGGTGACCTCCCCAACGGCGGAGGCCTTCGCACCACTGGAGGACCAGGTGTTGATTTCTCGTCCCGAGCAATGGTCAAACGCCTCCCAATGGGCCGGGCGGCAGTATTCGGTCGATGCCACCGACAAGATTCGGGAAATATTCAATCTCGCAAATGACGACGTGTTGGGGGGAGCCGAGATTTTTCCGTCTTTACCCGGCAATCGAGCGCGATTGCAAGCTTTGACCGATGCGGTTTGGCGTGTTCTGGAAAACCGCCAAGAACCCCTCGCGGCCTTGGAAGAATGCCAACGAACTTGGATTGACATCGGCAAACAGCATCGCCCGTTTGACCCGTTAACATTGTTTCATCAGTTCAAATAAATAAACCTGCCAACAGAAAATGTCACTCATGTGGGACGTGCAAGAATTACCGAGTGATGTTCCTGATTGGGGACGGTTGTTGCCCGATTTTCTCGCTTCACCCACCGGAATGCAATTGACCGAACGACTCCAATTGGAAGCGAGCGGTCATGCAATTTATCCGCAACCGCAGAACGTTTTTCGAGCCTTGATGCTCACGCCGTTAACTCAGGTTCGTGTCGTTATCTTGGGTCAAGATCCCTATCACGGAGTTGGCCAAGCGGATGGGTTGTCGTTTTCGGTACCACGCGGCGTTGCTCCACCTCCCTCATTACGCAATATCTACCGCGAACTTCGCGAGGACTTGGGGGTAACGGTTCCTGCCGGGTTCGAGCTAAGTCATTGGGCCAAACAGGGTGTCTTGTTGCTCAACACCACGTTGACCGTCCGTGAAAATGTCGCTGGTTCCCATCGCGGCTTCGGTTGGGAAGTATTGACGGACTTGGTGATCCAAAGGGTTAACGATCTGGAACATCCGCTTGTGTTTGTGTTGTGGGGCAAGGACGCACAGAATAAGTTGTCCCAAGTGAACCGCAGCAAACACTTGGCGATTTGTTCGCCTCATCCATCACCACTCAGTGCTCACCGCGGATTCTTCGGTAGCCGGCCGTTTTCCCGCACCAATCATTTTCTTAGCGAGGCAGGGTACAACTGCATCGCCTGGGTTTGAATTTTCCGAATCGGTGGGTGCGTGGGTTGCCTAGCCAAGCGTGTGAATGCGTTTCATCAACCCCCGGGACGTGGTGCTATGGGCGTTTTCGCAATTCTCTTCACGCTGAAATGCTGGCTGGCAAATGAAAGCCAGAGCGGCTCACAGCGACTCGAACCGAGCGATTTCGCACAAATTTCAGCGAATTGACTCAATTGGTGAGCGGAGTGTATCCGATCTTAGTCGCTATCGTTGATATATTCGGTATTGTCGAACGTTGAAGTGTTAATATGCACAGCTATGGTCGTATTGTTAAGATTTGTCGGTCGTATCAAATGTAGCTGTGGTTCAGAATCAAATGAATGTCACGGATTTCCCTGTCGAAATTGTCTTGCAGAGTGGAGCGGTTGTATCGCGAGTTTGCAATAGACGCCCAACTCGGATTATCGCGGTCACGCGGGTCGTGTAGGAACTCGCGTTCAGGCCACATTAGGTGTCGCTCACGCCCCGAACAGAGGATAGCCAAAATGAAACGTCAGTGGTTGTATTGCGGGATCGCCGCAATGGTCATGTCGACTCAAGTTAACGAGTCCAACGCTCAGGTCAATTATCAAACGACCTCGTCCGCAGCTCCGATTATCACGCCAGTATCGGCACCAAAAACGACCACAGGCAGTGGTTGTGATACTGGTTGCTCGACCGGAGTTTCGTCGTCATGTTGCGACAATATCGGTAGCGGAAGCTTTGCCGGTGGCGGTTTGCTCGGTGGCGGCGGATTGTTTAGC
>JBGSJV010000142.1:0-55274 GCA_041741535.1 Pirellulaceae bacterium
TGCCAAGATTTAAAAACCCATAGTCAAAATGGTTAGAGATCGTGATCTGAGGCAATTGCCCTCGGGCTTCTTGAACAAAGGCCTTGACCTTCGGCTCCGCTCCTACCGTCGCTCCGCGAAGTCAAAGCCTTATTGGTTGGACGGATTGGTCAGCGTTCGTCGGTCCGTTGCTTCCAAGAACCCGTTGGAGTTGGCATCTCGATACCAACCGTTTGTTGAGGTACCAATCAACGGTACCCCAACATTACCGGCGCCGGTCATTAGAACGGAAGCCAGACCGTTGTTGATCAAACCGTTGCTAAGGAATTCAACGGTGACACCAATGTTCTGACCGGTCTGCAATTCGAACTGAAAGTTGTTTGCCAAATACGGCAGATTATTGTAGAGGAACACTTGATTGCCACCGGTGGCACTGTTGTTCGTGATGGTGCCCAAGTTCCAAGTAACATCACTGACTTGGTTCGAAAACACCGACGTTCCGTCAGGCGCGTTGGCGTCGAACGTCTCAAATACACGAACTCGCATCGTTACCGCGTCGTACACTTGGTTTTGACCGGCGACTCCCGATCCAAAAACGAAGACCTTCAGCGACATGCTATCGACCAACCAAACCTTGTTGGGATCGGCGGTCGCGATCGTGCTGATGTCATCACCCATCAAATAACGTGGCGTTGACCCGGTCGTCGTGTTGGCGGCCGCCAAATCATCAGCGTTCCGAAACGAGTTGTAAATCACATCCGCAAATGCGGCTGGAGTCCATAGCGACAAAATCATCGCTACCATCCACCCGAGACGTCTATTCGTCATATTCTTCCCTTTTCTACTAATTAACACATTCCCCCAAACCTGCGTGATGATACCAATATGCAGTAAGCAAGCAAGTCTTAAACAAGCGATTGATCCATGAAGCGTTTGTTTTATTTTTGGTTTCAGTGGCGGTTTCGTTTGAAACAACGGTTTGGCTGGAGCGTCTTCGTCGCATCGGTTTGCCAGGTTCAACGGAAATGCAAATTGAACGGTAGTTGGTAGAAACGGACACTGAAAGCGATTGCTAAACCGGCTTGGTATGGTGGTGGTTCCCAAGAAGTGTCAAAATAGGAACGAAGCTGCGGCGTCTTGGTCGGTAAATGTATTGTCGGTGAGGCGTTGGGAGCCCCAGGTCAGGTCGGCACAGTCGGAAGAAGCGAAGGTATCTCGAGGAAATCATGTTGAAGTCATTGAGTTGGATGATCGTTTGGAGTTGTTGCGGAATATTGGCGTGTTCGAATCTTTGTCACGCCGATGATTGGCCGCAGTGGATGGGTCCGAAACGCGATAACGTGTGGCGCGAGTCGGGTGTTCTGAAGAAGTTTCCTGAGGGTGGACCCAAAGTCCTATGGCGAACCGCGATAGCGGGCGGATATTCCGGCCCAGCGGTCGCGCAAGGCCGAGTCTTCATCACGGACTATGTCACAGCCGAAAACGTCAAGGTGGACAACTTTGATCGCAAGGAGTTCAGCGGGGTCGAACGTGTTCTGTGCTTGGAAGAGGCGACCGGCAAACTTCTCTGGCAACATGAGACTCCCGTACGATACACCGTTTCTTATCCGGCGGGCCCCCGTTGTACTCCCTCTGTGGATGGCGATCGTGTTTACACGTTGGGCACAGAAGGAAATCTCTTCTGCTTCCATGTGTCGGACGGCAAAGTCCTGTGGGAAAAGGACCTGAAGTCCACTTACAATACCAAAGCTGCTCTGTGGGGGTACTCGGCGCATCCATTGATTGATGGCGATCGCTTGCTGACTTTGGCCGGTGGCGAAGGGAGTCACATCGTCGCCTTAAACAAAATGACTGGCGAAGAGATCTGGCGAGCGAGCGCCGCGCCGGAAACTGGTTACAGTCCACCCACGATCATTGAATACGCTGGCGTTCGGCAATTGATCCTTCTGCAACCCAACGCTGTCGTGTCGGTCGAAGCAGAGACCGGCAAACCGTTGTGGTCGGTGCCGTACGAAGCCACGAATGGTTCGATCATCATGTCGCCCGTGATGGTGGGTTCGTATCTTTATGTCGCCGGTTACAGCAACCGCAGCTTGTTGTTGGAAATGAATGCCGACAAACCGGGCGTAACCGAAGTGTGGCGAGATAAACGCAATGTGATTTGCCCAGTCAACGTTCAGCCCTTTGTCGTCGACGATGTGGTTTATGGCATGGATCAGAAGGGAGTGATGCGAGCTGTGCGAATCCCCAGTGGCGAACGACTCTGGGAATCGGAAGAGACCATTGGAACCCGTCCGGCTGGTTCGGAAACGACGTTTTTGGTTCGGCACGAGGATCGCTTCATCATGTTCAACGAATTGGGCGAATTGGTCTTGGGCGAATTGAACCCTAACGGCTATCAGGAACTGGACCGGGCCAAAGTGATCGAGCCGTCGAATGTGGCGTTTGGACGTGATGTGGTTTGGAGCATGCCCGCATTTGCGAATCGCCATGCGTACATTCGGAACGACAAAGAGATCATTTGCGTCGATTTGTCTGTTGAGTAGTTCGATTCCGAATAACGTTCATGACATGAATGGTGCGGGGCGCAAGTTGCATGATAAACCAACCGGATGCGAAAGAGCCCGCGAGTCACTCGCGGGCTCGCCATCCCCAAGGAAGCGAATTGCGAATCGCACCAGACTCATGTCTTCGTGAACCGATACTGAGTCAAATCGCCTAATTGTCAACACGAGACCACGGCAATCTATTCCCGACAGCGAACCAACATTTACCCACCATTTCTTGTCGCCCAATAGCTCAACTCGAACGGTCGGTAAAAGATGATGGGTAAAAGATGGAGCAGACAGACTCTTTGATCCACAACTCAACGGCAGCGGCAAAGACCAGGCGTTTCATTCTTTCATTATCATCGCACTCCGTTTCCTTCGTTTCCTTCTGTTCATCGACCATCGTCGCCAGATCAGAATAAGGCGACCATTCAAGGTGAAACATCTTTTACCTGACATCTTTTACCAACAAAAAGCGCAATTCGGACGATCGGTAAAAGATTGAGCAGACAGACTCTTTGATCCACAACTCAATGGCAGCGACTAAGACCTAACTCTACTTTTTGTCATTGGCCGCGAACTTCGCTTCCTTTGCTCCCTTCTGTCCAACGACCTTCGTCGCGACTTTGATGAAAACTCGAACTGGCGTGTCGTAATGGAACAGAAGATAACGAAGGCAACGAAGTTGAATCCGTCGATCTAGAATATGACGGCAATTCAAAGTAAAACATCTTTTACCTGACAACCCGTGCAATTCGAACGATTGGCAAAAGATGGTGGGCAAAAGATCCAGCAAACAGAACTTTCTGATCCACAACTCAATGGCATTGACTAAGACCTAACTCTACTTTTTATCATTGGTCGCGCACTTCGCTTCCTTTGTTCCCTTCTGTCCAACGTCGATCGTCGCTAGGTTGGTGAAAACTCGAATTGGCGTGTCGTAATGGAACAGAAGATAACGAAGGCAACGAAGTTGAATCCGTCGTTCCGGAATATGGCGGCAATTCGAAGCAAAACATCTTTTACCCGACATTTTTTGCCGCCCAAAAGCGCAGCACGAACGGTCGGTAAAAGATGGTGGGTAATGGCATCGACTAAGACCTAACTCTTCTTTTTATCATTGGTCGCGCACTTCGCTTCCTTTGCTCCCTTCTGTCCAACGACCTTCGTCGCGACTTTGGTGAAAACTCGAACTGGCGTGTCGTAATGGAACAGAAGATAACGAAGGCAACGAAGTTGATTCCGTCGATCCAAAATATAGCGGAAATTCAACGTAAACAACTTTTACCCGACATCTTTTACCAACAAAAATCGCAATTCGGACGATCGGTAAAAGATCCAACAAACAGAACTTCCTGATCCACAACTCAATGGCATCGACTAAGACCTAACTCTACTTTTTATCATTGGCCGCGCACTTCGTTTCCTTTGTTCCCTTCTGTCCAACGTCGATCGTCGCGACGTTGATGAAAACTCGAATTGGCGTGTCGTAATGGAACAGAAGATAACGAAGGCAGCGAAGTTGATTCCGTCGATCTAGAATATGACGGCAATTCAAGGTAAAACATCTTTTACCCGACAAAACGTGCAATGCGAACGATTCGCAAAAGATGGTGGGCAAAAGATCCAACAAACAGAACTACCTGATCCACAACTCAATGGCAGCGACTAAGACCGAACTCTACTTTTTGTCATTGGCCGCGCACTTCGTTTCCTTTGTTCTCTTCTGTCCAACGTCGATCGACGCTACGTTGGTGAAAACTCGAACTGGCGTGTCGTAATGGAACAGAAGATAACGAAGGCAACGAAGTTGATTTCGTCGATCCGGAATATGACGGCAATTCAAAGTAAACAACTTCTACCCGATATCTTTTGCCCGACAAAACGCGCAATTCGGACGATTGGTAAAAGATGGTGGGTAAAAGATGTCATGATCAACGCGACCTTGTGGAATCTTCAGTTGAATCGGCTAAAGCGGAACCCTTCATTCTACCCAAGTCATCGCACTCCGTTTCCTTCGTTTCCTTCTGTTCATCGACCGCCCCGTCCAGTTTGATGAACATTCGAAACCGGCAGGTGGTATTGGACCGGGATGCAAGAAAGACCGCCAATTGCCCGAGATCATTCGGAATCAAGTTACCCGACACGATCAAAATCCTGGCCGGTCGAGGGGGAATGTTGGGTTAGGGATTCTATCCAGCTTGATTGCTTTGGTTGGGGCGAACGGTTACCATGAGGTGTAGGTAGTGGCCGACTGTTGGCCACTAAAGGGCAACTTGGGTCATCGTCATGGTAAAGGAGATGGTCATGGCAACCGTTAGTCCGGTAGCGGCGCTTCCAAAAATCAAGCACACGCAATGTTTTATTGGCGGCCGTTGGGTCGATAGTCTCAGTGGAAAAACGTTTGAGACGGTGAATCCCGCCACGGAAGAGGTCATCGCCAACGTCGCGGAAGGCGACGCGGCCGACGTGGATGTGGCCGCGAAAGTCGCGCGCGACGCTTTTGAATCGGGCGAATGGCGAACGATGAACGCGCGGCAACGTGGCCGATTGTTGTATCGTTTGGCCGATCTAATCGAAGAGAACCAAGAGTACTTGGCGGCCTTGGAGTCGTTGGATAATGGCAAGCCCATCCGCGACAGTCGTGCGGCCGATTTGCCACTGACGATTCAATGCTTGCGATACTACGCGGGCTATGCGGACAAGATCCACGGGTCCACCATTCCGATCGATGGCAATTTTCTGTGCTACACACGGAAGGTGCCAACCGGGGTTGTCGGGCAAATCATTCCGTGGAACTTCCCGATGTTGATGACCGCGTGGAAGTGGGGACCGGCCCTGACGGCGGGTTGTACCATCGTGATGAAGCCCGCCGAACAAACGCCGTTGACCTGCTTGGCGATGGCGGCTTTGGCTCAAGAAGCTGGTTTCCCCGACGGCGTGATCAATGTCGTTCCTGGGTTTGGCCCGACCGCTGGAGCAGCCGTGGTTCGCCATCCTTTGATTGACAAGATCGCGTTTACTGGCGAACACCGCACTGCTCAGATCATCATGCGTGATGCGTCGGAGACGCTGAAACGGTTGACGTTTGAACTTGGTGGAAAAAGCCCCAACATTGTCTTTGACGACTGCGATTTGGATGCCGCCGTGGATGGAGCCCACTTCGGGTTGTACTTCAATCAAGGACAATGCTGTTGCGCCGGGAGTCGCCTGTTCGTGCACGAAGCCATTCACGACAAGTTCGTGGACCGTTTGGTTTCCAAAAACCAAGCTCGTCGATTGGGTAATCCCTTGGATCCGTCCACAGAACAAGGACCGCAGGTGGACCAAGCCCAATACGACAAGATCATGTCGTTTGTGGACAAAGGCAAGAGCGAGGGGGCTCGGTGTTTGACCGGCGGTGAACGATTTGGCGACCGAGGCTTCTTCGTCCAGCCTACATTGTTCGAAGGCGTGACCGATCAAATGTCGATCGCTTCGGACGAGATCTTTGGTCCCGTTTTGAGTGTTCTGAAATTCCGCGACATGAACGACTTGATTCGTCGTGCGAATAATACCATGTACGGATTGGCAGCCGCCGTTTGGACGCGTGATATCAAAAAAGCTCATTACGTTGCCGAGCAAGTTCGCGCCGGGACGGTGTGGGTCAACTGCTACAACGTTTTCGACGCGGCGGCTCCGTTTGGCGGTTTCAAGATGTC
This sequence comes from Pirellulaceae bacterium, assembly GCA_041741535.1. GTDB lineage: Bacteria > Planctomycetota > Planctomycetia > Pirellulales > Pirellulaceae > M30B19. Next base: position 6,230 of record JBGSJV010000142.1, read on the forward strand.
CGGCTCCGGTCGCGAATTGGGCGAGGATGGCTTGAAGCCGTACTTGGAGACCAAGACGATCACGATGTCGCTGAGCTAACGTGGCGAACGCGAGTGCGACAAAGCACTCCGGGTTGAAGGTCCAATTCAACCTCGAACCCCCTCATCCCCGGCCCTTCTCCGCCACGGAGGGGAGAAGGGAGACCAAGAGGTGAGGGGGCTCCTTTGATTTTGAATGTCGATATGCTCCCACCTCCCGCCTTTCTGCTTCTGGGCAGAGTCCTGTTGTTTGGCCTTGGTTTCCTGACGGTTGCCGGCGTAGCACCGTCGGTGTCAGGTCAGGAAAACACTTTCGACAACAAGTTGGCGGCTGCGGATATCACCGAGGATGAAGTTTTCTTCGAGGCCAAGATTCGTCCGCTCTTGTATCGGTACTGTGTGGACTGTCATGGCCCACAGGAACAATCGGGTGGCTTGCGATTGGATCATGGCCAGTTCCTATCGGTGGGCGGGGTTTCCGGTCCGGCAATCGTTCCGCATCGACCGGAGACCAGTATACTGATCCACGCTGTCCGCCGCAGCGAGTCGTTGGCCATGCCGCCTGATGCCGCGTTGGATCCAACCGATGTGGCTCTGTTGGAAGAGTGGGTTCGCGCGGGTGCCAATTGGCCGGAGTCAGAAGCGCTGCCCGCCTCGCTGATCGAACAAGCGGCGAGCGAGCATTGGGCGTTTCAGCCCCTCAAGCGGCCGAGTGTTCCTGATCTGCCTGCGGACCATGCGTGGCGATCTACGAATTGGAATGAGTCCCCCATCGACCGTTTGGTCGTGGCACGTTTGACGGCGGAAGGACTTGAGCCAGCACCGCCAGCGGACGCGAGAACCTTGCTGCGGCGGGCTTCGTACATCATCACCGGTCTGCCACCAACCAACGACGAGGTGGAACGATTTGCCAATGATCCAGATCCGAACGCGTACGAAAAGCGTATCGATGAGCTGTTGGCTTCGCCCCGCTTTGGCGAACATTGGGCGCGACATTGGCTGGACTTGGCACGTTACTCGGATACCAAAGGCTACGTTTACGGGCGGGAAGAACGATTCTGGACTCATGCCTGGACTTATCGCGATTGGGTGATCGAGGCTCTGAATCGCGACTTGCCGTACGACCAGTTCGTGCGGTTGCAATTGGTTGCGGATCAAGTTGCCTCCGAACCGAGTGATTTAGCGGCCATGGGGTTTCTAACGTTGGGTCGTCGGTTCTTAGGAGTGAAGCCCGATATCATCGATGATCGCATCGATGTGGTGACGCGCGGGCTGTTGGGCTTGACCGTCGGCTGCGCTCGGTGCCACGATCACAAGTACGACGCGATCCCAACCGCCGACTATTATTCGTTGTACGGGGTCATGGCGAGCTGCCAAGAAATTGAAAAGAGCATTACTCCCTCGCAAGAGCTTCCGGCAGAGTATCTAGCGGAGTTGCAGCGCCGAGTTCAGGCTTACGAGGAACAGCATCAAAAGCTTTGCGCCGAAGCCGCAGAACGAGCTCGACAGAGGATCCATGATTACTTGTCTGCCCAATTGGAGCTGGAAAAGTATCCGGGCGAACTTTTTGGCCAACTATTCAAGCCAACGGATTTGCTGCCTTGGGTCGTGCATCGCTGGGCCGACCATGTGCGTCAATCGGCGAAATCTGGTGATCGATTCTTTGCAGCATGGCATCAACTGCTTCAAATTCCAGAGTCGCAGTTTGCTTCCGAATCGCCACGTCTGATCGAAATGCTGCGAATGGCTCCATCAACTCAAGTTCACCCCGACATTGCGTCCGCCTTGGCACAGCCGATCAACTCGCGAGCGGATGTCATCGCGTTGTACGCGACCGTCCTGAAAGAAAAACTCGTGGCTTTGCAACCGAATTTCGTGAGCGTGACCTCGGGCAGCGGTCTCCCAAATCTAACGGACGACGAGTCCTATTTTTATGAACTTTTGTATGGTGCGAATTCTCCGTGCAGCGTACCCAATGAACCGATTGTCGAGATCGAATATTTCTTGGACTTTGCGAGTTGCGAAACACTGTGGAAACTGCAAAGCGAGATCGAGCGGTGGACGTTGCAAGCCGAGGTTCTGGATCGGCGCGTGCGGATCTTGGCCGATCGAGCGACATTGGTGGATCCGCAGATTTTTCGTCGCGGCAATATGCAGCGGAAAGGCGATTTTGTCCCGCGCCAGTTCTTGGCCATGTTGTCGGGCTCGGTTCGCGAACCGTTTCAACAGGGAAGCGGTCGACAGGAATTGGCGGCGGCCATTATTGATCGCGACAATCCCTTGACCTCGCGCGTGATGACAAATCGTTTGTGGGGTCACGTATTTGGTCGACTCTTGGTCGAGACCCCAAGTGATTTTGGCTTACGGGCCGAACCGCCCAGCCATCCGGAGTTGTTGGACTATTTAGCGGTGGAGCTGATCGAGAACGACTGGAGCATCAAGTCCATTCTACGTCAGATGTTGTTGTCGCAGACTTTCCAACAGTCCGTTGCCGGGAGCGCGAACGTGGACCTCCGGGCTCGGGCGGAGGCGAACGATCCCAGTAATCGTTGGCTATGGCGATTTCGCCCGCAGCGGTTGTCGATCGAGCAACTGCGAGATTCGATTTTGGCCACAAACGGGACTTTGGACACCTCACGCGTTGGCGGCAAGGCAACCGACATGTGGGTCGAACCCTTTTCACGGCGGCGTAGTATCTATGGATTGGTCGATCGGCAGTTCTTGCCCAGTCTGCTTCGTGGTTTTGACTTCGCAAATCCCGATCTGCACGTCCCCCGCCGCAGCGAAACGATGGTCGCTCAGCAATGTTTGTTTTTTTTGAACCATGCATTTGTTTTGGAGCAAGCCAAGGCGATCACCGCTGAAAGTTCGGCCCAGGCAGATGGAGCCGCCGCCATTCGAAAGTTGTTTCGCCAAATATTGCAACGTGAACCCAGCGAATTGGAACTGTTGGAAGCTGTCGAGTTCTTGGACGCGGCGATGGAAGACCAACAGGAAACGACGATGAACCCTTTCGCCCAGTTGGCGCAAATTATTTACAGTAGCAATGAATTCCAATTCATCGAGTGAGCAGCCATGAACCGCTTTGATCCATCGCGATTTTTCTCGGTACCGAATCGGCGTCAATGGTTGCAGCGTGCGGGACTGGGGGTCGGCGCTTTAGCACTGGGGCAGCTGCTCTGTAACGACCGGCTGATGGCAGACGACGAACCCTCCCATCCGCTGCAAGCGAAACCAGCCCATTTTCCTGGTCGTGCAAAGCGAGTGATCCAGTTCTTTCTCAATGGCGGGCCTTCACACGTCGACACATTCGATCGCAAAATTGCGTTGGAGAAGTATGCGGGGCAAGTCCTTCCAGAAACGTTTGCGACCGAACGGAAGACCGGGGCGGCGTTCCCTTCGCCATTCAAGTTTCAAAGGTATGGTGAATCAGGGATCGAAGTTAGTGAGATCTTCGAAAAGACCGCCGCGCACATGGATGATATCGCCGTGATTCGTTCGATGTATGCCGCCGTCCCCAATCATGAACCGTCGTTGATGCTGATGAACTGTGGCGACTCGTTGCAGACCCGACCAAGTGTCGGGGCCTGGGTGCTGTATGGCATGGGAAGTGAAAACGAGAACCTGCCCGGCTTTATCTCGCTTTGCCCGGGTGGGTTGCCGATCAAAGACTCCGAGAATTGGCAAGCTGCCTTTTTGCCGGGCGCCTATCAAGGCACTTACATCGACAGCAACCACGAAACGTTGGGCAAGTTGATCGAGAATATCGAACACCCCCACATTTCTCAGCAAGCCCAACGTCGCCAATTGGATCTCTTGGCCCAGTGGAACCGTCGGCACGCGTCGGTGGTCGCCGATCCTCGCTTGGAGGCCAGAATTCAAACCTATGAATTGGCGTTTCGGATGCAGGGCGACGCTCGCGAGGCGTTTGACTTGAGCTCGGAAACTGAGAGCACCTTAGCCGCCTACGGAACTCACGTGCACGGACGCCAAACACTGATCGCGCGCCGATTGGCCGAGCGAGGTGTTCGTTACGTTCAATTGTGGCATGGTGCCGGACAGCCTTGGGACAATCACGACAACATTGAAGGCCAACATCGGAAATTGGCCAGTGAAATTGATCAACCGATTGCGGCACTATTGGCCGACTTGAAACAACGCGGCATGTTGGACGAAACGCTGGTGATTTGGGGCGGCGAGTTTGGCCGCACGCCGACCGTGGAACTGGGCGGCGATGGCAACCCGCAGCAAGGTCGCGACCACAATCACTATGGATTCTCCGTTTGGATGGCTGGCGGGGGGATCAAGGGCGGCACGGTCCATGGTTCAACCGACGAGTTCGGATTTCGGGCCCAGGAAAACCCGGTCAGCGTCCACGATCTCCATGCCACGATTTTACACACGTTGGGCTTTGATCATACTCGCTTGACTTATCGCTACGCCGGACGAGACTTTCGCCTCACGGATGTACACGGGAACGTTTTAACGTCCATCTTGAAGTAAACAAGCATCACTCAACGATTTTGGGCGCTCAAGAGTTGAGCGGTTTTCGATTGCGCGGCTTGGGCTTGAAGCTGGCGGGTACGTTGGCGGATTTTTCGTGAGAAGTCTGGATCGTCATAATGAACGGCTGCCAAATCGTTCACCTTGGAGGCAGCCTTTAGTTGCTCGAACGGAACCGAACGATCCAATATGCCCAATTCGTACGCATAGCGGTCGGCCAAGCCAGGCAACAAGACGCCAATCGAATACGGTACGCGGCTTGGATTCAAGCGATTTACATGGGACACCAAGTTGGTGGTGCAGTTATTGACCAACGTGTGGTAGAACTCGGGCTTTTCCGCTAGTTGATTCAAACGCTGCAAAACGTCCTCGAATAAAGCCTGGGCTTTATCTGGTGTCGCAGCCGTCGGATAGATATAAACGTCCGCGTTCAAGTGCCGCGTTCGACGTCGAATGATGTCCCGCTCGTCCGCAACGACATAGGTCACTTCAAACTGCCGAGCCATTCCCAGCACGGTCGAATAATCTTCCCCTTGCTCATTGCGGATTTCGACGGAAACTCCAATATTGCTGCCATCGTCGAGTCCAAAGCTGAGCATCGTGTGAGCGATCGGTTGGAATTTGAAGGGCACGACGACAAAATCGACCGTTTGGACTTGGTCCAACAGAAACCGTCGTTCCTCGTAGCGAACCACAAAATCTTGTTCCGACAGCCATTCGAAGTTACGGATGTTTCGCAAAGTGACTTGCCGACCGACGATCTCGGCTGTGGGCAACTGCGAGAACTCGGGGGACCAATGGCGTTGGTTGGAAGGTTGGAGCCGATCTTGCAGTCCATTGATCTGCCACGCCTTGCAGCCACTACAGACGGCAACCAGCATGACCAATACAAGACCAAACAGCGGTGAAGGTCTGGGTAAACCGAGCAACATCCCAGATTGCCAATGCGACCCGACTTTGGCCAAAACAGGTAGACTGGGTACAACGCAATTCATGAACGACGCTCAGCAGAACGAGAACCAAATGAGTTGTACCTGAGGACCAATCAAAGACATTCCGGTGCCCTATTCTCCCCTTTGGCTGAACTGCAGTTATTTCCGCCCTCTTCCTTAGCAGAAGCTCCCATTCTGATCAACAGCAAGTCGTGATAGTTGCACGTGGAGCAATCGCCGAGTTCTCCGCAATGGAATTAGACAAGACGGCCCCACAGCATGCATTTCTCGCCGACGAATCGTCAACTCGAACGCTAGCGTCTAGGAAGTTCTATTCTGCGGCGATGCTTTGATCTGATATTGTGCGAACTTCGTTGCGTTCGTTGTTTAAGGAAACGTTTGTGGGCGTTGCCAGAAATCCCAAAGTCGTGTTCCTGCTCACGATTTGTTTGATGCCAATCGCGGTTGGTTGCACATACTGGCGGCAACCGGGATTACCGCCTCAAGAATCAGATCTGGTACTTGAAAAGCGAAATGTCCAACCGCAAGAAATCGCTCCTACCGCATCGGTAATTGAAACGAGTCGAAGCAAAGTTAGAAGTCGCGAAGTTATTGGTGCCGCAGATCATTCCAGCGACGAACCGGGAGATCGATATTTGACTGCTCGGATTGAAGATCGAACGTTGATCGTTACATTGGTCAACAAAACGAATCTAGGAATCCACGTCTGGGAATTGGGAAACATGTGGGGGGACAGTTCTTTCTATTTGCTCCTGCGTCATTCCGAAGACAAGTCGAAGATTGTAATCGCCAACTACGGGCACGCGGTTTATGGAAGGCATCAACAAGAAACACGGACAATCCCTGCCAATAGTGCGTCTGAATTTCGGCTTGATCTCGATAGCCACGGTTGGGGCGATAGTAGCTGGGCATTAAAGGATGAGCATTACAAGATCGAGGCGGTCATTCTGAATTCCTCGATTTGTGAAGATGCGATCAGATCAGAAATACTCTTGGATCGTCTTGGCTATGAATTCCAATAGTATCGGAGTTAATCATGTGCATCTCGGCCGCTTTTTTGTTTGGATGTTTGCTTCCGCTTTTGAATCACGACGAACACTCAGTTTGGCTCGATCGATTTCGTTCGGATGTTATGGCTTTTGTTTCCGACGATCTGAACGAGTCTAGACTTGCGGAAGAGCGATTTTCTGAAAGTCTCTTCGACTTGTCATTCTTGTTTCACTACCACGAGTCTAGACTAAGTTGGATCGATGCGGAGATCACAAAAAAACTTGTGTCGAAATTGGATACGCATGTCGAAAGTGAGCGGACCATTTGCTGCGCCCTTTTGATACTGTCGGTCGCCCCAACGCTTGATGAAACAGCAATTGCAGCCATGAAGAAGATAATGAATTCGACTTGCCACACGGGACTCCGGACTGCTGCATTTAAGGCACTTTGTTACAAACTTCCTTGTAGTGAAAGCGTGATTGAAGAAATCGACGATATGTGGTTGGCGTTCGACCTTAGTGATCACTGCGCTGCGTTAGAACTGATTCCCGTTGAAGGTGGTTTGAACAAGTACCAGGGACTGGAGACTCTGATCGACGACCTTGTCACAACGGTTCAGTTCACGGGACGGGTTGAACGAGAAAGTGTCGCGATCGTCCACCAACTCTCAAAATGCGATTTGGCGAGCGAAAGGATTTTTTGCTTATTGTGGATGTTCACGATTAAGGAACATTCGGAACACGTCTTGCACGAGGTTCAAACACTTCAGAAAGATCGTAACGATGATGTACGTTACCTAGCAACGAAGTTGTTGATCCATCATTCAAAAGATTGGAGCGAGTCGGATGAGATGATTAAGGCGGGGAATTTGACGGAATGGCAGGAAAGGCAACTAATGGGCTTAATCAAAGTAAGCCCAACCAAGTAATGATCCAATTTAGTACGTTCAAATTCGCCTGAACATGCCAATCTCGACTGATTTGGCTCGGAGGAAAGAAAATCTGATTCTTGTCGATTCCACCGAGAATACCTGAAAAAAATGCCCAAGCCGACCAACTCTAGGTGCTCAAGACCGCGTATTGCAGGTCGAGCAGCGAAACGAAAAAAGAGCCAGTTCTAGGAACTGGCTCTTTCATCAAAATACTTCGGTCAACGGGTTGGCTTAGTAGCGGTAATGGTCAGGCTTGTATGGGCCTTCAACCGAAACGCCCATGTACTCGGCTTGATCTGGAGTCAACTTCGTCAGCTTGACTCCCAATTGGTCCAAGTGCAACCGAGCAACTTCTTCGTCCAAAATTTTGGGCAAGCGGTAAACTTGGGTCTCGTACTTGTCCGCGTTCTTCCACAGTTCCAATTGGGCCAGAACTTGGTTCGTGAACGAAGTGCTCATCACGAAACTGGGGTGACCGGTCGCACAACCGAGGTTCACCAACCGACCCTTGGCCAAAACCAGGATCGAGCGTCCTGAAGCAAACGTGTATCGATCGACGGCGCCAATGTCCGCAGGCTTGATTTCTTGCTTCGTGACTTTGCCGGCTCGGACTTGGCCTTCCAACCACGCCACATCGATTTCGGTATCGAAGTGACCTATGTTGCAAACGATGGCATCATTGGCCATTTGTTCCATGTGGTGGCCCAAGATGATGTCTTTGTTGCCAGTGGTCGTCACGAATAAACGACCTTCCTTGCAAGCTTCGTCCATCGTGGTCACTTCGAAACCTTCCATCGCAGCTTGCAGGGCATTGATAGGATCGATTTCCGTCACGATCACGCGGCAACCGTAACGTTGCAGCGAGTGTGCACAGCCTTTGCCCACATCGCCATAACCGCAGACAACGGCGACTTTGCCAGCCAACATGATGTCCGTGGCTCGCTTTACGCCGTCGGCCAAGGATTCGCGACAGCCGTACAAGTTGTCGAACTTGCTCTTCGTCGCCGAATCATTGATGTTGATCGCGGGAACGCGGAGACGACCGGTCTTGGTCAAGACATCCAAGCGATGAACACCCGCGGTGGTTTCTTCGCTGATGCCACGGATGTCGCTCAGAAGTTCAGGAAACTTGTCGTGAACCATGGCAGTCAAGTCACCGCCGTCGTCCAAGATCATGTTCAGCGGCTTGCCGGAAGGGAAGTGCAGGGTTTGTTCGATGCACCAATCAAACTCCTTCTCGGTCATGTTCTTCCAGGCGTAAACCGGGATACCAGCGGCGGCAATGGCAGCGGCGGCTTGGTCTTGGGTCGAGAAAATATTGCAGCTGCTCCAAGTAACCTCAGCGCCCAATTCCACCAACGTCTCGATCAGGACGGCGGTCTGAACGGTCATGTGCAAACAGCCCGCAATCCGGGCGCCTTGCAGCGGCTTTGTTGGGCCGTACTTCTTGCGCAAAGACATCAGGCCAGGCATTTCGTTTTCGGCCAGCATGATTTCCAAACGGCCAGCCGCCGCCAAACCAATGTCCTTGACTTTGTAAGCCACTTTTGTTGACTCGAGTTGAGCCATGATTAGGTCTCCCTAGTTGTGAAAAATCACAGAAAAAAGCAATAAAACCTGACCAGGGACTCCCGGCAGAACAGAACGGTTGGGGGCCTCCCCCAACCGCTTCTCGACTATGGTAGTTGTCAACCAAAAAATCGACAACGGGATACCCGCACTACCAATCCGAATTCAACATCGGCGGCACTTGACCGTCGTTGATTTGGAAGAAAATTCTCCAGACATCGTTCGGCATCGGCCCAACCGACTCGACCGACCCGTCGGTCCGAAACACGTTGGCTCCACCCAAAAACTGCCCGTAAAACAGGGTCGAGTCGAAATCGTCAATCTGGATATCCGCATCCGGCTTGGTCCAAGGAACCGCCAACTCGTCGGAGACTTCCACTCCCATCATGGTATTGGAGGTACCATCGAGAAACTCCGCTAATCTGTATCCTGACGCCGCACTACCTTCGCCGGTGCGCTGGGGTGTACCAAACGGCGCATCTTTGCCCGTTACACCAAGATAAACCGTGTAGCCCGGAGGGGCTTGACTGTTCGGGCCGCGATAGGTGACCGGCATTTGCTCGAGCAACGCCAAATTGTGGGGACTGTCCCAGGGCTCGTCCAAATGAAACTGTTCGTAGAGGTTCTGCTGCTCGATGAATGGCAAGATATGAACTCGCCAACTCAGTAGCGGTTCCTTAGCCTCGGACTGACTGTAGGCCGCAGGAAAACGGCCCATAACATCGTGGAAGTTGAGACAGGCCAAGGAAAGGTTACGCAGATTGTTTTGCGATTGTGTCCTCCTGGCTGCATCTCTGGCCTGCTGAACCGCTGGAAGTAGCAGCCCCACCGCCACCGGAGCCATTACGGTCACGTCAGCGGTTGGAAACGTAGAACGCGACTCCCATTGGAACCCACTCGAATTACGCTTCAACACGGATACCGTCGGCAGCAAATGACGATGGACAACACGAGATGGCGGCAATACCAAGCCATCCATCACTTCAGCAAACGCCTCCGCCTCGGTTCCACGGAAACTTTGTGTCGCGTTGGCGCCCATGGCCAACAGCATCTGAGCGTAAGGATACATCACTTCGAACTGTCGTTGCATGTCCACATAACTAAACATCAGGATCGCCTCCGAGTCGCCCGTTGCCGCAAAGATTTCTTGAATCTCCGCTGACGAGGATACCAGAGTGGATTCTGGCGAACGGACCATCGCCGGCAGGGTGTCGGGAAACAAAGTCACGATCAAGCGATCCTCGTGGATCGTCCAACTGGGGAGGACTGGAATCGGCCCCGCCGGAAAGTGCATCGTGAACATGGTCAAATCACCCAAGGGACGCTCGGCGATTTTCCCCATCTCAGGATCATCCGCCGTGGCTCGTGAGTATGTTTGGATCAGCTTCGCCAGGCCGGCTTTTAAGGCGACGGCGTCTTTGACCGACACCGTCAACGCCAATCCCGAAAACCATCCGTCTCCGGCAGCATTGTGCAGCGTCCACACGTTGCCCAACGGATCCAATAGATCTTCTTCCAAATCGACGCCGGTTTCTTCGTAGAGCCCTTCGTAAAACTCGGAGACGGGATTCGAGTCAGGCCCGTCGACCTGATTGATAAATTGTTCGACGTAGTTCAACGTTCCCTTGAGGTCGAACGCCACCGAATAGGAAAACAGCGTATCGGATGCCATGTGTTGCAGATCGTGGGACTGCAAACCCGGACCCTCAAACAGGCTCCATATTCCACCCGAGCCTGGCTCGACATTCACTTGGATCCGTTGAACACGATGACGCTCCGCAAAACCATCGACCGTGTCAATCGATTGCAGACGTTCGATGCCCAAACTCCGAATGATTGCCAGTTCTTGTTCGCCCATGCCCATTTCGATTAACGCCGGCAACATCTGAGCCCATAGCTTCGCAAAATCGAAGTAACCTAGACCTTGCAACTGGACCAAACCATGGTTCGATTCCGCGTCGCTCAGCCAGGTCGGTGTTTTTCCGGTCGCTTTTCGCTGCATCGATTCAGTCAAAGATCGCTCGCTAATGCTGACCACCAAACATTGGTCGACAACCCCAGCATAAATTAAAGTGTCCGGACCAAGCCTTGGATCCAAAGTCAGAAACGTGAGGCCGTCGATCTGGACTTCCCCAATTTCCGCCGGGGCATCCGCTAACAGCGTTTTCACGTCAGCCAAGATCGTGTCCGCTTGTGGTCCAAGTTCCAGCCAAGCGACTGCTTCCACGATCGGTGGCTGTCCTTCCGATGGCGGCACCAAACGCTCCAAGTACACGCAACCTGATCGCAGGAAAAAGCTCTCGACCAAATTCGATGTCAAGCGACTTGCGGCCCGTCGCATCGCCGGCGGGGCATCACTCATCGCCTGCCGTGGAATGCCACCGATTCGCTTGAGCACATCCTGAATGAAACGTTCGACTTCCGGTTCGGAAAGAATGGCTTGGGCGTTATTCTCCGGATTACGTGGGGAGGTCGACCAACCATTCCAACCCACAAAACCAATCGCCGCTGGGGGCAACGCGTTTCGCCATGGAGTCTGCAAGGTCACTTGGGTCGAGGCCGCACTCGATTCCGCACTAGCGGTCGGCTTGTCCTGTGCTGAGGTCGGTACGGTGGCAAACGGCAGGAGCAAAAACATCAGCGACCAAAGTGGAAGCCGAACCGTGCCGCTGGTGCTTGCTCGAAGACCCAACTGCCAACTAGTTTCGTCAAAAAAATCGCGTCCGATTCCCATCTTCATAGACTCCTTTGTACTTGTATCGTTTATGGCACTTGGATTGTAACCGTTCACGCCCAAACGCGGGCCGCCGCAATTTTGGCGGTTCGAGTTGTTTCTCGATTCCAAAATGAAGTCGCCAAATTTGCTCTGGCCACGCGGTTAACGAACTCTCTCGGCTTTGAGCGTGAACGGTTACGTTGGATTGTGCCGACCGCTGTCATTCGTGGGACTGTCACGAGGATACGCACCGCCAACCGATTGCCCCACCGTTGCCGGACGATTTCCAATGTCCTTACCAATCGGAATCCAATGACGGAGGAATCTCCCCATCATTGATTTGCAGCAAAATCTTCCAAACGGCGTCATCGAGATACGACATAAAGCGAGTGGCCCCGTCGCAAAAGACTACATTGACTCCGCCGGGAAATTGACCGTAAAACCGCCAAGGTTCGACGCTCTCTAGATCGATTTCCGAATCGGGCTTCGTCCAGGGAACAGCAAGCTCGTCCGAAACTTCAACGGCGAGGATCGTGTTTGAAAGTCCGTCGACGATTGCGGAAATATTCTGCCCGTTCATGGCACTTAGCCGTCCGACTTGAACGGGAATCCCAAACGCAGCGTCCGGGCCGGCCGCCCCTAAGTAAACCGTGTGACCGGGAGCGGCTTGACTATTGGGTCCGCGGTAAGCCTCCGGCATTAATTCCACCAGCGCCAGGTTGTGCGGGCTGTCCCACGGTTCATCCAACCGGAACCGTTCGTACAAGTTGCCCTGCTCAATGTATGGCAAAATGTGAACACGCCAACTAAGCAGCGGCTGTTTGTCCTCCGATTGGTTGTACGCTGCCGGAAAGCGACGATAAGTCGATTCGTAGTTTAGACAAGCGAGCGCAATCTGCTTCAGGTTATTGCTCGACTGGGCCCTCATCGCAGCCACTCGGGCTTGCTGAACCGCCGGCACCAATAGCCCTACGGCCACGGGGGCCATCACGGTTAGATCGGGGATCGGCAATGTCGATTGCGTTTCCAGTTGAAAGCCGGACTTGTTGCGCTTGAGTACGGAAACGGTTGGCAACAAGTGACGGTGAATCACTCGCGAGGACGGCAACATAAGGCCGTCAATCACTTCACCAAAAGACTCGGCGTCGGCTACCGGGAGGCCTTGAACCGCATTCGAGCCCATCGCCACCATCATTTGCGCGTAGGGATAGATGACTTCGAATTGACGTTGCGTGTCGACGTAGCTCAACATCAAGATCGACTCGCCATCTTGACTGGTCTCAAAGTGACTACGAACTTCCGACGACGAAGACAACAACGAACGGTCCGGCACTTGGGCGATGGCTGGCAAAGTGTCCGGAAACAGCGTGACAATCAAGCGACCGTTGTGAATCGTCCAACTTGGGAGAACCGGAATCGGACCGAATGGAAAACTCATCGTGAAGACGTTCATGTCACCCATCTTGCGCTGGCTGATCTTGGCCATCTCTGGGTCGTCTGCGGTTTCTCGCGAGTACGAGTTGATTAGCTTCGCCAAACCCGACGCGAGTCCTTCCGGGTCTTTGACCGACACCGTCAATGCCAAACCGGACAACCACCCATCGCCAGCGGCGTTGTGAATCGTCCATACGTCACCCAACGGATCCAAGAGATCTTCTTCCAAGTCAACGCCGGTCTCCTCGTACATCTCCTCACAAAACTCGGAGATGGGGTTGGAATCCGGACCATCGACTTCGTTGATAAATTGTTCGGCGAACTGCAAGAAGCGTTTACCATCGAATACGAACGCGTTGGAAAACAGAGTATCGAAAGGCAAGTGTTGCAAGTGTTCAGGCCGCAAACCGGGCCCATCGAACAAGCTCCAAATGCCGCCGGTACCCGGTTCGACATTTACTTGGAAGCGTTGAATACGATGCCGTTGAGCGAATCCATCAACGGTTTCAATCGACTGCAATCTTTCGATTCCCAAATTGCGAATGATGGCTAGTTCTTGCTCGCCGAGACCCATTTCCATCATCGCCGGCAACATTTGAGCCCACAGCTTGGCGAAATCAAATCGCCCAAGGCCTTGTAACTGGAGCAAACCGTGATTCGCTTCGGCGTCTGTTAACCAACCCGGGGTTTTCCCGGCGGCTTTTCGCTTCAATGATTCGGTCACGGAATTTTCACTGATACTCACGACCAAACATTCGTCCACCACACCTACCAAGATCAACGTCTCGGGCCCCAATTCGGCGTCCATCGTTAAGAACGTATGACCGCCGATCTCAATCGTCCCAATTTCCGTAGGAGCGTCAGCCAACAGCGTTTTCAAATCGGCTAAAACCGTGTCGGCTTGTGGACCAATCTCCAACCAGGCACACGCTTCGATCACCGGCGGGTTTCCATCAGTTGGCGGAACAAAACGTTCCAAGTACAAACATCCTGATCTCAGGAAGAAACTTTCGACCAAATTCGTCGTCAGGCGACTCGCGGCCCGCCGCAACGCCGGAGGAGCACCGCCCATTGCTTGGCGTGGAATACCACCGACGCGGCGAATCAAATCTTGGATGAATCGTTCGACTTCCGGCTCTGATAAAATCGCCTGGGCATTGTTTCCTGGGTCGCGCGGTGAAGTCGACCAACCATTCCAACCCACAAATCCGATCGCCGCGGGAGGCAACGAATTCCGCCATGGCGTTTGCAGTGTCACTTGAGTCGCAACCGACTCCGCAGGACTCGCATCTACCGGGGCGGACGGCTTGATTTGGCCGTGTACCGAACCGACGCAGAAAACCAAAGAAAGAATCAACAGCAGTTGCCGCATTCCGACGAAGCGAAAGACCGAACCGTCGATCCAACGACAACACATCCCGCACCCAAAACGACCTATTCCCATGGCCTTCGACTCCTGTTGGTTTGATCCGGCGAAAACCCCAAAATTGGTGAGGTTGTTCAACTGTCCCTATTTGCTTACCCTTTAAGAAGAGGCATTGTTCGAAAAAGGCTGAGCTTCTTCGATCATGTCTCTCTGCGTCAGGGATCTTGGATGCCCACCAAATGTTCCGATCCCTCGTAGGCTAAAGACTAACATTTGAATCGACGTGCGACAACAAGCCCACGGCGAGACGAACCAAGGAACCGACCAGACGACGCCGACAAAGAAAGTTTGAAGAATTGGCGAAGAGCAAGAAGTACTATGTCGTGTGGAACGGTCGCCAGCCGGGCGTCTATTTGACTTGGGAAGATTGCCAAGCGCAAGTGCGTGGCTTCGAACAAGCCAAATTCAAGTCATTTGATCGCATGGTCGATGCCGAAGCCGCGTTTCTCGAGCACCATGCCCAGCACATCAAACTGGCCAAACGTGGCACCAAGAAATCGGAAACCCCGGAACGCTCGCTGGATCAGTTGCGGAAAATGGGCGTCGACATGTCGGCCATCTGCGTGGATGCCGCTTGTAGTGGAAACCCCGGCGTGCTGGAGTACAAAGGGGTCACCATGGACGGCAAACTGCTTTTCCACCGCGGGCCCTTTCCGGAAGGGACCGTGAACCTGGGCGAGTTCCTAGCTCTGGTCAGTGCCTTGGCGATGCTCCATGCCAAAGGCGACCACGCACGAAGAATTTACACGGACTCGATGACGGCCCTGGCCTGGGTCCGCAAAAAGAAGACGAACTCGAAACTACTCCGCAACAACGTCAACGCCGACCTGTTGGACCGAGTGGCCAAAGCCCAACAATGGTTGATCGACCATCCCGATTGTCGCAACCCCATCACCAAATGGGAAACCGAAAAATGGGGCGAAATCCCCGCCGACTTTGGACGGAAGAAGTAGAAGATTCAGCGACTCGCAAATTTGATTGTTCGAATCGTATTCGATGTTGTTTGTTGAGATTCTACATTTTCTCGAACGCAAGACTTCGTGAGGTACAAACAAAAAAACGACGTCGGAGCGTGGCTCGCGACGTCGTTAATGTGAATTGGATCTGGAAACGCGAACTACTTGCTCAAGGCCGCTTCACGATCTCGCTTTTCTTTGTTGGTGCGGTAGTCGACAATGTCCCAGGCCAGGCCAAAGAACTTCATGACCTTCAGCAGCTGCCAAGTTGCGTCAAATTCCCACCACTTGTGACCGTGAACCGCCATGCGTGGATATGCGTGGTGGTTGTTGTGCCAACCTTCACCATAAGCCAAGATCGCGACCCACCAATTGTTGCGGCTATCGTCTGTCGTTTCGTAGTTGCGGTATCCCGACATGTGGCTAGCCGAGTTCACAAACCAAGTCACGTGCATCACGCAAACGGTACGTAGAAACACACCCCACATCACGAAGCTGGTCGCCATTGGCCAACCGCCCCAGAGGTACCCCAATCCCAACAACGCAAACCCAATAACAAAGTGGGTCAAAAGGAAGTGCTTGGATGCCCAGGCAACTACGGGGTCCTTGGCCATATCGGGAGCCCAATGCGTGAGCAGCTCTTCGCGCTCCTTCGTGCTCTTGAACGGATAAATCCACAGCGCGTGACTCCACAACGAACCGTCATGCGGCGAATGCGGATCCCCAGGCTTGTCCGACAAAGCATGGTGCTTGCGATGGGTCGCAACCCACATGTCGGCACTACCTTCACCCGCGGTTTGTCCGGCAAACGTCAACACAGCCTTGACCCATGGGTAGGTCTTGAAGCCACCATGCGTCAACAACCGATGGAAGCCCAAACAAACGCCCACGCTCCCACCAATCCAGTGCAGGAACAACGAAACGACCAAGGCTTCCCAGGTAAAGAAAGGAATTGCCACCACAGCACCAATGTGCAGGATCGCCATCCAAATCACGATCGGCCAAGCCAAACCATGGCCCCACTTTTCTTCGTGAGTCATCCAATGCGCTTCGGCATTCGACGTCTTCTTTTTCGGATCTCGCAATACGAAGGATTCCGCCCCAAAGGTGGAATCCACGATGGTTCCCGTCTCCAATTGATCGGCGATCGCGTAAGCCGCGACTTCGGTTGCCGTCAACGGCTCGATTTCTTCGCCATCCGGGCCATATGTCGGAGCCAAACCTGGCTCAGCAATCCGATTCTTGACCGACGGCCCACGTTCGATCGATTCACCGTTCTGCAGGGCTTCTAGTTCTTCGGGTGTATATTCGTATGGATCGGCAACCGTACCCTCCAAAATGGCAACCGGCGATTCACCGGCTGGCTTTCGGGAGGTATTGAAGGCCGCCGACTTTGGCTCGGGCCCTCGGTTCTTATCTTCATTTTTCATGATCATGACCTAGTTTCCGTCGTAAGGTTTTTCTGCGAACAACTTCCTGGCCCGCTTGGAATCCAATATGGCCAGTCATTCCGCCCCAACTTGGTGCCCGTCCCTGCGGCGTCGGCCCACGCGACAACTGTTGCAAAACTGACCGTAGGAACGGTCAGCGACAATCGATTCGGCCCACGCGACAACTGTTGCAAAACTGCCCGTAGGAACGGTCAGCGACAATCGATTCGGCCCACGCGACAACTGTTGCAAAACTGACCGTAGGAACGGTCAGCGACAATCGATTCGGCCCACACGTGACAACTGTTGTAAAACTGACCGTAGGAACGGTCAGCGACAATCGATTCGGCCCACGTGACAACTGTTGCAAAACTGACCGTAGGAACGGTCAGCGACAATCGATTCGGCTCGCGCCGTTCACGCGACAAAGATTCTATCGCGGCAGCCTCCCCCCATTGTCCCCGCCATGTTCAAGCCATGTAATACTTGTGTGAAACCTGAAAAAAGGCTCCTGCAAACCCCTATGGCATTTAAAAAACATGGCCCATACCTCCCAAATTGACAGCAACACACCACAAACGTTGCTTTGGGCTCAATACCCGGACGGTCGGTACGGAGCGGTCGTGCAGTCCGATGGTCAAGCGGTTTATTTTGCGATTCAAAAATTATCCAATAACGAGCCCATGGACTTACCAAGCCGTTGGGTGTGGGTCCGAAACCTGCGTTCCGCACCCCTCATGTTCGCGGAAACACCCCATGACTCCACGCGATTACCCTTGGTCGCCGAAAGTTATTGTTTCCACCCAAAAGGTCTGCCTAACCTGGATCTGGAGCGAACCAAGATCGTTTGGTTCGAACAGGGAATCGGGGCGATGCTGATCGAGGGCGACCAAGTACTCGCGATTATTCCTCCCCAAGCCAATCACGAACTCCCGGGGTACTCGGCCGAATGCCGGACAGCGTGCGCGTTCGCCGTTCCCTTAGATGATGACGATCTTTATCTGCCCTTGGCAAGTTTATTGCCGGACTATTGGTCGAATTGGGCCGCGAACAACCCGTTGGTTGCGTGGCATGAGTTGGTGAGCAAAGCGATCGAACGAGACTTCGGCCAAATCATCCAAGAGTTTTCCGTGACGTCCGATGTGTGGCCACCCTTGCGAGTTGTTCAAGTCACGAACCAAAACGGCGATCGCTTTTTGCTGACGAGCGGCATGGCTTTGCGCTGCCAACCTATGGTCGAACGGGAATTGATCAACTTCACCGACCATCAACGTCTGGAATTGGCCGTCGCGATTCCCGCTGATGTCTCGGGCGGTCGTATCGAAGCGATGGCCGCATGGTTGGCAGGCCTAGCGCGCTACCCCTGGCACCACGAGACCTGTTTTCTGCCCACCCAAAAGCTCACCACCATTGCCCCGTACGATGCAACTCCGACAGCAATGACCGGAGCAAAAATCGAATGGACATTAACCGCCGAACCACAAGCAGCTTCCCTCGAGAATCGAACCGTACTCGCATTGCCCAACTATCGCCAGCAAAACGTCAATGTCGTCTGGCTTTCAAAGTAGCTCCACAACGTCGCTATGAAGCATTATCTAAAGTAATCAGGGTGACGTGAAATACTCGTATCTCAAATGAAAACGACGTTCATTTGCGTTTGGATTCCAACCAAACTTCTTCAGTTGTTGAGCGGAAACCCATCTATCGCGTAGCGAGATATTATCCTTGTGGATCATGGTTGCCGCATCCAAATTCTGCGGAAGCCAATAGGCCGCGCTGCAAAACAATATCGCAATCCACACACCGTCAGCCGAGCCCCAATACCAACAGGAGCCATCAACAACCATACCACCAACAGTGCAAACCCTGGCGTTAGCAGTCCCTCAAACGAAGCATTGACGACTCGCTGGTAACGCTCTTCGAGCGTATCCGAAAACCATCCCTCAATAATCAACCCGCCCCAAATCGAGCAAGCGATCGGTAGAACCCACAGCAGCGACGGCGTCGATGCGGAGTGTTTAGCTTCGGCTTCCATTGCGAACTCCACAACCATCTGTCAAAACGGCAAACCAACTTACCCCTCGCCATCGTAGAAAATCGACTTCCTGACGTTGCCAAATGGTTTCGAAAAATTGAAGACGGGTTTTTCCGGAGCAACGATTTCCACAGTCGCGTTGGGTGCAAAACCTCGCATTATTTCCAACCACTGTTTTTCAGCCACCTCTTTATTCCACTTCACCAATTGTTCGGCAACGACGTTTGCCTTGCCAATTTCTTCCGTCGAAAGGCCAAACTCGTTGACTTTGCCATCCGCAAACACCGAACCGTCAACGACAATGACTTTTTGCACGGTCTTTAGCGCAGGCAGTTGGGCGAGAGTATACGCGTTCCAACCGTCTCCAGACTTCCGAACAATTACCAATCGTTCTACTTTGCCGTGCATGAGCAGTAGCTTCCAGTTGTCATGGAGACTTGGAATATCGGCCTTTACTTGAGCGACCTTGGGGTCAGAAAGTAGTTCTTTCAGGAAGCCGTCAAGTCGCGGGTCCCGAGGTTCATCGTTCGGTAAACGGGGCCCTGTGTCACGCAACCGTTGGATGAAGATCGAAGATAGCTTGGGGAAAGCCGCCGACTGAAAGCCAATTTCTTCCTGTTCAAAAACAGCATCCTCGTCCGTTCGGGAATCAAAGTCCCCCGCAGACAAGTCCAAAAACAATTCTTCCACATCGGGCTGGACGATCCAAGGCACATTCTTCGGGCAATCGCGTGTCGGCTTGACTCCAAGTTTGGTCAAACGCCCCTGCGAATCCAAGACAAAATAAGGCGGGATACTCCACTTGGTTTCAAGCACTTCAGCCAAGACTTCCGCATCCGTCAGCATCCGGCGGGTCGAGATTTCCCACTTGGAGAACAGGTCCGAAACGTAAACCGGGACGAAGACCCGCGGAAAGCCCTCCGCCAGGTTTGAAATGGGAATTCGACCGCCGACACTGCCACGGAAGTACAGAAAACGGAATAGGTCGTAGCCATCAACCGGACCGCTAAAATGCGTTTCATAGAGTTTGAATGGAGCCGCTCGGGCACTCAGCTGTGCGAATCCTTCCGGCGAAATTTCGCATTCCATGAATTGAGCCGCAGCATACGACATGTTACCAGGTATCGGATCAGCGAGCCGGCACTTTCCGAAAGACCGCAACATTGGATGGCACGCTTCAAGACTCGCCCATCCTTCGGCATCGATAACGGCATTGGACAAACCCATTAGTTGAAGACCCTTGGTTTCGACCAAGTGAGTTGGCACTTTCGCTTGCTTCGCGTCCAGCGAACAGTTCACTTGGATTCCTTGGTCCAACAGTTTTTGTAAGTATTCCAGGTTGTCAACATCTTCCCGAACGCGGATCGAACATGCACCACCCTCTATTGCCCGGCGTTCCATCAGTTGTGCGTATATCTCCCACTCATCCGCAAGCCTGGGTAGTTTTAGGAGAAAGGTGGTCTTCTTTCCAATGCCGCGCAGGGAAAAGATCTGCCGATTTCCGCCAGAGTGCCGCAAGATCTTGGCCGCTAACCAACTATTGCGAAACGATAATTCGTTCTCGATTGTTAGTTCCAGGGGAGCCAGATGCGTCGGCAACCACAAAGCGAAGCCGCAAAACAACGCGAACACAGGAAGCGTTACGAGCCAAAACCGCACAATCGAGCTTCGCTTTTGTACGTCGTTACTAAAATAGTCGACCGGTGTCCAGCCATCGATTCGCTTGCGACAACGCCGCGGCATCTGATGGCTAAATAACAACAGCATCAAGCTGAGCGTGACCAACACAACCGAAGTGATTGCCGCGGCACCCCAAACCACTAACTCGGATCCAAGTGACCTTGGACCAAGTGACCAAGTGATCTCAATCAATTGAGCCAAGACCGGCACCAGTCCTACGCCGACGGCCAAACAAAGACACGTCCACCACGGTCGGTAGAAATGGCTGGCAACCCAAATCAACAAATAACTTGATATTGCGATCCCCAAACCGTTGAGCAGAGTTGAATGAAACTTCAACAGGGTTCCAACTGAAATATTCCAGCCACATCCAACCAACAATACGGCACCAAGGATCCACCACAGACGCCATTCGTTTCGTAAATGGGTCTGCTCCAACTGTGGGTCTTCCAAAGGAGTTGGTCCCCAAAAAGCGTAATACCGATCCGACCGACTTGGCTTTGCCCCAGCCTTGGGGGCAATTGGAACTCGGTGAAATACGATTCGAGTCATCCAGCGGTTAAACGCCATCATGATGGCCATTGCACTGGCCAGCGTTATGACCAGGTCGAACCATGTTTGGCTCAAGAGTTCGCGGAAGAAGATTCGTCGGGTGTAATGCTGAACGGGATCCCAGATGCTGGTGAATTCCTGCCCAGGCTGTTGAAAAGACAAATAGGCAATGGGTAGGCTGGTTGAAATCAGAAACCCCAGTACCAGTAATCGGGTGCTCCAACGAACGGTTGTGAACACCAACCAAACAAGCAACACCAAAATTGCCGGCGCCGTCATGGCCTCCAAAATCGAATCACCCGCCGACAAGATGCGGTTGTCCATGGTCGCGTGCGCCCACCAACCTTCAACAATCAACCCCAGCCAAATCGAGCAAGCGATCGGCAGGACCCACAACAGCGACGGGCTGTAGATTGTTCGCTCACTTTGGCTTGGCATTGCCGACCCTTCGAAAAGCTCGAAATTTTCACCCGGCTCGTTTCCGTTATCATACGACTAACGTGCGGTCATGCAACCAAGTACCTGCAGGAGAGTACGGAGTGCGTTTGGGTTATTACCAGCCGGGCCAACGGAATGGATTGAACTGAAATCGATTTTGGCTGTTCGGATAAGACACATCATCTTCATCAGGATTGTAAATTAAGATTCCCTGCTGCATTAGATGCTCGCGGAAAGCTAGATCCAAAATTGGCTCATCGACGACTAACTGGCAGACGTCACCCTCCCGAGCTCTTTGTTCCATAAGTTCGATACACGAAGCCCAGTATTCCGAGTACCTGGGCACCCGCAATGCGACCCACGACTGGTCGGAATTAATGTCGTATCTGAATCGAATCTTTGCACGAATGCCCTCTAGTTTCTGCAAGAACTGAGCCGCCAACCAACCATCGCGAAGCGAAATGCGATCATTGCCAGTTAGTGCCTCTGAGTCAACATTTTGTGGAATCCAATACGCGCTCAGGCAGGCGAGAAGCCAAAGACAAATCCCAAACAGCCAGGTCCGAACCGAACGATTTCTACCTGGCGCGACCGATCGTGACGCGCCCGATTCAACCGTCCAAAGGCCTTTTGTCCGTCGCGGCATTTGGTTCGTTGCGGTCAATAGAACAAGACTCAACCACACCAACACCAGTGGAACAACGATGGTCCCGATAATCAACGCTTGTTCGCTGGTTGTCCATATTTGGCTAGAGAACGACCGCGATAGTCGCAAGAATTGGGCGACTGTTGAAAACACGACTACGCCGGGCAGCATGACAAGAAGTGCCCAGAATGGACGACGGCATTCACTGGCGGGCCACAACCAGAAATAGAACAAACCGCCAATTAGCATTCCTAGCCATGCGGCATTCAAGAACCGATCACCGTAGCCAATGGCGGAACAAACAAATCCAATTACAACCAGCCCGACACTGCTGGCAAACAGGCACTGATCGAATGCTCGACGGTTCGCGATTTCTTCCTCAGCCGAATAAATCGCAGATCGATAAGCGTCCGTCATGTGTTTGTATAACTTCGTTCCGTCTGCACCTCCGCGGATTGGGACTCGATAAAAAACCACGTGGGACAAATTTCGATTCAAGATCAAAAGCACAAACGCGGCCACGGCCAACGCGAGGAACAACTCTGGGAATGACTGACCTTGAGCTCCAACGTAGTAGGTCCGATCGACATAGTACTGCCGAACTTCAAAAACCGAAGTCCAGGCGAGGCCTGGTCGTTGATGCGACAGATAAGCAATTGGCAAGCTGGAGATCAAAACAAAACTCGCAACCTGCAATCGAAACACCAGACTGGCAGGAGTCCCTAACAACCAAACCAAAAGTAGCGAAACACCCGGAGTTAACAACCCCTCCAAAGCTGGTTCTAAAATCGTATGGTATCGATTACTTTCGCTTGGATTAGCCAACCACCCATCGACAAATATCCCGATCCAAACCGAACAGGCGATTGGTAACACCCACAGCAACGATGGGGAATATGTGGCTCGCGAAGTTTGGCTTTCCAATACAGATCTCCCGGTACAAGTCACGGACTTTTGAATCCAGGGCGTTCTTTCACCGATCCCACACGGCCCTCGGTCCGAGCCTCGATATTCGCGGGAATCACCCGGACTTGAACATTTGGGACAAATTCCTGTATGAGCTTGGTCCACTCATCTTCGAACGCAAGTTTCGCCTTTTCGTACTCTTCCACGAATTGTTCATCTCCCAAATTGTTCGGTATCGAGGGTGCGTCGGGAGCCTGTCTGTTGAGCAATTCCTCAGATGTCGGAGTAGCACCCAACATGGAGAACATGTATCTTTGCATCATGTCCATCCGGACGACCGCCGGATCGATCGCGCTGTCAACGACTACGACGTCGGTTAGGCGTGGAAACTTGGACAGCATCTTCAGCCAAGGCGGATCGTGAAGCTTATCACGTTCCACGTTTACAATTAATCGCTCGATGGTTTGGGATTTCTCCAGCACAGCCCATAGCTCCTGTTTGTACGAACAATCGACGGCTATTTCAACAACACCTGGGTGGCGGAGCAGCTGATTAAGGAATTGTTCGTACCGAACATCCCATACATCGGAAATTGATCGTTGCCGCTGTTCATCGGTCACCGATCGAAGGTAATCTACAGTTTGGGAGCGAATTGTGACTCGAGATAATTTCGGAAACGCGGAAACCTGAAAACCGATTTCTTCGCCGATCAATGGATCGGTCGATTTACTTCGGTTGTCGAAAGACGACGTGACCAAGTTTACATACAAGTGCTCCACGCTGGTCATGGTTACCCAAGGAACACATGTCGGACAATCACGAGTCGGAGTGACTCCAAATTCCTTTAACTGGCCATCGTCACTAAACCCCAGTTGGTAGGGTACGTTGATTGGATTGGTTGTCAACTCACTCAAACACCCTTGTTGCAGCAAAACTGGCCGTGTCGACAACTCCCAGCGAGCATGCTCTTCAGATACAAACGTTGGTACAAGTACGGGAGGAATACCTTTTCCGACGGGGTGTTCAAACGGTGGTGTTGCTAATACTTCGCCGTAATAGACGAACCTTAAGAACGTTAACGGTTCGATGGTACCAATTAGTTTTGGTTCTACCAATCTTACCGAAACGCTTGGCCAAACACTCACTGGCGTCAATGCTTCCAATAGGGGGCCAGTGACCTTGCACTTGGTAAGCGATAGATTTAGCGAGCCACGCACGGTGATTACAGCCGGAAGTTCGTTGGGTAATTCGCATCCAACAATCTCGTCCAACAACCTGGAATGGAACGACTCGAGCATTCCCCACGTTTCAACGCTCAATTTGGCGTTGTGAATTCCGGTTAGACGGAGATTCGAATGCGATATAAGTGCCGGGGAGACCTCGCGACCGGAAGTATCAAGAGAACATCTTACCGAGATGCCCAAATCCAATGCGGACTCCAGCCAATCAACTTCTTGAAGTGGGGCCAAAATTCGCAATTCACATTGATCGCCCAGTCGGGCTCGCTTTTCGACGAACTCGATCCAGGGTTTCCACCGTTGTGAAAGGATCGGAAGTTCAATCATAATTTCTTGTTTCGTGTCGTACCGGATTTCGAACGAGCCGCAAGCTTCGCTCAGACTTTCGTTCGACGTCCCAATTTCCGGACTCGTCTGTTTTTTGTGAGCAATGAATCCACTTAAATGGCTGGCAACTGGCAGTAACTGTTCCAACGATTGGACGTCCGAAATTGGCGAGTCAACTGTAACCCAACAAGAATTCCCACTACGGGCTTGATGCTCCACGAGGTTGAAACATGGCATCCAAGTTTGGTCGATTGTCGGAAGCTTCACTTTGATGTTCTGTCGATTTTTTGCGGTCCGGTCGATTTTGAACTTGGTTCTATCGCCGCTCGTTGTTACGAGTAACCTTGCGGCGAGCCGTCCGTTTTTCAGCGATAATTTATGTTCACGTGTGAATTCCTCAACATCGATATTTAAGGGAATCCAATACGCGAACATGCAACCCAACCCCCAAAGCACCGCTCCGATCGCCCAAAACTGGTGTTGCGAGTATCGCTTTGCATTTGAAACCGGCGACTCCAATTCGGCGTGATCGATCAAGTCCATTCTTATTCGTCGCGGCATTTGATTGGAGAGATACAACAGGAACACGCTAATGCCGCAAATTAACCCGGAAAAGCCAATAAGCACAGCTGAAATCCAGTAAACATGATGTCCGTTGTATCGAAACATCGGACTTGCGTAATAACTATACGTAGGCCAACACGCAATCGCCGTCGTTCCAATCAAGAAAGCAATCCACGAATACAACGGTTGATAAAATTCGCGGGCTACCCAAATGCACAAATATATCGAAGCACTTAGTATCACTCCCAACTTAAGGGAAGTGACAACACGGAGCCAGTTTTCCGTCAGGAAACTCGCAACGACTGCAATGGCTAACATGCAACTTGCGACGTACAAAGCCACGGTTCGTTGCCGTATCGCATTGGACAAACTGCATTCGCCGTAGAGTGGATTCCAATACGCTTCACTAAGACGATCGTGTCGTAACATCGCATTCGAAGGTTTTTTAAACGGAACACGATGGAAGAATGTATGAGTCAGGTAACGATCCAATAATAAGAGACAAACGATTGCGGCTAGCACTACCAAAAGTACGTGTGGCAGTGACAACTCAACGACGAGATCCAAGTAGCGACGATTGCGGTAGTACCTCCCAATTGAGCCAAACGAAGCAAACGGTTCGCCGGGCCTTTGGTGAGAAAGATAAATGATCGGGATACTAGTGACTGCAACAAAGGCCAATGCCTTCAGGCGGTCCCACATGTTCGCGGGAGTTAACAGTGCCCAAGTTACTAACACGATCAACCCCGGACCCAGCAAGCTCGCAACTATTGGATCAACCAACATGTGGATCAAAGTAAACGACGTTCATCGCGCAAACCAACCATCGACAAATAGTCCAATCCACACCGAACAGGCGATTGGTAAGACCCACAGCAACGATGGGGAATATGTGGTTCGCGAAGTTTGGCTTGACACTGTGGGGCCTCTTGTCCTTATGAATCAACCAATTCACTAAGCTATTCGCCTAGCGGAACTGCAACGAGTAAATATCGGCTTCTTGAATTTGGAAGCGGAGGCGGATCGGTTGGGGGACTTGGCTTAGGTCCGACGATGGGGACCAACGGACAACTTGCTCGATCGAATCTCCCACCATCGGCACATGTTCTTCCAACGAGTAACCGGGTACAACCTCGCCCGTCGCCGTTTGCAATTCGATGCGAACACATCCTCCGGCACTGGTCGAATAATTCAACACCAATTCTCGGCCCGTGAACTCCAGCGGCAACGTGACCATTTCCCCCACGTCGGCCCCCGCATGCAACGAGGCAAACCCGTCGGTTCGCCACGTCATGCGCCGATATGGGGTCAAATAAACCGACATCTCCGTGGGGCTGGTGGGCACAACGTTTAATGCCGCGTAGTTCGAACGATTGCCCCACCGTTCCGGATCCAATCCCGGGCGAATCAATGCCTCGCGAAAGGTACGATCGTACGGACCCGACCCACGCGCCGTCATGAACATGACGTCTGTACTTTCTCCCCGAGCCGGATGAAACCGAGTGGGCAAAGCAACGTAAATATGCGGCGCCCGAAAATAGGGATGGGTCTGGTTGGTGTACAAATGCTCGCCGGAAAAATTCGGACGCAGCGGTACAGGTTCGGCCCAGTTGACGAAGTCGCTTGAGGTCGTGCGGCAAATCGATCGATATTGGTTGTCCAAAAAGTGCCGGAAGTAACACACGTAACATCCTTCGGCTTCGGACCAGAAGGCCACGTTTTGAGAATCAAACGCGTACTCTTTGGTGTAAGTGATCACCGGTTGGTCCTGCAGTTTGGACCACCGAATCCCATCCGCCGAAACAAAGGCTACAAGCCCCGACTTCACGGTCCCCGCCAGGGCCTTGAACCGCTGCTCGCTTGGCACGCCGGGGCGGGTATCCAACAAGGGTGAAAAGTTATGGCAGAAAGGCGCTTCCTGCAAAATCACATTGTTGTCGCGCGAGCCATCGACTTCGACGAGCCCTAAATTTGGCCGAACCCAATTTGCCCCGTCGATACTCTCGCAATAACGGGTCACCTCCGTGACGTCCCCATCAAACTTCGCCCCTCGCCCGTCTCGGGTGTAAAGGCGATACACGTCCCCGTCCTTGATGACCGTCGCGTATTCCATCGGATTGGCCGGATGTTCGGTCGGTGGAGCCAACTGCGGGGAATGCAGTTGTAACGACAAATTCTCCATTCGGTCAATCAAGAAGTGATCGACAAACAATTCCCGGCGGGACTCGATTTGACGAGTCGGAATTGGTAGCGGCCACTGGGTCAAATAGATGCTGGTTTTTCCCTCGTGAGAGGAATAATAACTGATCCAAACTTCTCCTTCGTGGATCACCATCCCCGCATAACTCGAATCACCATTGGAAGGCAGTGCCAAGCATTCCGTCAGCGTTCCCGCGACCGGATCGACCCAGCAGAGCGACGTGCGGACTCGACCATCGTAAAGTCGCACTGCAGCCAACAGTCGTCCGTCAGGAATCCGGATCAATTGCGGACCGCCGATCTGCACACCAAGGTCCTTCCATTCCCATTGCGTGAACGGGGCCTGAGAAATGCCCAACAGCCCCGTCCCGGAAACGCCTTGGTACGGGTCGCGACGCAACAGGCAATAGGCGGTATGACCGTGAAACACGATGGAGGTCTCGTTCGGATACCCTTCCCCAAACAAACGCTCGACCAAGGGCTCGAACGTGCGACCATCAAGACTCTTGTACAAGCGTACCGATCGTTGTTCGCCGCAATCGTAGCCAATCCCGTAGGCCACATCGCCATGCCAAGTCACGCGCCACAGCCAGAAGTTTGGATCACCGATGATGTGTTTTTCGCTCCAATGGTAGCCATCTGCTGAGAACCAGACCAACGAGCGATGCGACATTTGGGAACGGTCGTGTAGCGCCTCCGCTCCGCACAACATCAGTTCCCCGCGCGGCGTCACGGTAATCTTGGCATCTCGCAGATCCGAATCTGGCGATGTAATCAATGCGGCGGACTCCCACGTCACACCGTCCGTTGACGAAAGGACACGCAAGGCTCCGTCAGGCGACACATGCGCTTGACCTTCGCGAAAAACACAGAACAACCGATCCTGAAAACGAACCAAGTCAGTAAACGCATTGTGTGGGGCTTGGTCCCAGATCCGCTGGGCGGCAATGGTTGGAACATCCGCCGCTGAAGGCAGATCCTGCCGAGCGAACGAGACACTCGGGGCAATCGTGGCAATCACGAGCAGGATATATCTGTACCACATGGCAAGCGCTCCGCGAGGGCAAGACTCCACATTGGCGAACACCGATCCAAGCAACATGGTAGCTGATGGTAAAGGTCGTTAGCTACCCACATGCCAGAATCGGATCAGCCCAAATCGAATTGGCTGAGGCGGTCCGGCGAGTTGTTACGGGCCAAATTGTCGTCGTATTTTGCAGGGTGTTGACGGAATTTGTGTGAATTCTGGAGCAACTTTGGCGACCCCGCAGTTGGGTCGATCGGTCGTTGACCGAATGGTCGTCGTATGCCGTACTGGCATGGCATAGAAGTGCAGTTGGCCGAATTGTCGTCGTACTTGAATTCGGTCTTTGTGTTTGGCCGAATTGCCGTCGTCGTTTTGGCTCTGGGTGCAGCACGTCGCCACTTGGCTTTATGCCAATGGGACGCGGATTCATCACTAACAGGAACGCCACGGTGACGGGTCGTAGGCCGTAGGATTGGCTTCGCATCATAAAAGTCCTCAAGTAGGCCGATCGGGGTTTCATCTCGGGTTCACAGTGTCCCGGATTGCGATTGGAAACTGTTGCGGTCTCGGTGAGGTTCGGATTGCTAAACAAGTCAGTCCCTCGACCGCTTCGTGCCTTTGACGATCTTTGGCATTGGTGTCCTCCTAGACGGATTTTAAAATACTCGTCCGGTTTCCACCACTCTTGGGCTAGCGCACCGTCCCGAGATTCGTCGACAACAAATTGCCTTTCCCTATGCAGCAAAACAACAAGCATTGCTTGAAGCCATTTTGCGTGAGAATTATCGAATGCAAATGGGAATGCAACCAAGTTGGGAATGTCCTATGCCTGCTCCACCGCGTATTATGGGTACGTTGCTTCAGATAGTTTTAAGGATTGGGAATACTATGGATTCCGTTGACTTTATCACCCTAGACAGACCGAAATTCCGCGCCTTACGCCATAGTTGTACCGAAAAATTCCACTTCGAAACAGAATCGCTTAAAGAAGCGTTTCGAATGGAGTACTATGCCGTACTAGAGAGCGTCGAAAGAGCAGTCGGCAAGAAATGGGAAAAAGAGGTTGATTTCGAGTTTCTGTACGATTACGACTTCTACTATTACTTGGCGGCTGGCGTCTATACCCAAAAGGCACTTTGCAGGAGTTTTATTGAAACGCTCGCGAACTCAATAACACGGTTCAATAAAGAGCATGTTTGGGCAATAGAGTTGTCAATTGAGATTCGGGATAATTCCCCATTTGGTGACAATTCTGGGCATCTTTTGATTCGAGACAGAATTTGCTACGTTGAGAGCCACCACTTAGTTAGGCCGTTAGAGTTTTAGCACAAATCCCGAATCTGTGACTGCCGATACATTAAGCCATTATGCATTCCCATGCGGCAAAATTTGAGACTACGAGATACGGGCCGAATTGTCGTCGTACTGGCACTGAGTGCAGCACGTCGCCACTTGGCTTTATGCCAGTGGGACGCGGATTCAACACTAACAGGAACGCCACAGTGACGGGTCTTAGGCCGTAGGATTGGCTTCGCTTCAGACAAACCCTCAAGTAGGCCGATCGGGGTTTCATCTTGGGTTCACAGCGTCCTGGCTTGCGAGTGTGAACCATTGCGGTCTCGGTGGGGTTGGTTTGCTAAACAAGTCAGTCCCTCGACCGCTTCGTGCGCGTGGTGGTTCGTTCTAGCTTTCAAACTTGCGCTCCCACGGGATGAACCCGTAGGGGGCGGTTCGTGAGCGGGGTTTGGGCTTGCGGCCACGTCGTGCGGGCTTATGGGCGTGAACGTTGCGGTCTCGGTGAGGGTTGGTTTGTTAAACAAGTCTGTCCCTCGACCGCTTCGTACGCGGGGGGTTCGTTCTAGCTTGCAAACTTGCGCTCCCACGGGATGAACCCGTAGGGGGCGATCCGTGCGCGGCGTTTGGGCTTGCGGCCACGTCGTGCGGGCTTGTAGGCGTGAACGTTGCGGTCTCGGTGAGGGTTGGTTTGCTAAACAAGTCTGTCCCTCGACCGCTTCGTGCGCGTGGGGGTACGTTCTAGCTTTCAAACTTGCGCTCCCACGGGATGAACCCGCGGGGGGCCTAGTTCCAATAGCACGGGCGACATGGCAAAACCGGAATAATCGACAAGAGTCCGCTAGTCGGATGGATCGGATCGGAAAACGGGAGGTTCTCCCGAGTTTCACAGACGTCTTTCGATTCAAAAGCTAAAGTTCGCTGGACGAAATATTTGCCTCCATTAGTCGGGCAAAGCGAAAAACCATTCGACTGGGTATTTTTCATGCTGAACGAACATGATCCTTGGACGGACCAGGACGAGAACGAAGTCTTGGACCGCTTCCCCAACCGCCGCCAACGATCTCGTTCCAGTCAGGACGGATTGGAACGCCGGCAATTTTCCAGTAATTATTCCGAATTGTCTCCAGCCGGAGCGGAACTCGGGCAAGCCATTGATTCGTACAAAGTCGCCAACCATCGGCGATACGTAACTTACGATGAAATTTTGCAGGTGCTTTCCGCTTTGGGGTACCATCGGACGACCGAAAATCCTCCGATTTTGCTACCGACCAGTGCGACCTCCGTTGCTCCAAGTTCGCCATCGTTGTCCTAACGCTAATCGCACGATCCAACTCCATTGTCTATAATCCGAACCGCGCGAACCTAGTGGGTTCGGCGCTACGGAGTGTTACGTAATGGAGTCCTTGTAGAGTCATGGCCGAAGCCCATTCATCCAATTCAGCCGCGGGTACTAGCCCAACTTCCGTCGTGGCAGATCTGCAACAGCAAGTCCAGCAACAACTCAAGTACATTCAAAACCAACGCCAACAACTTCAAGATTTGCGCGATCGCATCGGCCAGCTTGAACGACTGTTGCCCTACGTCCAATACCGGCCTGAAATTCAATGGCTGATGGAAAACAAGTCGGAACGTATGGATCCGACGGTGCCCATCTTTGATCCCGGGCGAGCCGACTTTCACCTGGATCGCTACATTTTTGCGAGTTCCTATGGTCGAGACTGCCGCGTTGTCGACTTGGCTTGCGGTACCGGTTACGGCAGCGAACATCTGAAGAAGGCCGGTGCCAAGTTCGTCACCGGCATCGATATTTGTCCCGAAGCGATTCAATATGCATCGAGCCAGCACGGGGGCGAGGGCTTGAGGTTTATCGCAGCGTCAGGCGAAGCAACGGGTCTGGAGGATGCCTGTTGTGACTTGGTCGTTTCCTTCGAGACAATCGAACATGTACCAGATGACCAAGCGTTGCTCCGCGAATTCGCGAGGATCTTGGCTCCCGGTGGACGATTGGTTTGTTCAACACCCAATCTTTGGCCGTTGGCAATCGCTCCACATCATGTGCGTGAATACGATCGCCAAGATTTCTTGAACGCCTTGCAACCTCATTTTGAGGTTCTTGAGTTGTTTAATCAGAACTCGGGGACTTCGTTTGAATTCAATCGGCAGCAACCCAGAGGAATTGTGCCAACAACCGACGAGAACCAACATTTGGCCGAGTGTTTCTTGGCCGTTTGCATGCGCCGTTAACACGGGCTGACGTTTGCTGTCCCGACTATTTTGAATATTCCATGGGTTGCTTCTCACAGATCGCCGGGATCGGTTTGCTTTATCTTGATTGCTTACTTCGGGAGCCGGTACTCTTACTCCTACTTCTACTCGATTGACGCGATCATTCGAGTAAGATTACCGACGGTGGCTGAGTACGAGTACCGCCTGTGACTGAGTACGAATAGGTCAATTCGACGCGTGACATACCTTGGCGGAGCCCGATGTAGGGTGCTTGGGATTTGTCGCGAAATAAGTTCCGGATTTCGAACTTCGAAAGCTCCGAAATGACCGTTGCCGGCTCTGGCGTTTGAATGATTAATGATTATTGAAGAATGAAAAATTCAAAAGGTACCAAACGTCTAGTTTCAGGCATTCCGCGAGCAAATGATGGCCGTCAGTATTTTGCATTTTTCAATTTCCATTTTCCAATACTCATTTCTTAGCCGCGTGTGAACCAAAAACGATCATTTGCCTGGCAGACGGACTTCCCACGGATGGCAAAGCCGATCTGCGGATGAATACATTCGCGGACAGCGGTATCGAATTGTAGATCGTCAAAGTATCAGCTCGGAAGTTAGACCGTGGGAGTCGGACAAGTTGCTGTCGGTCAAGGAAGTGTCCGCGGACTGTTCATCCGAAGTTCGGCATTGCCATCCGTGGGAATTACCAAACGCTCGCATTTTGCCGCTTTGCGGTTCAGCCATTTGGCGGCTCAGGACATTTGGAGTCGCGGCAGATTCGACGATAGGAGTTCTCGGATTGACCAAGGTCGGACTCTCCCAAATCGGAAAGTTATTTCCAAACAGTTCATTAGGTCACTGCGGGCAAGATCAGGGTGGCGACTTTGACGTAGATGACAATTCCCATCACGTCCATGATCCCGGCCACCAAAGGATTGCTCATGATCGCGGGGTCCCATCCCATGCGACTAAAGATCAATGGCAAGGTCGCCCCGGTCAAGGTTCCTGCAATCACGATGATATTCAGGGTCAATGGTACCACCAGGACCGCCATCCAACCCAATGCGGCGACCTGGGGAAAGAGCCACATCGTGACCAATCCGATCAGGAACAGAGTTCCACCGAGCATGAAACCCATGCGAATTTCGCGGCCGATCACTTTCGACCAATCCCGCAACGACAATTCTCCGCGGGCAATTGCCGTGATGATCAAGGTCGCCGCTTGTCCCCCGGAATTGCCACCGGCGCTAATGACTAGCGGCACAAAGGCCACCATCCAGGGCAGGAGTTCTGACTCGAGGTGCTGCAAAGTAAAAGCCGTTGAGAGCGAACAAAAAAACAGGATCACCAACCAAATCCCGCGTTTTTGAGCCAACTCGAACAAACCCGTTCGCAAATAGGGCGCTTCCAACGGCTGGACCGCTGCCATTTGTTGTGCATCGGCAGTCGCTTCTTCCAACACGACGTCGATCACGTCGTCGTGCGTGACAATGCCAAGAAAACGGCCGCTGGGATCGACAATTGGGACAGCCAACAAGTCCAGCTTGGCGACCAATTCGGCGACATCTTCTTGGTGGTCGGTAACCCGAGCCGCGATCACGTCCGTGTTCATGATTTCGCTGAGCGGACGAGTGGGATACCGCATGGCGGACAAGATTTCTCGCGCCGACACA
The DNA here is from genome assembly GCA_041741535.1 of Pirellulaceae bacterium. Lineage (GTDB taxonomy): Bacteria > Planctomycetota > Planctomycetia > Pirellulales > Pirellulaceae > M30B19. Next base: position 39,962 of record JBGSJV010000142.1, read on the forward strand.
ACACCACGTAGGTATCCGTCTTGGTCCAAAATATAAAGGTAGTAGACCATCTCCAGGTTATGGGCCGAATTTGATAGTTCGTTCAACGCGTCCCGAATGGTGGTTGTTTCCGTCAGCCGGACCACGTCCGTGGTCATCATCGCTCCGGCGGTTCCTTCGGGATACTGTCGCAAGCGCAGAATATCTCGACGCTCGGAGGGGGGCAGCAGCAACAGCAACTGATCGACGACGTCCGCTGGAACCTCCTCCAGAAGATCGACGCGGTCATCGGCCGGCAAATGAGCCACCACTTCGGCGACTTCCGCGGGCGATTGGGTCGCCAGGATCTCGACCTGGCGGTTCCAATCCAAATAGGAAAAAACGTCGGTCCGATGATCCAGATCGGTTTCGCGCAGCACTTGCCATTGCTCTTCGGCCTTCAAGCCTTCCATAAAGGAGGCTGTTTGAGAGGGGTGAAGTGTTTCGCAGAACACTCGGAGACCTTCTCGATCCTGGGCCGCCAACATCTCGCGCAGCTCAGGCAAATAAAGCGTATTGATCATGAAATTGGACTTTCATGGCTGCCGGGCTGTGTGGGGAATTCCGATTCTTTCTCTTCGCGCTGATCCCATTCTAGATCAGACCGCTTTTTGCACTAGGGCTTGAGCCATTTATAACAGCAGATCACCAGAACTTGGTCGGCGGTGTAACTACGTTCGTGAGTGCGTGGACCGCAAAACTCGCAACGCCATCGGTGACCGGGTAAGCAATCACGGCCAGGGACGTTTTCCAAATCGACACCACGCTCCGGTGAACGCGACTTGGCCCACGACATTTGATCGCACAACGGAGTTCGCCGAATTCCACAAAAAAAGCCACCCCTGCTACAAAGAGGGGTGGCTTTAATATTCTTGGTTCCGTTCAGAGCCAGATTCGACTGCTGGACGTATTGCAAGTTAGGTTGGCTTAGTTGGCAGCGCCGCAGCACGAAGCTGCTGGTGCACCGCAACCACTGTCGCAACCGGCATCGCATCCGTCACCGCAACCGTTACCGCATCCACTGAACAGGCCGCGTAGTCGAGAACCCAGACCTGCTACGAATGCTCGGCCCATGGCTGGACGGCAGCAAACGTTTACAGGAACTTCCTCGCACACGACGCGTGGAACGCGGATGCAGCGGGTGTAAGGGACTTGCTCACATACTCGCTTCGGTACACAAACTTCTTTTTGTTCGCATACGGTCTTGCAAGAGACGTGAGGCACGCATCGGGTACGAGTTTCGCAAACCCAATTGATCGTGCATACGGGAACTTGCTTGCTCATTTGCTCACAAACCATGCGAACTCGCTTGACTTCGCGTTGGCGTGTTTCGCAAACCCAGCTGCAAGTCTTGTAGCAAACCGTCTTGGTCTGAGGTTCGCAAACCCAGCTGGTGGTGCAGTAGTTCACAGTCTTAGGAACTTGTTCGCAAACCCAACGTGTGACGCAGGTTGGAACTTCTTCGCAAACCACTCGGCGGCAGCACTTGGTGCCCGAGATGGTTTTGGTTTCGCAAGTTGGAACCCAAACTCGCTTGCAAACAACTCGGTCAGGAGTCGTGCAGCAAACGGTGGTTGGGCATCCGCGAACCCACTTGCAGCAGCCGGTGCAAGGATCGAATTCGAAGCCGCCTTGGCCACGAACTCGCTTGCTGTAGCTACGACCTGGGATCGTCACTTGTTCCGTTGCCCAGTGACCGCCACGTACCGTGACTTCACGAGTGTAAGGAACTTGTTCGGTGACAACCTTGCGAACCGATCGCATGACCGTTTCTTGAACTGGCTTGCGAACGCTGACCATGATGGTCTTGCTGTGGTTTTCAGTAACGCGTCGACGAACGTTGACGGTCACTTCCTTTTGGTGCGTTTCCCATACTGGGCGACGAACCGTGTAGTTTACCATTTCGGTCTCACAGACCGGACGACGGACAGTGTAGTTCACTGTCTTATAGGTGGTTTCACGAACCGGACGACGAACGGTGTATTCTTGCGTCGTGTACGATACTTCGCGAACAACTCGGCTTACGTTAACCATTTGTTTTTCGTAAACCGTTCGCATAACGTTTCGTACGCCTTCGACTTGTTGGGTTTCCCAAACAATTCGTCGTCGAGTGCGCATGACCGTTTGACTTCCGCCGCAGTCGCATCCGGCATCGGAAGCGATTGGGCCGCAGCTGTTGTAATTCACAGCTCCGCAGCAGTCAGCCCAAGCAGCGTTGGCCGACAACGTAGCGATTGCTACTACCGTCAGCAAACAACGTACCATCTTCATTGTGTGTCTCCTACTGACAAACTAAACCGTGGATGCGGTCATCTGGCACGACGAACCGTTCGTCACACCGATTCCCTATTTCACAACAATTGCCGTCAAGGTTGTCTTTGCGGGATACCTTTCCAACAGCCGCCAGCTCGAGAGAAGCTATCCTGACTTCTCACGACTGCATGTCGTGTCCTTGCATCATAAATTCGGCAACTTGAGTAGCTTTGATTAATTAAGCAGCCCAGGAAGATAGCAAAGTCTAAGTCGAACGAGCGTTTTGTTTCGCGCGTATCGATTGTAACGATTGCGAAGGATAGGTTGACTTCCTCGCCAAGTCTCGAAGTTGCCGAGGAGTTTAGCACACAAAAATGGAGAAGGCTGAAAGAATCGTCCGGAAGTTTTGTTCGAATTGATCAGGCAGGTTAGTTGCATTGCGGGATTGCTTTGGCGGATAGGGTTAGACTTGGTTGCGAACTATGAGACGGTCAGGTAAACTGGGGCAAATCGTAACCCACTTCCGCAGGAGTGATGAGTCCGACCATGACGACGGAATCGACCAATTCCGATGAGCAACCAGTGGGGCTTCCTGCGGTCACTTCAATCAGCCTAATTGACGGCGTTCAGCGGCAAGATCCGTCGGCCTGGGCTCGTCTGGTTCGAATCTGGACGCCATTTGTTTTTGCTCGCTGCCGAAACGCCGGTTTTTCCTTAGCAGATGCTGAAGACATCACTCAAAATGTTTTTGCCAAGGTTTTCGCGGGAATCGATCAGTTCCGCCGCGATGGCGAGCGGTTACGATTTCGCTTTTGGATCGCCGCGATTACAAGAAATGAAATTGCCGAATTCTGTAGGCGAAACAAAAATCGCCCTGCTGCGGTGGGCGGTTCGGACTTTCGAGGCTATCTCGAGTCGATCCAAGTCAGTGACAGCGAGGATCTTGACGAGTGGTGTAGTTCGCAAATGGTTCTACATCGAGCCCTGGCGGTTATCCGCACTGACTTCAAGGAGCAAACTTGGCTGGCATTTTGGATGGTAAGGGTCGAAGGAAGGTCCACCGCGGAGGTCGCTCAGCGGCTCGGTATTTCCACGGGTGCGGTCCGGCAGGCGGTCTTTCGAGTCAGTGAACGACTCCGAGAAGTGCTGGCTGAACTGCTTTAACTCGCCGAAATGTTCTCCTAACTCCGTTTGTTCAAATAGCCACCAAATTTTCCCGTAACGCAAGTTCGTTCTAACATTAGGTGCGTTATCCAACCATTGGAGGAACTGGGATCTTGACCCAACAACCGAATTCCGAATTCGCTGACCGTTCCGACCGTCCGCGCGATTGGCAAGAGTCCGACGGTTCTGCGTCAAACTCCGAGAGTGATTTGAACGTCGCATTGGAGCGTTATGAAGACCAAAATTGGTTGTTTCAACAACTTTCATCGCTGGAGCCCATTGGGCTTTCCGTAAAGCTTACTAGCCCGGAATGTGAAACGCTCATGTCGAAACTCCAGGATTTAACGTTTGTTCGTTCGATCGTGGACCGCTTGGAGAACCAAGAAGTCTTTCCGAAAAACTTTGGTCGGTACGAATTGTTGGGGCAGCTTGGAATGGGCGGGATGGGACGGGTCTACCGAGCCCGAAACTTGCGGCTTGGAAAAATTCAAGCGATCAAAATCATCCGTCAAGATTTGGCCGCGGATGCTCAATGTACGGCGAGATTCTTGCAAGAGGCCCAAGTACTTGGCGAGCTAAACCATCCAAACATTGTCGCGGCTCAAGACGTCGACGAATTTGAAGGCATCCCGTTTTTGGTGATGGATTTTGTAACGGGCCGGAACTTAGCCGAGTGGATTTCCGCCCTACGACTGCGTGGATTGGTCTTGTCTGTGGGGACTGCGTGTGAAATCGTCAGGCAAGCCGCACTTGGTATGGATTACGTCCACAAAAAGGGAATTTTGCATCGCGATTTGAAACCCAGCAACCTCATGATTGATGAATCGGGAGCCGTGCGAGTGATGGACTTGGGATTGGCTCGGTTTGTTCGTCCGACGAATGGAGAGGCCACTCCCGAGTTAACAGGGCATGGGCAATTTGTTGGGACTCGCGAATTTGTTTCTCCCGAACAGTTGCGAAACGCCACGCGAGTCGATGTGAGAACGGATGTCTATTCGTTGGCGGCAACTCTCTACACGGCTTTGGCGGGTCAAGCACCGTTTCCTGCGATTGCCAGCGAGAGCCCGTGGGAACACGGGATTCAGATTCTCAACATGACGGCTCCGAAGATCCGTGATAGTCGGCCAGATACACCGGCGGAATTGGCCGAGATTATCGATCGCTGTTTGGCGAAAACGCTCGAAGTGCGTTTAGCATCCGCCCGGGATTTAGCTGACGAGTTGCGGAAATGGGCGGCTCCGGACGCGGTGAAGCGATTGGCGACCATCGAGCCGGTGGCAATCACATCCGCAGATACCGAACTGGTGTATCCGACGCTCGAACAAGAATCGGCTCGACCGATGATGGTCAGTAAAAAAACCGTGGCGCTGGTGCAAGAACCAACCGTTGCAACTGGATCGAATTCGGTTAGTAGACATTGGTCTCGTGGTTGGTTGATTGCGTTGGGATGGTTGTTTTTTGCCGGAATATTGGGAATTCTAATCCGACTACAACTGCCAAACGGCGGTGAATTAATCATTCAATGTGACGATCCCAACGCCAAAATTAGCATTGTCGCGGAGGCGGACGGTGATTCGAAACAGCTCGCATTGGAACAGTTGTCGGCCACAGATTTCAAGCTTTCAGCTGGAACTTGGCGGATCACGCTGTCAGGTCTGGATGCCGACAAGTTCGAAGTATCCGAAAACGAAGTTACTATTTCGAATGGACGGGAGACGACGATTGTCATTACTCGGCGGGAAAAGGACTTGAGCAATTTGCCGCACGCTGTTGCACCGGAAATTGCGCCATTGGGCGAACTGCGTCGCGTCGCTGCTCGAATTCTCGATGCTTGGCCAGAGGGCGGGAACTTTATTCAATTTTCTGACCCAGGACATCGTCTGGAAGAGTTAGAAGTCGGCCCGTTGCGCACCGCGACGTTCACTACAGAATTGCCAGAGACCGACTGGTCCATTTACGCCGTTAGTGTTCTGGAGAACCGCACGAAGGACGCGACGCTGTTGCGGGACCTGTTTGCCATCCAAACGCTGGAACGCATCACTCTTGGACCGATCGCTTCACCAGATGAAATTCTGAAGCTTGAGAAATTTCCGCCCAAACTTCACTACTTCTGGTGCAATGGGGGAATGCTAAATCGTTCAGCATTCGAACGGCTTTTTTCGCATTGCCCAGATTTGTACGAAATTCGCATCACCAATCGCTCGGGGGTCGACACGGAGTGGTTGCCAAGTTTCTCTCAATTAGCGGAACTTCGCTTTTTATACCTAAACGACACGAATCTGAGCGACGAAGAACTGCTTGATTGTGTCCTTTCGTCGCCAAAATTGTACTATTTCAATGCAAGTGGAACTGCGTTTTCATCCAACAGCCTCTTGGCTTTAGGGCAACACCCGAACCTGAATCAAATCGTCATTGCCAACTGCACCAATATCAACGCAGAAGCCGTCGCGGAATTTCGCAAATTGTACCCAAATTGTTCCGTAATACTTGAATTCGAAGATTAGCCTTTGTCCCCTGATCCCGTTCCCGTAGGCGATTCATTTGAAATTCTCTCGCCATGACACTGAAACTTCGACCGGGAACTCCAGCATGCGCGAACGATCTGGCTAGGGACCTACCCCCGTAGTATACCGAGTGAAAGCCACGCTCTGGCCAGCGTGGCTCCGTTGGTGCTTTGGGGTGGGTACGTCGGTTCTGGTGGCGAGGCGGCGTTAGGCCACTTTGGCCAACATGCCGCGTTCTTGGCAAACTTGTTCGAAGATGCGTTGAAATTCGGCGTCGTTCTTGAAGTGAATGATCATTCGCCCAGCACCACGGCCGTTGGCTTTGATCTGGACCACGGTTCCCAAGGCGCGCTTGGCTTGGGTCTCCAGCGATTCGATCTGTGGGTTGCCAACTTTGCGCTTTGGCTTCACGCTAGGTCCATCTTGCTGATTGATGTGCTCGGATACTCGACGTTCCGCTTCACGTACGCTCCAACCTTCGGCGATGATCCGCCGGCAGAAGTCCAACTGCTCGCGTTCCTCGCCCAATGGCAAGATCGCCCGCGCATGTCCCGCACTGATCCGGTTGTGGCTTACGTGCTCTTGGATGACTTCAGGAAGCTCCAAGATCCGCATCAAGTTGGCAATGGTCGATCGATCGATCTTCAATCGATTGGCCAATTCTTCTTGTGTCGCGTGGTGCTCGGTCAAGTAGCGTCGGAACGACAGCGCTTTTTCGATCGCGTTCAAGTCCTTGCGCTGCAAGTTCTCGACAATCGCTAGTTCGGCGACCAATCGATCGTCGGCCTCGCGGACCCGAGCCGGAATCGTCTTCCAGCCCGCTTGGATCGCGGCACGCAACCGCCGCTCTCCGCTGATCAATTGGTACTTTCCTTTAACGATTCGCACCAGAATCGGCTGGAGCATGTCGTGCTCTTTGAGGCTCTCCGAGAGCGACGCGATTTCCGATTCACTGAAGACCCGCCGCGGCTGGAACGGGTTCTCTTGAATGTCCAATACCGGCAATTGCAGCAACGTGTTTTCAGCAGCGGCCCCGTCATGATCGGCGTGAGACGCGGCGGGAGTGCTAGCATGCAGGGACACGTGAGCGACTTGATGAAGGGCTGGGTTCGTGGGTTGTGCTCCGTAAGTTGACGCGGCCAAATAGTCCGAGGAATTCTCGCTCGTCGGTTCGCCGTAGGGTCGGAGCGGTCCGGAATAGGACTCGGCTGGAGCGGGAGCAACGTAGCTGGAGGGAGGCTGTGCAACTTGCCCCGATGCCATCAAATCAGACAGACTCCCAGTTGGGCGATCGGGTGCGGCAGACGGTTCACTGGTCGCCCCCAGCAGAGCTTCTAATCCTCGGCCCAAGCGACGCTTCTTCAAATTATTCATGGTTCATGACCTCCAAGCAAAGTTCAATCATAGCGCGAGTGGCTCGGGAACGAGGCGCGTAGTCCAGGACGCTTTGTCCATGACTGACGGCTTCCGGCACCGAAACATCACGAGGGATAACGGTTTCGAACACGATGTCGCCGAAGAATTCGCGGACGTCTTCGTCGACTTCACGGGTGAGTTCCAGGGTTGGGTCGTACATGGTCAGCACGATCCCGCCGAATTGCAGGTTGCGGCCCGGTTGCCGCATCACGTCTCGGATGACCTCGATCATTTGGGTCAGCCCTTCCATCGCGAAGTACTCGCATTGGATTGGCATGATCACCTCGTGACTGGCTGCCAAGGCCGCCCGAGTGAGGTGCCCCAAAGATGGGGGACAGTCAAGGATGACGTAGTCGTTGGCGTTCCCGCAATTGGTTAAGTGCGACACGAGTTGTTGGGAGGCGGTGGTTCCAGCCGTCGCCAACTGGTCGATGTCGTAGAAGGAGCGACTACCGGGCAGAAGTCGTAGGCCGGGAGTCGTGCATTCGAGGAGTCCGTCGGCCAAGGGTTGGTCGGAAACCAGCGGGTGTCGGGGGAGCGGTCGATGCCCCAAACCGCCGGTGGCGTTGCATTGGGGATCCAAATCGACGAGCAGAACTTCTTGGCCCGCCTTGGCAATGGCGTCTGCCAGGTTGAGAGCGACTGTGGTTTTACCCACGCCGCCTTTCTGGTTCGCGATACAAAAGACGCGACCCACCGCTCGACCTCCATGTCTGGCTAGTAAAGGAACTTGTTTGTCCCCCGGCCGATCCGTGGCAGGGGTTGGGTGCGAATTCTAATCCAGCAGTCCAAAATCCGTAATACGAATAGCGACTGGTTTGACTCGAAATCGCTGGCAGACGTGGCAATTTAGGTCGGTCATGTAAACTGGGTGCCACGTGAAACCCACTCCTTGGGTGGTTAAGACTTCGAGTGTCGACACGAATTGCACGCGATTTTGCCTGCGGATGGCAATGCCGGACTGCGGATGTTTAGGACCACAGGATGTGATTGCTGGGGACAGACAACTCTATGTGATTGCTGGGGACAGACAACTCGAGGTCACGCAATCAACCTCGCCGATTCTGGCCAACCGAGCCTGGGCATCCGCAGATCGGCTTTGCCATCTTCGATTATGCAAACGGATGGCAATGCCGGACTGCGGATATTTCGGACATCAGGATGTGATTGCGAGGGACAGATTGCGGGGGACAGGCAACTCTAGGTCACCCAAACAAGTTCCCTGGGGACAGACAACTCGCGGTCACGCAGACAAGATCGCCGAGACTGGCCATCCAAGCCTGGGCATCCGCAGATCGGCTTTGCCATCCGCAGGCAACTGCCACGGCAAGAAAGCGTCCGCACCTACAAGGCCGATGAAAAACCGGGGACAGACAACTCGCGGTCACACAGACAAGATCGCCGAGACTGGGCATCCAAACCTGGGCATCCGCAGATCGGCTTTGCCATCCGCAGGCAATGTCCCCGGGAACACCAATGGAAGAAAGCGTCCGAGTAGGAAAGGCCGCAACGGCTAGCAGTTCCACGGGAAACGCCAGCAGTCCCATGACGGAGAAAACAGCAGAGTCCCTCAATACGTCGGGAAAGACATCTCGAGTGATTCCCATTGGACGCGACGGGTCGCGAGGATGACTTCCAACGGACAACCTTGGGGACAGACACCTCGAGATCGCACGATCCCAACGGACAACCTTGGGGACAGACACCTCGAGATCGCACGATCCACTTTTCCGAGCCTCGGTTTCAGCGGGTCGACATCCATGGATCGGGTTTGTCATACGCAGGCAATTTGCGTCACCCCAACGGGTTGAAGACCAAACCGGACAATAACTTGGGGTAGAAGTAGGTGCTCTTGGCCGGCATCCGTTCGCCGAATTGGCTGACTTCCTCGATATCCTGGACCGAAGCCGGCATCACCATCGCGGCCAGTTGAAACGCTTGGCCGTCCCCGCTCTGTCCAGTCGCGTCGCGGCCAACTTCATCACCGCGCCGCAAACCTTCAATGACTTCGTCCACCGAGTGGACGTACTTCGGACTTGGCAATTGGGTCATCGCCAGACAATTGTCGATCAATAACCGGTGTAGAATCGACACGCCCAACCCGCGCCATTGGTCGCAGTGCTCCAGTGCGATTTCCGCCAAACGGCTCATGCCTTCGGTCGTCAATTCCAATCGACTCCAACAATCATCTTTGGCCGTGTAGATCCCCAAGACTTCTTGCGAACCGCCGACCTCGATTTCCTCCCATAACCCCGCCGCAGCCTCAGGGCCGTGACCAAACGTCTTTACTTCAAAACACGCTCCGACGCTTCGGACCAATTCCGCCTGATCCATCGGACGAACGCCGCGGAACAGCCGATGGGTCGGCAAAACGATCAAGCCTGGGTCGTCCATGCCGACCAACATCATCAAGACGTAATCACAGTCGGGATGATGATCGCCGGACTCCAAACGAGCGTTGCGGTAATTGCAGGCTGTCTCGTACCGATGGTGACCGTCCGCGATGTAGACCTCCCGGTCGGCGATCATTTGCGCGATCTTGGCCTGAACTTGAGCCCCGGGCAGGGGATACAACCGATGTACCACCCCCAGATCGTCGGTAGCTTCCACTGGTGGGGTCGCCGCGACCGCCATGTCCAAGGTCATCTGAATCGAGTTGTCTGGGTCGGGATACATGCCAAAGACTGGGGACAGATTCGCCCGAGTCGCCGTGGTCAGTAAGAAGCGATCCTGTTTGGCCTTCGAATGGGTTTCTTCGTGGGGATAAATCTTCCCGGTGCCAAACGGTTCCAAGCGAACTCGACAGAGAAACCCGCGCCGAGTAAACGTCTGCCCACCCCACGAAAACACCTGATGGTACACGTAAAGCATCGGCTGGTTTTCGACTGCTAGCGTTCCATCTGAAAGCCATGACCGCAGGAAATGACCGGCTCTTTCGTATTTGGAACCCGGAGCATCCCCAGGCTCGTCTCGGTTCAAGATCAACCGAACGACATTCTTCGGATGGCGATTGTACAGAGCCTCTTGTTGGCCCGAGTTGATCACGTCATACGGCGGCGCGACCACATCCGCCAACGATCCAACCACCCCCAGATCGTAACGCACACCCCGAAAAGCTTGAATATTTGGCACGACACTAAATCCGTTCATCACAACAAAAGCCCCTCAAAATCCCGACGCTAGTGTAAGCCGGGACCCTACATCCATCGAGGGGCGGATCGAACGCTGAGACTCGAAAAGCCAAAGCAGCGAGCACCAGGAATACCGATTGCATGAGCTGCGCCGCGGTTCAACTAAAAACGCCCGACCCAGACTTTGCTTTTGTCACGGAGCAATCGGAAATAAATCACAATTTGACAGAAATCTAATTGACCCAATTTTTATAAGTAAGTTACTTACCTTAACCGAATTACCGCCGATTTACTGGTAAAACAATCTTGGCGAGGGAATGCCGCGCGATTCGTCTTTCCAATTTAGTTTTCTGAGATTCCCGTGCCCGAATTCCCTTGCCCAAGGGTCTTCAGACGCACCCACTGGTTGGCAAAGGAATCTGGGCAAAGGAATGCCGCGCTTCGTATTGCCAATTCCATTTCCTGAAATTCCCATGCCCGAATTCCCTTGCCCAAGGGTCTTCAGACGCACGCACTGGTTGGCAAAGGAATCTGGGCAAAGGAATGCCGCGCTTCGTCCTACCTGAATTTCCCATTTTCTGAAATTCCCGTGCCCGAATTCCCTTGCCCAATCGTCTTCAGACGCACCCACTGGTTGGCAAAGGAATCTGGGCAAAGCTATGCCGCGCTTCGTATTGCCAATTCAGTTTTCTGAAATTCCCTTGCCCGAATTCCCTTGCCTAATCGTCTTCAGACGCACGCACTGGTTGGCAAAGGAATCTGGGCAAACGAATGCCGCGCTTCGTCCTACCTGAATTTCCCATTTTCTGAAATTCCCGTGCCCGAATTCCCTTGCCCAATCGTCTTCAAACGCCTGAACATGTTGGCAAAGGAATCTGGGCAAAGGAATGCCGCGCTTCATATTTCCAATTCCATTTTCTGAAATTCCCTTGCCTAATGGTCTTAAAACGCACCCACCGGTAGGCAAAGGAATGCCGCAACGGTTCAATCCCGATCCAATTTCCTGACATTTCCTTGCCCGAATTCCCTGGTCTAAACGCCTTCCGTGCACAAATTACGGTCATTCGATTCTCACTTGCGCAGCGTGACGACAGTCATATTTGCATGGTAGATGTTTATCCACTGCCAAGCGCGGATCGGAAGGAGTTGCATCAACCGGCGCAGTTGAGCCTCGTAGGCTTCCGGATTTTCCAGTGCTGTGACCTCAAACGCGATGTCATCGGCAATAATGTGAACATTGTGATGACCCAGTTGAATGTTGTCGCGATACACTGGCAGGCGACGCGCGCATGCTTCCTCGCCCCCGTTCCAAAACAATAGCGATTCCATGTAGAGAGCCGCTTCGAGGAATCCGCCCCAATCGCGAAGGAATTCTTCCGCTTGCTGAATCAGTGACTCGCATTTCGCTGACATTGGCTTCCAACGTCCGCGAGAGATTGTTACTTCGCGACGGTCCAGTCGAGCAAAAGGGCATCGCTTTAGTCTTCCCTCAACGATTGCAGATCCAAAATTAAGCAACTTAAATCGATCGAGTTCGAGCAGCGCGGAATAGTTGAAACCCTGAGCTTCATGGACGGAAGTTAGCATTGCTAAAGCTTTGAGTTCATAAAGTACCCCGTTCACGATGAGATCCAATTTATACATCTTTCTGAACGTGCCATGGGAAACAATAACTGGTACTTGGGTATGGATGTCAAACTTCCCCATCGCCCGCAAACGCGCCGCCATGTCGTTCTCGTAGACTCGTTCTTCACACACTCGACCGAGCTCGTTCTGTGACGTAAAGGCGCAACCCATGACAACCCGGTCTATGTCTGCGAATTCGGCGTCGCTCACATTTCGGAAAATACGTGGATATTCGATAGGCATAGAAATTTCCTCCTCCAATAATGTGCGAACCAATAATTCCTTCGAAGACATTTGAATCAAATCCAACACACAATCCAATCTGGGCAACAGGATTCTGCAAACGACCATTCCTGATCGAAATGTCTGAAATTCCCGTGCCCGAATTCACGCGTGCACGGAAAGGCAAACGAATGCCGCGCTTCGTATTGCCAATTCAGTTTTCTGAAATACCCGTGCCCGAATTCCCTTGCCCAATCGTCTCCAAACGCCCGCTCGTGTTGGCAAAGGAATCTGGGCAAAGGAATGCCGCGCGTCGTATTGCCAATTCAGTTTTCTGATATTCCCATGCCCGAATTCCCTTGCCTAATCGTCTCCAAACGCCCGCTCGTGTTGGCAAAGGAATCTGGGCAAAGGAATGCCGCGCGTCGTGTTGCCAATTCAGTTTTCTGAAATTCCCGTGCCCGAATTCCCTTGCCTAATCGTCTCCAAACGCCCGCTCGTGTTGGCAAAGGAATCTGGGCAAAGGAATGCCGCGCGTCGTATTGCCAATTCAGTTTTCTGAAATTCCCATGCCCGAATTCCCTTGCCCAATCGTCTTCAGACACTCGCTCGTGTTGGCAAAGGAATCTGGGCAGATGAATGCCGCGATTCTTACTACTGAATTTCCCATATTCTGTAATTCCCATGCCCGAATTCCCTTGCCCAATCGTCTTCAAACGCCCGCTCGTGTTGGCAAAGGAATCTGGGCAGATGAATGCCGCGCATCTTACTACTGAATTTCCCATATTTTGAAATTCCAGTCCCCAAATTCCCTTGCGAAATGGTCTTCAGACGCGCGCACCTGTTGGCAAAGGAATGCCGCAACCCCGAGCTATACTTTAGGCGTCCTGGTTGTTCAGTCGTATCCGTTGACCATCAACGCTCGGGTTTCTGTTTCGTTGTTGATTCGATTTACCGTTCTTCGGCGGAGCGTGTGACCTATTCCCCTTCGCCTTCTTGTCCAGGCTCCGACCCATCGGCTTCTGCCGGCAAACTCATGGCCAAACGAAACCCGCCGTCGAACGAGCGGCTGTTGGGGTCGAAGCCGTCACGAAACGATGACCGACAAGCAGCCGCTATTTTGAGCCAACTGCCACCTCGGAGAATGCGCGACCATCCCTCTTTGGGGCCAAGAGGATCGATCGCTTTGCTGCTGGTGAAGTCGATATGCCAGTCGTGTACCCTTTCGGCGACATTGCCGTGCAAATCAAAGAGCCCCCTTAAGTTTGGGCGTCGTTCTCGAACCGTGTGCGCTCTGCGATCGCTATTGCCTTGAAACCAGCTGAACTGGCCGAGCACGGCTTCATCGCTGCCGAAACCGTAAATGGTTCGCGAATTGGCGCGGCTTGCGATTTCCCATTCCGCTTCCGTAGGCAATCGAAACCCTGGGCGTTCAAGATCCAGTGGCCAATCCCTTGGCGCCCCATTGGCGATCGGGTTCGGTTCTCGCGGGTAATCCTCTTCATCTAACTTCTTTGGATCGGGATAGGCTTGTTCTGCTTCTGACAGGCCCGAATGTCGACCCAGCCAACGACAAAACCCGACGGCATCGTACCAATCAACACCAGCGCCGGCGTCGGTCGGCTGGCCGCTCGAATTATTCATGAATCCCGCGTACCGAGATTCAAAGGCAACCAATTCTTCCCAGGTGATTTCGCGATTCAAAATCGCATAGGGTCGAGTCAATTGGACCTCATGTCTCGTCTCGATCTTGGACCGGCCCGGTTCGTCAGCTAGGGAACCAATCTTGTAGTCACCCGCGGGAAACACGACGAAGGTATAGAAGAATTTTTTCTTCTTCGTATCACGCGGAATACCGTTGCTCTGCCAATCGATCGTTGGTTTGACCTCGATCGCCAAAGTAAACCATTCGCGGTCGTTCGAAAACGGCTTGGGAGTCTGGTCGATTTTTGCAACCGCATCCGCTTGGCCCCATTGCCGCAAAAGCCAGCCCGCCGCTCCATGCACCCCTGAACTCGGGTCGTTGGCATACATGGCAATCAACTGCGTTAGCAATGCTTCGCGCCGCGTCTCCGGAATCTCGGCCAAATCGAATTCGGCCAACCCTAACAGGATGGCGAAGCGTGCATGCTTGGGATACCGGTCTATCGGAGCAGTGCAAACGAGTTGAAAACAGTCAAGCAAAGCTTCCACGCCGACGCCACGCGGACGGCAGCGAAAGACAAACTGAGTGAGCGCCTCGGGGTCATTCGTCATTTCAAACAGGGGCAAAACCATTTCTCGTTCGCCCATTCTCAATAACGTCGCCGCTGCATTCGCGCGCCGCTGTCCGAAAGGTACCCTCGAGAGTGTATCCATGTCCTCCTCGGGTTGAATCGCGACAATCTTGCCGAGGTCCGCGATGGTTGTGGGCGTCGGACTGGCCGACACAATCGGAAACAACACAGCATACTGTTCCGGCGTGGCGATGGTCAGCAATTCCGTTAGTTTCTCAATATCGTTCGTTGCATAGTCAGCAAACGCATTGGCAGCGCCTAGCCGCTGGGCATCCGTGGCTTTGGTGTCGGCAAAGATACTGGCCAGTTCAGGCAGAATTTGCTTATGCAGGGGTCGAAGGGTTTCTCGCAACGTTGGTTGAGATTCCGCGTTGGCAGTTACCAATTGCCGAGCAACCAAAGTCAGGTCGTCGGCAGACCACAAAGACACTTGCGATTCCGGAACGTAATCGGCCAAGGCAATTGCCGCGCGAAACCGGCGCTCGGAGTTTGCTGTGGGATCTCGCAGAACGGCCCAAAGTCGATCCGCAAGTTCCCCCGCGTACGGCCGCAATTGCTGTCGACTATGAAGTCCTGGATTCTGCAAGTGAGAGTTCTCACTATTTTAGGAATTCGTTTCACGGGTTACATGGTATGACTTTCCTGAGGTGCTTTCGTCGATGCTGGTTGTTGGTTGGGCACGATTGGTGTCGACCAACTAGCA
>JBGSJV010000143.1:0-9635 GCA_041741535.1 Pirellulaceae bacterium
TCGCCTTGTTGACAAAGCCCCGCGCGCTGGCGATGCTACTTCTCATCGTCGCTGCGTTACCTAAGTCCCGTGATACCTGGCGGCAGTGCCATTCGTGTCTGGAGTCATTTGCGGGAACGGCCCTGCGGTTGCTTCGCACAATCGACTCCTGACACCTTCACCAGACCTCGGTCATGTCTTTTTGTTCGAGATTTTGTGTGCCCACCTAACTCCCGAACCATGAACTTGATTTATAGAAAAGAAGCAGCCCATGCAGGCAGTTCGATTTGCAGCGCCCCATCAAATTGAAAATTGCGAAGTTTCAGACCCTGGTCGACCTGGACCGGAGGATGTGTTGCTTCGTGTCCACCAAGTGGGCATATGTGGGACGGACTACTCTGGTTACTTGGGCAAGATGCCCTTCTTTAGCTACCCACGAATTTGGGGGCACGAACTGGGCGTCGAGGTCTTGGAGTGTGGCAGCCAAGTTCAAGGTGTACAGCCGGGCGATCGTTGCAGCGTCGAGCCCTACATGAACAATCCCAACAGTTTTGCCTCGCGACGGGGACGAGGCAACTGCTGCAACGATTTGCAGGTGATTGGCGTTCATCGGGACGGAGGCTTGTGCGAGCGATTGATCCTTCCTGCTCGCAAGTTGCACGTTGGCAACGAGTTGGAATACGACCAGTTGGCATTGGTCGAGACGTTGGCCATTGGTTATCACGCCGTCCAGCGCGGCAATCCGCAACCGGGTGAAACCGTCGTGATTGTTGGTGCGGGGCCGATTGGCTTGGCCGTGTGGGAATTTGTTCGTTTGGCCGGATGTCGTTGTATCATGCTGGATGTACGACAGGATCGTTTGGATTTCTGTCAGAAGAAGTTAGGTGTACCGGAAGTCATCGTCGTTCAACCCGATGGGTCGCATCTGGAACAACTGCTCGAAGCGACGGGTGGCAATCTGGCGGAAGTCGTGATCGACGCGACCGGCAATAACCAATCAATGGGGCAAGCCTTGGAATTGGTTGCGTTTACCGGCCGCTTGGTTTACGTCGGGATCACGTCGCAGATCATTTCCTTTCCGCATCCCTTGTTGCATCGCCGCGAAATCACGTTGCTCGCCAGTCGCAATGCGATGCCCGAAGACTTCGACGCGATCATTCGTTGGATTGGGGCGGGCAAGATCAACACGAACCCTTGGATCACCCATCGCAGTTCGCTGGCCACAATCGTTGCGGACTTTCCCGGATTTTTGCAACCAGAGAAGCAAGTCCTAAAAGCCATGGTAAAGGTATGATGATTCAGCCCAGTGTGACCATTAGCTTGTTGCCAAACAGCCCTCGAGCTCCGTTTTTGTTGGGGCCGAATCTGGCGGAGGCCGTGGCGACGGCGGCTGAATTGGGTTACCCCGCGTTTGAGTTATTCCCACCGAATCTGGATGCGATTGACGTTCCATTATTAAAGGACTTGATGCTCAAGCACCGTATGCAGTTGTCGACGATTGGCACCGGGGGCGGGTGGGTCACACAGCAATTGACCTTGATCGACTCGGATCCGACGATTCGCGAGCGGTCGAAGGACTACATTGCCGAGATCATTCGTCGGGCTGCGGAACTTGGTGGATCGGCCATTATCGGGTCGATGCAGGGGCGCTGTGGTACCCGTGATCGTCGCGAGTGTTTGGACGTGCTGCGCGATCAACTTCGTGATTTGGCCGAGGTTGCGGCTGGTTGTGGTCGCCATTTGTTTTACGAGCCGTTGAACCGTTATGAAACGGATTTGTTTAACACGTTGGGGGACACCGCTGAGTTTTTGAATGACGGATTGCCGCAAAATCTCAAGATTTTGGCCGATCTTTTTCATATGAATATCGAAGAGACGTGCACAGCGACGGCGGTGCGGTTGGCGGGGAGTCGAATCGGGCATGTTCACTTTGTGGACTCCAATCGGCAAGTGCCCGGTCGAGGGCAGACGGATTTTGACCCGATCGCCGAGGCTTTTCGTTCGATCGGCTACCAGGGCTATATGGCGGTCGAGGCGTTTCCGCAGCCGAACCAGCGTGAAGCGGCGGAAATGGCACTGGCCAGTTTTCAGCAGTGGTTTTAGGCCAGGCACAATTGCCTTATCGAGGCCTGGGCCTACAATTAGCGCCCAGCAAGCCATTGGGCAAATTCAACGCACAACAAGGACCTTTTGTGGATACGACAGTTTGGTTAATTGTTTGGTTGATTTTTGGTTTGGCAGCATTAACCGTCGGCGCGGAGGTCCTGGTAAGAGGGGCTTCGCAGTTGGCAGTTCGGATTGGGATTTCTCCGTTGGTGGTCGGCTTGACGGTGGTCGCGTTTGGCACGAGCGCGCCGGAGTTTGTCGTCAGTATGGGTGCAGCCCTCAAAGGAGAGGCGGACGTCGCCATCGGGAATGTCGTCGGCAGTAACATTTGCAATATTCTGCTAATTCTTGGCGTGTCGGCAATAATCGTGGCACTGCCGGTATCCAAACAATTACTTCGGTTTGATCTTCCGATCATGATTTTGGTATCGGCGATCGTTTGGGGGATGTGCTACGACAAGAGTCTGTCGCGAATCGAAGGGGCTGGTTTGGCACTTGGAATCGTGATTTACACCGTCTGGAATGTGATGGCCAGTCGTTGGAAAACCAAACGTGAAGCGGCTGCGTTGGAGGCTCAAGCGATTGCCGATGGAGAAACCGTGGAAGAAGTTGTCCACAGTGGATGGTGGGGGGTAATTCTCAATTCAATATTGATCGGTGTGGGTTTGGTTTTTCTGGCAACCGGGGCGGATTGGTTTATTGATTCGGCCGTGACCCTGGCACTATCTTTGGGAGTGTCGCAGTTGGTGATTGGGCTAACTTTGGTGGCCGTCGGCACATCGTTGCCGGAGATTTTTACGTCCATCATTGCGGCCATTCGCGGGCAACAAGACATTGCCGTCGGCAACGTCGTCGGTAGTAATATCTTTAACATTCTTTGCGTTCTCGGTTTTTCCTCGGTGGCCTCAACCACCGGAATTGCCGTGTCTGGGGACGCATTGACGCGCGATTTTCCCGTGATGTTTGCTGTGGCTTTAATTTGTATTCCCGTTTTTGTGACGGGGCATCGGATCAGTCGTGGCGAAGGCTTTTTGTTTTTGATGGGCTACATTGGTTACACGTCTTACCTGATCTACACGGCTCCAGCGGTTGCGGGCTAAATCGCCTTAACCGCCAGACAGGACGATTCATCGAGTGCTGACGTCCAAACGCTCGCGCAAATCCGCTTGGGTCACTCGGTTTTGTGGGCGTTAGCGTTCCAACTTCGTCTAAACTAGCGTGCCAAACGGAACGGTATTGGGCGAGAGCCGATATACTAGCGAACGCGACACCGAAGTCGCTTTGACTCCTTTCCTATGCATAGGTCGCCTGCCATGCTTGATAGTCAGTCTGAACCCAGTCACACAATTCGGTTTTCCGCTTGCGCCAAGTTTTGGTGCATTGTCTTTGCTTTGGTTCTGTTGCCGCTGGCGTCTAGTAGGGGCCAAGGCACTGCCGCCGACTATCAGCGAATGGAACGCTTCGAATCGTTGGGTTCCGATCTGTTGGATCGAACTCGCGTGAACCCCCATTGGCTAATCGCACATGATGCGCTGTGGTACGAGACCGATGCGGCGCCGGACCTGTCCGAGTATTATTGGGTCAATTTTTCAACGGGACAAAAATCGTTGTTGTTCACGTCCGCCCAATTGGTCCAGTGGGCCGCGGACCTGGATCCCGAGCTGGCGAATTTGGATTCGCTGAACGGGCGAGCAGCGAAGTTGTTGGTCGGCGATTCTCCGCAACAAGTGTTTCTCATGTTGGGGGGGCGGCATTTCGTCTTCGATCGCGACAAGCAAACCTTGGCGAAGGTGGCAGCCACCGATTTTCCCATTGTCCCCATCGAGCAAAAGGTCGAATTGAAAACCTCGGGAGCAAGTGACGAACGGGTCAACCTAAAGTTTCAGAATCAGCTCGACATGTCTGTCGAATTGTTCTGGATCGACCCACAGGGACGTCCCCGTTCGTATGGCGTGGTCGACAGTGGCCAGTCGAACGACATGAGCACGTATCGGAGCCATGTTTGGCTGGTGCGCAACCGCGACGGTTTGAACTTGGCTCTGGTCGAAGCAGAATTCGAAGGGCAAGAAGTACAGCTCACCGCAAATGAAGGGATCGAGATTGTCGTGCCTCGCACCATGCGGCGACAAGCGGCGTTCTACCGAAGAGGCAACCCGGATTCGAATGCCGATTCCGGTCGTCCGTCCCCGAACAATTCTAGCCCACCCGAGCGTCCCACGACTTCGCCATCCACCGCTCTGGTGCAGCCAGCTCGTTCGCAGCCCCGATCCCCCAACGGCCAATGGGAAGCGTCCGTCCAGGATTACCGGGTCGTGCTACGGCAATTGGACTCGGAACGCGAAGTTGCCATCGATTTGCCGGCGGATGCGGGAAACTACTTTAATGGTCAATTCTTTTGGTCGTCTGATTCGAAGTTTCTAGTGGCCCTACAGGAGCAACCTGCTCAATCGCATGAAGTCCATTTGATCGAATCGTCTCCCCGGGATCAACTGCAACCGAAGTTGCATCAACTGGACTATCTCAAGCCCGGCGACAAGATCAGGCAAGTGCAACCACACATGATCGATCTCGAACGCGGCACGCCCATTACCTTTGACAATCGTTCCTTTGCCAACCCTTGGAGTGTGGACGACTTTCGCTGGGCGGCGGATTCGAGCGAGTTTTCGTTTCGCTACAATCAACGCGGCCATCAAGTGATGCGGGTCATTGGGCTACGGCCGGATGGTTCGACGCGGAACATCGTGGACGAGGTTTCGGACACGTTCATCGATTATACGGGCAAGTTCTTTGTAGATTACATCGACAGTACTGGTGAGATTCTTTGGACCAGTCAGCGTGACGGCTGGAATCATTTGTACTTGTTTGATCGACAAACGGGACAAGTCAAGAATCAAATCACGAGTGGGCCTTGGGTCGTCCGTGAGGTTCAACATGTTGATCAACAACAGCGGCGGATCTGGTTCACGGCCGGTGGTATTCATCCGGATCAAGATCCCTACCATGTTCACTATTGTCATGTGGACTTCGAGGGTCGTGATTTGGTGGTGATGACGGGTGGCGATGGCAATCAGGAGATTCGTTATTCGCCGGACCAGAAGTATCTGGTCGCGACGTATTCTCGAGTCGATTTGCCGCCCGCCAGTGAAGTTCGCGAGGTGGCTACGGGCCGTTTGGTTTGCGAATTAGAACGTGGTGACTGGAGCCGCTTGTTGGCCGCGGGTTGGCAACCGCCACAACGCTTTTCAGCCAAAGGTCGGGACGGCACGACGGATATTTTTGGAGTCATCTATCGTCCGTCGAACTTTGATCCTCAGCGAAAATATCCGGTGATCGAGTACATTTACGCCGGACCCCAAGGTGCCTTTGTGCCCAAATCATTTGGGACGACGCGTTGGGAGAAGTCGTTATGTGAATTGGGCTTTATTGTGGTCCAAATCGATGGGATGGGAACGAACTATCGCAGCAAGTCTTTTCACGATGTCTGTTGGAAAAACTTGGGCGATGGCGGATTTCCGGATCGGATCTTGTGGCTGCAAGCCGCCGCGCGCGTGGAACCGGCCATGGATCTAACTCGTGTCGGCATTTTTGGTGGCTCGGCCGGTGGGCAAAACGCGGCCGGCGCGGTATTGGGATTCGGCGACCATTACCATGTGGCCGTTGCCGATTGTGGATGCCACGACAATCGCATGGACAAGATCTGGTGGAACGAGCAATGGATGGGTTGGCCCATCGAGGAACACTATGCTCAACAATCCAATGTGACCATGGCGAAGAACTTGAAGGGCAAGTTATTCTTGATCGTGGGCGAACTGGATCGCAACGTGGATCCGGCCTCCACCATGCAGGTCGTGGACGCATTGGTCCGTGCCGACAAAGACTTCGACTTGTTGGTGGTTCCCGGCGGCGGTCATGGAGTTGGCTCCAGTCGTTACGGACGCCGCCGGACGGCCGACTATTTTGTCAGGCACTTATGGCAAACCGAACCCCGCCACGAACCGGATAGCGGTCGTTAGATTCCGATAACTCGTAATTTGCCGATTGCACCGAACGGGCACGGCGCGAGTTCACGTTGGATGTTCTGGCCAAATTTCTGGCGACCTTGCATAATGGAATCGGCGCCGATGGTGGAGCATGGGCCATGGCCGAGCAAATCTCGTGGTTCGTCTCGCGCCGAATCGCCGACCTCCATCAGGTACCTACCAAAAAGAACCAACCACTTCGCGTGAATCGCCCGCCGTTTGCACTCGCCTAACCCGAAATCATCAACCAACATTATCTCGATCTTCCATCGTGCCACGACCTATCCGTGACACCGACTACAGAAAGCAAACTGTGAATCAGCCCAACACCTGGACCCCGACTTCTTGGCAACAAAAGTTGGCGGCTCAACAACCCGTTTATGACGACCCGCAAGCATTGACGGAGGTGGTCGGTAACTTGGGGAAACTGCCGCCCTTGGTCACCAGTTGGGAGATCGATAAATTGCGTGGCTTTTTGGCGGAGGCCGCTGCTGGAAACGCGTTTTTGTTGCAAGGTGGCGATTGCAGCGAGAACTTGGACGATTGTGGCACGGACTCGATTGTTCGCAATTTGAAAGTCTTGATGCAAATGAGTTTGGTCCTCGCGTTTTCGTCGATGAAGCGCGTGGTTCGCGTGGGGCGATTCGCCGGGCAATACGCCAAGCCTCGTTCATCCGATACCGAGACTCGTGATGGAGTGACCTTGCCTGTCTATCGTGGCGACATTGTCAATCGAAGCGGGTTCACGCCGACCGAGCGTCGTCCCGATCCCGAACTTTTGTTGCGCGGATACGAACGAGCCGCCCTGACACTCAATTTTATTCGCGCATTATGCAGCGGCGGTTTTGCGGACTTGCATCATCCGGAGAATTGGGAACTGGGCTTCATGAACGAGTCCCAGAACTTGTTGCAGTTCCAACGTTATCGCGAAATGGTGGCCCGAATTGGGGACTCCCTGCGATTTATGGAAGCCGTGCATGGCGTCGCGTTTAGCCAGTTGAGTACCGTCGATGTGTTCACGTCGCACGAAGGATTGCATTTATTGTACGAGCAGGCTCAGACCCGGCCCGTGCCCCGGCGCACCGGTTACTACAACCTGAGCACTCATTTTCCATGGATCGGCGAGCGGACTCGGCAATTGGATGGCGCGCATATCGAATACTTCCGCGGCATCAAGAACCCGATTGGAGTCAAAGTGGGCCCCTCGATGAAGCCGGACGATTTGGTGCGACTGTTGGATGTGTTGCATCCGGATAACGAGCCGGGGCGATTGACTTTGATCCATCGCTTTGGCGCGGACAAGATCGCCGGGGTGTTGCCCGACTTGATTCAAGCCGTTCAGAGATCCGGAAAAACGGTGTTGTGGTGCTGCGACCCAATGCACGGCAATACAGTCTCGACCGATGGCGGTGTAAAGACGCGAAAATACGACACGATCGTCCGAGAAATCACGGAGGCGTTTGCCATCCATCGCGGATTGGGATCGACCTTGGGCGGCATTCATCTGGAGTTAACCGGTGACGATGTCACCGAATGTGTGGGTGGAGCGCGTGGGCTGACGGCAACCGATTTGGGCCGCGCGTACAAGAGTGTGGTTGATCCGCGCCTCAATCACGAACAGGCGATGGAGATTGCGTTTTTGATCTCCGAGCAATTGGCTGGCGGACGGACGGGGCCATGATGCATTATTTGCTGAGCTATGAAATTGCCGACGATTACTTTGCTCGGCGCGGCGAATACCGCAGCCAACATTTACAATTGGCCTGGGAGGCAGCGGACCGCGGTGAGTTGATTTTGGGAGGCGTGGTAGGTGAACCTGGCGAGAGTTCGTTGCTTTTGTTTGTGGGAGATTCACCGGAAGTCGCACAGCGATTTGCTCAGGCGGATCCTTACGTCCAACACGGGCTCGTGACCCATTGGTCAGTCAAACCCTGGCTCACCGTCGCCGGCCCCCACTGCGCGAAACCCATTCGGCCCCAGAACTGAAGTTTGAACACGATAGCGACCTCACGGGTCAAAGCCACTGAGTGGTTGGATCTAAGTTCACGTTCAACCAACGATCGGCGATGGGCTCGGAGCAAGCCATTCGGCGAGGGCACTTTTTTGCCACGATCAACGGTGGACGGTCATGTGGATTCGATTGCGACTCGACATCGGATGGTTGGATCTGGCGTTCGCCATTCTGTATGGTTTGATCCCGGGCAAGCGAGAGCATGTCGTTCAGCGGGCCCGACAATCCTGGGCCAGCCAAGATGACTTTCTCATCACGTTGTCGGTGCGGTCGGCTTTTGATTTGTTGTTGCGGGCGCTTCAGTTGCCACACGGCTCGGAGGTCTTGTTCTCCGCACTGACGGTTCCTGACATGGTGCGTATCGCTGAAACGCATGGACTTGTTGCGGTGCCTGTGGATACGGACCAAGCTGGGAACATGGACTCCGATTCATTTCGTCGCGCGATTTCGCCTCGTTCAAAAATGATCGTCGTCGCCCATTTGTACGGCGGGCGAACCCCCCTCGATGAAGTTTTGAGCATCGCGACGGAGAAGCATCTGTTGGTCGTTGAAGACTGCGCGCAAAGTTATTGTTGTGCTGGGGGACCGGCCGATCCGCATAGCGACGTTGCCATGTTTAGCTTCGGACCGATCAAGACCGCGACAGCTCTGGGCGGGGCCGTCGTGCGAGTCAAGTCACCGGCCTTGCGTGAACGCATGGCAGCGCTGTTCGCCACCGACCCCATTCAATCGCGGACGTCGTTCATGCGCCGAGTGTTTCGCTTTGCTGTGCTGAAGATGATTTCGGGCAAGTGGTTTGCCGGCTGGACACAATCGGTTGTGAAACAACTTGGGGGAGACTTCGACCGTCTGATCAATTCCGCAGTTCGCGGTTTTTCGTCTACAAATTTGCTGGCTCAGTTGCGACGCCAACCGTCCATTCCGCTCTTGAGATTGTTGGAGCGAAGATGGAGGTTCTACAACTTCCAACGAATCGCCGATCGTGTCGCCATGGGCAAATACCTGGACAGCTGCCTCGGCCAGCACCACGCCGAATCACATTCGTATTGGATCTATCCGATTTTTGTTCCCGATCCCCTCTCCGTTCGAGACCGACTTCGTGCGGCCGGCTTCGACGCCACGTGTCAGTCCAGGATGACCGTCGTTACGGTGGCGGACGATTCGAAAAACCCGATGTCGGCAATTGCCTGTTGGAAACAAATCTTGTTTTTGCCGTGGTATCCTGACTTGCCAAAAAGCGCGATCCACGAAATGGCCATGCAGATTCGGACTGCCGAATCGGACCCACTCTAGTGCTTTGTCAAATCCAAAACTTAGGGTCTGGTATAGGTGTCAGGAGTCCATTGTGCGAAGCACTCGATGGGCCGTAGCGGCTATCAACTCCTGACACGAATGGCACTGCCGAGCCCCTGGGGGACTTGTGCGCGCAGTTTGTCTATTGACACGAGCCGAAAATTTTGAAAATCTTCTCGAGCCAGGCGAAGAAGTTAAGTTTTTCGCCCTCGATGGCGATTATGGAA
>JBGSJV010000144.1:0-114083 GCA_041741535.1 Pirellulaceae bacterium
CAAGACCGGACGATACTCCGCGGTCAACTCGTTTGGCGGCGTCTGGTCGATCGGATCCCCGCTCGACCAGGCTCTGCTAACCGGTTAACGCCAAAACCGGACGACACTCCGCTGGCAACTCGCTTAGCGGCGCGTGGTCGATCGGATCCCCGCTCGACCAGGCTCTGCTAACCGGTTAACGCCAAGACCGGACGATACTCCGCGGTCAACTCGTTTGGCGGCGTCTGGTCGATCGGATCCCCGCTCGACCTGGCTCTGCTAACCGGTTAACTCGATTTTGATTTCCTTCCCGTTCGCCAATGATCGCTCGCCAGCTTCCAAGACCGCGATCAGTTCAACCTCTTCGCTCAGTGGGAATGGTTCTTGCCCCGTTCGTACATAGTCGATAAAGGCCTGCAGCAAATACCAGTACAGGTCCGTCAAGTCAGGCGTGATGTTGCGGGAGCCTTGGTCTCCGAACAATTGCAGCTGATATCCCATCGGAAATTGATCTTGTTCGGTCACGATCAAAAGCGTTTCGAAGTCGTTGTGGTATTTCAGCCGCAGCACATGTCGCCCTGGGCTGCCGACATGTTGTACGGAGCGAACGCCTCCGCCCATCACCGCATAGACCATCGAAAGTGCGTGAATGCCGTAATAGACCAGTTTGCCGGGTCCCGTGGCGATCGCCAATTTGATCGTACCTAAGGCGGCACGTTCCTCACGCAGCCGCACGATATCGGGAACAAATCGCAGGCTGGACGCCGACATCAGCTTCGTTCCAGTTTCGGCGGCTAGGCTCGCGATTTTTTGCGCGTCGGCGGCGGTCATGGCCAAGGGTTTGTCGCAGAAGACCGGGATGTGGTTTCGTAGGGCTGGCTCGGCATATTGCCATTGTCGCCCCGAGCCGTCGTCGATCAGAATCACTGCATCGACGTCCGAACAGCATTCCTCGGGGGTCGCGCAAACGGTGTCGATTTTGCATGCGGCCGCCAGGGCTTTGGCAGCGGCGGGCAAGGGATCCCAAACCTTTGTGACCGAGACGTTGGGGATCTGGCGTGCGGAGCGGATAAACGTGCCGGTGAATTTTTGGGACAGCTCTTCGTCCCAGCCATTAAATATCGTGGCAAAAGCCGTCCCGTGGTTCGAGCCACTGGCGCGTTCTTGCCCGGCCGTCCCATAACTCGCGGCTGAAATCAGAGCGACTCGCAGGAGTTGATCCTGTGTGGTCTGCGGCTCCCTTTTTACAGTTTGAGCCAGCACATTCGCGCCAGGTAGCAAACCCAAGCTACAAGTCATATGGCTGACAAACGTTCGGCGGTCCATTGCATTCGATGCCATGATCGTAGCCTTTCCGAAAGAGTCTGAGGCCCCGTCGCTGCTGCCGGTGATTGGCTTCATCGTATTTCAAGGAACGACGTGCAGCAATCGCGGACTGGGCACCCTTGGATCGACGCGTGCGGTTCGACATAAATCGGTTCCACCGAATTTTTCGGTCGTGCGGGAGGCAAACGATTGGATCGAAAAAAACAGCCGGCCCGGTCATCGTGGATAGTTGGCAAAATTGTCACATTTGGTCGCAGGGCCCCAAACGTTGAAGGCGGTAATCCAGCGCGGTGACCGTTGTTTCTTGTAACGGTGCGACGATGCATAACAGACACGCGGTATGGAAGACCGCAAATACAACACCCGCCGCAGGCGGTTATCGACAGGGAGGGAATACCATGCAGTCGATTGGAATATGGTTGATAGCCGGCGCTATGATGGTTTTGCCAGTGCAAGAAACCAAGCCGGTTCAAGACGTCGGAAAAACGGTTACGAAAGCCGAAGATCGGACGTATGCGACAGCGTTCGCGGAAGCTCAAGCGGCCCAGCGTCCGTTGGTCGTTGTGGTAACCGCCACGTGGTGTCCCCCATGTCAGGTGCTCAAGAACAAAGTCATCAATCCTTTGGAAGCCAAAAAGGGTTTCGATAACGTCATCTTGGCGTACGTCGATATGGACAAAGAACCTGCTTTGGCCAAGCAGCTGATTGGCACCCAGGGAATCCCACAATTGATCGTTTTCGAAAAGAGCCAGGACAAATGGGTCAAGCGAAACCTGAGTGGATTCCAAGAACTGGCCACGGTCCAGGACTTCATCAAACCGCAATTTTCGGGTGATGCCACGACGTTGCGTTTGGCGGACAACCAGACCGGCCAAGTTCAACGCTAGGCAATCGAGCATTGCAATAAGCAACCCAAGAGGCGAAGCTCCCACGCGGGACCTTCGCCTTTTTCCGTTTCGTCAGGTCGTTTGTGTAGGCTTTCAGACCGCCTTTCGAGCGTTTTCTGATCGAGACCCCTTTGGGGACAGAGCCTAGCGCCGATTGGCAGAGGTTGTTTGAGCCAATTCGGTCGAGTTCTTAGCCGGGACTCTTTTCTCGCGTCCTTCAGTCAATGTGTATCGCAACGGAAGTGAATTCGATATTATTGTCGGCACAGACAACCGCCCGACGAATTTCGAAGAACGCACTACCCTCATGGCAACTCGTGTATTTTTACCGGAAGAGATTGATCCTTTGGCCTTGGTCGGCAAACGTGTCGCGATCATTGGGTATGGCGCCCAAGGCCGAGCACATGCCCTCAATTTGCGTGACAGCGGGATCGATGTGGTGATTGGCCAGCGGCCTGGGGCGGGGTATCAAGCGGCGGTTGCAGACGGTTTCGAACCGATCACCATTGCTGCCGCAGCGGCGCAGGGACAGATTGTCAATCTCTTGCTGCCCGACGAAGTTCATGGAGCGGTCTTTTCGGAAACGATCGCGCCAGTCCTCCAGGCGGGACAAGTCGTCATGGCCTGTCACGGGTTTAGCTTTCATTACGAGCTGTTGAAACTGCCCGCGGGTGTGGACTTCGTCTTGGTGGCGCCCAAAGGTGCCGGGCCACAGGTTCGGCGACAGTTCGAATTGGGCGGCGGGGTGCCGTGTCTGATTGCGACGGGCCCGAACGCTCGTTCCGAAACCTTGCAGCTTGGATTGGCCTATGCAGCGGCTTTGGGCGGGGCTCGCGCCGGAATTTTCGAGACCACGATTGCCGCCGAAACCGAGACCGATCTCTTCGGCGAGCAAGTGGTGTTGTGCGGAGGAGTGAATCAATTGGTCATCCAAGCGTTTGAGACGCTGGTGGAAGCAGGTTATCAACCGGAATTGGCCTATTTCGAATGTTTGCATGAACTGATGCTGACCGTGGATCTCTTGCATCGTGGTGGCGTCGCCTACATGCGCAAGATGATCAGCAACACCGCCGAGTATGGCGACCTTGTCAGCGGCGAGAAAATCATTGACTCGGGAACCAAACAACGCATGCGTGAGGTGCTCGCGGGGATTCAGAACGGAGAATTCGCTCGGCAATGGATCGACGAAGTCACCGCTGGAATGCCGGCACTAACCAAACAGCGACAACAAACAGCGTTGCATCCGATTGAACAAGTGGGGCGAGAATTGCGGAGCCGGATGCCGTGGCTCCAGTCGTGAGCTGGTTGCTGGGCATCATTGATTACGGATTAGACAGGCGAGACAAATGAATTTGAACCATTGGCCAAAGCAGCGGGTCCGCCGAGGAATCCTATTTTGCATCAGCATCTTGATCGGGAGTTGGGTTTGTTCGTTGGTCGCAAATCCGATCGCGGCCACTCAGACCCGCGAAGATTCCACGATCATCGTGCCCGCAAGAAATGCGGAGAAGGCGCCTCAGGCGGCTGACCCCGCACAAGTTGGCAACCCTCCAGTCGTCGCGGAACGAGACGCGCGACCGTTTGTTTTGACGTCGGCGCATGTGCATAGTCTGGTGACTTTGTGTGTGGGTGTGTTGATTGTTTTGATTGGCATCATTGGCCTCAAGTTAAATGCATTTTTAGCCTTGATCGTGGCGGCCTTGGTCGTGAGCCTGATGAGCGCCGGTGAATGGAGCGAGAAGGTGACCCGAGTGGGCTCGGAGTTTGGTGGTTTTGCCGGGCGACTTGGTTTGGTGATTGCCTTGGCGGCGATCATTGGCCAATCGTTTCTCGCCAGTGGTTGCGCGGAGCGTATTGTCAACGTATTTGTCAATATTCTGGGCGAGAAGCGGACGCCGTTTGCTTTGTGTGGTAGTGGCTACATCGTGGGCATCCCCGTCTTTTTTGATACCGTGTTTTACTTGTTGGTGCCGCTGGCTCGTTCGGCGTATCTAAAAGCCAAAGGTCGCTACTTGGCATGCCTCTTGGCGGTGGTTGCTGGTGGAACGGCCACGCATACGATGGTGCCGCCGACTCCGGGCCCGTTGTTGGTCGCTTCGAATTTGGGCGTCAATGTCGGCACGATGTTGATCGTTGGCTCCGTGATCAGTTTGTTTGCGGCCTCGGCCGGCATGATCTATGCACTTTTAGCGGACCGGTGGATCAAGGTCCCGGTGCGTTGGTTGGATGACCAGAACACAGAACCCGAGGCCAAACATTTGCATGCCGCGCCCGAGTTGCCGCCCTTGTGGATGGCGATCTTGCCGTTGGGATTGCCGGTCTTGTTGATTGCTGGGACGACGGTGTTGACCACGTTGGCGGATCAGGAAGAGACAACCAAGTTCAAGGTGGACCAATCGGCCGATTGGCGGCCACTGATCCAATTCTTGGATAAGCCCCAGGACCAGATCCAAACCACGGATTTGGCTGCGGTGGCGGACGCCGGGGTTGGCGCGCCGGCCGATGCCACAAGTCCCATCATCGACACTCACACGCTACTGGCGGCCAAACGAGTTCATCAGCACCTGCAATCGCAATTGGCGAAAATTCCCGCGGTCGCGGACTTGGCGGGCGATGCGGCGATGGTGGAGCGGTTGAATCGAGTACTGAAGCAACGAGACTTTTATGTCGAGGACGTGTTCTTTGGTCTACGCCCCTCGGGTCCAACCAAAAAGCTCTTGACGGCGGATCGGCAACGGATGCCTTTGGCTCAATTGCAGCGTCTCAATCGGTTGTTGCTGGAGGACTCGCTTGGTCGGATTGTCCCGTCGCACAACTGGGAGACTCCGCTGCGTCAGGCGTCGATGTGGAGTGGTTTGGTGGGCGACCCGAACATCGCTTTACTGATCGCGGCCGTCGTTGCCCTGTTGATTGAGAAGCGGCAGCGGCGCGTCGGTTGGGGGGGACTGGGAGAGGAAATCGAAAAGGCCATGGCTAGCGCTGGAGTTATCATCCTGATTACGGCGGCTGGTGGGGCGTTTGGTTCGATGTTGACGGTCGCCCGAGTTGGCGACACCATTCGCGATGTGTTCGCCCAGTATAGCCAATCGGGACTGGGGCTCTTGGTGTTGGCGTTTGCGGTTTCTTCGCTGATCAAGATCGCGCAAGGAAGTAGTACGGTCGCGATGATCACCGCCAGTGGGATGGTGGCTTCGATGGCATCGCCGGACATTTTGGGTTGTCATCCGGTCTACTTGGCCACGGCGATTGGCGGTGGATCACTGTTTGGATCGTGGATGAATGACAGCGGGTTTTGGATTTACGCCAAGATGGGCTTTTTGACCACGGAGGAAAGCCTCAAGACTTGGACCCCATGTTTGGCGATTGTGGGTTTGACCGGCGGCATCATGAGCGTGGTTTTGGCTTGGTTGTTTCCGATGATTTGATCGGTGAAAGGAATGTGGATGATCGAATGGCGATGGGTTTTGGTAGCGGTCGGCCTGGTGGTTTTGGGGGGATGCCAAGGAGAAGAACGAGCACAAAAGGCCGCCGTCTCTTTGATTCGCCCGGACGATGGGGTAACCGTCGTTGTCGGCAAGTCGCCTTCGGACGGACAGAAAACCGCGATGTTGGCTGCGAAGGAAGCCCTGTTTACCTCGCTATCGGGAAGATTGACGGAGGCGATGGGGGAAGGTCCTGCTAACGCGATTGTGGTTTGCCAACGAGAAGCCAGCGACATTGCAGCGAAAGTAGCGACGGATCATCAAGTCAAAATCGGTCGCACTGGGGTGCGACTGCGGAACACTTCGAATCAGGCTCCCGCTTGGGCTAAAGGTTGGATCGAGGCCAAAACGGAAGAGCCTCAGTTTGCGATATTGTCAAACGCGAGTGCGGCGGCTTTGCTGCCGATTAAATTGCAGCCGCTGTGTGTGATGTGCCATGGGCCGTCCGAGCAGATCTTGCCTGAAATCAAAAAGCAGTTGGTGGATCGGTACCCTGCGGATCAGGCCGTGGGATTTCAGCCCGGCGAACTCCGCGGGTGGTTTTGGGTCGAACTTCCAGTCGCGGCGTCAGGTGACTGATAAGCGGATGCCCGGCGTTCGGGTTGCGATAGGCCCCAGACGGCGTTTATTTGGACAAAATCTCGCGATTTGCGGTTGAGGAGCGGGGGATTTACGGACAGAATAAAGGGCCGCGCCTCCAGCCATCGACGACCAACTCCTTTATGATCAAACCATTGCCACTCGTATCGCCCGGGTCACCCACCTCCAGTGATCCGAATTGGGTGGATTACGTCAGCCAGCTTCCGCCGGTTGGGCCTTTGCCGCCGATTGCCGATCGACGCCCTCTCCCGATGTCCTGGAAAGAAGTCCGCCAATATGGGTGGGACGAGATTGACGTGGTGATCGTGACCGGCGATGCCTACATCGACCACGCGAGTTTTGCGATGGCGATCTTGGGCCGCGTTTTGCAGGCGGCCGGCTATCGGGTGGCGATTCTGAGCCAACCCGATTGGCAGACGTGTGAACCTTGGAAGACCTTTGGTCGCCCGCGACTGTATTTCGCCATCAGCGCCGGCAACATGGACTCGATGATCAACCATTACACGGCTGGCAAGAAGGTCCGCAACAGTGACGCGTATTCTCCGGGCGGCAAGATTGGCCTCCGACCTGATCGAGCGACCCTGGCCTATTGCCAGCGGGCTCGTGAAGCGTACAAAAACGTGCCAGTGATCGCGGGTGGGGTCGAGGCTAGTTTGCGACGTTTGGCGCACTACGATTATTGGAGCGACAAAGTCCGGCGTTCGATCCTCTTGGATAGCAAAGCGGATCTGGTGGCCTATGGGATGGGTGAAAATTCGATTCTGGAAATCACCCATCGGTTGGCCCAGGGCCAGTCGGTGAAGGATCTTCGTTCGATGCGTGGCGTGGCCTATTGCCTCGGGGCCAGTGAATCGCCACCCGAGCCAGCGTTGGTGCTGCCCAGCTACGAAGAAGTTTGTCAAAGCAAAGAAAAGTTTGCGATCGCGACGAAGTTGATTCATCAAGAGACGAATCCCTACAACGCGCGGACTTTAGTCCAATACCACGATCGGCAAGCCGTGGTCGTCACGCCACCGCAGTTTCCGATCCCGCAAATGGCGATGGATCGAATTTATGACTTGCCGTACACTCGGCAACAACATCCGATTTACCAAGAACCGGTCCCCGCGTTTGATATGATCAAGGATTCGGTCACGATCATGCGTGGCTGTTTTGGCGGCTGCACGTTTTGCTCGATCACGGCCCATCAAGGCCGCATCATTCAGTCGCGCAGTGAAGCCTCGATCCTGAACGAAGTCCAACAAATTGCGGAGTCGCCGAAGTTCAAGGGCACGATCTCCGATATTGGTGGACCGACCGCAAACATGTATCAGATGCGATGTACTCGCCCGGAAGTGGAAGCCAAGTGTCGGCGTCAATCATGTGTCCATCCTTCGATCTGCAAACTATTGGGCACCGATCATGGTCCCATCATTCAACTGATGAAGAAGTCACGCGAGATCGATGGCGTCAAGAAAGTGAATGTGGCCAGTGGAATTCGAATGGACCTGGCCCGCCTGAGCCCGGAATATTTGCACGAATTGGCGGCGCATCATGTGGGAGGCCAATTGAAGGTGGCGCCGGAACACACCAGCGACACCGTGTTGCACTTGATGCGGAAACCGAACAACATCGACTTCGAAGACTTTACCAACAAGTTCAAGGAAGAAAGCCGCAAGGTCGGTAAGAAGCAACGGATCATTCCGTATTACATCGCCAGCCATCCGGGGTCGGACATCAACGCGATGATCGACTTGGCTTTGTTTCTTAAACGGACTGGTTACCGGCCCGATCAAGTGCAAGATTTTATTCCGGCTCCGTTGGATGTGGCCACGGCCATGTACTACACGGAATTGGATCCGTTCACGATGAAACCGGTCTACGTGGCCAAACGGATTCGCGAACGAAAAATGCAACGAGCCTTGATGCAATTTTTTAAACCAGAAAACTACTTTGATGTTCGCGAGGCGTTGTTGTCCGTCGGTCGCAAAGACTTGATCGGGAATGGTTGTGATTGCCTGATCCCATCAGCGCCACCGCGCGAAGCGATTCTCAAGCGTCGCAAGACGGCTGGAAAACAATTTGGCGAATACGTGCATCAAATCGATGCGAAGTCCCCGCCAGCGGGAAAACGCACGTCAAGGCACCAAACGGGAACTGGCTATCGTCCCGAACGAAAATCAACCAAAAACGTCGGGCCTACGAAAAACGTCGGGCCGACCAAAAACGTCGGGCCCACGAAGAACATTACATCGACAAATAAAGACGCCGGGAATAACCAACCGGCCCAACGACGACCTCCAAGTGACCACCGCGGAAAGAACTCATGACGCAGGATGCGACCAATGCCCATGCCGAGTTGGCTGATTCCACGATTCATGTACCGGTAATGCCGGCGGAAGTATTGGCGGCGTTGGATGTTCAACCGGGTGCGATCATTGTAGATGGCACACTGGGTGGTGGTGGACACACGCGCCTGTTGGCTTCGTTGGTAGGTCCAACCGGTTGTGTGATTGGAGTCGATCGTGATCCGTCCGCCGTGGCTCGGACGACGGAAACACTCCGGGGGTTACCGGTTCAAACGTCCGCGGCAAATTATGCGGACATCCCGGAAGTACTGGCCGAATTGCAAATCCCTTTGGTCGACGGAATTCTATTGGATTTGGGACTTAGTAGTGACCAACTCGCGGATCGCGAGCGAGGTTTCAGTTATCAGAGCGATGGCGATTTGGATCTGCGGTTTGATACCTCGACGGGCAAGCCTGCGTGGTTGTTGGTCGAAAAGATGAGCGAACAACATTTGGCGGATCTGATCTACCAGTACGGCGAAGAACGCTTTAGTCGCCGAATTGCTCGGCGAATTGTGCAGGAGCGACAACAGAAACCCATTCGAACGGCGCTGCAATTGGCCAGCTTGTTGCGAACCTGTGTGCCACGATCCAAGAATCATTCGATTGACCCTGCGACTCGTACATTTCAAGCGTTGCGGATTGCGGTGAACGAAGAACTCAAATGGTTGGAAGTCGCTTTACGACGCTTGCCGGCCTGTCTGAAGCCACAAGGCAAGTTGGTCATCATCAGCTTTCATTCGTTGGAGGATCGCTTGGTGAAGAATGCGTTCCGGGATGATCCACGGCTAGAGGTTGTCACGCGAAAGCCGCAACGTCCTACGGAAGATGAAGTCGATGAAAATTATCGCTCGCGTAGTAGCCGTCTCCGTGTCGCTCAAAGAAATGAGCGGGCTGCGGACGATATCTTTGTTCATAGTCCCCAACGGTAAGTGGATTATCCACCGATAGCTTCTGGACAGTCGGTCCATTCACGTAGGAAGCGCTTGGGGTGGCCTTCACGCGTGTTCAAACCCGACTCGCCAAAGCGGTCGCTTTGATCCGACCATTGGTTGTAGATGACTCCATGGATCCACGGCAACGCGGATAACAAACGCGTAAACTCTTGGATGAACGCTTGTTGATTTTCTTCTGAAGGTACGGCATGAAAACCGGGAGCAATGGTCAATCGCTTCGGATCAGCGGTTGGGCGACTGGGGACGCGAAGGAACACGAGGATCGGAACGCCCCACACAGCCCATCGCTGGAGTTCCATGACCCATTGCAATGGATCGCGCGGGAGGGTTCCGGTTGGAAAATAGCCCAAGTCCAGTTCCAAGCCAATCACTTGAATTGGGATCCGTTCTTTTGCTAGCTTCCCTAAGAACTGATCGGGATGTTGGCCGCCCACGCTCCAGGCCAACCGTTCGCCCAAGGGTTGCGCAAATGAAATCATGGTCGATAGGTTGGGAGCGACCCGAGCGATCGTTTCCAAGGCGTGTCGGACCATGTTGTATTGAATCGCGGGAGTCAATCCAGCGATACCAACGCCATTGATGCCGCTCACAACGTGAAGCATGTCCAGGTACGGCAGAAGCCCGGGCAATTGTTGGGCCAAATGGGCTGAAAAGGCTTGGCTTACCGACAGCCCATCGCTGCCAATCTTGATTCCTTCTGGGAGACAGGCTTCTTGCAATGTCAACGCCGGTCCCCAAATGATTCGTCGTCCTTGTTCGCGGATGTCGCGCAAGGTCGTCGTCATTTCTTGCTGCCCTTTGGAATCGCCATTTCCCGTTCGTAATGCTTGCTTCCAAGACCAACCGGTCTCGACCCATTTCAATTGCGACGAACCGATCAAGCGAGTCAACCGCGCGCGAGTTTCCGTCGTGTCAGGGATCGTCTCTTCACTGTTTGGCGACTTTTCTGATTTGGTTTTTCGAGCCATGAGCGGCAAGCGAAAGAAACGCCGAGTGGGTTTTGGATCGGTCACAGGGATTTCCAATCCGCTCCAGCCCAAGTCTTCACACTCCAGGCGAATCCCCGAGCCGAATTTGCCGGTTTGATCGAGTTTGGGAATCGGCGGGACGTCCGGCTTGGGGATCTCGTCGGTCCAAGGTTGAAACAGATTACAGCCTTGGGCATCCGCCAACGATTTTGGCAAAGTGGATAGTAGTTCCAGACCGGTTTCCAGGATGGGCCACAATTGCTCTGCACAGGCAGAATCGTTTTGTTTTCGCCAACACTTCAAGAACGCGTGGGTCAGGTGGTAGAGATCGGGGGGCAGAGAATCGGGCAGTGGTAGACCGTTGCTCTGCCAGACTTCAACGCCGCGACGCAACCGCGAAATCAATCCGCGAATCAACTCCAGTTCCAAGCGGTACGGCCGCCATTGGGGAAACAACCACACTGTCGGCAACAACACTGCCGCACCATTGGGAGTCGCAACCAGCGCGTGCAAACGGCAGGCCTCGTGTTGCAGCAACGTCACCGTCAACCGCTCCTCATCCCACTTTACCTGAGAGGGTACCGGGGACTCCATCATGTCAGCCGCCAACAAACATGGTCGATACGCGGGAGGGATCCAATGTCCGTCGGGAAGATGAAAAAGGAATTGACTCATGACGATCGGCAGACAAATAACGGTAGAAAATTCAACACTCGCCGGCGGAGTTGACGGATGCTTGGAACCACGAACCAAGACCTCGACCGAGAAGGACGCTAAACTGTAACAGAACGGAGACACGTCGGGCAGGCGTCCGCAGCCCTTGTGGCATGCCGAATTACCGCACTCCAAAAATAGCGAACGAGCCTGACTTACTCGGCAGAATTTTGCACGCCGACGGTTGGACGGTTGATTGCGCTCGGGTTTTTCTCCATCCAGGCGAATGTTGCGACGTCTTGGGAGAATTGGGAGAATGCGTATAATTCGGCCTCCCACAGAAAGGAATACGACCCGTGGAACCAACTCGAAGTGGAAAAGTTCGCGACGTTTATGATCTCGGCGATCGGCTGTTGCTGGTCGCGAGTGATCGGATCAGTGCGTTCGACTGGATCTTGGAACCCGCCATTCCGGACAAGGGCCGGGTTCTGACCCAGCTTTCCAATTTCTGGTTTTCGCGACTCGAGACACCCAACCATCTGTTGGAGACGGATATTTCGCGAATCACGTTACCCGAGGGGCTGAACCGAGACGTGTTGGCTGGACGTTCCATCTTGGTCAAGAAGTGTGAGGTGGTTCCATTTGAATGTGTGGTCCGTGGTTATTTGGTCGGTTCGGGATGGAAGGACTATTGTGCCACGGGTCGGGTTTGTGGGATCGATTTACCCGCTGGTCTGGAATGTGCCGCGAAGTTGGAGCAACCGTTGTTCACACCGGCAACCAAAGTGGAAACCGGGCATGACGAAAACGTTTCTTTCGCCACGATGGTCTCGGCCCTGGGTGACGAAGTCGCTCGGGAACTCCAGCGTCGAAGCATCCAGATCTACGAACAAGGCCGTGATTACGCGGCAACTCGCGGGATCATCATTGCCGACACAAAATTGGAATGGGGTTGGCACAACGGCGAGTTGATTTTGATTGATGAAGTGCTGACACCGGACTCGTCGCGATTCTGGCCGGCTGACCAATACAAAGTTGGAGCAAATCCTCCTTCGTACGACAAACAATTTGTCCGCGATTATTTGGAAACAACGACCTGGGACAAGAATTCACCACCGCCGCCCCTTCCGAACCAAATCGTCCAAAACACTCGCCTCAAGTACATTGAAGCTGCGGAACGACTGATGGGACAACCATTTGCTTGGCGTTAAGGAGTTGTCCCTTGCCGACTGGTCATCATGTAGTGGTTCGCTCCGCGAACTGAAGTTGGATCGCGGAGCGATCCATTACATTGACCGGTCGTGTGCCGAGATATAATTTGACAAGTTTCGCGCGGGTCGGTCTCTTGGGAGACAACGACTCGACGTGGAAACACCGATAACCAATCGTTTAGAAAGACATTAGAGATCATGGAAGCTGGAATTGTGGCTTGCCAAACGTGGGCAAAAGCACCTTGTTCAACGCTTTGACACTTTCGAAAGCTGCGGAAAGCGCCAATTACCCGTTTTGTACAATCGAACCAAACGAGGGGATCGTCGTGATTCCGGACCCTCGCTTGCAACAGATCTGCCAATACATCGTGCCACAACGAACTGTGCCAACGGTGATGAAGTTGGTCGACATTGCCGGCATCGTCAAAGGTGCCAGCGAAGGCCAAGGCTTGGGCAACAAATTTCTGAGCCATATCCGGCAAGTGGACGCGATCATGCAAGTGGTCCGTTGTTTTGAAGACGACGATGTCGTGCACGTCGAAGGTCGCGTCGATCCGATGGGTGATATCTTCGTGATTGAAACCGAATTGATGTTCGCGGATGCCGAATCGATCACGGCAGCAATTCCGCGAGCGCAAAAGGCGACGAGGGCGGGGGATAAGGAAGCGAAAGAACGTTTGGCGGTCCTCGAAAAATGCCAACAGTTCATTGAAACCAAGGAGCGACCGCTGCGCGAATGTGAGCTTACCGAACAGGAACTCAAGAGTGTCGCCAGTTTCGGTTTGATGACTTTGAAGCCCGTTCTGTATGTGGCCAACGTCTCGGAGCACGATTTGACGGGGCAACATCCGTTTGTGCAAATGGTCCGCGACCACGCGCGAGCGGCCAACTCGCCAGTCGTTGCGGTTTGCGCGAAATTGGAAGCGGAAATCGCCGAACTGGAGCCGGCCGATCGTGACGAGATGTTGGCGGCTGTTGGATTAGCGGAACCGGCATTGGCCGTGTTGGCTCGGGCCGCTTATAAGACGCTGGGGTTGCAAAGTTACTTCACGGCGGGCGAGAAGGAAGTTCGGGCGTGGACGGTTCCCGTGGGCGCAACGGCTCCGCAGGCGGCGGGCGTTATTCATACCGACTTCGAACGAGGATTCATCCGAGCGGAAGTTTACTCCGTGAACGACCTGTTGGAACTGAAATCAGAAAAGGCCATTAAAGAAGCCGGTCGGATGCGGGTGGAAGGCAAGAACTATGTCATGCAAGATGGCGACGTTTGCCACTTCTTGACCAATTAGTAACCAATCGACGAGATCGAAGACGAACATGAAAATCATCCTTGCTTCGCCGCGTGGATTCTGTGCCGGAGTCAACATGGCAATCGAAAGCCTAGAAATGGCTCTGAAACATTTTGCCACACCGATCTACGTTTATCACGAGATTGTCCACAACCGCTACGTGGTCGATTCTTTTCGCGGACGCGGCGTTGTGTTCGTCGACGAATTAGACGAGGTTCCGGTCGGCTCGACGTTGATGTTTTCCGCGCACGGGGTCTCACCGCAAATTCGACAGTTGGCCAAGGATCGCCGCTTGACCGCGCTGGATGCCACCTGCCCGTTGGTAACCAAGGTCCATTTGGAGGCGATCAAATACGCGCGCGAAGGTTACCATATCATTTTGATTGGTCACGAAGGTCACGATGAAGTGCTCGGGACGATGGGCGAAGCTCCGGAGTCGATCACCTTGGTGGAAACGGAAGAAGAGGTCGCCGCTTTGCCCTTCACGACGGATGATCGACTGGCCTATTTGACCCAAACAACCTTGAGTGTGGACGATGCGAACCGCATCATACGTTGCTTGCGACAAAGGTTCCCCCAGATCGCTGCGCCTCCGAAGGACGATATTTGTTACGCGACCCAGAATCGGCAAGAGGCGATTCGCATCCTGGCTTCAGAAGCGGACTTGTGCTTGGTGGTTGGAAGTCAAAATAGTAGCAACAGCCAACGGTTGGCGGAAATCGCTGGCGAATATCAAATCCCCTCTTACTTGGTCGACGGACCTGAGGATTTGCACTCGGAGTGGTTTCATGGCATCGAGACGGTCCTGATTTCTGCGGGCGCCAGTGCCCCGGAACATTTGGTCGAGGCCATTATTGATCGCTTGCGCGAGTCGCATCAAGCGACAGTCGAAGTGCGGACGATTCGCAAGGAAGAGGTCACGTTCCCGTTGCCAAAAGCCTTGCGCAACCTCTAACGCGACGATCGTAGCCACGTTCGTCAGAACTCGGATTGGGTGTCGTCCCGTTGCACGGGCGAGCGTCGGGTTGTTCCGCACGTTTCGACTGGAATGGCTAGCGCCGTTGAAAGCTGCTCGGACTTTCATCAGCTGCCATCTTGAGTTGGTTTGTGTCCAAGAAGTAGACTCGCGAGTCATCCACGATCACGGGCATGGACCAAGTTTTTCCATCGTCGCCGTTGATAATGTTGAAGAAGAATGTTTTGAAATGTTCGGCTCGATAGTTGTAAGGAAATTGGGATACGATATGGTCGTCCAGGGTAAGTGTTTCCACACCTGGGCGGGCGTAATAGTGGACTTGGCCATTTGGAGTGACGCTTATTCCCAAGGTCCACCACCCGGCTTCTGTGATCGGTTTCCTGGGAAGTCGTAACCACGAGCGTCGCTGCGGACTCGCCATACGTATTCGTTTTGTCCTGATTTGGCTTTGTTGGCCGGGACGAGGTCGGCGAAGAGGCCTGGCCAATACGTTTCGTCTTCGCGAGCGGGACTGGAGAAGCGTCCCCGTGACGTGGTACTAGACGAGTACTTTGTTGTGGCCAGCGACAGGCGAAATCCAAAGTGAGCACCGGCTCGATTTCCCCACTCGGAGAATGGTGGCAAGTAAACCCGAGTTACAACGCTGGGGCATTGGCTTACCGGAAGGCGACCGCCCATGCGCGACTCGACATCGCACACAAAGTCGTCTTGTTGGTTTTGGTACGAAAGACGCTTGGGAACGCCCGTCTGAAGGCTGCGCAACAGCAACGCTCCTTGACTTCCCGCCAGTCCGCCGGCGGGTGTTGCAACGCGTTCGACCAAATCCGGAACCCCACGTTTAACGCCTTCGTACCACCGACCGTTTTTGACAGACGCGCCCGGCGAACGAACTTGACCATCGATCTCTTCGGAACTCTTGGGCAGGTTCAACTTGCACGACCAGTCCAGTTCTTCGAAGTTATCGCCGACCTTTTCGATCATGATCCCACTACCGGGCACAATACCCTTAGCGGGATCAATGAGAACGAAGTTCTCGGTCGGCACGTCTGCGACCATCACCGTCGGTGGTTGAGTTGGGTCCAAGTCGTCCGAAATGGTCTGCGCGTACGTGGAGGGGCAGGATGCCGCAACGCCCCAGAATAGCAGGCTCGCAATGGTCCGGGGACAATAGAATTGGCATCGCATGAGGTTCTACTCCAAGTTTCGTGAATGAGGTCATCCGACCAGCTAGTGAAGTGGACCGCCGCGCGATCCAAGAGTTGGTTCGCGGAGCGAACCACTACAGTGAGTTGGTTCGCGGAGCGAACCACTGCATTGTGACCGATTAGCCCCCACATCTCGCACGATCGACGTTGCTGGCATGTTCCTATCGACGACTTTCACCGTTGAAATCGACAGGACCACTTCACGGGTCAGCTAAATCTCGAACAAGGCGACCGGTCTAAGCCGGTCCTATGGACTTGGTAAATTAGCGAAGCGATAGCGATTTTTTCGAATTCACCAATCAGTTTGGTTGTAGGTTCCGATTTATCCAAAAATTCATATAGTTCTGGATGATTTGATCAGCACGATTGAACTTGTCGTCCGAATAGTGCATGGAACTCCCGAGCTGCGGATCGATCCGATAACGCCGAATCTAAGATCCAGCGATCGGTGAACGTTCTTGCACGACGGCGATCCGAGCGTCCAATAAACCGCACGAGTAATTCCATGACTCGCATCAACACAAACGTTAGTTCTCTAATTGCTCAACAAACGTTGCGAAAGACCGGGACCCAGCTCCATACCGCTCTTTCGCGGTTAAGCACCGGCATGCGGATCAATTCGGGCAAGGATGATCCTGCAGGATTGATTGCCAGTGAGAACCTCCGTCGCGACATTATTAGTGCCAAAGGAGCCATTTCGAATAGTGAACGTGCCGGTCAAATGATTGCCACGGCCGACAGTGCACTTGGGCAAGTATCCAATCTATTGAACGACATTCGTGGGCTGGTCGTTGAAGCATCCAATCGCGGCGTGATTAGTGACGAACAAGTCGCCGCGAATCAATTGCAGATCGATTCGTCTCTGGAGGCAGTCGATCGAATCGCTCAAACGACGACCTTTCAGGGACGCTCGCTATTAAATGGGGTTTTGGACTTTCAATATACCCCGGCGGGAACGAATGGAGCCGGTCTCGACACCGTCGT
This sequence comes from Pirellulaceae bacterium, assembly GCA_041741535.1. Taxonomy (GTDB): domain Bacteria; phylum Planctomycetota; class Planctomycetia; order Pirellulales; family Pirellulaceae; genus M30B19. The sequence continues at coordinate 16,845 of JBGSJV010000144.1, forward strand.
TGACCTGCGGATCCACAAGGCCACGTTGGGCTCGACGGGAACGATCGATATTGAGGCGATTATCAACAATCCGGCCACGCAAGCTTTATTGACCGTTGGACCAAATGGGTTCAACAATGGCGCGCTGAACGATAACGTGGTGTTCAAGATTGGCGGTCGTGACGGTTCCGAGGTCTTTACGTTTCAAAGTGGCGCAAGTGTTGACGACATAACGGCAGCGGTCAATCTAGTCACCGACGTGACCGGGGTAACTGCGACTAATAACAATGGCACTTTGGAACTAAACACTTCGGACTACGGCACGCGTTCCTTTGTGGACTTGGAAGTCATCACCGAAGGTTCCGCCGGAACCTTCAAAGCCAATACATCGGCTCGTCGTGCGACAGGCACCGATGTCGACGCCACGGTCAATGGAGTGGAAGCGCGGGGCGATGGCAACTCGCTGTATGTGAATTCGTCCAATTTGAACCTGGAAATCACGATCGAAGCGGGGTCGGTCAGTCCGGTGGAGTTTCAAATCGATGGTGGGGGTGCGATCTTTCAATTGGGGCCGTCTGTGGTGAGCAACCAACAGATTCGTATCGGCATCCAAAGTCTAAACACTGGGCAAATGGGAGGACGGACCGGACGATTGTACGAACTGCGATCGGGAAACCCGCGAGAACTCTCGCAAGATATTACCGGCGCGGCGAAGATCGTCGACGAAGTCATCTATGAAGTGGCCCAACTCCGCGGTCGGTTAGGTGCGTTGCAACGAGCGACGATTGATGCGAATGTCGAATCGTTGTCCGAACTGCTCACCAACCTCACCGAGGCCGAAAGCAGCATCCGCGACGCCGACTTTGCCGCCGAGACCGCCGCATTAACGCGGGCTCAGGTCCTGACGCAATCGGGCACAGCGGTCTTGGGCATCGCAAACCAATCGCCGCAGAACGTTCTCGCACTCCTTCAGTAATCCCCGCCGAAGTGGAGCCGCACGAGTACCACTACATCACGACTGATCCATAGATATCTCCTAAATTAACGGCCGCATTTGATACAACTGATTCAAGTTAACAACCGCTCCTTCATGCGCTATCTCTCAGCGTTACAATCGACTTTCCTGTTGTTTTGTGAAACTTCAAAATAACTAGCTACCCTCTTGGCCACATCTGGGCGAAGTGTCGCAATTTGCTAGAAGACGATTAATTTCCTTGGACGATAGCACTTTCCGACTGGAAGGATTCGTCAGTCACCGGTTCACCATCAGGGAGTGTTGGTGGAGCGGATACTCGAATGGCGTCGAGGTAATCCAACCATTGTAGTGAATGGTTGAGGGCAACTTGAACTAAAGCAATGGTGGCTGAGTAACATTTCGAGGACTAGTCCAAGTCAACGAAATTTGTCGCAGGGACAAGAGAAAAAATCGAGGATCTCGGTATGAGTCGGATCAATACAAACGTCAGCTCAATGGTTGCCCAGAATGCATTAGGCCGTTCGAACGGTCAATTGCAAACTGCCTTGAACCGACTGAGTACAGGCCTACGAATTAACGCGGGCAAGGATGATCCAGCCGGTTTGATCGGTAGCGAAAATCTTCGCCGTGACATCACGGCCACTCGTCGGGCGATCGGTAACAGCGAACGTGCATCGCACATGATCGCGACGGCCGACAGCGCCTTGGGGCAAGTGTCGAACTTATTGAACGATATCCGCGGGTTGATTGTCGAGGCGGCTAACAGTGGCGTCTTGAGCGGTGAACAAATTGCAGCGAATCAGCTTCAAGTAGATTCGTCCCTTGAGGCGATCGACCGAATTGCGAAGACCACAACGTTCCAAGGCCGCTCGTTACTTGACGGCAGTCTGGATTTTCAAACCACTGCTGGCGGTGTCAACGGTGTTGGCTTGGACACCGTTCGCGATTTGCGAATCAACGTCGCGAATTTGGGAGCACTTGGTACGTTGGACGTTCAGGTCAATATTGTCAACGAAGCCGAGCAAGCAGAACTGTCGGTGGCAGCGAATGCCTTTACCAACAACGCCTTGAACGACGATTTGGTTATCAAGCTGGCCGGACGTGACGGTGCGGAAGTTTTCACGTTTCAGGCGGGTGCCACGGCAGACGACGTCGTCAACGCGATTAATTTGGTGAAAGATGCGACCGGTGTCGAAGCGGTCAATAACAACGGTGTAATCGAGATGAATTCGATTTCATACGGTACGAAGTCGTTCATCGATGTAGAAGTCATCAGCGAAGGAGGCTCTGGTACTTTTGCGAGTAGCCTGTCAGCGACTCGCGATACGGGAGCGGACGTCAATGCGACGGTCAACGGGGTCCGAGCGAATGGGGACGGAAATCGACTGTCGATCAATACCTCTACTTTAAGTTTGGAATTGACCGTTGATCCAGGCAGCAATACAACGGTTGACTTTACCATCGGGGGCGGTGGAGCTGTCATCCAACTCGGTCCTGATGTGGTCTCCAATCAACAAGCTCGGTTGGGTATCCAAAGTCTCAACACCGGAAGTTTGGGCGGCGAGTCCGGTCGGCTCTACGAATTGCGTGCTGGGAATGGTAAAGATCTGTTTGCAGACCCTACCAATGCTGCCAAGATCGTCGATGAAGTTATCACCAAGGTCGTTGAACTTCGCGGACGCCTGGGTGCTTTCCAAAAGACGACGATCGACTCGAACATCGTTTCGCTGTCGGACTTGCTAAACAACTTGACCGAAGCGGAAAGCTCGATTCGCGACGCGGACTTCGCTTCAGAGTCCGCCATGTTGACACGGGCTCAGGTCTTGGTCCAATCGGGCACTTCGGTCTTGGCGATTGCGAATCAAAATCCGCAAAACGTCTTGTCCCTACTGCGATAAGACTGATCCGAATGAGGGCTCGATGGAGACGTCGGCTGTGGCCTACTCTTGATCGAGCCCGTTATTCGAGACTTTCTTCCCAAACCGTTCGATAAGCTTGAATGTCGCTGAGGTATTCGAAGAATGCCTGGTAGAACGGTTCGATTCCCAGGGTCGCACTGTCACCAATGACCAACAGCTTGCGCCGAGCCCGAGTGAGCGCGACATTCATCCGCCGGCGGTCGGCTAAGAAACCGATCTCATGTTGCGGATTGCTCCGCACCAAGGAAATGACGATCGCTTCCTTTTCACGACCCTGAAATCCATCCACCGTATCAATTTCGACATGCCGCCAAAGATCTCGAGGCGACTGTTGGCTGGCGGAATCTCGCAGCAGCCGCACTTGCGCGGCGTACGGTGCGATGACACCAATCGATTGGGGAGCAACGCCGGCGTCCAACAGCTCGCCGACTTTCTTGAGGACCAACTTGGCTTCTTGCCGATTGCGTTTGCTCAGACCCGTGGGCTCGAGCTCTTCATCCCAATTGGCACCTGCCGAGTCAAAGAACTCGACCGGTCTCTGAGTAATGGGTCGGTCCAACACGCCGGGTACATCGCAAAGCCGATGATCACGAACGGACGGATCGGCAATCAATCGGCCGTCATAGAGTTGTTGTGAAGAGAACTCCATGATCTCTTCGTGCATACGGTATTGAACATCCAACAAACGGCTAATTGAAGGACCGTGCAATTCCATGACCCGTTGCATCAAACTGCGATCAAATCCTTCGGCAGCGGCTTCGAGGGACAACACCGTGGGTGGCAACTGTTGAGGGTCACCGGCTAGGACAATTTTGTCCACAAAAGGCAACGGGCACCACGAGCCGGGCTCGGTACTTTGACACGCTTCGTCAATGACACCCAAGTCAAAATGGCGACTCCCCAAGAAATCATCATTAAAGGTGGTTGTGGCGCAGACAATATCTGCACCATCCAAGATCGACCGAGCCATGTACCGTTCTAACGCTTTGGCTTCTTGTTCTAAGTCCCGCGCGGCTCGGCGCATCTGATGTCGATCGCCGGAAGCGCGTGGCGCTCGTGTCCATCTCTCGGCTTGGCGAAGCAAGTCTTCCGCCTGACGCCGCATCGCTTTTACCACGACCTGACTTTCGTGTTGCTCCATCAGGCCATCAAGACAATGTTGTTGCAGACGCGGCGTGACACGTGCGGGGTGACCGATCCGAACCACACGCTGGCCGGCATCCACCAATTCTTCTAACAGATGGTCAACCGCGGTGTTGCTAGGAGCGCAAGCGAAGACTTTTTCACCAGCCAACACGGATTCGACAATCAAAGCCACCAAGGTGGTCGTCTTGCCTGTTCCCGGTGGACCATGGATGACCGCCAAATCGTACGCGGCCCGAGCAATACGGATTGCATCGCGTTGTGACGCATTCAAATAATGCGGGAGTTCTAGGTCGGCCATTGGCCCAAACTCAGGAACGCGTTGGCCCAACAAGACTTTTCTCAGATGAGCCAACCTGCCGGTTGCCGCTTGAGCACGGCGCAGGGCGACCGACTGTCGCTGACGAGTCACTTCGTCCGCAGCCATGTCGATGCGCAAACGCCGCTCGTCAGGTAAACGAGACACGGCAATCTGGATCGTTTCTGTGGTCCGCTCACTCACGACTCCCGAGACGCTGGCGGATGGATGGTCATTGTCCATCGGAGCAATAACGACCGGAGCCCCGACTCTCAATCGATGCCATGGCATCGGAGGTGCTTTCGCCTGGCGGCCAAAAGTCACCAATTGCAGACCACCCAATCCAGCGATTTGATCCACAACCATCATGTTGAGCAGCGTTTCGCCGCCCTTTTCCGCATTGCCTTCGCCTTGCGTTTTTTTTCGTTCGGAAATTCGCTCAATTTCCGCAACGGACTCCAGATATAACCACCGGGACATGCGGGCAAAATGAAGTTCAACTTCGTGGTCCGACGGAGCATAAGGGGGGCGAACGGACATCTAAGAATGTTTCTTGGCTCGAGAGACGAATTCAAGGAGTTGAAGAAAACCAGCGAGTCATTGATGGTGGTCGATCCACACCAGAACGCGGAGTACGGATTGCCGTTATACCCTCTTACGAAGAAACGCCAAGGCCAAGTATAATCTGGCGCCTTGTTTCCAGCCAAACCGTGGGAGTAGCTTGCTGCTCTGTTACGTATTTGTTCCCAGCCGCAGAAGTCGCCTTGGCTTCGGTTTTCCTGTTATTTGCGAGTAATCGATGACTACGCTACCGCCATCCGTCACCGAGTCCATTCACAAGCAGCGTGATAGCTATTTGAGTCGCTTGTTTGAGTTGCTGCGGATTCCCAGCGTCAGTGCCGACCCAGGTTTCTCGCAAGATGTTTATCGGGCCGCAAAATGGGTCGCCGCGACCTTCGAAGGCATGGGTTTGAAGACGCAAACCGTCAAGACAGCGACTCACCCGATTGTTTTGGCCGAATCACCGCACATTTCGGGCGCTCCCACGGTACTGGTCTATGGCCACTTTGACGTTCAACCGGCTGATCCTTTGGAAGAATGGATTTCGCCCCCGTACGATCCGACCGTCCGTGACGGCAACATTTACGCCCGCGGCGCAACCGACGATAAAGGCCAAATGCTGACCCATGTCTTTAGCACGGAAGCTTGGCTGAAGTCGCATGGAAAGTTGCCCATCAATCTCAAGTTCTTGATCGAGGGTGAAGAGGAAAGCGGTTCGGTGGCCTTGGCTCAATTGATGTCGGGAGCCTACAACGAGCAATTGGGGTGCACCGTCGAGGAAAAGCTTGCTTGCGACGTCGTCGTGATCAGTGATAGTTCGCAGTTTGGCCCAGGGATTCCGGCGATTACGTACGGACTCCGCGGAATTATCTCGTTCGAATTGACTTTGTTTGGCCCCAAACAGGATCTTCATTCCGGAACCTTTGGTGGCGCTGTTGCCAATCCCGTCAACGCATTGATGCGTGTGATGGCTGCGTTCCAAGACGACTACGGCAAAGTCTTGATTCCCGGGTTTTACGACAACGTCGAAGCCTTGAGTGAAACCGAACGGCAACAGTGGCAGAGCCTCCCGTTTTCGGAGGACGAATTTATGCAACAAGTCGGGATCCGCGCAACGTTTGGCGAGCCTGGGTACTCGACGATCGAACGCTGTTGGAGTCGCCCCACCATGGACATCAATGGCATTACCGGAGGCTACCAAGGTGAAGGTGGCAAGACGATCGTCCCGGCAAAAGCTTCCGCCAAGTTCACGTGCCGCTTGGTGCCGAATCAGGATCCCGTCAAGATCGCCAATGCGGTGAAGCAATTGGTGCAAGTTCGCGTGCCCCAAATGTTCACTTACAAATTGAAGGTCGGTCACGCTGCGTCGGGGATTGTGGTCCCGTTGGATAGTCCGCACATGGCGGCTGCAGCCGATGCCATCACCGCGGGCTTCGGGAAGCCACCGGTTCTGATTCGATCCGGTGGATCAATCCCAATCGTCTCTCAATTTAAGGAACGACTGGGAGTCGATACCTTATTATTAGGTTGGGGACAAAACGATGACAACACGCACAGCCCCAATGAAAAATTCTCGGTCGAGGATTTTCAACGCGGTATTGTTGCCAGCGCTCATCTCTGGCAGGCCATGGCTGATCACGCCCAACTCTCCCGTTCATCCGCTTCCAAGGATTTAAGCTAATGCTGGATCGAAAATTCATCTTGCAAAATCTCGCCGCCGTTCAACAAAATTGTGTGGAACGCGGTGTCACTTGTGATCTGCAAAGTCTGGTTGAGTTGGAACAACGGCGCAAGGATGCCGATACGGCCGCGCAGGAATTCAATCGCCAAGCGAACGAGATCGCGAAGTCGATCGGCGGTCTGAAAGATCCCCAACAACGGGCCGAAGCGGTTGAAACTGGGCGACAGCTGCGTTTGCAAAAAGATGCTGCGCAAAAGTTGGTCGATCAGATCGAAGCGGAAATCGTCGTGATCCAACGAACGATTCCCAACATGGCGCATCCCGCCGCACCTCGCGGCGCCAACGATCAAGCGAATTTGGAAGTCGGTCGTGGCAAGTACCAACCGCGCGTCTTCGACTTCAAGGTCAAGGACCATTTGCTGCTTGGGACGGAGAAGGGTTGGATCGACTTCGAGGGTGGGGCGCGAACGACTGGACAAGGGTTCTATTTCTTGGCCGGTGAATTGGTGCTGCTGGATTTGGCCATGCAACAACTGGCCGTCGAACAATTGATGCAGCGAGGATTTACCCCGACGATTACCCCAGACTTGGCGAAAGTCGAAATTCTGGAAGGCATCGGGTTCATGCCTCGCGGTCCAGAAACGCAAGTCTACAGCGTTGAAAATACCGACTTGTGTTTGGTCGGAACGGCTGAGATTACTTTGGGTGGTTGGTATGCTGGACAGACGTTGGAAGCTGAAAGTCTCCCACTTCGACTTTGCGGAATTAGCCACTGTTATCGCACCGAAGCCGGTGCTGCCGGAAGAGCCTCGCGGGGGTTGTATCGCGTGCACCAGTTCACCAAAGTCGAGATGTTCGTATTTTGTTTGCCCGAACAAAGCGATGGGATGCACGAGGAATTGCGGCAAATCGAATGCGACTTGTTTGACTTGCTGGAAGTACCCTATCGCGTGGTCGACACGGCGACCGGAGACTTGGGCGGCCCCGCCTATCGCAAATACGATCTCGAAGCTTGGATGCCCGGCCGGGGGGAATTAGGCGAATGGGGCGAAGTGACCAGTACCTCCAATTGCACCGACTACCAATCGCGTCGTTTGAATGTGCGTTACAAAGAGAAAGACAAAAAGGGGACGCAATTTGTTCATACGCTGAACGGAACGGCTTTTGCGTTGAGCCGTGCGCTCATCGCTGTGTTGGAAAATCATCAACAAGCCGATGGGTCGGTTCGCATTCCAGCCGCTCTGCAACCATTCCTGCGTCGAGAACAAATCGGATAAGAGTCTAACGTCAAAAACGTCTGACCCGTTGGGGATAGGCTTTATGTAGGATCGGGATTTGAGTGGGGTTCATACAGGAGATGCCGCGATGATTGAAGTTCGTGAAGCGAACATTTTTGACCGAGCGGACTTGTTGGCCGTTGTGCAGGTGGTGGACGCGTATTCCGCAGACCCGATTGGGCTAGGACGGCCCTTGACCGAAGAAGTCAAAGCAGCGCTGCCGGAACAGTTAGCAAAACTTCCGAACTGCAAGATCTTTGTCGCCACGATTGACGGCCGAGTCGTGGGGACGGCAATATGTTTCGTCGGATTCTCGACGTTCAATGCAAAAGAGTTGGTCAACATTCACGACTTGGCCGTTCTGCCCGAATATCGCAATCGCGGAGTTGGTTCGGTTTTGTTGAATGCGGTCGATGATTTTGCCCGCAAACTAGGCGCTTGCAAGATCACCTTGGAAGTGCGCGAGAACAATCGGGCTGCTGAGCGACTATATTTGCGCAAGGGCTTCAACAATCCGTTCGGCGATGTCGAGCGTAGTTACTTTATGGAACGGCGAATTGTTGCCGGGGAAACTTTAGACTTGAACTGAGGGGCGAGGGAACTGGGCGAGCGATTTTTATTCGAGGCGGGCAGTTCGCGAAGACTCGACTTCGATGCGGCACCCGCGGAAGTCGAACCGACGAATCTGCATCGGTTCGACTGGTCCGCCGAAGTTGCACTCAGACCGTTACTCCATAAGCTTCCGTGAACGCATCGCGCGCGTATCGGTCGGCGGCATGTGCAAAGCCCATGTCGCCCCAAGTGGTCCCCCAGCTATTTCGGACGATAAACGAAGAGGCGGTGTAGCCCACAATGGCAATGGCGTGACCACCTTGGGCGGTATGGGGTTTGTAGTCGCTGAGTTTTCCGTTGGTTGATGTCGCATTCATCCAAGTTTGGTCGACATTGAGCCGAGTCAGAATGGGACCGTTGTTGGCCAACCATTCGCGCCATTGTTGGAGGTTTCGACCGAGGTTGATGTAAGACGAAATTCGTAGTCGAGCCGCAATCGCGTAGAAGGTTCTTGCTTCGCCCTGATAGAGTTTTGCGGAGCCAAACGGCAACACGTTGTCGCTGACGGCACCGAACTTTCGCGACACGTCCAACGCGGCTTTAAGGCTTGTGCCATCGAGCTCGATAAATGTCGTGGGGCGATTCGTGAATTCGTCAGTCTCTTTGGAAGCCATCCACGTGAATCGGGGCGACAGCATGTCCGTCTTCGATAGGCTACCGTTTTTTACAAAATGCCATCGCAGGACCGAATCAGCGGCTGCCCATCCGACGCAGGAGCCCGTGTTTCCTTGGTCACCAATTTTCCACCAGGAAGGCTCACGCAAATCCTTCGCGGGTGGAATGGCTGCGGCCTGCGCCAAACCGGATGCCAATGCCGTCGAGTAGTCCCAGTCGTCTTGTTGATCCCGTGACGGGAGACAGTTGAGAATTCGCCCGGCAAATTCCGCTGGCGTCTCATCGCTCTTAGGCGCGACTTTGGCCTTTTGCGTTTTTTTCGGAGCGGACTTCTTTTTCGCCATAACCAAAGTTCCTCTAGTGCTTTGTCAACGCTTAATTTTAGGGTCCGGTCAGGTAAAGGGGGCAGGAGTCAATTGCCGGAACGGCCCCGCGGGTGCTTCGCACAATTGACTCCTGACCCCTTTACCTGACCCTAATTATCAAAGTTGACAAAGCACTCGTGTGTGGTGTGAGTAGTCAAAGTATGCCTCCATGGTTACTGACGAAAAAACGAGGGCTGTGTGGGAATCAATTCTTCAATTTTTTTTGCCACGTGAGCAAACGCAAACGTCTCGCGGGCGAATTGTTGGGGATTCTCGCTTTGCCGCGACCCGGTGCCAGTTCCCATAACAGGGATGGGTTTGTCTGTTGGTGGTCCCGCCGAAGCCTAAACTGTAGGGTCTGTAGCGGTCGACGCACGAAGTCCCGGCGTAACGGAAATTACGGAAGTTAATGTCTCGAAGTCCGGGCCTCCATGTACCGATTTCCCTGATTAGGCATTCAAAACCAGCCTACTTCGGCAGGTCCGTTGGTGAGCACCGGGATTGGGGCTCACCATCAACCACTTCAACAATCCTCCGGAAAGCGGATGCCATGAAAAGATCCAAATTCTACGTCGGTTTTTCAAGCATCGCGGTCGTAGCGGTTTGCACCGTTGGCATCGAACGCCCGTCGAATGGTTCTGTCGCCCAACCCACGATGACGTTGGGAACCGAAACAGATGGAAAGGAAACCGATGGGTATTCCCCAGTCCAATCAACCAATCCCTCGAGTCCGACTGAGTACGCTGGACCCAAACTTCGTGCCGTAAGTTCCGAAATCGCCAGTGATGCACTCTCTGTTTTGACGCTCGAAGACGTCGAATCGATCGCGGTTGCCAATAACCCCGCGATTCAAGCGGCCCTGGCGACCTCGGACAAAGCGGACGGGCTTCGCGAACAGGTCGGAACGAGACCCAACCCAACGCTGGGGTATTTTGGCCAACAACTGGCCGACCGGAACACGGACCAACACGGGCTGTTTATTGAACAAGAATTCGTCCGCGGAAATAAACTGGCCGTGAACCGCGAAATTTTGGGCCACACGCAGCGGGCACAAGTTGCCGAAATTGATGCCCAACGTCTCCGAGTCCTAACCGACGTTCGCGTTCGGTTTTACGAAGCCGTTGCCGCCCAAGAACAGCTCGCCACGATCCGGGAATTCTTAGACGTTGCCAAACAAGGCGTGCAAGTTGCGGAAGCACGTCAGAAGGCCGAAGAAGGCTCGCTGATCGAAACGCTTCAAGCAAGAACACTCGTCAGTGAAGTAACCCTGGCCGCCGAACAAGCCGAGGTCGCCTATCGTGGTGCCTGGCAAGACTTGTCCGCGATTGCTGGACTGACAACGACAACGCCAGCAAAGCTGCTGGGTAACTTGGACGTGCCGCCGCCAGCGTACGACTGGGAGATGACCTATAGTCACATCTTGGGACAGAGTCCGGAATTGGCCGCGGCCGAAGCGATCGTATGCGAGAAACAAGCGGCTCTGCAACGAGAGCGAGTCCAGATGATTCCCAACGTGACGGCCCAGTTCGGTGCTGGCTACGATCGTGCGACCGACCACGGTCTCATCAACGTTCAATTGTCTGCACCCTTACCCGTTTGGAACCGGAACGCGGGGAACATCTCGGCGGCTCAAGCAGACTATGTTCGAGCGGCGCAAGAGGTGGAACGACTCAAACAGTCACTGCGTTCGAGAATGGCGCGCGTGCAACAAGAATACGACTCGGCGAGCAACTCCGTTCGCAAATACGAGTTAGAAATTATTCCCCAAGCAAAAGAGAGTTTGGAGTTATCCGAATTGGCCTACCGTTCGGGCGAGCTTGACTTCTTGCAGGTTCTGGTCGTGCGTCGAAGCTACTACGAAGCGACGGTTCGAGCGATCCAATCACAAGGACAATTGGCCCAAGCCGCAGCAAAGGTTACCGGTCTACTCTTGAGTGGCGGACTGGATTCACCAGCGGATTACACCACTGGGGACGAACGACGAGGGGCTTCGTTCGGTGGTCAATAACTTTGGGCAGGTCGAGGAGAGCTTCTATCAATCCATGATGTACCCATGAGCCAGGAAGACCATGAACAAACCGCTTTCCAGGCGGCGGTTCAAGCAGAGGTTATGAAGCAAGTAGCCGAATTGCAACGGAGCTTCGCCCAGTCGATGGAGTCGGCTGTCCGTGTGAACCTGCTGGGATTGGATCGGGCCAATGCAAACCTAAATAATCAAAGCTTGGCGTTGGCCGAGGAAATCGACGCAGCACGTCAGGCCACCAAGGCGGCCCAAAGGTCAGGTGAAGAGATTGCAGAAGCGTACTTTCAGGAGAGCCGCGCGGCCCTGCAGGAGTCAGCTCGGCAATCCTTGCTCCGCGAGCTGACCTGGCAACACCTCCAAGCCGGACGCGGGATCGACGACATTTGCCTTTGGCTTGGCGTGGGACGTGACTACGTTCAAAGATTTGTCGACCGGATGGACAGGAAAGCCGAATTGTTGCGTGATACCCAGAAGCAAAATCGCATCGAACTGGAGGGCAACCCGAGTTTGCGTTACGTCAGCCACGGGCGGTCCGGCTCGCTCATTTTCCAAAACAACCAGACATCGTTCGAAATGTGGTGGGAATTTGGCGGGGGAAACGCGCTCGCGATCATCGACATCCCCACGGAGTCTCAATGGACCGGGCGCACGAAATTGCCCCTCGAGCACCGAGACGGCGTCCTTCGATTCATTGCCGAACAGGTGGTGGAAGACCAGGCGGGCGGCCGCGCGGGCTATGAGATCGGCGATGGCGTGATTACAATTTTTGTATAAAGCAGCGATCTGGCCAATGATCAACTGTTTGAGAAACATGAGCTTCAAGTTATGAAACCGATTGATTGGGATTCGACGTTGCTTCTGAACGGCACGCACAAAGAACAAATCCGACCAACCCCCGCGGATTTTGCCACGGAGCGGCGACTGTTTCCGCTGCACCTGACCCCGTTCGAAAGCTACATGCTCCATGACGATTCGCCCCAGTTCCCGATGACGTTCATCTTGCAGTTTGAGTTCGAAGGGTGTCTTGATCGCGCTATCTTTCAAGACGCGGTCGATCGCGCCTTGGTGCGCCAACCGATGTTACGCAGTTACATCCGGCCCGCCAAAGGCGGAAGGAATTGTTGGGTCGCAACCGAAGTCTACGACAGCAAAGTTCTATGGGGCGAATGGGGGACGCCCATCGATCAACCGGTCCACACCGACCACATTGATCTTAAACATGAAATTGGCTTTCGTTGCTGGGTTCGTCATGACCATCAGCGCGCGCGTTGTGTCTTTTTGTTTCATCATGCGGCCGTGGATGGACTGGCGGCTTACCAATTTGTTGGCGATATTCTTTGGTTCTATGCAACCGAGATGGGCGACCAATTGGAACCCTTGCCCGAAGTCAACCCAGCCGAACTGCGGAATCGTTTGCGGAATAATTTGAGTCCCGAGGTTCTGCAACCAAGTTCGCCGGAACAACGCCAGTTGGCGATCGAACGAATCGAACAATCCGTTCAAGTCTTGGCCAGTGCAGCGGCAATGGATTCGCCACCGGGTCAGGGAAGTTTTCCGGATATCTTCAACCTCGATTTTGACAAGGAACAATTTCGACAACTGCGGTTGATTGCTCAAGATCGTGGGCAAACGGTGAATGACGCATTGTTAGAAAGTTTGTTTGTCGCATTGCTCCAATGGAACCAAGTTTTTTCGGACAACTCACCGACGGGTACGATCTGCGTCAACATGCCGCTGGATCTCCGGAATGACGCACAACCTCAGTTCCTCGCTGCCAACTATGTCAGCTATGCTTTGGTGCATCGAACCAGAGAAGAGATTTCGGATCCAAGTTTTGCTGGCCAATTACGAATGGAGTTGGCGCATCTGAAGCATCGTCGATTCAATTCGGACTTTATGCGTTTTTTGATTGAGACACCGGTCGACAATAACGAAGCGATCGCGAGCTTGCGGGTCAACACCGAGTGTCTGGCGACGGTTGTTTTCTCAAACACCGGCGATCCCACACGGCGGTTTTGGGTCAAATTGCCGCGTTGTGGCGATGGTTTGAAGTGCGGAAACTTAGTATTGGCGGACGTCTCGGGCTCTCCTCCGTTACGGAAGGGGACGCGCGCGGCGGTCGGCGTGCTGACGTACCAGCGCAAATTGCGACTTTGCATCCGCAGCGATCGCGATTTCATGAATGCCGCTCAGGCCAAATTGTTTTTGGAACATTTTGCCGAACTGTTTGTGACAAACGAATATCACGAAATTTCCAGTGTCTTGTTGAACGTTGCCAATATGAATCGCCCCGCTTCTTCGTAACCGCACGTGTTGCCAATCGTGTGTTGCCGATCTCAAGTTGCCGAGAACGGTCGAACGATTCGGCAAGCTTCGGTTCCTCGCCCTAGCTTGGGGGGCTACGGCGCGCGGCGACTGGCTTTCCAGGAATTGACGATGTGTCCGCGAATGCGGCGATAATGGGTCAAAATGCCGGTGAAGGCCAACGTCAACGCGGGGCTGACGTTTGTTTCAACGACCCGCTGCATCTGCTTGGAACGCAGTTCATTGATGCGGGCAACGATCGAACGGCTTTGCGGCTTGCCTAAACCCGAACTCGCGCGAGAGGCTTCTGTGTAGCGATTGACGACCAACGACAAGAACTCGAAGATTTCGTCATGCAACCCTCGCAATTCGTCCAATTGTTCCGTCGAAAACACCAAGTCTTGTTTTTGCAATCGCTCAAAGTCTTTGGCGATATTTGCCAAGTGGTCCCCCATCGATTCGAGTTCATGGGCCAAAGTCAACTGATTCTGGCCTTCCACCACCACGTCACTCGAAACGGTGCTTTGCAAGGTTCGATTCAAGAAGACCACAACTTCGTGTTCGATCTTATCCAGAATTTCTTCGTCGTTGCGAATTTGCGAAAGTAGTTGGTCATTTGTTGATTCGTCGAATCCATAAGCACGCACTCGCTGCATTAATTTCACGACGCGTTGAAACATCACGACGATTTCGTGTCGGCTTTGTTCAATGGCGATCGAAGGGCTTTCAACACTACCAGCCGTTAAATACTTCAAATGCGGAACTTCACCGGTCCGGCGGTCCGGGACGATCCACTCCAAGAGTCGCGTAAATTGGGGCACGAACCCGATAAAAAGAGCCGTATTCGTAAGATTGAAGCTGGTGTGAACGGAAGCAATCGCCGCGGTGATGATCAGGCTATATTTGACTTTGTCTTCGAAGCCCTCATACGTCATCGTCATGGGATCGACTCCGTGAACAGACCGAATGAACCACGCGATCAACAGAATTCCCAACGGAAACACGGCCACCGCCCAGGCTACTCCGATGACATTGAACAGGACATGCGCCAGTGCCGCGCGGCGAGCCGTCATTGTGGCACCGATCGATGCAATCACTACCGTGATCGTCGTTCCGATATTTTCACCCAAGATAAATGCCGCCGCAGCCGGAAAGTTGACCAAGCCTTCGGACGCCGCCGCCACTAAAATTCCTAAGGCAGCGCTACTACTCTGTATCAATAACGTCAGCAAGCATCCTAATAACACACAAAAAAGTATGCCCGCGTAACTATCCGCCTGCAGAGTATTCAACATCTCGTTGATGCCCTCCATCTTTTTGAGAGGAGCCACCCCGTCTTTCATCAACTGCAGACCAAAGAAGACCATCCCGAGCCCCATGACCGCCATCGAGACAAACCGCACTCGGTCCCGCGACGAAAATACATTAACCAAAGCCGCGACGCCCAGCACGGACAATCCGTATTCGCCGACCTTGAACATGAGAATCCAGCCAGTAATGGTGGTGCCGATGTTGGCCCCCATAATAAACCCGACCGCTTGATGCAGCTGTAATACTCCCGCGTTGATCAAGCCGACCATAATCACCGTTGCAATCGAGGAGCTTTGAACTACCAAGGTGAACAGCGTTCCCGTTCCCGTGGCCAAAAAACGATTATCGGTCACACACCCAATCATGCGCCGCAGGCCCGGACCGGCCACTGCCTGGACCCCCTCGGAGAGATATTTCATGCCCAACATGAAAACTCCCAGTCCAGCAACAACGTTTAACAAAATGTGAAGTGCTTGAGAAACGACGGGAATCACCAAACTTCCTACTGAATATCACGACAAATTATCAATTGCCACTGCGAAGAACCGCGAAGATCTCGCAACGGGGGCCAATTATGATCTGAAATAGCGTTTCACTTCGAGGGGACTTCTTAAGAAATCTTAACAATTTGCGAAAGAAACCTCCCGGACTGGAACGGGGCAGCGGAATGCCGGGGGCCTGCGGACGAGATTCATGGACCGACGGCCGTTTGCACGGAGAACTTTTGCTTATGGCCGATTTTCAAGTCCGGATTTCTCGGCTCCGGAATGTTCGGGATCAGAGTGAACTACTGGGTGAAAGACGGCTACTGTTTGGTCCGAGTTTGACGATAAGATTGGTGCTCTTTTTCGGCCAAAACCGCCAGATCGTGCGGCAATGATTCGATCGCCTGTTGATAATACATGTCGGCCGCTAGGTGATTGCCGGCGGCAGCGAACTTCCGGGCCCAACGCACATCTTCTTTGGCTCGTTCCGTTTTTTCGGTCGCGTGTTTTTGCCGCAACTCTCGAAACTTCGCCTGATCCGCAGCCCATTGTTGTTCGGCCTTTTCGTCGGTCGCGGCCACTTCCTTAGCCAATTGCTGGCGATATTCGGGGCTTAATTGCCCCATCAATTGAGCTTCCATCTCGCGAAGGCTGTAAACCTCCACGGAAGTCACAACGGTCGCGTTGTTGAACTCGCCCCCGATGGTACGGTTTGAAAACAGACGGCCCGGAAAAGCACCGTATTGCCGACTCCCAATTCCGGAACCGCTAACTCCGCCCATGTACGCGGAACCTCGGTCTGGCACCATGATCGAACCGTTGACTTGGAAGCGACGGAACTGGGGCAATTGGGCCGTTAGCTGCCCGTTGACTTCCGCGTCTCCCCAACAACAAAACGTCATCAGCATCAACAGCCACAACGTTTGATAACCCAGAAAACGCGATTGAACAGAATTTCGAGTCATGGGCTATCCTACCAACGCACCCCAGCGGCCAATCCATTTGGATTCCTAACGATCACATTTTTTCGAAACGCCTCGACCGCGCCAGTGATCGGATAAACCGCTGGTTGGATGCCCGGTAATTGATGCGCGCGAACTCGTCCCACGGCCATGTTTTGCCAGCCGCGATCAAAGGCAACGACGGATTCGTCCCAGTTCTTCGTCAATTCTTGCAACTCGGAAACGGCTAGTTGAGTTTCACCGCCATCCGAGTTTTTCACGCCACCAACTTGACGGTCGGACGATTCGGCCAAAATATTGGAACCGCCGGTCCCAACGTTTGCATTGTTCGCGTTCCAAAACCAGCTCGTTCCAATCGAAAGCACGACGCAAGCTCCTAACGCCAATCCGGAGATCAGGATCGGGTTGTCCCGCAGGCGCTTTCGTTGACCACCGCGAGTCGCCATCATGGCCACGGGCACGATCGGCGCAACCATGGCCACTGGTATTCGCGACGAAGTCTCGGGGTCCGACTCGGCTTGCAGACAATTCTGAATCAAATCAGCGACAAGCCGGTCTTCGGACGATTGCCAAGAGCGATTGGCTGCGGCATCCATGCGAGAGCCAACGACACCATCGAGATTCGAAAAGAAGACATACCGACTGCGGCAATCACCGCAGGCTGCTTGGTGCTCAAGCGCAAACTCGTCCAACTCCAGCGGGAGTCGCCGATCCAATAATTCGTCGATGAAGGCCTCAAATTCGCGACATTCCATGGCGTTGCTCGGGTCAAAAATCCGTGTGGGGTCTGTATTCGAGAAGCTTACCCGCCCCATTAAGGTTCCGATTCAAACTTGTCCAATTTCTTCGACCAAATTGCCACGCCGGGCCAAAATATCTGCAAGTTCTTTTCTCGCCCGATGGCACCACGTCTTTACGGTAGCGTAAGGCATCTTCAGTTCATCGGCGATTTCTTCGAATGATCGATGTTCCAGATGAAACTTGACAAAGACTTCGCGGTATTCGTCCCGTAGGTGCTGCAAGCCCGCCCAAACTTCTTCGAAGATCAAACCCGACTCGATACGGGGCGCTTCGACACTTCCGCACTCTTCGATCACGTGGTTAACCTGTCGCTGCCGCTTGGCCATTTTGGTGCGACAGCGATTTCCCGCGACGGTAAGTAACCAAGGCTCGAAGCGCCGACTTGAATCCCATTGGGCCAAGCTTCGGAGGACTCGAGAAAAGGTCTCTTGAGTGGCATCTTCCGCATCTTGACGCTGCCCGAGCATCCTGAAGCAAAGACTAAAAACGAGTCCATGATACCGACGGACCAAGGCACCAATCGAAGTTTCTCGCCCGGCCAAACAACCGGCCACTACCCCATTGATATCAAAAACGGCGTCGTCACTCATGCCGAAAAACCACAATATGGACCTCGAACCGCCCAATCACCAGAGCACTCGCCGTCCATTCGAACATATTGCACGATTCTTGGCAATAAAAAACTTGCCGCAAAAGCAAATTCAACATCCCAGTATGGCGAAACGTCGACTCCACAAACGCTGGTCAACCGGCCAACTAGTGCAATGTCACAACCAAAACTTGGGGACTGGTAAAGGGGTCAGGAGTCAATTGTGCTAAGCACCCGAAAGGCCGTTCCGGCAATTGACTCCTGACCCCTTTACCAGACCGACCCCAAAATTAAATGGTGACAAAGCACTCGCGCTTGTTAAATCAAAATTGTCTTTGACAACTATCGGCGATTAAAGAACCGCTGAAGGACTTCCGTCGCCGCATCGGTGCTGTTACCGGAAATCTGTCGAGCTTTATCAGGAAGCTTTCCGACGACCTTTTTCTTGGCCTTGGCTTCCGCTTCTCGTTCTTCAGATTCCTTCACTTGTCGCAGTAATTCGTCTTTGTCTGCGACAATCGTCGAGTCCAAGCCGGAATTAATCGTTTCTGCCGAAAGCTGCAACTTTGCATCGTCCAAGCTGAATTGTTTGGTCTGCTCGACGGCATGTGCCGATTGGTCCACGGTCGATAGCCAGCCGGAAATCGAATCGTCGTCAAACTTCTCAACCACTTCGGTTGCGCGTTGGGCGGCGTCCGCCAAACCATCCACCTTGGGACGTTTGACACTTGGCTGCCCAATGTCGATCACAAGTTCAAAAACCAATCGCCCGACTCGCAAGCGATCGCCTGGCTTTAGATCCACTTGACCTTTGACTTGTTCCCCATTCAAGAATGTGCCGTTTCGGCTGTCGTGATCGATCAAGACCGCTTTGCCCTGTTGCGTCACGATCGTACAGTGTTTGCGGCTAACCAAATCACTTGCCGGTCGCAAATGGGCTGTTTCGCCACGACCAACAACAAACTCGGCCACTTGAACCGGGATTTCTTTCCCGTCATTTTTTCCGCCAATGACCTTAAGACGAATCTCCATAATCCCTCTTCTCTGGCCCCAAATTTTAGTGCCGACAGCCGTTTATAAGTGCCCGCAGTCGCTTCGCGAAAAGTAACGATCCCGTATCAGTGTATCCGATACGCGCGCTTAATGGAAGTATGGTTTGTGAAAAGCCTGCCCGAATGCCGCCATTACTCCCTTTGCTGTCCTGGTATCCCTCATTGTAGTTCGGGCAAGGGCCCTAGTCCACATTGCTGCAATCTGTGTCTTCGCTGCGATTCCCGAATAAAAGCGGAATTTCCAGCGAAAGTTAACCCAAACTCCTCGCTGAAAGAAATCCGTCGTTCGGGTCAAAGGATCACGACATTTTGGTTGCCGGCCACGACTTTGCCAATTTCCCACGCCGCAAACCCTTGGTTTTGGATCGCAGCCAAGATGCTGGGAGCAAAGTGATTGCTGACAATCAGAACGAATCCAATCCCCATGTTGAACACTCGGAACATTTCGTCGCGCGGGATTCCTCCCAATTTCTGCAACCAGCCAAATTCCGGCCCGGGTGTCCAAGCGGAGGAATTAATTTCCACTCCCGTACCTGGCGGAAGGACTCGGTCGACGTTTTCTGGCAGACCACCGCCCGTGATATGAACCATTCCGTGAATCACTTTTTTGACTTTGTAGCGGGCTCGGATCGTCCGGATTAACCGGGCATAGATCTTTGTTGGCCGCAACAGGCATTCACCAACGGTTTCTGTCGAAAAACCCGTCGGATCATCCACCTTGAGTCCCGCGTGTTCGAATACCGTTTTTCGCACCAGGCTGTACCCATTGGAGTGAAACCCGGCCGAACCAATCCCAATGACCGCATCGCCTACTTGAATATGTTGGCCTTGAATCAAATTCTTTTTTTCAACCACGCCGACGCAAAAACCAGCCAAATCGTAGTCGTCGCCTTGATACAACCCCGGCATAATCGCCGTTTCACCACCCAACAGGGCACAATCCGACTGGATACAACCGTCACTGATTCCTTTGACGATTTGTTCCAAACGTTGTGGATCGTCGTGGCTCATGGCGACATAGTCCAGGAAGAACAATGGCTCGGCACCGCAACAAATTACATCGTTGACGCACATGGCCACCAGATCGATGCCAATGGAGTCGTGTCGATTCATGAGTTTGGCGACCGCCAGCTTCGTGCCGACCCCGTCGCTTCCAGCCACCAAAATGGGCTCTTCGTAGTTACGAGCAAACAAGCCGGGCTGAAAATCGAGCTGGAACAAGCCCGCAAACCCACCAGGCCACTGTTGAACACGCGGCGAAAACGTCCGCTGCATCAATTTCGGGAGACGACTCATCGAGTCACGGTAAATATCCAAGTCGACGCCAGCCGACTTGTAGGACAACGATCCCTGTTCACTCATGAATGCTACTTCGCTGCCAAGAATTACCGATAAAAAGGGCCAATCCGGGCCCAGGGGGATTCTATCGGCATTGGGCACCGACGACAACGACCGTTCCGTCTGTTATCAATGATCTTTCAAGCTCGCGTGTTTGGCAGATTTGCCGAAACCGCCCGATTGTTCCCAGCGGCCAGAATTGTCCCCCTGCGAAAAGGCCACCATCGATGACCGAAGCCGTACCGCCCCCCTTCCGCTTGAACTATCAGCCGTCTTTGGTCGGAGCGTTTCCCGGAGCAATCGGTTTGATCGCCTGCGGTGGCATCACCGAACACCATTTGGAAGCTTATCGACGACTCGGTTACCCCGTCTTACACTTGTGCGATATCGACCTTGGGAAAGCCGAGCAACGTCGGTCGGAATATTGCGCAGCGGCCGCAACAACCACCGACTACCGCGCTGTGCTGGCGGATCCTCGAATCACGATTGTCGATGTTGCGACCCACCCGGACGTGCGACCGGCAATCGTTGCCGACGCTCTTCGGGCAGGGAAACACGTTTTGAGCCAAAAGCCTTTTGTCGAAGACCTCGCGATTGGAAATCAACTCGTCGCTTTGGCCCAAGAATGCGGTCGCCATTTGGCTGTCAACCAGAACGCGCGTTGGGCACCGCACTTTGGCTACGCGCGAAACGCGGTCCGCGAAGGACTGCTCGGTCACGTGAACTCGCTTCGTTTCCAATTGCATTGGGATCATACTTGGACCCGCGGAACGTCGTTCGAAGCGATTCATCATTTGTTATTGTACGACTTTGCCATCCATTGGTTCGATTTGATTGTCGCGCTGACGCCTGGTCGGCCCTGGCGGTCCGTTTATGCCCGTGTCGCGTCCACCAAGGAACAAAACATGCGCCCTCCTTTGTTGGCTCAAGTCATGGTCGATTTTGACGACGCTCAAGCTTCGCTCTGTCTCAATGGGGACTCCCAATACTTGCCGCTCAACGAAACCTATGTGAGTGGCCATCTGGGTTCCCTCCATTCGACTGGCCCGGATTACTCGGAACAAAGCGTCACGGTCGCGACGGCCGAAGGCCAGTTTTCGATCCCTTTGGTTGGCGGTTGGTTTCCCGATGGGTTCGGTGGAGCGATGACGGAATTGGCCAACAGCATTTTGGAAGACCGTGAACCAGAACACTCGGCCCGGCAAAATTTGAAGTCGTTGGCCCTGTGTTTTGCCGCGATGCAATCTGCCAACGAAAAGCGAGTTGTCAGCTCTAGTTGAACGATTGTTTCAGAATTCGCTTGCAATTTGGTTCCGCTTAGGGGATGATAACCCCCGCTACGAGCCGGTTTCGTGATGGTTCGCCAACCATCATCGCAACCGGTGCCCTCGCCCGCCTCCCGCTCCCCTGCCTCCCATCCTGCCATCTACACGAGGAATCGCTGCGCATGTTGAAGCGTTGGTTTGTTCGCTGCCTTTCTCATTCTTCACCTTTGGTTACGGCGCTGTTTGTCTTGGCGTCTTTTTCTGCGGTCGCGATGGCGCAAGATGAAGTCGAGCCAGCGAAGATGGTCAGCTTCGCAAAACATGTTCGTCCCGTCTTGCAAGCCAAGTGCTTTGGCTGCCACCAGTCTGGTCATGCGGGAGGTGGATTGGATCTGACGCAACATCAACATTTGTTGGCCCCGGCTGACAGTGGACAGCCGTCGCTGGTGCCTGGGGCTCCTGAAAAAAGTCCAATCGTCGCGGTGGTCTCGACCGCCAATGGCCAACCTGCCATGCCCCCAAGTGGCGATCCTTTGACAAATGCCGAACAAGAACTGCTGCAAACTTGGATTGCTCAAGGAGCGACCAACGACTGGGTCTCGCCTTATGTCGTGCCGACTCCAGAAAACCCACCGGTTTACGCGCGGGTGCCGTCGGTAACCGCACTTGACGCTTCGCCAGTTGATTCCCTTCTGGCTGTATCGGGAACACACGAAGTGTTGTTGGTCGATACAAATTCGAAAATGATTCGACATCGTTTGATCGGCCTGTCGCCGCGAATCGAGTCGGTACGATTTTCCCCGGACGGCACAAAATTGGCCGTCGCTGGCGGTCGCCCAGCAGAATTTGGTGAGCTCCAAGTTTGGGATTGCCACAGCGGAGAACTTATCTGGTCGAGAACCGTTACCGCGGACGTTGTCCGCGGCGTCCATTGGTCACCCGACGGCACCAAGGTCTCGATTGGCTGCAACGACAAAAGTGTTCGCGCCTTTGATGCGGAATCCGCACAACAGATTTTGTTTCAAAACGTCTCCGACGATTGGGTTCACGACACAGTCTTCTCCGCTGACGGTTCCCACTTGATCAGCGTCGGTCGCGACCGCACGTGCAAGTTGACCGAGGTTGCGACCGAGCGATTCGTTGACAATATCACTTCGATCACACCGGGTGTCTTGAAGGGCGGCATCACGGCGGTCGCGCGGCACCCGAGCCGCGATGAGATCCTGATCGGTGGGGCCGATGGTATTCCCAAAGTCTACCGCGTGCACCGACTGACCACGCGAGTGATCGGTGATGACGCCAATCTCATTCGGCGTTTTCCCGTCCAACAGGGAGGGATCCAAGCGGTCGCGATCTCCCGGCAAGGCCACCAATTGGCCGTTGGCAGTAGCCACGAAGGCCGAGGGCAGATTAAGGTTTACTCCTACGAATTTGATACGGCGCTGCCTTCGGAACTTGCGCCGTTGTTGGTCAAGGTCGTGGGCACGCGAACTCCCGAGGAAGACAAAGCGATCGAAGATTACGTGACGCGCGACGTGCGTCTCATTACCGAACGTGAAGTTGGTTCCGGCGTCTATGCTATGGTGTTCGACAAAGACAACGAACACGTTTGGTACGGCACCGCGGCTGGGACCATCGAGCAGGTTCATGTGGCCACCGGCGAAGTTGTCTGGCAAGGGTCGCCAATTCCGATTGATCTGGCGAATGCCTTGGCTAACGAACGCGAGCCATCTTGGCAATTGCCCGCGACGCCGCTTGTCGCGGAACTTGAGGACGCCAATCGCCCAGCGCCACCGCAAATCCGCGCCATGCAAGTATGGCCCGAGAAGGTCACGTTGGACTCGGCTGCCCGATACGTGCAGTTTGTGGTTATGGGACAATTGGACGATGGTTCCTGGGTTGATGTAACTCCGTGGGCCAAGTTCGAAGATGTACGAATAACCGTTGACGCCACGGGTCTGGGGCAAGTCCAACCCGGACAATTTGTCGAACATCGTTCCGCGGATTCGCCGCTCGGAACCAATGCCGAACCGCTTGTGGTTCGTTGTTTGGATCAACAGTTCGAAGTTCCACTGCAAGTGAATGTGGCGGAACCAGAAATACAATTTGTTCGCGATGTACAGCCGATGTTGACGCGCCTGGGTTGCAACGCCGGAAGTTGTCACGGTGCGGCCGATGGGAAGAACGGTTTCAAGTTGTCGCTGCGCGGTTACGATGCCATTCTTGATCTTCGCTCCTTGACCGACGAACTGTGGACACGCCGGGTTCGCGTCGCCAACCCCGAACAAAGTTTGATTTTGCAAAAGGCGACCGGAGCCGTTCCGCACCAAGGAGGTCGTCTGATCGAACCGGATTCCAAGTCGTATTGGATCTTGCACCAATGGATTGCAGCAGGTGCCGTTCTCGAAGCTCAGCCGATCCGTACGACTCGGATCGAGTTGGAACCGAAATTGCCCGTTCTGCCATCGATCGGCGATCGCCAACAAATGCGCGTGGTCGCCCATTTTTCCGATGGGACGCAGCGCGATGTTAGTCGCGAGGCCTTTGTTGAAATCGGCGATCTGGAAATTGGCAAGGTCACGCCAACGGGACAGGTCTCCGCGTTGCGACGTGGTGAAACGCCCGTTATGGCTCGTTACGACGGATGTTACGTCGCTACCACGCTGACTGTGATGGGTGATCGATCCGGATTTGTGTGGCAAGATCCGCCGCAATTCAATGAGATCGATCGGTTGGTTGCTGAAAAGTGGAAACGGATGAAGATCCAGCCGGCCGAACTTTGCTCGGACCACGAGTTCATTCGTCGCGTCTACTTCGACCTGACGGGACTGCCACCTTCCCCACAACAAGTTATTGAGTTCGTCAACGACGCACGAGCCACGACCGAAAAACGGAACGAATTGGTCGATCGACTGTTGGTCGATCCGGCTTATGTCGATTATTGGACAAACAAATGGGCCGACTTGTTGCAAGTCAACAGCAAGTTCCTCGGTGCCGAAGGGGCTCAGGGTTTTCACACCTGGATTCGTGAGCAAATCGCTGCGAATGTTCCCTACGATCAATTTGTGCGTAGCATCCTGACGGCCGCCGGTTCAAATCGCGAGAATCCGCCCGCGGCCTATTTCAAGATTCTGCGTGATCCCGAGTTGATGATGGAAAACACGACGCATTTGTTTTTGGCGACACGGTTCAATTGCAACAAATGTCACGATCATCCGTTCGAGCGCTGGACTCAAGACCAGTACTATCAAATTGCGGCCTTCTTTGCTCAGACGGGCCTCAACGAAGATCCCGCCAGCGAAGGCAAACGAATTGGCGGCAGCGCCGTAGAAGGGTCCCAACCGTTGTACGAGGTCGTGTCTGATCGCGACAATGGAGAGATCACGCACGTTCGGACGCGAAACATTACTCCGCCGAAATTCCCGTATGAATTGCAGGCGAGCACCCGTGGGGCAGGGGATCTCGCGAATTCAGCCGCCGCTGCAACGAGTGATACAAACGCTCCGCGTCGCACGCAACTGGCCGATTGGGTAGCTTCACCCGCCAATCCGTATTTTGCATCCAGCTACGTGAACCGAGTCTGGGGTTATCTATTAGGCCGCGGCCTGATCGAACCGTTGGACGATATCCGCGCCAGCAACCCACCTTCCAACCCCGAATTGCTCGCGTACTTGGAACGTTCGTTTATTGAATCCGGATTCGATACTCGTCAATTGATGGCGCTGATCTGCAAGTCGCGAACGTATCAACTGTCGATTGAATCCAATGAATTCAACCGCGACGATACCGTGAATTATTCCAAAGCCAAAGCCAAACGCTTGCCGGCCGAAGTTTTGTTTGATGCGATGCATGTTTCCGTCGGTGCCAAGCTAAACATTCCAGGAGTACCGGAAGGAACCCGCGCGGCCCAATTGGCGGATGTGGCCACGACCGTCCCAAGTGGATTCTTGGCGACTTTGGGTCGACCGGTCCGAGAAAGTGCTTGCGAATGTGAACGTTCCGATGAGCTGCAATTGGGTGCGGTATTGGCCATGGTCAATGGCCCTGATGTCGCGCGGCTGGTGGCCGATCCACAAAACACAATTTCGCGATTGGCGGCCAACAAAGAACTAGGTGACCGCGAATTGATCGATGCGATTTACATGCACATCCTGAATCGCCCCGCCCGGGCCATCGAGATCGATGGCGCGTTGGCCCATGCCGAGGACGTGGCCAATGCTCATCGGGAATTGGAACGGGCCGTGTCGCAACGAACCGCGTGGTGGTCTGAGGAACGCCCGCGATTGGAAGCCGAACGCATCGCCGCGATTGCTCGGGCGAAAGCGGAGCTGGAATCTTATATCGCCCAACACGATCCACAACTTGCGGATCGAGAACAGCAACGTCTTGAGCGAATTGCTTTATTGCAATCGCAGTTAACGACCTACGAAGCCAACGAAACGGTCGAGTTCGAAAGGTGGCGCACTGAACAATTGACTTCCAAGCTTTGGCAAGTGCCGTTACCGATTGAGATGAAGCAATCCAACGATAGCCAACTGTCCGTACTGCCCGATCGAAGTCTCCGCGCGACGTTGGGCAGCGGGGTTGTCGAAACGACCTTGGTGTTCGAGTCCCATATGCCGCCCATTACCGGGATTCGGTTGGAGGCGCTCGCTGATCCGGAACTTCCGGGCGGTGGACCGGGGTTGGCAGCCAACGGCAATCTCGTGGTGTCCGAATGGATCATCGAAGTGGCTTCCCGCGATCAGCCGGAACAATGGCAGGCCGTGGCGGTCAGCGAAAGTATGGCTGATTTCCAACAAGAGAATTTTTCTCCAGCGGAACTCTTCAACGGCGTCACAAACGACAACGGGGATGGATGGGCGCTTCATCCGGATACGAAGAAGACGCACTGGGTCGTCGCCAAGTTGGCTCAAGCGGTTCACCATCCGAGTGGGACGCGTTGGCGGATGCGTTTTGTTCAGAATTATGCCGATGGATTGCATGCGTTGGGTCGGTTTCGTGTTTCGTTTTCAACCGCTACGGCGGGCTTGGATCTTGGCTTGGCCGAGCCCTATTTGGCGGAACTTGTTTCGCTGCGCGCGGCGGAGGGGCAGTCGCTCCGAGACGCGGCACCGGCCCCGATTTTGGCCGCCTTTCGAGCGGGGGATCAACATCGCCGCGGTTTGACGCAACAACTGGCGGAGGCATCCAAGCCACTCGATATTTTGCCTGGAATCGTCGAGCGACGCGCGGCGTTGGCGATCGCCGAACAACCCGTCCTCGAAGATCGAACGTTGTTGCAGTTGCAGGCCGATTTTGCGCGTAGTCAGGCTCAGCTCGAGCAGTTGCGCGTGACGTTGGCTCAAGACTTGACTTGGGCCTTGATCAATAGTCCCGCGTTTATGTTCAATCACTAAGTTCCTTTAAGGGAGTGAAGTCATGTTGCGAATTGTAGGCGCCCCAGGGCGAGACACGTGCGATCAAAGTCGACTGACTCGACGCGATGTCGTGCGTATCGGCATGTCCGGAATGTTGGGATTATCCCTACCCATGTTGTTGTCCCGATCCGCTGCCGCCACGGTGCCGCGGTTAGAAAGTCCGGGATGGGGACGAGCCAAGAGTATCATCATGGTGTACTTGCAAGGTGGACCTAGTCATCTCGATTTGTGGGATCCCAAAGAAAATGTGCCCGACAATGTGAAAAGTGTCTTTGCACCCATCTCGACCAAGATTCCCGGCATCAAATTTACGGAGAACCTGCCGCGATTGGCACAACTCAACGACCGCTTCACGATGATCCGATCGATGAGTTACACGCCGAATGGCTTGTTCAATCACACGGCGGCCATTTACCAAATGATGACGGGCTACACCACGGACAAGGTAAGTCCTTCTGGGCAATTGGAACCACCCTCACCCAAAGACTTTCCGAATTTCGGGTCGAACATTATCAAGCTGAAACCCGTCGATACTCCGATGTTGCCGTTTGTCATGTTGCCGCGACCTTTGCAGGAAAGCAACGTCGTCGGCAAAGGCGGTACGGCTGGCTTTTTAGGCAAGGCGTTTGATCCGTACACGTTGTATCCCGATGGGGACGACATGGACATGTCCAAGATGTCGCGGATCAAAATCGATGATTTGCAGCTGCCGCAAGATGTGTTTTCAGTGCGTTTGGAACGCAGGGCGCGGTTGTTGGATCTGGTCAATTCACAAATGCCGGCAATTGATCAGGCCGTCGAGTCGTACAAATTGGATGACCAGTACAAACAAGCGATTAGCTTGGTCACCTCGGGACGGGCTCGGCAGGCCTTTGACCTTTCTGTAGAAACTGAAGAAGTCAAGCAACTCTATGGCAAGAACACGTTTGGACAAAGCCTGTTGTTGGCCCGACGTATGATCGAAGCGGGGACCCGAGTCGTCGAAGTGATTTGGCCCAAAATTGCCAATTCGGATAACCACAGCTGGGACCAACACTCGGACCTTGAAAAGCGAATGAAAAACCAATCGGGTCCGATGTTCGACTCGGGATTGGCTGGTTTGTTGGAAGACATGGACCGACGTGGATTATTGGAAGACACTCTAGTGGTAGCCGTTGGTGAATTTGGTCGGGCACCGCAACGCGGCGTCAGTACATCCGGGAACAGCAACGATGCGGGCGGTCGCGACCATTGGCCCTATTGTTATACGGGCCTTGTGGCCGGGGCTGGAACAAAACGCGGCTTGGTTTACGGCAAATCGGACAAGACGGCCTCGGCCCCGGCCGAGGATCCGGTCCATCCGGGGGATCTTTTGGCCACCATTTATCATGCGTTTGGGATCGATCCGGAAATGATGGTGATGAACCATCTGAATCAACCCCGCGAGTTGGTCAAGGGTCGAACCCATACTCAGTGGTTTGAATGAGCCACGTGGATTTTCTGAAGTAGGCCGGAGCTGATGGATCTTTCCGCATCCAGAAGAAACTTGTGGCGAGTGGTCACCGCGCATGCCTTGAGTGTATGGCTCGCGTGCCTCGGTTGTGTCGACTTCCTTGCGATTGTCGTTGCCCAAGAAGCAGGGACAATTTCGGCCGAGCACCTGGAGTTTTTCGAGCGAGACGTTCGGCCACTTCTCATCAAACGTTGTTCCGAATGCCACGGAGGTACCAAGGCGGACGGAGGCCTGTCTTTGGCTTCGGCCGACGGTTGGCGACGCGGCGGTGATAACGGCCCGGCCATTGTTCCAGGTCAGCCCGATGAGAGCTTATTGATCAAGGCTATCAACTATCGTTCGCTGGAGATGCCACCGGCCGAACGAGGACCATTGCCCGCCGAAGAAATCGCAATTCTAACGAAGTGGGTAGCAGTTGGAGCACCCGACCCCCGCGATGGCACCGAAGTCCTCGGTGGGATGACGCGGGAGGAAGCCCAAGACTGGTGGGCGTTTCAACCTCTGCCCGAACTTTCCCAGGCGGATTTTTTCGCCGATGTTCGGCACATCGATCAGTTGATCCAAGCCGAAGTGGATCGCCAAGGATTAACGGTTGCGCCATTCGCTGACCCTCGTACTTTGTTCCGTCGGTTGAGTTATGGACTTACCGGCTTGCCACCCACAGCAACCGAAGTCGAAAGCTTTATCGCGGACAAGGCGCCTGACGCTTGGACTCGAACGATCGATCGTTTATTGGCAATGCCGCAATACGGTGAACATTGGGGACGGCATTGGTTGGATGTGGTTCGCTATGCGGACACGGCCGGCGAAAACACCGATCGGCCACTACCGCACGCATGGCGGTATCGCAATTGGGTCATCGAATCATTTCAAAACGACTTGGCTTTTGACCAGTTTGTCCGCGAGCAACTTGCCGGTGATCTACTGACGGAGCACTCACAAGGCAAAGGGCGCGCGGATGGGATCGTTGCCACAGGTTATTTGGCGATCGCGCGCCGCTTTGGGCACGATATCGATAAAGACATGTTCTTGACGTACGAGGACGTTATCGACAATGTGGGAAAAAACTTCTTGGGACTCACCATCGGTTGTGCCCGTTGTCACGATCACAAATACGATCCCATCAGTGCCGAAGACTATTACGCTATGTACGGCATCTTCGAAAGCACCAAGTTTTCGTTCCCAGGTTGCGAACCGAAGGGGCAACCCCGCGATCTCGTGCCGATCCTTACTTCGGCGGAAATCGACGCCTTGATGAAACCGTGGAACGATAAAGTCGCGCTGCTCGCGGCAGCGAAAGAACGACTTGATGCGGAGACTCGTTCACTATCACAATCGATCGAGGGGTTGTGGACTTCCTCGAAGAAAGTGCTTGCCAAAGTCGCCATTGAAGAAGGAAGTTCGTCGGCGTTTGAACAGAAAGTGGTCGTGCGACGTGGCGAAGTTCTGTTGCTCAGCGTGTTCCCGAACGACAACTATGGAGCGGATAGCACGCTCGTCAACTGGACGATTCAAGAAGCCAGCGGTGAGCAAAGAACCTGGGACGTGGCCGAGGTTGTCCCGAACTTGTTGCAAGGAAATCCACAGTCGGGAAAAGACGGAGCGGTCTGGAGTTTTCTTGAAGTTACGAACGGTCCGAAATTTCTCACCGACCGGCGTGACCTTATCGCGGGCCGGACCGAGCTGAAATCTTGGAGTCTCGGATCGGAGCCTTCCGTTTTCGTTAACACCGCACATGAACATGTCAGCGTGTGGACGTCGCTGCCGCCCCATTCTTTCTTTGTGCATCCGGGTGATCGACGACCCGTCGGAGTGGCCTGGACCAGTCCCGTGGACGGCGAGGTCGTACTGAAGTGTCAGGTTTCCGACGCCCATCCCGCGGGAGGATTGGATGGAGTTTCCTGCGAGCTTGCCCACTTTGTGGCTCCTGATTTAGGCGCTGCATTGTTGGCCCTTGGCAACGTGAATTCGGTTTTGCCAGATCCGGGACCGGCTCCCACCATTCCTGTCGCCTATGCGGTCGTTGATCAGGTGGTGAAGAACGCGCGAGTTCATGTACGCGGCGATCCAGAACAACTTGGCTCGGAAGTCCCGCGACGTTGGTTGACGGTTTTTGGCGGTTTGGCGGTTCCGATGGATTCGGGCAGCGGTCGCCGCGAATTGAGCGAATGGGTATCACGACATCCGTTGGCCGCTCGCGTCATGGTCAATCGAGTCTGGGAATGGCACTTTGGTCGCGGTCTCGTTCGTTCGTCCAATGATTTTGGATCACGAGGAGATCGACCAACCCACCCGGAATTGCTCGACTTTCTGGCGGCTCGTTTTGTGCAGAGCGGTTACAGCGTCAAGTCGCTGCATCGTCTCTTATTACATACCGAAGCTTATCGACGCGCCAGCCAAACGTCCGCGGCGGCCGATCCGGACAATCGCTGGCTGAGTCATTTTAGTCGCCGGCGACTCACCGCCGAAGAATTGCGGGACAGTCTATTGAAGGTCTCTGGTCGGCTTGATTCAACGTCGGCGGAAGGACACCCATTTCCTGCAGAAGCCAGTTGGTCGTTTTCCCAACACGTTCCATTTAATGCCGTCTACGAGACCAATCGGCGAAGTGTTTACCTGATGGTCCAACGCCAACGCCGTCATCCATTCCTGGCTTTGTTCGATGGAGCGGATCCGAATGCCTCGACGCCAACACGGCAAACAACGATCGTCCCCACGCAGGCCCTGTACTTTATTAATGACGCTTTCTTTCACGACCAAGCCACAGCGCTAGCCGAGCGAGTTGTGGAATTGCCGAATGAGGAAGATCGCTTTCGGGAAGTCATGCCAACGCTTTTTCAAAGGGCGCCAACCGAATCGGAAACTCGACGGTTCCACAACTTCATGACAACGTACCCAGCAGACTTGAGCGAAAAATGGGCCGCACAAATCCGAGTGTTACTGGCCAGTAACGAGTTTTTATTCGTGGACTAGAGCCATACAAAGCCGACGTGAAAACATGCCGCAAAAATCCTTGCCTCGCCGTTCGTTCTTGCAATCTGCCGCTGCCGGATCGCTCCTGTTTTCCGGGATCGTCGATCAATTGTTGGCTGATGCGGGTGACCCGTTGGCACCGCGTCAGCCCCATTTTCCGGCCAAAGCCAAGAACGTCATTTTTCTCTTCATGACGGGTGGTGTTTCCCATGTCGACACGTTTGATCCCAAGCCGGAGCTGGTGAAGCAGCATGGCAAGGAAATCAAAGCCAACCATCCAGAGATCAAAGACCGGCCAGGATACGAGCGGATTTTCTTGAAGCGTCCACAATGGGAATTCCAACCACACGGCCAATGTGGGACGGAAGTGAGTGCTTTGTTTCCGCATGTGGCGACGTGTATGGACGACATCGCACTGATCCGTTCGATGCACACCTCGCACTCGAATCATTACAACGCGACGTTGGGGATGCATACGGGGTCGTTTACTTTCTCACGCCCCAGCATCGGCTCGTGGTTGACGTACGGTTTAGGAACAATCAACCAGAACTTGCCTGGTTTTGTGGTGATCGCTCCGGCGCAGACTTACGCGGGGACGCAGGTCTATGCCAACGATTTTCTGCCGGGTGCTTTTCAAGGAACCTTGGTAGTTCCAGGCGCAGAGCCCATCGCGAATGTGCAACCCCGGGTTTCCAGCGATCGACAACAGCTTGAATTGGCGGCTTTGCGAGAGGTCAACGCCGAACATTTGGCCAGTCGGCAAGAGGACGCTCAACTGCTGGCTCGGCTGCAGACGTTTGAGACTGCGTTTGGCATGCAAATGGCCGTCCCAGAGGCGTTTGATTTTTCCGAGGAGTCGTCCACCACACTGGAAAGTTACGGGTTGGCTCCCGACCAGAAGTCCGGTTTCGGCTGGCAATGCCTCGCCGCACGACGTTTGATCGAACGGGGTGTTCGCTTTGTGGAGTTGATTGATGTGGGGTCGGCGAACAACTGGGATGCGCATGGCGACATGATGACTCACGTTCCGTTGGCGAAAAATGTTGACCAACCGATTGCGGCTCTAATTAAAGACCTAAAAGCTCGCGGCATGTTTGACGAAACCTTGATCGTCTGGACCACCGAGTTTGGCCGCACGCCGTTTAATAACACCGCCGACGCGCCCGGTCGTGAGCATCATCCTTGGGCCTTCAGTTCGTGGCTGGCAGGAGCCGGAGTGAAACGCGGCATTGTTCACGGGACAACCGACGAGATTGGCTTATGGACCGCGGAAAAGCCCGTCCATGTGCGTGATTTTCACGCAACCATTTTGCATTTGATGGGCTTCGATCATGAACGACTCACCTATCGTCACGCGGGGCTGGACTACCGATTGACCGGTGTCGAACATGCCAGTGTCGTGCACGAAATTCTAACCTGAGCCCAAACAAACATCGACCAACCAAGAGCGTTCCCGCCGAAAAGAGAATCCCACGATTTATGTACCGAAACTTTTTCCTTGCGACCTATTCGCGTCGTTTCCCAATCCGTTTGGTCTTCAGATTCGTGCCTGCCCTGTTGTGCGTGTTGTGCCTGTCGGCGACCCAGGTTGGAATTGCTCAAGAAGCGTTTGAGAAAACGATCCGACCGTTGCTGCGCGACTATTGTCTTTCCTGTCACTCGACGGAGAAACAAGAAGGCGAACTGGACCTAGAGAGATTTGCGACTTTGTCTCTAGTTCAACAAGACGCGCAAGTTTGGGAACATGTCCGAGAACAACTCGAATTGGGAACCATGCCTCCCGCGGAGGCTCCGCAGCTAACCGCGTCGCAGAAGCAGCAATTGACCACGTGGGTGCAATCGACATTGGACGCCGTCGCATTGTCCAATGCCGGTGATCCCGGTCCGGTCGTGCTGCGGCGTTTGTCGAACCATGAGTATACCTACAGTTTGCGGGATCTAACGGGCATCGAGTCGCTTGATCCGGCCCGGGAGTTTCCCGTTGATGGTGCGGCCGGCGAAGGCTTTACGAACGTCGGGGCCGCCTTGGTGATGTCTCCGGCCTTACTGACAAAGTATCTGGACGCGGCAAAGGAGATTGCCCAACATGCCGTGTTGTTGCCCAACGGGATTCGATTTTCAGCGAGTACCTCGCCGCAAGATTGGACTGCCGAATCATTGGCCGAGATTCGCCAGTTTTATGCCCGACACACAAGTCAAGCTCAAGGCAACACGGTCCAATTGCAGGGCGTTGATCTGGATACGGGCACGAACGAAGGACGCTTGCCGTTGGCCCAGTACCTTGGGGCGTTGCAAACCGAGTCCGCTGGCGCCGGACTTAGCCCGAAGTACTTGTCGTTATTGCGTCAAGCGTTGGAGTCGAACGAACCTTCGCTCTTGCTGGAGCCACTCCGCAAGAAGTACCAGGCCAAACAACTAACACCTGCCGAAATCGAGGCCTGGCAAAATGTTTTGTGGAAGTTCTCTTTGGTCGGTCATGTCGGTCGACCCAACGGTCCGCAAGCTTGGCAAGAAGCGGTGGATCCGTTTGTGACCCAGCAAGAATTTCGCGTCGCTTTGGATGGTGCTCAGGATCAGCGTTTGTTTTTGGTAACCCATGCCGCGGGCGATGGCTCGACCGGCGACAACGTGCTGTGGGAGAACGCCAGGTTGGTGGCCAAAGACCGCCCCGATATTCCGGTTGCCACCTTGCCAGAGCTGACGAATCATTTGCAAGCGGAGCGGACCGCTATTCTCGATTCGATCCTCCCCTGTTTGGCCGCATTGGCAGAAGAACAGACACCAACAAAACGGGATGCAGCGCCCGCGACGATTGGGTCCAACGCCGGGGCGAACGATTCATTAAAGTACATGGACTTGTGGCGGGATTATCTTGGACTCGGTTCGTCTCCCATCGTCGAACTTGAACCGTTGCTGCCAAACAAGATCGAACGAGTTCCGGACTATGGATTTATTCAAGGTTGGACCGCGGGAGACGATCTCAGTATTCTGGCGAACTCCTCGGAAAACACCGTCCGCATTCCAGGCACGATGCATGGACGCGGCATCGCAGTGCACCCCGCTCCAACTCGGGCCGTGGTCGTCGCGTGGCGTTGTCCAACGAACGGCACGTTTCGTGTCTCCGGTCGAGTCCTCGATGCGCATTTGGATTGCGGCGATGGCGTCGCGTGGTCGCTGGAAATTCGCCTCGGCCATCGGACGGAAGTCTTGGCGTCTGGAGTCACGGAAGGAGGCACCAGCCATGCGCTCGGCCCTTTCGAGAACATCAATGTGTCCGCTGGCCAAGTGATCGCGTTGGGCATTAGTCCGCGCGACACGCATTACTGCGATATGACCGCCATTGACTTGAAGGTGTCGGATGCAACAACGACTTGGGATCTGGCGAGCGACGTAGCGCCAAACATTCTGCAAAGTAACCCGATTGGTCCGTGGCATTTCCTGAGCCAAGCAGTTTCAACTCAGGCGACTGCCACCCTGCCGGAACCCATGGCTCGTTGGTGCGCGACGCCGAGTCCTGAAGCGGCCGCAGAAGTTCAACAACACTTGCGCGAACATTTTCCGCTGACTCATCCCCTGTTAGCTCCCGCACTGCGCGACTTTCAAACGACAACGCCTTCGGCCCCCGTGACCTCGCAGTCGCCGAACGTTTTGGAATTCAAAATTCCGGCGGAGTTCGCAGCAGGAGCGGAATTTGTCGTCACTGGGAAATTGGCTTCGATGACGGAAGGCAGTGTGCAACTGCAAGTGACGACCAACGAGCCCTCCACGCTGGATGACGCTCGGAACAACCTGCGACCAGATCTACCCGTGATGGTCGGTGACACAAATCCGGCGCGGAATGATTTTCAAAAGAGCTTTACCCAGTTTCGCGACTTGTTTCCGCTGGCTCTCTGTTATTCAAGAATCGTGCCGGTCGACGAAGTCGTGACGCTGCGATTGTTCTACCGGGAGGACGAACATCTCCAACGGTTGATCTTGGACGATGCTCAAATTGCCGAATTGGATCGTCTGTGGCAGGAGTTGTTGTTTGTCAGCGAAGCGCCATTGAAGCAAGTCGATGCCTTCGAACAGATCTACGAGTTTGCGACCCAAGATCGGTCCGACTTGGTCGTGGAATTCGAGAAGATGCGCGAACCGATTCATCAAGCCGCGGCGACCTTTCGCACAGAGCAAGTCGCGGCGGATACGGCTCAGCGACAAGCGGTGATCGAGTTGGCCGAACGAGCCTGGCGCCGAACGCTCACTTCGTCGGAAGTCGCACAGTTGCGAGGCATGCCGCCCCGATTGATGTTGACGCGAATTCTTGCTTCGCCCGCGTTCCTCTATCGAACGGAGACCCCAGGGTCGGAAACCGGCCCAGTGAATGACTGGGAACTGGCCACTCGTTTGAGTTACTTTCTTTGGTCGTCGCTGCCCGATTCGGAGCTGTCAGAGTTAGCCGCAAATGGTCGGTTGCACGAGCCCGAAGTTCTTCGAGCCCAAGTCCGGCGAATGTTGCAGGACGAGAAGAAGATCCGGCGACTGGCGACTGAGTTTGGGTGCCAATATTTGCATGTTCGTGACGTCGCCACCCTGGATGAAAAAAGCGAGCGGCACTTTCCGACCTTCAACGCACTTCGCGGCGACATGCAAGAAGAGGTGACTCGATTCTTCATGGACATGTTTCAGAACAATCGCCCGGTAGTCTCTTTGCTGGATGCGGACCATAGTTTTCTGAATGCTGCGTTGGCCGAACACTACGCGGTGCCTTTTTCCGGTGAAGGTTGGCAGCGAGTCGATGGGCTCAAGCAACATGGTCGCGGAGGCATGCTGGGCTTTGCCGCTACGTTGGCCAAACACTCAGGAGCTTCGCGCACGAGTGCCATTTTGCGCGGCATGTGGCTGAGTGAAGTGGTGCTGGGCGAAAAGACTCCAAACCCGCCCAAAGGGGTTCCCACGCTGCCCGAAGAACCACCGACGGGGCTAACCGAACGACAACTCATTGAACGACACAGCAGTGATCCGGCTTGTGCCGGTTGCCATTCGCGCATCGATCCCTATGGCTTTGCGTTGGAAGGCTTCGATGCCATCGGACGTTGGCGGTCGGCGGACACGCAAACAGTGCTGTATGATGGAACCCAGGTCGGCGGAATGGCGGATCTGCGCGATTACCTGGTGCGCCAACGGAGCCAAGTGTTTGTCAAACAGTTTGGTCGAAAGTTGTTAGGTTACGCCCTTGGACGTAGCGTTCAACTTTCGGACCAACCGCTCATCGAGCAAATGGTTGCGACGGAGCAAACGCGGGTCGGCGACTTGATCGAGCAAATCGTCCTCAGTCCCCAGTTCCGTCAGATCCGCGGCAAGCACTGATCGTCGGTGGGTACCCGTGGTAATTGTAAGTTGTGTGGAGCTCGTTGACAAAAGATGACCACTCGAAGAGTTGCACCACGTCGCGGGCTGGAAAAACCATGGAACCATAACCAATCAAATTGCGGAACAAACCAACGACTTGAACTAAGCCCGCAACTAGAAACCAAAAACCAAAAACCTAAAAACGAACCAACCTCAAAACACAAAGGCTCGCACCATGCAAACTCACCATTTTTCTCGGCGTCGATTTTTGAACGGTGTCGGTGTGACCATGGCTTTGCCCTGGTTGGAATCGCTTCGCGTTTGGGGTGATGAAGCGTCCGTGGGTTCGGCGTCCAGCGAAGCGCCGGTTCGCGTCTGCGTAACTTTCTCGGGCAATGGGTTTCATTCGCGCGAGTGGTGGGCCAAAGGAGAAGGACGCGACATGGAACTGGGGCAGGTCCTCACTCCGTTGGCGGACTTCCGCGAGAAGTTGGTTTTTGTTCGTGGTCTGTATCACGAAGAAGCTTGCAAGGGGAATATCCACAGTTCGCAGACCGGGAATATTCTGTCCGGAGCGCCCATCGCCAGCGGCGGGCAGATTCGCTCGGGTACAAGTTTCGATCAAATAATCGCGCAAACCTACGGGCGCAGCACCAAAGTTCCTAGTTTGGTGCTGGCCTGCGAGACATCGAATCCATCGGTGCACAAGAACTATAGTATGTTGTACAGTTCGCATATTTCGTGGAGCTCGCCGACCACCCCGACACCGCTGGAGCTTTATCCCGCGTTGGCGTTTGATCGCTTGTTCAAAGATTCGTCGTCTCCGGAGGACAAAAGCGTTTTGGATGCGGTCTTGGCGGATGCTCAAGACTTGCGGCGCGACATCAGTTCCGGGGACAAACAGAAGTTGGACGAGTACTTGGACAGTGTCCGCGAGATCGAACTGAGAATTGCCAATGCGGGCCAACGCGGTGAATTGCAAGGATGGCGTCCCACCTTGGAGCAACCCAATATCGCTCGTCCTGCCGATGGAATTCCGCAAGACATTTCCGAACACATGCGATTGATGATCGACATCATGGTGCTGGGCTTTCAAACCGACACCACTCGGGTCGCAACACTCAAGTTGAACAACGACCATAGCGCGCTGCGGTTTCCGAATCTCGCTAGTGTCGAGCAAGCCGGTCATGGGATCGACTACATGATCCATCATTTACTGTCGCACAGCGATGGTTCGGATTGGTTGAAGGTCAATCAGTTTTTCATGGAGCAATTGGCCTATTTGGCGAAGAAGCTTGATTCGATCCAAGAAGGCGACCGGACTTTGTTGGACAACACGATGTTGATGCACTGTTCCAGCATGATGGCAGGTGCGATGCATAACAATGATCAGCTGCCCGTGATCTTGTTAGGTCGAGCGGGTGGTCGATTGCGCACGGGCCAAGTTTTGGATTATTCCGGCAAACCCGACCGTCAACTCTGCCGCTTGTTCCTCTCCCTCATGGACAAAGTCGACATCAACTTAAAAACCTTCGGCGACGCGACGTCGCGGATCGAAGAGGTTTAAGCCGTTCAGCGAATTACTCGGGCAGAGTGGCAATCAAGATGCGAAGCCCTCCATCGCTCACAAGGTCCATGGGCGCGGCTCCGTAAGGGACCAACACGCTACTGCCCAATTGCAACGGGCGATCCGCAATTTCACGCAGCGCGTCTGCCGAGTTGCCGGCGGCTACATGGGAGCCCCCACCAGTGATCGGCACCAAACGTCCACTACCGTGCAAGCCAATCAAGATCTGGCATTGGTTTTCGGATAGCCGCAGTCGCCCGTTGAGCGTCAGTCTTTGGAGCGTGAAGTACGGGCATTGAACTAAGGTCTCGCAAGTGGCGGTCGAACCTGGGCTCAGTTGGTGCTCGACGGAAACGGTACATGCTGAGACCGGTGGGACGGGGCCACGCTGCCAGTCCGCGACGGAAAGAGCTTGGGCGACCTGCAACGGACGAGGCAAACCATTATCGCCGATTCGGTCCCAATCGTACAACCGATACGTGGTATCACTGGCTTGTTGAACTTCCGCTACCAACAAGCCCGCGCCGATCGCGTGAATGGTGCCGGCTGGAATGTAGATGCAATCCCCGACTTCTGGGCAATAGCTGTACAGGACTTCTTTGAGACGTCCGTCCCGGATTGCGGCTTCGCATTCGGCTTGGCCAACGCCCGGCAACAGACCCGCATAAACCCGTGCCCCAGGTGCCGCATCGGCAACGTACCAAGCTTCCGACTTGCCAAGATCCGGGGGTGTTTGTTGGGCGGCCTGATCGTTGTTGGGGTGAACTTGTAACGAGAGGTTTTGTTGGGCGTCCAGCCATTTGACCAGTAGCGGAAAACGGCCTTGCAAAGTGGCAGGGTACCGGTCCGAGTGAATTTCCGCGAACCATTTGGGGCCAATTAGACTTGAACCGTGGTCCTGCATGAGCGACCCGAGGGTAACACCCGCCAAGGATTCCGACCCCAACCAACCCCATTCGACCGAGCTTTGGTCCGCTCCATGATCCACCACTTCCCAGCTTTCGGCAAATCGCCCGTCGGGACCAATGGCTTTCCCCAGCACGTCTCCCAAGCGACGTCCGCCCCACAAATATTGGCGAAAGACCGGTCGAAACCACAGCGGCGTGACGAATTCATGTAATGTGCGGGACAAAAGTGGACTTTCCTAAGTTTCGAGCGAAAAACGCACTCAATGTTGATTGGTTGGCGAACGATTCTGGCTTGGCCGGGACCGATTATGGCTCATGAACCAATATTCGTGCAATCGGATTTGTTCGGCTTTGTTGTAAAAGCGGTTTGACCAGGAAACGGCCAGGTTCCTTTTGCGACAACGCCTAGATCGCCCAATTTCTCGAACGGAGGGGGGCCTGATTGAAATCTGGATCCGTAGTTAGAATAAAGCAGTGACGTCACGGGCCCAGGGGCCAGCGGCGCCCCATGTGTGTCCGGAACCCGAGCATTTCTCGATTGATTTAGCTATCCATGCCTCAGACCAACGACGACCTGTTTCAAGACTCGCGCATGACGTTTGGCGAGCATTTGGAAGAGCTGCGGGCCACCTTAGTCAAGGCCATGATCAGTTTGGTGATCGGTATCTTGGCTAGCCTGTATTTCACACCGTCCGTTGTACAGTTCTTGCAGACGCCGGTCGAACGTGCGATTCGCGATTATCGGGTCCTGAAAGCCCGCAAAGAACTGGAAAAGCAATATGGATTTGTACCGGACGAAATGGCGTTCCTGCTGAGTGAATATAGCTTGGTCCCGAACGATGTTCGCGTGAATCCAGCCGACCTGCTAAAGTTACTGCAAGCCTATCGTCCCGAGGAATTTAGTCGTCCCATCGATGACTTGGAGTTTTCCGGACTGAATGTGCCGTTGAACCAAGTTCAACCGGTTGCGAATCGGTTGATGGCGACGGACGTCAACGGCGCGACCGAGGAAGCGGTTCTCGCGATCAAGGCGGTTTCTTCGGAGCTTACCGACGCGGAGCGACAAAGTCTCAGCGAGTTAAGCCTGCTTGAACCGAGTCAGATCGGGTCCGTTCAGCAAGTTCAGGTGCTCGCGATCTTGAATCGCCTGATCAAATCCGAGTCGCTCGTCCGGGATCCTTCGCTTGATGCGATCTTTGAACAAGCCGAAGTCAGTTGGTTGACGGCCTTTTGGAACGCGTTTTGGGCCGTTGATTCGAGCAATGAGAATCCACTGCTGAAGATTCGAGCAGCCTACGATGCCAATGGCGAGTCGCGTTTGCTGCACCGGCTCAATCGTACGATCTTGGAACGCTACGTTTTTCCAGTTTCACCCCCAAGTCCGTACCTGAACTTGACCATTTGGCAGCAAACGCAAGCCAGTACCGTTGCCTTGGGTGCCGGCGAAGGGTTCATGATCTACTTGAAGGCGTCATTGCTGACCGGCACGATTGTCGCCGGTCCGTTTATATTCTATTTCTTGTGGACGTTTGTCGCCGCTGGGTTGTACCCGCAAGAACAGCGACATGTGTATTTCTACTTGCCATTTAGTTTGTTTCTGTTTGCCGCAGGTGTGTTGGTGGCTTTTGTTTTCGCTTTCGAACCGGTCCTGCAGTTTTTGTTTTCCTTCAACTTGATGCTGGGTATTGACCCGCAACCGCGGATTGGCGAATGGTTGTCGTTCGTAATGCTGGTGCCATTGGGCTTTGGAATTGCGTTTCAGCTGCCATTGGTGATGTTGTTGCTGTTTCGAATTGGCATCATTAGTGTGGAAACCTATGTGAGTCAGTGGCGAATGGCCATGCTGATCATCGCAATTCTCTCGATGTTGTTAACACCGGCCGATCCGATCAGCATGTTTCTCTTGGGTGGACCACTGGTGCTGTTGTACGTCTTCGGGATTTTCTTGTGCCGGTTGATGCCAGTGAACAAACGGGTATTTCCCGAAGGCTACGATCCAGTTTGACGGCAGACTTGATACAACCCGACCTGGATTTTTAGAAAAGCAGCGGTCGCGTGCGACAAGTTGCCGCCGATCGGTGCTTTCTAACACACCTTTAAGATTGGAGCTTTGATAACTTTTTTGGGCTCTCCGCTTGTACCGAAGCGGCTCTGCGGTTCGCCACCAGTGAGCCTTGACGATGGAACATCCTGCATTTGCCACCATGATGCTGACTCCCACGAGTCAACCACCCGAGAATCCCACGCAGCAATGGCTGATTCAACTGCACCCGTTGGACTTGGAGCAGAGCAAGATCAAAGTGCAGGGCGACTGCATGGTCATTGGTCGTTCGGAATACTGCGACTTGCAACTTGACGATCACTGGATTTCGCGCCAACATGCCAAGATTCAACGAACGTCGTCCGGTTTCGAGATTCGCGACCTCGGCAGCACCAACGGCCTATTGGTCAATGACCAAGTGGTCTCGTCGGTGGTTCTTCAAAGCGGTGATCGGATTCGCATTGGCAAGAGAATCTTTCGCTTCTTAAGTGACGGCGACGTTGAATCAAAATATTACGACACCGTCTATTCGATGATGACGCGGGACGGCTTAACTGGAGCCTTCAATAAACGATATCTCTTGGAGTATTTGGAACGCGAAGTTCTGCGCAGTCGGCGTTTTCAACGGTGCTTGTCGGTCATTCTCTTCGACGTCGATCATTTCAAGTCGATCAACGACACCCACGGTCATTTGGCCGGTGACGATGTTCTCCGAGAATTGTCCAAGCGAGTTCAGGCCATCATCGGAGCAGACGAGGTATTCAGTCGCTTTGGCGGAGAAGAATTTGCGATCGTGGCAGAACTGGTGCCGGATGAAGCCTTGGAATTGGCCGAACGTTGCCGACATTTGGTCGCTGTTGAACCGTTTGTGACTTGCGCCGGTCCATTGGAGGTTACGATCAGCTTGGGTGTTGCTTCGCCGCCTGCTGAATCGTTGCGGGAACCTCAGGACCTATTGGCTTCGGCGGACTCGCGGCTTTACGAAGCCAAACGCAGCGGTCGAAACCGCGTTTGTCGGTGAAAGTATCTGATGGAGCTTAGGTCGATCGCCTTCCGGACCGGAGGGCTCTTATCCTGCTTCTGTGGTGGACGTCGCTTTGGAGGAACGCCATCGATGTTAAAAATGAGTCGAGAAATATCGTTGCGAAACTTGTGTGACGATAACGATGAGGCAACGGTCGCTGCAGGGCAGGGCGGACACTCGACCAACAATTCACCACCGATTTCGGTCGAAGAGGAGTGTCTCTCGTTGGTCCGGCAATTGAACGCCACCAAGGGCTTCGAGTCCATCGTCAATTCCGAACTGGACGATGAGTTGCATTGGGGCGAACAAAATCCAAGGAGCTGGATGGACTCGCTCGATGCAGAAACTCAACGGCGTTTGACTCAAATTCCTGCGGGATGGTTGCGGTTTTCGACATGTCAGCCGGTAACCCGTGGTGGTTGCGGAAAAATCTGCGTTGCTAACGATGGACAGCTCAATCGGCAAGTCGTTATCAAGAAGATCAATCCCGAATTGCTGAACGATCGCGCGATCCGACGATTTCTCAATGAGGCCAGGATCACGGCGCAACTGGAACATCCGGGAATCGCTCCCGTGTACGAATTGGGAGTCGATGACCAAGGCTTGCCGTTTTATGCGATGAAACAGCTCCGTGGACAGACCCTCGCGCAAAGTCTGGCGACCTATGCGACCCAACGAGATGGTCGATCCAAGAATCGGTTACGACACGAGTTGTTGCAGCGGTTCCATAGCGTTTGCCAAACCGTGGCATTTGCCCATCAACACGACGTGATTCATCGTGACTTGAAGCCTGATAATATCATGTTGGGGCAATTCGGTGAAACAACCGTTGTCGACTGGGGCTTGGCGCGCACAACGAAGCGATCGAGCGATCGCCCGTCGGGTGCGACTTACGATCAGAACCGCCAGTGTTCGACGCCCGTCACACCATGGAGTGATTCTCAAGGCTCTCTGACCGTTCAAGGAATGGTCATGGGAACGGCAGCCTATATGTCGCCTGAACAAGCACAAGGTTTGAACGATCGCGTGGACCAACGCTCCGACGTCTTTTCGTTAGGTGTCATCTTGTTCGAACTCTTGACGGGGCGCTCACCGTTTTCGGGTGCAACTCTCGCGAAAACGATCGACAATGTGATTCGTTGCAATCATGCGGATTTGGCCAAACGACTGCAACATTGTCCACGGCCGTTGGCCTGGATTTGCCTGAAGGCGATGTCTCCTAACCGAGAAGACCGGTATGCGTCGGCCAGTGGCTTGGCTCACGATATGGAAACTTACTTGGCCGGCCAACCCATCGCCGGTCGGCCTGAAAGTTACTTCGAAAGATTCGATCGATGGGCCAGCCAACATCGCGGA
Organism: Pirellulaceae bacterium; assembly: GCA_041741535.1. GTDB lineage: Bacteria > Planctomycetota > Planctomycetia > Pirellulales > Pirellulaceae > M30B19. The sequence continues at coordinate 60,513 of JBGSJV010000144.1, forward strand.
TCGTTTCGGACGTTGTTTGGTGCCTTGTTGGTGCTGCTGTTGGTACTGACGCTCGCAGCCAGTCTGGGGCTCCGTTTGAGCGTGTCGCATCATGCCGAACACAACGAAATGTTGCGGGCCCAACAGTGGAATCAACAACAATGGGAAACGCTGCAAGCGGAAAATGAGACCCTCCGCGATCAGTTGCAGCACTTACGCGGTACCTCCATTCGGCCGGAGGCAGTTGGAAGTCCCTAAAGATGATTCAGCAGTGTTAACCGGTTAGCAGAGCCTGGTCGAGCGGGTATCCGATCGACCGGGCGTCGCTAAGCGAGTTGGCGTCGGAGTGCAAACCCGAGTACTGCAACGCCATGGTTCTTGGATTTTTGGATTGCTTGCGGACGTAAACGCGGAGCGGCGCTTGGTTGGGTCGGATACCCGCCCCCACCAAGCTCTGCTCACGCGGTCAACCGGTTCGGCCAGCAGTGCTCTACACAGTCAATTAACCCATTGTTGCAATGATGCTTTCCTCCCTCGGTTAATCTCCAATGTCCAGCCAGCAGCGTTAACCGGTTAGCAGAGCCTGGTCGAGCGGGTATCCGATCGACCAGGCGCCGCTAAGCGAGTTGGCAGCGGAGTACGAGCGCGGGGTCGCGCACACTCCGGTGCGTTGTCAGCGGAGTGCGAGCCCGAGGTCGCACAAACTCCGGTGTGTTGTCAGCGGAGAGCGAGCCCATCTACAGCAAACCCCAGCATTTAGATTTTGGATTTGCTTGCGGCCGTGAGCGCGGAGCGACGCTTGGTGGAGTCGGTTCCCCGACTCCACCAAGCTCTGCTCCCGCGGTTAATCTCCAACTCCAAGTCAAGCTCTGCTCCCGCGGTTAACCTCCACCACCAAGTCAAGCTCTGCTCCCGCGGTTAACCTTCAACGCCAAGTCAATCTCTTCTCCTGCGGTTGATTTCTAGCGCCATGCCAAACTCTGCCGTTTGCTCCTGCTAACGCAACAACAAGCCCAACCGCTACTGTTTGCTCCCGCGTTTAACCTCCAATGCCAAGTCAGACTCTGCGGTTAGCTCCCGCAGTTAACCCCAATGTCAGCGCTAAGTTTCTTTGACCTGTAGTCCCCAATACAACCCGTTCGCGAATTGAAGTGGGCCAATCAAGAGGTAGACCCACCCGGACCATGTGCCGCCGATGTTTGCCCATATCATCAGGATCGAAATGCTGGCGACAACCACGTAAACCGCATGAGTTCCCATCGCCGACTTGGTCAATGCGATTTCATTAGCGTCCAACTCCAAATCCGCGCGAGCGACATACGCATACAGATTCATCAAGAAAAACATGGCAAATATGGCGGCAAACCCAGCGCTGTAGAGCATGATTAATGTTTGGCCTTGCGCCGGATTCAGGCCTGCGGCGTTTGCTGGGGAGAACAACAAGGAATAAAGAAACTTGAGTGGGTACACATAGATCAAAATAATGAACAAGAGCAGGCCACTCATGATGACCAACGGAAAGTTCTCGATCCCATAACGGCGATGAAACTGGAAGTGGTAGTACCAACACATCAACAGGATCACGAAGCAAACTGCAAAGGAAGGCAACTTGGCAAACGACCCGATGAGATCGTCAAAAGTTTGTGGGACTTCCAGCGAGATGACCGTCAAAGTCAAGGCCATCGCCAAGACCATGTCGAACAAGGCTTCGAGCCGCGACGTTTCGGCGCCGCGCCAACGAAAGTACTTGTCTCCTTGTTGGATCGTATCTCGAATCGATTTCATCGCATTTCCGCAAAGGTTGAAGCGAGATGGCAAACACGCTTGATAATGTAGAAGTCGCCCCGGGGTCGATCAAGCAATCCAACGTTGAGTTTGGGATTGCGTGTCGAACAATTGAGCGACGGTTGCGGTCGGGTCGTGTTGAAGGAACCACGCATCGGCGATCTGGCGCACCGTTTGCCGATAGTGATCGTGATGCGTGCATAATTCGGTCAATCGTGCTGGGATTTGCGCCAACGAATCGTAGGTCAAGCCAACCGTACCGATGGGAACGTCTTGTCCGGGGTTCATGACATCGACCAACAGTCTCTGGATCGTGGCATTGCGATCATGAAAGCCATTTTTGAGTCCCAGACGGAAGTGGGTTGCGTGGGCGGGGATGCGGAATAGAGCCATTTGCGCGGTGTTCGGATGTTGTTGACCCACCGACGAGCTATCCAATCCAATCACCTGCCGTTGCTTGTCGTAGAACAAGATTTCGATTCGGCAATAGGTACCCGCCTCTTTGGGCCAAACCCAGTGGAAACGCACACTCAAGAGCCGATTCGTCGAATCGAGCAATGGATCGGGGGGCAATTCGGGCGACCAGGCGTAGGCGGGAACATCGTTGCCATCAAATGTAATTCCACCACTGCCGGTGGGAACGTTCCAAGGGGTCCAATCAAAATCGGAGTGGCTCCAGCAAACGTTGGAGCTATGCTCGCGTAGAAGCTGTTGTTGGTAGTTGAATTGGTACGTGGCCAATTGGTCGGCCATCCATGTCCCCGTGGGAACCAGTGTGGGAACCCCGCTCGCCAAATACTCGCCGAAAATACCCGCGCGTCGATTGGCATAGCTGTTGGGATCGTAAGTTAACAAACCAATTCCGGCGCGACGAATCAGTTCCTGATATTGGGGCGTCGAGAGCGGATGCGGGAGGTACTGAACTTGATGGTCGCTGGGGTCCGCCAGTCTGGTGGACTTAATCGAGAAACGTTTCTGATACCATTTGGGATTTTCTTTTCGTTGGCATACGAGGAATCCCAAGCCTGGAGCCAAGATTTGTTGATGGAGTTCCGTCCAAATCTCGTGTAGTCCCTTCTGCCCTTTTTCCGCTCGCACGCCGCCGGCAACAACGATTGGAATCCCCGTGGCGTCGGGGCTCCATAAGTTGGGGGGCGGGAAATTTTCGGACGTGCTCCGCAAGATCGCGGGCTCTGCCGCGACGAGGGAGTTTGGATTATCGTGTTGACGCGTGGTGCCTAAACGGCCGGCCAGTTTGAAGTTCGCATCCGAGGCTCGCAACAGATCCGTTTCATGGACCTCGTCGAATTCCGGAGCGATTCGCAAGGCCTCCGTTTGACGCAAGCGAAAGGCGTCACTGATCGGATAGACAAGCTCCGAAATCGGGTGGGATGCCAAGCGTTGGTATTGGTCCGCAATGGCGGCCGTGGTGGCATAGTAATGGAGTTGATGTGTCGGCACGGCGTTGTCGATGTCTTCGAACAAACACCGGAGCGGATCCAGAGTGCGATACTGTTTGCGGTATTCGGGAGTTCGACCGCGGAAGGCATCGAAATGAAACTGCAAGTGCCAATGCGGAAGGTAGCTCTCCGGAGAGCCCATCCAATAGACCAAGAGCCCGGCCAACTCCAGATCGTTGATCGTGGTGAAAAATACATGGTCGGTCGCCAAGAGACCGAGCTTGGGAAAGAGGCGGGCACAATCGGTGGAGAACGTTTGAATACCGCGAGCCCGACCGCCAGAATCTTGGACTCGACTAGCGAATCGGCGAATCGATCTCAGCAGATACTGCCCTCGCTCCAGGACTCGTTGCCAATTCCGAGACAGCGCCGCCAACGGCCGGCTTTGCGGGGAACTTTCAACGGGATCCTCGGCCGAATTTGAAACGCCGCGCGGCCGAATGTCGGGCGGTACCAAGATTTTGGGAGCCGCTTCCTCAAACAAGGCAGGACGGCGGTGCATGGCACGTAATCCGGCCAGCAGACTGTAACGCGAATAGGTCGTTTGCCGAAAATGCGGCAGGATTCTGGCGTAATGTTGCAGCGTGGAGTGGTTCGTAAACTGCTGGTGAGCGACGACGATAACCTCGGCACCGCGCCGAGCGGCAGCCTGCGAGATTTGCGAGACGTAATCGAAATGGTGGCCTCCCAATCCTTTTAACGATTGGTCGACGATAATCAGCCGCGACAAGACCCATCCCTCCCTAGACGGTACCACCACTCCCGCCGCAGATCGTAAACAAATCAAAACAGCAACGTCAAGGCCGTTCAGCGAGTGGTAGCGTCGGCCGCCAAATTCGACTCGCCAATTCTGCGAAAGTTGTATAAAACTCTCAAGTCACGGAAGCTCATGGCCGAGCCTTCGTCGCGATTGTAGTATGCGCGGTTTGGATTGCACGGATGCAAACAAATTCTCCCTCGGGAGTTAGAAATTGGTGGGCACACGGGAAAGGTGTGGTGAGGCCATGCCTTCAGCCATGTCAGGTCGTGTACGCGGTGGCGATTCTAACGCTCGTGTTTCTGGGACCGTTTGTTGACCGTGGATTTGGACAAGTTAATGAACCGTCGTATGTGACGCCGGTCCAGCCATCGTCGCAGTTGGAATCGTTATTGGGCTACGGAAATTCCCGGTCCGACCATGCTGTTAGTGCGTCATTCGAATCACAGCGTTCGGCGACGGAAGCCAATCTGGTCGAAATACCGGCTTCGCGGATTTCTAACCATCAAGTGTATGAGCCGACCCGCCCTACTGCGACGTCTTCAGTAGCTCTAACTGCGACGTGGAAGCCACAAGCCATGGCCGATGCGCCATCGACGTCCGCTGCGGGTCCGGATTTTTCGACAGCTTCTTTGGGAAGCTCCGTTCCCTTGCCTGACAACGGCCGTCCCGAACGAACTTTGACGGCAACACCCGTTGGTTTTAGTGATCATGAAATCGCGAGTCGTGACCCGCTGGATCAGCGATTGCCGGGGCCTTCGCAATCCTCGGCACGTCAGGAATCCTCGGGAAACGGCCTGACACCGGGTTTTGGTCAAGGGGCGAAGAACTTGCTGCAGACGGGTGTTGCGTTGGCGGTCGTGTTGGGGCTTGTGTTTGCGTTCTTGTGGCTCTTCAAACGCACGGCCCCCAAGTCCTTGTTGCCTTTGCCCATAGAGACGGTCCAGGTTTTGGGGAATGCACCTCTGCATGGCAAGCAGCATTTGCGATTGATTCGGCTTGGGCAGCGAGTCTTGTTGCTGGCGGTTTCTGAGACGACTTCGCAAACCCTGGCGGAAGTGACGGATCCGGATGAGGTCCGATATTTGTTAGAAATGTGTCAGCGGAAGAACTCTCGCGATGAGTCGCAAACATTTGACGCCATTCTACGCGAAGGTCGTCGCGAGCGGGCAACCGGGTTCCTGGGATCGCAGCAGGAGCAAATCGCTCAATCGCTGGGATCGCGCGGAAGTCGGGACACGCCCCCAGACACTCGTGAAACCACCAAGCGTTCGGCAGCGCGACCTGTTTCCAATCACTTTTTTGAAGCATGAATGGAGCTCGGTCGATGAGCATGTTTTCTCGGATGGCGATGAACCGACGACTGGTTAGAAGCCTATGGATCGTTTGTTTGGTCCTTGGTGGGCTGGCGGTAGCTGGTTCGTCAGTTCTTGCGCAAACGAGTGTACCGAGTTTCTTGCCGGGGTTGCCCGAGGAACCAACGACACCGGTCGAAATGCCCAGCGCCAGCGAGCCAATGAGCGGTGGGTTGAGCGAAGGGGAGCTCAGTGATTTTTTTAACGCGGGGCCGAAGGAATGGGCCAGCCCCCGCGGAGTTTCCTCCAGCATCCAAGTGATGTTGTTGCTGACGGTGCTGACGTTGGCTCCCTCCATCTTGTTAATGACCACTTGCTTTGTGCGTATCATCGTCGTCTTGGGTTTGCTGAGACAGGCGATTGGGGCACAGCAGTTGCCGCCTTCCCAAGTCATTACTTCGCTGTCGATCTTCATGACAGTGTTGGTGATGGCTCCCGTTTGGCAAGACATCAAAGACCAAGCGGTATTGCCGTATATCAATCAGGATGGGACGCCGATTGGATTGGAAGAGGCATTGGATCGAGGGGTTCAGCCATTGAAGCGATTCATGAGTCGACAGATTTCGTTGGCCGAGAACGTCGATGACATTTGGTTGTTCTTTCGTCACTTGCCACCTGAGGAGCAGCAACAAATCCCCCAGACATGGAACGACGTTCCGCTGAAAGTGTTGTTACCCGCCTTCATGATTAGCGAGTTGAAAGTCGCGTTCTTGATTGGATTTCAGATTTATCTGCCGTTTCTGGTCATCGATTTGGTCATTTCCAGTCTGACAATTTCGATGGGCATGATGATGTTGCCACCAGTGATTATTAGCCTACCCTTCAAGTTGATTCTGTTCGTGCTGGTCGATGGGTGGCATTTGGTGGTGGGCATGTTGATGGAGAGTTTTGCTCCCTATTCGTAGCTAGGATTGATACATGGATGCCCCTGGTGTGATTGACATGACCCGCGATGCGATCGTGGTTTCTGTTTTGGTTTCGGCCCCGGTTTTGATCGTCGGAGTCCTGGTGGGTTTACTCATTGGTTTGATTCAAGCGATTACTCAAGTGCAAGACCAAACCGTCTCGTTTGTACCCAAGTTGTTGGCCATGGTTTTGGCGCTGACATTTTGTCTGCCGTGGGCAGTTGAATACATGAGCGATTATTGCGAACGTTGCTTTGGTGAGCCGCCCACTTATCGGTACACCCAACCATGACGATGGAAGCAGCGACCCATTGGATGTTGTTGTTCTCCTTGGTGTTGACCCGAGTCGCAGGGTTGATGTTGGCCGCACCATTTTTTGCAGCGCTAACGATTCCCGTCAAGATACGTGCCTTGTTGACCATCGCGGTTTCGGCACTTATTACACCGATGCAAAATCACGTTTCGCTCCCGACGGGAATTTCCTTTTCCGGGATGGTTCCACTGTTGGGTGAAGAATTGATTGTCGGGGTTTGTTTGGGGCTGGGGGCACAATTGATGTTTGCGGCTGCGCAGGTTGCGGGTCAATTGGCTGGTCAATTGGGCGGGATGCAAATGGCCGATACCCTAAACCCCACTTCTGGTACAAACGCACCGCTGTTTGCCCAGTTATTGGATCTAACCACGTTAGGGATCTTTGTCGTATTGGGTGGGCCCGGGCAATTGCTCTCCGCGCTGTTGGTGACCTTTCAGCGTGTGCCACCCGGGCAAGCCGAGATTCCGATTTACTTCGTTCACTATTATGTGGCTCTGCTGGCTTCGGGCTTTGAACTTGGAATTCGCATGGGAGCGCCCATGATGTTGGCGTTGTGTTTATCGATGGTGCTCTTGGGGTTGATGGGACGAGTCTTACCGCAACTGAATGTTTTGCAAGTTGGCTTTAATTTGAACGCTGCCGTGATGATGATTTCTTTGTTGCTGAGTTTGCAAGCTGGCTTTTGGGCTGTGGCCGATCAGTTCGACGTGCAGATTCAATTCTTGATCGAAGGGTCTGTCCAAGGGAACCATCCGGTGGAGCCCGACAATCTAGCCCCGTTGCTGGAGCCCTAAACAATGGCCGAGCAGTTTGGGGAAAAGGTCCACGAAGCGACCGAACATCGGTTGCATGAAGCGCAGAAAGAAGGGCAGGTCCCGAAGAGTAGCGACTTGTCCTCGGCCATTGTATTGGTGATCGCAACGGGGCTGTTGTTGTTTGCCGGCGAGTCGGGTATCCAAGCGGTGGCTCCCTATCTCACAGAACATTTGGGTGGTGAAGCCTGGGTTGCGACCAACTCGGAACAGGTCTTGAATCACTGGGTTCGTTTGGTGTGGATCGTGCTGTGGGTGACGGTGCCGGTAAGTCTCATCTTGGCGGTCAGTTCCATTGCCTCGCAGGTCTCACAAACGGGCTTTCTGTTCTTGCCAAAGAAGTTGAGTCCGGACTGGAATCGGGTCAATCCGATTGCGGGGTTCGGACGGCTGTTTTCTTTGCAGAGTGCGGCTCGTGTGAGTTTTGGTTTGTTTAAGATCTTGTTGGTGATCATTGTGGCCGGGGCTTCGCTTTGGGGGCAATATGAAGAGTTTCTGGAAATGATTAGCTGGACCGTACCCGAGATTGGTGTGTACACAGTACAAACGGTGTTGGGGACGAGTTTCAAGGTTGCGATTGCGTTGTTGATCTTGGCGTTGGCTGACTACGGATTTCAGTTTTGGAAAACCCATCAAGACTTGCGAATGACCGAGCAAGAAGTTCGCGAAGAGCTCAAGCATTTGATCGGTGATCCACAGATCATTCGCCGACGACGTCAGATCCAGCAGCAAATGGCCCGCAGTCGCATTACCAACAATGTTCGACACGCCGATGCAATCATTACGAACCCGACGGAACTGGCGATTGCGATCAAATACGATCCCGCAAAGATGCCGGCACCGATTGTCGTAGCCAAAGGAGCGGGGACGATGGCCCAGCGAATTCGGCGGCTGGCGTTGGAGCATCACATCCCGATCGTGGAACGAAAAGAACTGGCTCAGGCCCTTTATCGCGACGTGGACATCAATCAGGAGGTTCCGGTCGATCAATACAACGCCGTGGCCGAAGTTTTAAGGTACGTGTATCAGCTCCAGGGCAAGGCACTCCCGAAAATGCCGCAACGGAAGGCCGGGTAATTTGGAGCTGAAAACGTCAGATTTGGCAGCCATGGTCCGCGGACTTTCTTGCCCCAACGCGTGTTTGACGGCATAATCTCGTTAGAACCGGTTCCATTGTTATGACCGGCGTTGGCGCCCCATCCCGTTCTTGGGAGTGCGGGCAGGCCTCCTTCTTTATCTATATTCCCTAAATCGTTGACAACTTTTTGATTGCCTAATTATACTTCGAGAGTAAACTGTATCGTTCCTACTCCCTTTGGCGGCGGCAATCGAACGGAAATCTCCCCTTGGGGTAGGTTTGTTCGTGGCCCATTCGGGTTGACCGATCACCTCCAACGCTCATTGGCTTGTGCGAAACTTCGCAGACCAGACCTAAGAAGGAAAGCTGACTATGAACCTACTGGGCAAGATTCTGACCTTTTTGATTCTCTTGACCAGCGTGGCTTTCTGTGTGGTGGCCGTTATTGTGGTGGCATCGCACCAAAGCTGGAAGGAAACCGCCGAGGCCAATCGCAAGACCGCCGACGACTTCCGCCGACGGTTCCAGAATGCCGAAGAGCAAGTGGCTGCGTTGCGTGGCCAAAACGAGAAAGCCAGTGTAGCGCGCGCTCAAGCCATTGCCTATCTAAATAGCCAATTGGCGGTTGAACGAGAACGATTTAATGCACAGATTTTGCAAGTCCAGAACCTGAGTTCACAATTAAATGAATCGGTCGCTGCGTTGCAAAATGCTGAGAAGCGTTTGTCGGAACAAGATCAAGAAATCAAGACGGTTAGTGAGCAGAACCGAGGGATGGCCAGTGAATTGGCGACCCAGACGCAACGAGTTGCAGTGATTCTGTCACAAGTTGAAGCCGCCGAGGTCAAGAAGGGGCAATTGGCAGCTCAATTGCAGCAAATGACGGCTGAATTCAACGACCTGAAAAAGGTCGCGGATGTTGTCGGAATCGACAAGAACACCTTATGGGCTCAAATTCCACCAGACTTGAGCGGGCGAGTGACCGGGATCAGTGCGAATCAGAATGATGTGTTCGCAGTTAGCTTGGGAATGGATGATGGGTTGCGTGAAGGCCACACAATTGACGTGGTACGCAACGGTCGTCACATTGGTACTGCCACGGTGGTGACCAGCAAGCCCAACAATGCGACGGCGAAGTTTGTTGATGGCATGCGAAACGCGTTGCCACAAGTGGGTGACGAAGTGACGACCGTTTTGGCCAAGCGGTTAAATACTTCGGTTCCAGTGAACAACTAGTCGCTGGGCAAATTTGGGGCATTTTTTTGTTACGCTTTGATTGTCGGTCCACACGGTGAATGAATATTAGGCGATGAACATGAAACAAGACGTTAATGTCTACACCATGATGTTATTGGCCTCCTTTGTGGCGCTGCTGATTGGTTGCATCGCGTTGGCCGTAGAAATGGGCCGTTATCCGTTTCCGACCCCATGGAACTCGAAGTCGCAGCGGGCCGCAACGACGGCTCAAGTGATTCCTGGGCCGACGGATACCTGGTACGGCAGTCCATGGCAGGTGACAAATCTGGACCAATTAAGCTAGGAACCAGCCGGTAACGGCAACGGCGCCATTTTTCGATTCGCCTTTTGTACTTTATCTGATGAATGCTAGATGGTGTTTCTGGGCGCTGATCGCTGTGAAACCTGTCCTTCTGCACTTGCCAGCACTATTTGACCGCCAATGTTTGGGCTAGGGCCCAATGTTTGGGCTAGGGCCCTTGCGTTCGCGACTGTTCCTGGTTTCCCAACGTGGTCTGTCAACCTTCCCTTGAGGGATTCGGTTGGTTGCGCCTACAATAGGGGGTTCCCTCAAGTCGTAGCCGGTCATGATCGTGGATCGTTCCACGATCCAATGTTGGTTCACGGAGCAAACCACGACAATGGTCGTGGATCGTTTCAGGATCCAATGTTGGTTCGCGGAGCGTACCATGATATTCGGGCCGGATGGGAACTTGTCACGGACTTTCTACTGAGAATTGACCTCCGCATGCCGGATTCGGATATCGTCGTTAAGGGTGCTCGCGAACATAATCTTCGCGACGTGGATTTAGTACTCCCACGCAATCAGCTGATTTGCTTTACGGGGGTCAGTGGCAGCGGCAAAAGCTCGATGGCGTTTGATACGCTGTTTGCGGAAGGGCAACGGCGATACGTCGAAAGTCTGTCCAGTTACGCTCGGCAATTTGTCGGGCAGTTGCCAAAACCTGATGTGGATTTTATCGGCGGGCTGAGCCCCGCGATTTCGATTTCACAGAAGGCAGCTGGGAACAACCCACGTAGCACCGTGGGGACGATGACCGAAATCTACGATTTTCTCCGCATCCTTTATGCCAGAATCGGCCAGGGGCGTTGTCCCAAATGCAACGACATTATTCAAGCACAGACCAACGAAGAAGTCATCGAACGTTTGATGAATCTTCCGACGGGGACCGAGGTGCAGATCTTGTCGCCGGTGGCGCAGAATCGCAAAGGTGAGCAACGCGAGTTGATCGAGGATCTATTGCGGCAGGGGTTTACCAAGGCTCGAGTTGATGGTCGGCTCGTCCGGTTGACGGCGGAACTAAACTTGGACCGACGTCGACGGCACAATATCGAGGTTTATGTCGATCGCTTGATGATTCGACCTGACAATCGCTCGCAAGTTGCAGAATGTGTGGAGCGGGCATTAAAGGTTGGTAGCGGAAATTTGTTGGCAGTCCTCGGGGGTGACGAACCGGAGACTGCTGCGGCAGGCTCGGCACTTGTGACTAGGAGTGGTGGTACCCCGTTTTCCTCGGTGGACGGTGGACTCGACGACGAAATGGCTTTGTCGGAATTCGAAATCGACGATGAAGAGGATTCGGACGCGATTTCTCAGGAGGTTCGCCGACCCATCAGCCCGGTCAAGTCCAAGCGTGGCCCGACGAGAATCTTGCCATCGGACAGGGAGCCGGACAATTCTGGAACTCTGAAGTCGGACGAAGAAGTCGCCCAAGAATTAAGGGCACGATCGATTCAGTGGCCTGAAGGTTGGGAAGATGGGTTGCGGATGTTTTCCGTCGCCTACTCGTGCGTTCGCTGCGGGATTGGTTATCCGTTGCCCTCGCCGCAGTTGTTCTCGTTCAACAGTCCTCAAGGCATGTGTCTCACTTGCAAGGGCATGGGCGAGTTGCACACGTTTGATGAAAGTTTGTTGGTTTGGAACCGAGCCTTGAGCTTGGATGACGGGTGCTTTGAAATTCTGGGTGCGTTTCGTGATTTGAGTCGTTGGCAGCAACACATTTTGCAGGGGTTCGCGGATACGGTCGAACAAGAGCGAGGGTTGCCGTCCGGTTATCTGACCCGCACCCCTTGGAACCAATTGCCGGACGATTTGCGATATCAGTGGTTGTTTGGTACCGGCGATAAGACGATCACATTTACTTGGCAGGGTGGCACCAAGGAGATGACGTACCAAGGCAAGTTTGCGGGGATTGTCGCGGAATTGCACAACCGGCATAACGCCGCCAAAACGACGACGACCAAAGCGAACTTCGAGAAGTTCATGGCCAACATCGTTTGCCCCGATTGCCATGGAAAGCGTCTCAATCCGCAGGCACGCCATGTCACGCTCGCGGCCGACTCTCCGAGCAAACCGGAGTGGAAGGCCGGGGTTTCGTTGCCGGAATTGTGTTCGCTGGCGATTCACGATGCGGGTGAGTTTTTTGAGCGGCTGCAACTGACGGAGATTCACGCCAAGATCGCGGCCGACGCATTAAAAGAAGTGCACAACCGGCTCCGGTTTTTGATGGAAGTTGGCTTGGCGTACCTTTCTTTGGAACGTACCGCACCGACGCTATCGGGTGGCGAATCGCAACGAATTCGCTTGGCCGGGCAGATTGGTGCCTCCTTGGTAGGTGTGTTGTACATATTGGATGAGCCTTCAATTGGTTTGCATCCGCGCGACAACGATCGTTTGATCAGCGCTTTGTGTCGCTTACGAGATTTGGGCAACACGGTCATCGTCGTGGAGCATGACGAAGACACGATGTTAGCGGCAGATCACTTGGTCGATTTTGGACCCGGCCCGGGTAATCGCGGCGGCTATTTGGTCGCCGAAGGTGATCCGGAGGACGTTATGTCCAACTCGGAGAGTAAGACGGGCGGCTTTTTGTCTGGCCGCTTGCAAATTGCAATTCCCGAGCAACGCAAACCGGTGGACTTTCAACGTTCGATCCATATCACGGGTGCTCGCCAGAACAACCTCAAGAATATCGACGTTCAAATCCCCCTGGGTGCGTTTGTGTGCGTTACCGGTGTTAGCGGCAGCGGCAAAAGTTCCTTGATCGGCGACATCTTGGTCGAAGCGTTGCATCGTGACTTGAATCGTGGCACCGGCAATCCCGGCTTGCATGATTCATTAACCGGATTGGAGATGTTGGATAAACTCATCGCCATTGATCAGTCGCCAATTGGTCGCACGCCACGTAGCAATCCCGGCACCTATATCAAGGTCTTTGATGAGATCCGAAAACTGTACGCGCAGATGTCGGAGGCCAAAGCGCGCGGATTTGATGCCGGGCGCTTCAGCTTCAACGTTGCGGGAGGACGTTGCGAAGCGTGTCAAGGAAACGGGGCCAACAAGCTAGAAATGGACTTCTTGGCGGACATTTGGGTGACGTGTCAAGTTTGTCAGGGCAAGCGTTTCAATCGTGAGACGCTGCAAGTCAAGTTTCGTGGCTTTGATATCTCACAAGTCTTGTCGATGGAAATCGAACAGGCCCTGGACTTGTTCGAGAACCAACCGAAAATCTACAAACAACTGCAAACACTCAAAGCCGTTGGTCTGGAGTATTTGCAGCTGGGCCAACCATCGCCGACACTTTCGGGCGGAGAGGCCCAGCGTATCAAGTTGGCCAAAGAGCTTTCGAAGGTTGGCACCGGCAAGACTTTGTATTTGTTGGACGAGCCAACGACGGGACTGCATTTTGCCGACATCCAGCTGCTGATCGATGTATTGCGTAGCTTCGTGGCTGTTGGCAACACGGTCTTGGTGGTCGAGCACAACTTGGACATGATCAAGACGGCTGATTGGATCATTGATCTTGGCCCGGAAGGTGGGGCGGCCGGTGGTCGCATCATTGCACAAGGCACCCCTGAAGAAGTGGCCCGCGTTTCCGAATCTTATACCGGGCAAGCGTTGGCAAGATTATTCGACCGACAGAAAGTTCGCCGGTCGATCGAATCGCCAACCGGGTCGACCGTTCCGCGCGAGAAGAAAATAAAACGTGTCCCGGAAATCGCCAAAACGATTGAAGTCGAGGGTGCGCAACAAAACAATCTCAAAAATGTGTCGCTCTCGATTCTCCGTGACAAGATGACGGTGTTTTGTGGTCCCAGTGGCAGTGGCAAAAGCTCGCTGGCAATGGACACCATCTATGCCGAAGGTCAGCGCCGGTATGTCGAAAGTCTGTCCAGTTATGCGAGACAATTCGTCGGGCAGTTGCCCAAGCCGAAGTTAAACCGCATCGAGGGGCTATCGCCGGCGATTGCCATTCAACAGCGGGCCCTATCGGCTACACCTCGTTCAACAGTCGGAACCGTCACCGAAATCTACGACTATTTGCGGGTGTTGTATTCGCGTCTGGGCCAAGCGTACTGTCCGGCTTGTGAAGTCCCGATCGGTACCCAGACGGTCGATGAAATTGTTGACAAAGTTCTGCGACATGAACCGGGCACCAAGTTGTATTTGTTGGCACCACTAGAAAACGACCCCGGAAAAACCTACTCGGAGATCTGGGAAGATTTGCGGCGAGAAGGTTATGTTCGCGTCCGAATTGATGGTCAAACGGTGGCGCTGGACCAGGTTCCCGAACTCAGTATGTCACGCTCATACAAAATCGAAGTCTTGGTGGATCGGATCGCGGTCAATCCAGAAAAACGTTCGCGGGTTGCCGATAGCGTTGCGGCAGCGCTGGGGTTGAGTAACGGAACGTTGGTTGTGGCGTACCCGAGCGAAAATTGGCCCGAGCCAAAATGGAAAACGGTGGTTCATTCGCGGCACTTGGCTTGCAGCGCTTGTGGAACCAGTTACGAGCCGCTGTCCCCACACCACTTTTCTTTCAATGGTCCGTTGGGTTGGTGCCCCGAGTGCGAAGGGTTGGGGACCCAAAATGGCGCCGATCCTACTCAGTTGATTCGCGACGAGAAACTCACGTTGCGGCAGGGTGCCATATTGCTTTGGCCTGATCTGGAGCATCCGCTCGCGTTGACGTTGATCGAAGCGTTGGGACGTCATTCGGCCTTGCCCTTGGATGTCCCGTTGATGGAGTTGTCGCCGCGGCAAAAGCGAGTGGTCTTCTATGGCGCGGGAAACGATTGGATTCCTGTGGTTGATCCAAACACGCGGCGGCCTTTGTACGCGTTCAAGTATCAAGGCCTATTTAACGCATTGGAAGCAAGTGCTCGGCGGATACCACAATTGCGGTTGGTGCTGCAATCTTTGATCGATCAAGTCGAGTGTGCCTTTTGCGGTGGTAGTCGCTTGCGTGCGGATGCGGCTGCCGTTCGGTTCCAAGAACTGTCCATGGACGCGGCGACTCGCTTGCCGCTGGGGCGTTTGATGGACCGTATCAATCGCTGGGAGATTCACGATCATCATCGCCAGGTGGCGGGAGAAATCTTGCGCGAGGTTCGGGATCGAATTCAGTTCTTGAACGATGTGGGACTATCGTACCTATCATTAAATCGAGCGGCCAACACGTTGTCCGGCGGCGAATCACAACGCATTCGGTTGGCCAGTCAATTGGGCAGTGGTCTGTGCGGGGTGTTGTATGTGTTGGATGAACCAACGATTGGCCTTCATCAACGCGACAACTTGCGATTGTTGGGAGCGATGAAGCGGTTGCGCGACTTGGGCAATACGTTGTTGGTCGTCGAACATGACAAGGACGTCATCGCGCAAGCAGATCAAGTCTTCGACTTTGGACCTGGGGCCGGAAGTTTGGGTGGCGAAGTGGTGGCATGGGGTACGCCTGCCGAGATCGCGTTGCAAAAGAACAGCGTCACCGGTCCCTACTTGAACGGCGGGAAAGGAATTGCAATTCCAAGCAATCGACGCCCGGGACTGGCGCCGTTTGATGCGGACCCAGACGAACATCAGGGGATGGTTGCGGGCGCGATCCAAATTCAAGGGGCTCGCCATCATAACCTCAAAAATATCAACGTCGCGCTTCCATTAGGAGCATTGACGGTCGTCACGGGCGTTAGTGGCTGCGGCAAGAGTTCGTTGATCAATGGGATTCTCTATCCCGAATTGGCGCGACGTCTCCATCGAGCGACTGGCACGCCGGGCCTGCATGCCCGAATCGCCGGTGCTTCGGCGATCGATAAGGTCATTCGCGTTGACCAGAAGCCGATCGGCAACACACCGACCAGCAATCCCGCAACCTACACGGGCGCATTCGAATCGATTCGCACGCTGTTTACGAACTTGCCAGAGAGCAAGATGCGAGCGTATTCGGCTCGGCGATTTAGTTTCAATGTCCCTGGGGGGCGTTGCGAAACATGCGAGGGAACCGGACAGCGACGAATCGAAATGCACTTTTTGCCCGACGTCTGGGTTCCTTGTGAAGCCTGCGAAGGAAAACGCTACAACGACGAGACTTTGCAAATCAAGTTTCAAGGACATTCGATCAACGATGTCTTGAATCTGACGTGCCGGCAAGCGGTCGAGTTGTTTCATAATATTCCCAAGATTCGACAAGTGATTCAAACGCTGGTTGATGTGGGACTGGACTATCTGCAGTTGGGGCAAAGTGCGACGACCTTGTCCGGCGGTGAGGCCCAACGGGTCAAATTGGCGACCGAGTTATCTCGGCCGGATACTGGCAACACGTTGTACGTCTTGGATGAACCGACCACCGGTCTGCATTTTGACGACATCGCCAAGCTGCTGGATGTATTGCAGCGCTTGGTCGATTTGGGCAACACGGTGGTGGTCATTGAGCACAACATGGACGTGATCAAATGTGCGGACTGGGTCATCGACTTGGGGCCGGAAGCTGGGCAAGAAGGTGGGCAAGTTGTCGTCGCGGGAACGCCTGAGGATGTTGTTCGATACACGATGATGGCGGAGGCCTTCTTGCGTGGTGAAGACCCGTATGCGATCACCGCCAAGAAACGGGGTCGCGGGGCAAAGTCGTTGGCTTTGGCGGCAACCGCTGGAGGCAAGAAACGTGGCTCTAAATCACCGGTCTCGGTAGAAACCGAAGCGGTTACGCGTTCTCTTCCGGTTCGCGAATTGACTTGGCTTCGCAGTCATACCGGAGTCGCATTGGCCGAGACTTTGGCCGAGGGCAAATATCAAGAGCGGCCGGTTTATATTCATACACCGGACACACTTCTCGGCGACGGTGATTTATCGTTAGAGGCCGCGGGAGCGGCAACGCCCATGCCGTGGGAGGTCGATGGCAAGGTCTGGCATACGACCAATCGCTTGGATCGGCAAGGAGCGGTGTGTCGATGGGATGGATCGATGTTGACAACGGTCATCGAAGCGATCGAGAGCAGCAAGAAATACGGCGAAACCTTTTGGAATCATCAACTTGTTGTCGAGGTCCCATTTCAGAACAAGTCGCGCGGCTGGTTTTGTCGTGCCTTTACGACCAACACACATCATCTGGTGCTGCAATTCCGAGTTCGACCGAAGACGTTTACGCCAGCGGATTTGATGGTGACTCTGGGGTTGAACGCACCGGAGATCGCCGAAGCAACACCTAAAGAGAAAGCCGAATCACGAATCAAGATCAGTCGAGCGCGCGGACCGAGTCAAGAAGTCGAGCTGCGTTTGTACTCGTTGTCCGAAGTCCAGTCATTGGGATTCCAAGCGTTTTTAGACGAAGCGATTGAGAACGGATTCGCCTTGTTTCACAAGGCCGTGGAATCGATCGCAGGGACGGTGGATACGAGCTTGATGAGTGCCGCACAATTGGCTTCTTATCAAGCGGCGGAGCGAAGGCGCGAACAAGTCGCTGCCCAACAAGAGGCTTTGGAGGCCTCCAAGGATCCGGATGACGATCGATACTACACCGAAAAAGCGGTGGCAGCTGAATTGAATATCCATGGATCGGATCATCAAGTATTCTTGGCCGAAGCTGTCCCACGTGGGACAAGGCAATGGCATGTGTCACGCTGTGGCTTCAAAGAGCCGGAGCAAGTCCAATGGCCCGCAGAAGTCATCGATCAATTTCTCGAGATGCTCGAGTCGATCGTGCCCTCAAGTACGTTGGACTACCAACGCGAGCGGCAGGTCTGTATTCGACTATCCAACGAGAAAGTTCCATGGATGACGATCGAATCGAAAGAACGACCGTCGGTGCGGATCACGTGGAATGTGCCGAACGATGTCATTTCGCCGGAGCGGTTGGCCGAGTTGAGTTTGAGTACTCCGGGTCGGATGGTGGCCGCGGGAGCCGTTGATCGTATCTCGTTGCACTTGAGTTCGATCACCGAATTAACTCAAGCGAACTTGAGAAGCTTGATCGAACATGGGTATCAAAATAGCTGATTTCAAATAGCGAAGTATCTATGAAACGCGCGTCTTTTCCGACTGATGTGGCTCCAACTTCAACGTCTCGCCCACGAACAGGCAGTCCCAATTGGCGGCAAGTCATGGCCGAGCGGTGGCACCTGTGGTTGACGTTTGTGGTGATTGCGGTTGGCGGCACCATTGTCTATTCGTGGGGTATGGGAGCCGGCATGGTTCCCGAGTGGGAATATGAAATTGTAGCCGTGCATCCTCACGATTCGGCGGCATTCACACAAGGATTGCATTTCCATCAAGGGCATTTGTATGAAAGTACGGGCCTGGAAGGGAAATCGGCGATTCGGAAAGTGGACATCGCCAGCGGGAAACCCGCAATCGACATCCCCCTTGATCCGCGACATTTTGGGGAAGGTTTGACAATGGTTGGTGATCAATTATTTCAACTGACGTGGAAGTCCGGGGTTGGGTTTGTCTACAACGCGGACCTCCAACTTGTTCGGAGGTTCGATTATTCCGGCGAAGGCTGGGGACTAACGTACGACGGAACACACTTGATCATGAGCGACGGAGGGACAGAGCTGGCGTTTTTGGATCCAGAAACCACACAAGTGGTTCGGAGGCTGTCGGTGGTGTTGGGCTCGTTCAAGTTGGACCGCATCAATGAAATGGAATATGTCGACGGCTTGATCTACGCCAATCGCTGGCAACAGGACGCGATCTTTGTCATTCATCCGGAAACCGGTCGGGTGGTTGCCAGGATTCCTCTCCTTAATTTGCTAACACCCGCGGAGCGACCTCGTGGAAGCGACGATGGCTCGCTAAATGGAATTGCCTACAACCCTGAAACAAAGACGTTTTTTGTGACCGGTAAGAAATGGCCAAAGATGTTTGAAATTCGCGTCAAGCGCAAGTCGTAGCACTCAAGTTACTTCGACGTTACGGCAAATGGTTTAGGATAGAGGACTTGGCGAGAGCAGCCATCTGTAAAAGAATGGCTGTTGGGGAATTGCGATTGGGTCTGATCCTCTACCGAGCTTTTCTATGACGAGTCTACCTGATTCGGTAACTTCGACAGCCACCGAAAAACATCCCGCACCGGCCGCCGTTTCCGACCGGCCAGTCATGATCGAGGCGGTCCGGCTTTCCAAGTTCTACGGGATTTTTGCCGCAAGTCGCGATGTTTCGTTTACCGTGCGCAAAGGGGAAGTCGTGGCATTCTTGGGCCCAAACGGGGCCGGCAAGAGCACGACAATGAAAATGTTGACAGGTTATTTGTCGCCTTCCGAGGGTTATGCCCAGATCGCGGGACACGACATGGCGAAGGACCGCATGGCCGGAGCCCAGCACCTGGGTTATCTGCCCGAGACGGGACCGCTCTACATGGACATGACACCGTTTGGCATGCTCAAGTTTTTTGCGGAAGCTCGCGGTATGAAAGAGAAGCAAGTCAAGGAGCGGATCGCTGCAGTGGTCGAGATCTGTGACTTGAGTAGTGTGATCTACAAGCCGATCAACAAGCTTTCAAAGGGATACAAGCAGCGAGTGGGAATGGCCCAGTCTCTGATTCATGAACCGGAAGTCTTGATCTTGGATGAACCGACGAGTGGGCTGGACCCCAATCAAATCCGTGGCGTTCGCGAGACCATTCGGCGATTGGGCGAGACCAAGACCATCCTACTTTCGACGCATATCTTGCAAGAAGTGCAAGCGATGTGTTCACGGGTCATCATGATCAACGAAGGACGCCTCGTGTATGATGGGCCGCTGGCTGAAATTGATCCGGCAGGCGTGGGCTTGGACAACGTTTTTGCTCAGAAGACCGGCTATTTCGAACAAGTCGAACGGTTGAAAAAGATCAAGGAAGCTGCCGCCAATTCTTGATCGTTGCGTTCAGGATAGGGGGCCAGGAAGACAAGTCGAATTCCAACAGAGACGAATGAAATGTTGATGCAGACCAATGAAATTGGATTGACGAGCAGCGAAGCATCCTTGATGGGCTTTGCCCTGATGGGTGTGATCGACATGTTGTTCTTGGTGGCAGTGTTCCTGTTGATGAGCCCGATCTTCGCGTTGCGACCGGCCTCGTACGCGGTGATGAAACGAAACTTTGTCAACTACTTTTCCAATCCAACCGGTTACGTCTTTTTGTGTGTGTTTGTACTCCTAACAAGTTTTGCAGCCTTTTGGCCGCATGAGTTTTTCGCCAATAACTTGGCAAATTTTGATCAATTGAATCGCGTCCTGCCGTATGTGATGTTGGTGTTTATTCCTGCGATCACGATGAGTGTTTGGGCTGAGGAACGTCGGCAAGGTACGGACGAACTATTGCTGACGCTACCGGCTTGGGATTTTGATATTGTGATTGGCAAGTATTTTGCGGCGGTGTTTGTGTTCACCGTTTCACTGTTGTTTTCGCAGTTGTCGAACTTTGCGGTGTTGCTGGCGTTAACAGGTGGGTATTTGGATGATGGAATCTTGATGTCGACCTACCTCGGGTATTGGTTTGTCGGATTGGCCATGCTGGCGCTGGGTATGGTCGCCAGTTTTCTAACCAATAACTTGACGGTCAGTTTCATTTTTGGCGTCGTCTTGAATGCGCCATTGGCATTTTTCTCGAACGCAGATGTGATTTTTGCGTCGCAAACATGGGTGGAACTCATGTACGAATGGTCGCTATTGCGCCGGTTTGGAGACTTTGGTCGGGGGCTAATCGCGCTTCCGAATATTGTCTTTTTCGTTGGGATCGCCGTGATAGGAGTTTACTTGAGTTTGGTGCTAATTGGGCGGCGACATTGGATGGGCGGCAAAGATGGGCAGTCATTGTTTGGGCACTTCTTGGTTCGGGTGATGATGTTGGCGATTTGTTGTTTGTCGATCGTGTTGCTCTGCCAATACTCGCCATTGAATCGACTCGCAAGGTTGGATTTGTCCAGCGGTCGCGTCAATACTCTTTCGCCAGATTCGTTGACCCTCTTAGCCAATTTGGGTCAAGCGGCGACGGGGGCCGAATCCAAGCCACGGCCAATCCTAATTGAAGCCTACATTAGCAGCGATCTTCCGCCCGAGTACGTGCAGATCCGCTACGAGTTGGTGAACTTGTTGAAAGAGTTTGATGTTATCGGTGGTGATAATATCCAGCTCCGCTTGCACGAGAATATTTCACCATTCGGCGAGGAAGCGATCCTGGCCGAAAACAAGTATGGGATCCGAGTTCAACGCGTGACGACTCGATCGCGAGGGGCTCTTCGCGACGAAGACGTGCTGTTAGGAGTGGCCTTCTCCAGTGGGCTGGAACGCGTGGTGATCCCATTTTTTCATTACGGAATGCCGGTCGAATACGAGTTGATTCGCTCAATCACGACGGTGGCCGCGGCGGAACGCAAAACGATTGGGATTATCGCCACGGATGCTCTCATTTCGGGCGGTCGTGTGCAATTGAACGATGGGCGAGCAACCGCTGTGCCTCGCGCTAAAATTGTCGCTGAGTTAGAAAAGCAATTCAACGTTGTCGATGTGGTTCCGAATGAGGCATTCGAATTGTGGACGGATGAAACGAAGACCAAGCGTCGTTTTGACGTGCTGATGCTGGTGCAACCTTCCAAGATGAATCCGTTGGGACTGTCGTTTGTTTTGGATGCCATCAAAACGGGACAACCGACGGTTATCTTTGAAGACCCGGCGGCATTTGGCAGCGCCAATTACCAATGGCCCTTGGAGATGGTTCAAGATCAAGAAAACCTCAACTATTTCCCAATGTTGCAAGGAACTTCGCAGAACCGCGTGACTGGACAAGTCTCGGCGGATCTCCGGCCCTTGTGGAATTTTTTGGGAATACAAACGGTTGCTCAAGAACGCAACAAACGGGAAATTCCTGCGATTGTTTGGCAAAAGAACTCGTATTACCCACAATCACTGTTCTTGAACAAGCACTTGGAGTACGTCGTGGTGCGGAAGGCCACGGCCAGCGGCACCAACTTGGAAATTACCTTGGATCCGCAGCACCAAGTCACGGGGTCTTTGAATGAGTTGGCATTCCCCTATCCGGGAGCGATCGCTCCGCTGCCCAACCAACGCTGGGATTTCATCCCGTTGGTGCGGACGGCCAAGGCCGGGTTTTTGTGGTTCGAAGATTTCGAATCAAGCCGCTTAATGGAAGCCGAGATTCGACGTCTGCGAACGGGTGAACAAGGGCCGCAATATTTGGTGGCTGAGATCAGCGGCGGAGCGACCGACGGTAGCGGGGAAGGTGCCCAAGTCATTTACGTGGCCGATGTGGAGGTGTTGGGCGACTACTTTGTGGATTTGCGGAATCGTCCCGCAAAGTCGAGCGTGGATTATCGATTTGAAAACGTCTCGTTCGTTCTGAATATTTTCGACTATTTGTCAGGGGAAGATCGCTACACGAATATTCGCAACAAACGGCCGCAACAGTTCACATTGCGTCTCGTCGAAGACGAACGGGAACGGGAATGGGTCCAAGTCAATGAAAAGATGAATGCCGCGCGGAAGAACGTCGAGAACACGTTAGCCCAGGTTCGGCAAGAGTTTGAAGAGGCGACTCAACCGTTGGTGCAAAATATCGAAGATTTGCAGAAACGCCGAACGCAAGGCGAAAATGTCACCGCTCAATTGGAGCAATTGATTGGTACATACCAACAGCGGCAACAAGAAGAGAACCAACGGTTGCAACAGGAACTGACCGTCCAGAATAACCGCTTGCAAGATGAAGAGCGTTTGATTCGACGTGAAGCGGAGAATGCGATCCAAAAAATTCAACGGGGTTACAAAGTGATGGCCGTTTTGTTGCCCCCGATTCCTCCGTTGATTTTGGGTCTGATCGTTTTCACTCGTCGCCGATTGCGCGAACGCGAAGGTGTTTCCAAGGCTCGTTTGCGTTCGTAGCCGCACGTCACATTGGATTGCTGAAATCAGCCGATCGTTTTTGAAGTAAGGAATTGGTAAGTTGAGTACGGAATTAACGAAGACGGGGGCCTGGGTCGTTGCGGCGGGAGTTTTGGGAATTGCAGCGTTCCTGTATCTCCCCCAGCGAATTGAATTGGAGAGTCAAGCCAAGGTCAACGAGCCGCTGTTTGCGACTTATCAACCGAGTGCGGTTTGGGAGATCCAAATTCAACGCCCACCGTCGCTGGAATTCAAGCAGCGCACCGCGGGCACCAAGTCGCTAGAGCAGTTGACGGTCAAACGTCATGCCAATCGAGGCTGGGAACTTTTGGAATTTCAGTCGTACCCTGCTGAACGAACACCGCGATTGGGATTATTGTCGGCACTACTAAATGACTTGAAAGTCCTGGAAGTGATTTCCGAAAACGCCAACGACAGTGAATTGGCCGAATACGGCTTGTTGGCACCCGATACAACCGAAGGAACCGAAGCTCAGAAAGGCACCCGGTTGGTACTGAGCACTTCCGCGGCGGAACCCGTCGGAGACTTGATTGTGGGCAAGTCCGTTCCGGCAAGAGACCGCGCCACTCCAACGGCCTACGTGCGGCCAAGCGCAGAAAAAGTAATTTACCGGGTCGCGTTGGACAAAGCAGCTTTAACCACTTCCTTTGTTGATTGGATCAATCCCACCTTGCTCGGTATTCCAGGGCCAGCGGACGTGCCAACTTTTGGACCGACCTTCCGGACCGTCGAAAAGATTGAAGTGAGTACATCGATGCAGGGTCGCAGTGACTGCGATCCATATCGTGCCGAGTTTACATATGGTGAACAAGTGGCTCTCGTCAAGCTTTCGACCGTTGTGAACTCGCAGTGGACTTCCGTCGGCTTGCAGCGTTTGCCTGCGAGTGTCGAATTTGTTCAGAGTTGGCGCCGTGGGTTGGATGTTGTGCCAGCACTGTTACTCGCCAACGATGTGATGCCGAAATCGCCAGAACTGCAAACGTTGTTTCGTGGCGAGGGGTTGAAGGCAGATTCCGATCTAGGCCCGCTGGGGGAATTAGGCTTCACGCTGGAGTCGTTCACCGAAGGGCCCCGATTGATCGGCGAAATGGGGTTGCTTTCTTTAAGCACCAAGGGCGGAGTTCGCATTCACTTTGCTTTAGGACGTGTCATTGACAGCGATCGCTTACCGGCAGTGATTTACGCGGACCTCGCCCCGGACGCCGTAGAGATTGCACCCGAAATGGGTCAACTGCCGGAAGATTCTGCCACATGGTCGGACGAACGAAAGGCCACCGAAACGGAAGCTCTGCAGCGCGAACATGCGCAAAGAATGGAAGAATGGAACCTGTTTAACAAGCAGCGCGAACAAGACCTGTCCAACTTGAACAACCGATTGGCACCATGGATTTACTACTTGCCCGTGCAATATGTCCAACAGGCAATTCCGAGTTTTCGGCTGAGTGAATCGTCGGAGGCGACGCCACCCACCGCAGCCGACCAGACGCCAGTACCTGATCCGACTGCCACGAAGTCGGACGAATAACGCGTCCCAGCTTAATTGAAGTCCAGCGGGATAGCATTGGAAGGTGCGTTAGGTTGAGCGACGTAACTTGGCAGATATCCCGCGCCACGCATGTTTCAATCGAGTTTGTTCTTCTGATGAGAAGAGCCCCATGAAACCGATACCGACTGCCAATAGAGCTACCCAACTCCAGACGCCGGTGCGGTCGACGACCAGTACGGAACTGGCCATGAGGAATCCAATCACACCTAGATCAACTCCTAGACCACGCCAAGCTGCGATGGCTAAAAGGCTGATGACTTGGCAAACCATCCCACATGTTGTGCCAATGGCAGCGCCTTCCACGCCATACTCTGGGATGAGGAACCAGTTCGTAACGCAGTTGACGATCAGTCCTAAGATCAATGGAATTGTCGACCAGGCTGCGATGCCTGCACACCAGTAGTAGTTCATCAACATGATCGTGGTTCCGCATCCCACATAGAAATAGACCAGGTACGGAATCAGATAAACGGCCGAATCGTACTTTCCTTGGAACAGCAGGTGACAGAGCGGCCCCGCGATTGAAATCATGACAACCCCAGCGGCTAAGGACGCAAAGCCAACCAATTTGATCGACAGATTGGCCTGGACACTGACTTCGCTCGGGTGTCCGTCTTCCCACTCTTTGGCCATGTAAGGTAGGAGTGTTTTGCCAATCCACACGGAAACCGCGTAGAAAATGCCGGTCAAAACATGCATCGCTTCATACGCTCCAATCTCTGCCAACACGTTCTGCGTGGGGACTCTCGCCAAGTTCACGATCATGTACTTGTCAATCGTGAAAAATAGATTGGTCAAAAGATCGGAAAACCAAAACATGAGAATGATTGGAAACATCCACACCCAAGTCGGCCCCCAGGAAAGTCGAGTGGAGTTTTCCGGCAGTTCGCTAATGGCTTGACGATAGGTTCCCAGGCACAATACGAGCGGAATGGCGAAGGACAGGCCAAAGGCAGCAAGCATCACAACTGCAGTTGGTGGGAAACACAGCAAGAACCCGAGCGAAAAAATCGTCAACGTGACCGTGCTAAGAAAATTGGCCCGCGATGCGGCTCGACCATATCGCAAGGCCAATAACATTTCAGATAAAAACGAGAACATCGCGAATGGGATCAACGCGAGGCTCGCGTAGACCACCAAATGACTTAGCCGTGGATTGCCCAATGCCAATGAGGCGATCGGATCTCGATAGAACCACAGCGCTACCAAGCCAACGCCGAGACCGATGCTGCAGAGAATACTGGATTGCTTGACAAAGCTGGTCAGTTGTCCGCGTTGTCGGTACGTGGCAAAGTACCGCCCAAAACATGCGGGGATGCTGAGAAGGACGATCGGCGAAACGGTCAGCACCAAAGTTTGCAACATCGACCATGTCCCCAATTCCTCGGGTGACAGAACTCGACACATGATGATGGAACGAACAAACCCAATAAGTTTTTGACCGACCGTTAGCAGAAGCAATGCCACCATGCTGGCGAGTAACGAATCAACCAATCGCCCCGATGAATCTGGACGAGTCGAGCAGGCATCGGCAGATGTCGGCAAAACGGGCATAAACGGGATGGCCTAATCGCCAAGGATCAAATCGAAGTCATTCAGCACCCAGGTCGATTATAGGTTGCAAATTGTGCCATACCTATTGATTAAGCGAAGTTCACCACCGTCAAAATCCCGACAATCCGACTGGACAACTTCCCGTCGACATTTTGACAAAGTTTGGCATGCGCCACTGGTAGAAATCCACTCCGATAAGCTAGGAACTCTACCACGAACCGCAATAGGCAGACTCCAGTTGAGACAATGCCTGGGCGCCGGCCGTAGGAAATTGGTCCGGATTGATGGCCGATTAAACAAGTCATGTGTGCAAGCTGGAAACTGACGATGGAATCCAATTCGACAACAACCATTGCGGTGGAACCGGCTGTTACCAAATCCTCTCGCATCTTCGAGTTGGACGCGCTTCGCGCCATCGCCGCGATCAACCTCATGTTGTTCCATTTCACTTGGGTCTATAGCGAGAAGTATGGATTCTCGTCAGATATTTTGTTCAAGTATCCCTATGGCAAGTACGGAACGCAATTGTTTTTCATGCTGAGTGGACTAGTAAATGCCATGACGCTGATGAGAAAACAGTCCGCATCGTACTACATTCAGAGCCGCTTTATTCGCATCTTGCCACCATTTTTGCTGGTCCTAGGGCTAAATCTGTTGCTGGTTCAGCTAATGCCACTGCGGGATCATGTTCAACTATCGGCGGCAACGGTTGCCGCAAATGCAACGCTGCTGCCGAGCCTGCTAGGATATGAGTGCATTGAACCTGTCACGTGGACGCTACAAGTTGAGCTTCAGTTTTACGTCGTGTTGCTGTTGCTCTTTACTCTCGGGGCTTTGCAACGCCCGTTCTGGCCAATCATGGGCTGCTTGGCATTCTGTTTATCGTTTGGTTTGTTCGCAAATCACCTTGATGAGACACTTGTCGGAGCCCATTGGTATCAATTTATCCAGTGGTCGAAGGACGCGCTGATTGTCGAGTACTTCCCGTTGTTTGCAATGGGAATGTTGATCCACCAAGGCTACTTGGAGCGTCAACAATGGGCCAAGTACGGCTGTGGGATTGCCGCGGCGGCCGCGGTGTATCACGCGATCGAACTACGTCATGGCTCGCCGGCGGCCACGGTTCTACTGATTGGTTTGTTGGTCGCCTGCCAATACGGCAAGCTGCCGATCCTGAGAGCGAAACCACTGTTGTTTATTAGCGGGATTTCTTACTCTCTCTATTTGCTGCACAACAACCTCGGAACCGTCATGATCTACTATCTCGATCAAGCGGGGTTGTCTCCACTGGCGTGTTTTGTAATCGCGTCGACGATGGTGATTGCGATTTCAGCATTGGTGGCCTACACGGTCGAGCGCCCGTTGGGTCGATGTGTCCGACGAGTTTGGGATTTCGCGGCCTCATGGCTACAAACCAAGCCGCAAGTGCATTGGGTTGGCCAACCCGCAGCGATTCCCGAAAAAGCCGCGAAAGAAAATTGTTTATGAGTCTGACTTCCGTACATTCCGTTTCGACCTACGATTGCGTCCCCGCGGTTCCCCCGTCACAACCAAATGAACGGGAGTTGACGGTGACGCTGATCGATTCGGTCAGCGAGTGGCAAGCGGGCGCTGCGGACTGGGCTCAACTGACCTTCGGGCATCCGCTCCACAGCCAAGCATGGCTCCGATCCTGGTGGGAGGAACTGGGAAGTCAGCAGGGGCAATTGGCAATCGCAAGGGTGCACGATTCGGAACAGGTCTTCGGATTCGCCCCATTTTTTGTCGAACGGACATGGCGAGGAACGACGCTTCGATTTCTGGGCAGCGGAACGACTTGTACGGATTATTTGGATATCTTTTGTCGCCCCGGTTCCTCAACGCAAGTAGCGCAAGCGTTGGGCCACTGGTTAGATTCTGCTCGTTTTCGTCAGACCTTCGGCGCGATCGATTTGATTGAATTGGAGGGACATCACGCCAACGCCACAGGGGTCACCGCGTGGCAAGATGTCCTGGCGCACCGCGGTTGGTCCGAAGAGATCGCACCACTGGAAAGTAGTTGGATTGTCGACTTCCCGCCAACGTGGGAAGCGTGTGTCGCGCGCTTGAGCCATCGCGGGCGGCGGCGGGCGCGTAATGCGATCAAGAACTTGCAATCGGGAAAAATGACCTTTCACGTTTGGGATCAACACGATGATGTTGTAGAACATTGGCAGACCTTTGTTCAGTTGCACCAAAAACGCCGGCACCAAAAAGGCGAACCAGGCTGCTTCGCCGAAGGACCGTTTGAGCAATTCCTGCGCCGAGCAGTCTTTCGCTTGGCTGCTCTCGGGCAAGCCTCGTTGGTTGAAGTGCGTTTTGAGGAACGAACGATTGCGACCGCCCTGCAAATGCATGGTCAACACACAAGTTTCTTGTATCAGACCGGGATGGATAGCGATCATATCAAACTAGAACCTGGTCACGTGATCAATGCGATGCTGCTGAAGCATGCTCAATCACACGGTGCGAACTGCTTTGATTTCTTGCGAGGCAATGAGCCGTACAAAGGGCGTTGGGGCGCTCATGCGGTACCGTTGGTGAGAACCCGATTATGGAACCCCAGACTGTCCGCCCAAGTTCGAGCACACCTCTTGGCCGTCGGACGCTGCGTCAAGCAATGGTTCCAAAACGATTCAACGACCGCTATTAAGGAGCAAGACTAAACCATGGGTCCTTTTCGCACTCACGTGATTCGATCGTTGCAGGAGTTTCAATCCTGCCACGCGGCTTGGAATGATCTGTACCAACGATGTCCGCAACACTTGGCGACGGCGCAGCACCGCTTGGTGGCAGCCTATTGGGAAGCTTTTTTGCCGTCCGAGACGGTCCATGTTCACGTGCTGGTCGACCGTGACACCGAACAATGGGTCGCGGCCATGCCGACATTCCAGCATCGATTGTGGCGGATGCTGCCCACGGCCCACAACTTTTCGAGTCCATGGTGTCTTGGTTTAACTGGCTTGGTTTCGCCACACCACGAAGAGGGAACGATCGTTAATCAGTTACTGGCCAGC
Organism: Pirellulaceae bacterium; assembly: GCA_041741535.1. GTDB lineage: Bacteria > Planctomycetota > Planctomycetia > Pirellulales > Pirellulaceae > M30B19. Next base: position 89,517 of record JBGSJV010000144.1, read on the forward strand.
GTCGGTGGAACGGGATCGATGATGTTGACGTTTGACCTCGTTAGTCACGATGACCCACTGATTCAAGCGTTGAGCCGAACCGCCATATCGGGCGATCGAGTCGCCAACTTTGTGGATCTATTTCGTGTTGGGAAAACCATGCTCGAACCCACCTGGGAAGCGTATATCAAAGAATGGTCAAAGAAACGACGCCGCTTTATTCGCCGTGCCGCTGAACAGTTAGGTGAAGTCGGCAACGTACAAATGAAGACTCTTCATGCTCGGGACTGGTCGGACGTTCAACGGGCATGGAACGAATGCCTCCAAGTTGAATCGTTGGGATGGAAAGGACAAAATGGGAGTGACTTGGCGGCGAACCCCAACGCGAATTCGTATTACGAAACACTGTTGCGCGAGCTGTATCAAACGGGTGAATTGCGATTTTATACCCTCGAACTGGACGGCCGCTTGATCGCCTATGATCTCGGGTATCTCAAACAACGAGTCGCGACTTCCATGAAAGTTTCCTACCATCCAGAGTTCACGCCCTACAGCCCAGGCCACGTCCTCAACAGTTTAGTGATTCAAGACTTGATCCAAAAGAACGAGGCCGATTGGATCGATACCGTTGGTGAACTGAACGAAGCAAATTCGAAATGGTGTCGCGAGAGCTATTTGTGCCAACGCGTCGAAGTCAGTCTTAACAGTTGGGTCAGCAGGACCACCGTTCGGTCACGTGAATGGCTACGGGCCATCAAACGGAGAATCAATGAGCCAGCAACTCCCGCGTCCGAAACAATCTCTACGCAAAACGACGAATAGATCGACGGCCGTTCAACTCTCCGCCACTTCCCGGATGGCACGCATCACATCCGCCGTGGACGGTAAGCAGCCGTACTCATAGATGGGGTTGTACCCGATGTGGACGTCCGGTTTCGAAACCAGTCGTGGGGCGGCCAGAAAGTTGCCAAACCGATCCTCATTACCCAACATCTCGGCGATTATCATTTGGCCGACGGAACAAGATTGTCCATCCTCTTGAACGACCACCAAACGTCCCGTTTTTTCGACGGACTTTTGGACGGTTTCTTGATCCCAAGGCATGATGGTTCGTAGATCGATGACTTCGACATCGATCTCGTCCTGTAGTCGCTTGGCAGCATCCAATACTTGTTCTGTCGTGTTCCCCCAAGTTACTACCGTGATGTCCTTGCCGCTCCGACGAATCCTGGCCTTCCCGAACGGAATCGGCGGGACCACCGCAGGGACGTCCATCTGCTGCCGAAACAAGTGCTTGGGAACAAGGTAGATAACCGGGTTCTCGCTATGCATCGCGGTCCACATCAGGGCAGCGGCGTCTTCAGGAGTACTTGGTACAACAACTCTTAGGCCAGGAATATGAGCAAACAGAGACTCGTTGGCTTGACTGTGCCACAATGAACCACCAGGCAGATAAGCACCATATGGAGCATACACTACCATCGGGCAACACCACTGGCCAAACGTGCGCCAACGCAACGTCGCCAGATTCTGACTAATCTGATTCCAACCTGGCCCGTGAAAATCTACAAACTGCAATTCGAAAACGGGACGCATGCCCACGCTGGCCATTCCACAGCCCACGCCCATGATCGTTGCTTCGGCCAACGGGGAATTAAAGACTCGTTCCGGGAAGGCATCGCTCAAACCAGCCGTCAAACGAAACACGCCGCCCTTCGGATCTTCGATGTCTTCACCGAAGAACACATAATCCGGGTTCTGTTGCAAACCGGCCATAAAAACCGAATTGATTGCATCCACCATCCGCCACTTGCGACCGCCTTCCAATGGGACCGTCGCAGGTACCGGGTCGTCACCGAACATGTGCAATAACAATTCCGCGACCTTGGGGTCTTCCCCGCCCTCGGCTTGCAAGTACTCTCGGTCGACTAGGTCGTCGATTTGGCGTTTTTCCTCTTCCCACTGCTCGGCAGTCAGCTCGCCGGACTCGATCAACTCACGCGCTACCACGGTAATTGGATCCCGATTTGTCATCGCATGGATTTCGTCCAGCGGACGATAGACTCGATGGTCATCGCTACTGGTGTGACTGCATAGGCGATCCAGTTCGCAAACCATCAAGGTCGGACCTTGGCCGGACCTCGCCCGTTCGAAGGCGGTTGTCGTCGCTTCCATAACTCGATCCGGATGCCGAGCGTCGACGGACTGGATGTTGCACCCTGGGCCAAAAATTCCCAGCTTGAATGGATTGAACTTGTCGGTGTTCGTGCTGATTCCGTAGCGATTGTCTTCAACAACAAATACGACCGGCAATTTTCGTTCGGCAGCAAAGGCCACGGCTTCATAGAACTCGCCCTGGCGACTGGCCGCGTCCCCAATGGTTGCTACCACCAAATTATCCGAGCCACGCATTTGCATCGACAAGGCCGCACCACAAGCGGGCAATAAATTGGCAGCGGTCGGAGTTGGAACACTCCAAATATTTCGATTCCGAAACGAGTAATGACCAGGCATTTGCCGCCCGCCACTATTGCTGCTTCGTTTGGCGAAGTAGGCCAACGCCAATTCCATATTTCGAACCCCGCGCGCCAACACCATGGCACGATCTCGATAATAGGGGAACAGATAATCGTCGTCGTTCATCTGCATCGCCATCACCGCCAGGGGCTCATGGCCCATCCCGGCTACCTGGAACCATCCTTTGCTTTGGCGAAGTAGTACACCCTCACGACGATCCCCCTCGCGACTCAAGTACATCAACTTTAAGAGTTGGACCTTGTTGTAGGTCGCGTGCTGGGTCGGCATTTTTTCGGTTCCTCGATAAAGCTCTCTGAATGACGCGATTTCGCAGACGATTCAGGCCACGACGTCCTGATTTGGCCGCGTCAGTTTAAGGGACGACAATAGCCGCTCCAAGCCTACTCTCGCCACGAAAATCACAATCCGACGACAAGGTCAATTATTGACAACTCGCGATCCGTGCCAAGTGAAATCTCGCTCCGGAAAAGCAGGAGACGCACCTCGCACAAGTCGACAACAATGACGTACAACGCTCCTTAGAAGTTGCTTTACAGGAGCGAATCACGATGCAAAGCGATTATAGCAGTATTCGCCAATTCATCCAGTCCACCTTGGCGTAAGGAATATCGCCGCGAGCAAACAAAAAATGCCCAGTGATTTGAGCACTGGGCATTGGAATCAATAACAACTCGCTCTGTCCGAGCAAATGTGCCCGGACCGGCGATCATCAATTAATCATCCGAGTCATCAAAATCGTCGTCGAACGACGGAAGACCATTTCCAGGTCCCGGGCCTGTTCCAAACAGGTCTCCCAACGCGGATTCCATATCCAACGACCCGATCGAACGTCGCTCGTCATCGGTCATGAACGAATCGGCATCCGGGAGTGTCGATTCCGTCTGCCGCGGTTCAGCGACAGGTTTGGTCGTACTTCCTGATCCGTCACGTTCCAAGAGCGGAAATGACTGCTCCAGGGAAGGTGCATGATGCTGAGCCATATCGCTTAACACATCCACGTTGTACTGCACTTGGCTTTCCAGGTACTTGCGGAACCCGGTACCAGCTGGAATCAAGTGTCCCAAGATCACGTTTTCCTTCAAACCTACCAAATAGTCCGACTTGCTGGCGAGCGCCGCTTCGGTCAATACCTTCGTGGTTTCCTGGAACGACGCTGCTGAAATAAAGCTGGTACTTTGAACCGACGCTTTGGTGATACCCAGAAGTTGAGTTGAGGCAGTGGCTGGCTTCGGATTCGTACCCTTGGCTGGCTTGCCGCCCATCTTCTCGGTTTGATCGTTGACCTCTTGGAACTTTTCACGCGGCACGATTGTTTCCGTCGCAAACTCGGTATCACCTGGGTCCGCGATCTTGACGCAGTTCTTCAGGTTATCATTGACGCGACGGAAGTCAAAACGATCGCAAATCAAGCCAGGTAACATGTTGCTGTCGCCCGGTTTCTCAATGCGGATCTTGCGCAGCATCCGTGCGACAATGATCTCAATATGTTTGTCGTTGATTTCCACGCGTTGGGCACGATAAACCGACTGAACTTCGTTCAGAAGGTACTCTTGAACCGCTTCCTCGCCGGAAACTCGCAAGATGTCGTGTGGCACCAATGGACCGTCAATCAACGATTGGCCAGCCTTGACGTGGTCACCCGAGTGCACCAAGAATCGCTTGCCTGGTGGCACCAAATGCTCCACTTCCTCGCCATTGCCACTACGAACAATGATTGCTCGTTTTCCTCGTCGCTTCTCGGCTTGGATTTCGACCACACCGTCAACCTCGGACAAGACGGCAGGTTCCTTCGGCTTTCGAGCTTCAAAGATCTCAGTAACCCGCGGCAAACCGCCGGTAATATCCGATTGCCCAGTCGCCTCGCGCGGCAATTCTGCAACACTGGAACCGGCTTTGATTTGGCTGCCATCCTTCACCATGATGTTGGCGCGTTCGGGCAGATAGTAAACATCCAGCGCTTTGCCGTTTTCGTCTTCGATGACGACGTGCGGGTAATACTCGCCCTTGTGGGAGACAATCACCATGCGTTCGGTCCCAGAACCATCATCTTCGATGGCCATCGTTTCGCCTTCGACGATGTCTTCGTACCGAACCTTGCCGGAGACCTCTGCCAAAACGGGAACCGAATAGGGATTCCACGAGCAAACCGCTTGGCCAGCTTTTACTTTACCGCCATCGGGTACTCGTAACGTTGCTCCAGCTGGAACGCGATGCTGTTCGACTTCGCGACCACGATCATCCAAAATATGGATTTCGCCGTTTCGCGTTAGAACGATGTTCTCGCCGTCTTCGTTTGTCACGAAATGCATGCGAACAAATCGAGCCGTTCCACCGCGACGAGCTTTGGCTTCGCTTTCAATATTCGCCATCGTTGCCGTACCACCAAAGTGGAACGTACGCATGGTCAACTGAGTTCCTGGTTCACCGATGCTCTGAGCGGCAATGATCCCTACCGCCATACCTTCTTCCACCATCGAACCCGTCGACATGTCCATGCCGTAACAACGGCGGCAACAACCCAATGAGGCTTCGCAGGTCATTGGGCTTCGCACTTGAATTCGTTCCAACCCAATTTGTTCGATCTTACGGGCGCCTTCCGCCGTGATCATTTCATTGGCACCAACGATCTTTTCATCCGTAAACGGATTGACGATGCTATGCAAGGACACACGGCCAGTAATCGCGGTTGCCAGTCGAACTTCGACTTGCTCGCCCCGATAAACTACGCCTTTGGTAATTCCTTGCTTGGTGCCGCAATCTTCTGTCGTGACCACAACATTTTGGGCGACGTCCGCCAGCTTTCGAGTCAAGTACCCAGAGTCGGCGGTCTTCAATGCGGTATCGGCCAAACCTTTGCGGGCACCGTGCGTGGACGAAAAATACTCCAACACGTTCAAGCCTTCGCGGAAGTTGGCTTTGATCGGAGTTTCAATGATCTCACCGCTAGGTTTGGCCATCAAACCTCGCATACCCGCCAATTGGCGAATCTGTTCGCGACCACCGCGAGCACCCGAGTCGGACATCAGATACACCGGATTGATGTAGCCACCGCCTCGGAAGTCGGTTTTCATCGCGTCCATCATCGAGTTGGTGATGGTTTCTCGCGCGTTGGTCCAGGCTTCCAACACTTTGTTGTACCGCTCTTTCGAAGTGATGATACCACGCTCGTACAGCTTGCGGAATTTCACGACTTCCTTATCCGCGCTGGCAATCACATCTTCTTTTTCTGGTGGCGTTAACAGATCGTCCGTTGCGAACGACAAACCACTGCGAGTGCTTTCGCGGAAGCCCAATTGGTTCATATCGTCTAGTAACTTGATCGTCGCCCGCCGACCTAACAACTGATAACAGTCGGAAATCACGTTGGACAGGTTGCTGCTCTTCATGGTGTAGTTGTAATAATCCATGGAGCGATCCAGGATCTGATTGAACAACATCCGACCATAGCTGGTCTCGATCCGTCCCCCCGGCTTTGACGAACGATCGTCTTCGCCAGCACGACTGTACTGGTGTTTGGGCAGTCGATACGTGACCTTGGCGTGCAGGTCCAATACACCCTGAGCATAGGCCATTTCTACTTCAGCAAAGCTGCTGAAGACCATGCCTTGTCCCTTCATGTCGGGCAACAAGGCCGTGATGTAGTAACAACCCATCACGGTATCTTGCGACGGCGACATGATCGGCTTGCCATTGGAGGGCGCAAAAATGTTGTTCGTCGACATCATCAACGTGTGCGCTTCGATCTGCGCTTCAATCGACAACGGCAAGTGAACCGCCATTTGATCCCCGTCAAAGTCCGCGTTAAAACCGCGACATACCAACGGGTGCAAGTTGATCGCGTTGCCTTCCACCAAAATCGGCTCAAACGCTTGAATACCCATCCGATGCAACGTAGGGGCACGGTTGAGCAACACCGGGTGATTTTGAATCACCTGTTCCAAGATATCCCATACTTCTTCATCCTTGCGGTCCAACATCTTCTTGGCGCTCTTGATCGTGTCCGCATGCCCTTTTTCTTTCAAGCGGCGAATGATAAACGGTTGGAACAGTTCGAGCGCGATCTTCTTTGGCAAACCACACTGATGCAGTTTCAAACGCGGCCCAACCACAATCACGCTGCGTCCCGAGTAGTCGACGCGTTTCCCCAGTAGATTCTCGCGGAACCGCCCTTGCTTGCCCTTGATCATGTCCGTCAACGACTTGAGCGGGCGGTTGCTGCTTCCCAAGACCGGTCGCTTGCAACGATTATTGTCAAACAACGCATCCACCGATTGTTGCAACATTCGCTTCTCGTTGCGAATAATCACTTCCGGGGCGTTCAAGTCGACTAACTTCCGTAGTCGGTTGTTGCGATTGATAATGCGACGATAAAGATCGTTTAGATCGCTCGTCGCAAAATTACCCGAATCCAACAATACCAAGGGCCGAAGGTCCGGTGGAATCACTGGGATCACATCCAGAACCATCCACTCGGGTTGATTTTCACTGTCGCGAATCGATTCCACAATCTTCAAGCGATTCGTCAGATCTTTCCGCTTCTGCTTCGAGTTGGTCGTCGCCATTTCGACGCGGAGTACTTCCGACAACTTGACCAAGTTCAAATTGCTCAGCAACTTCCGAACCGCTTCGGCGCCCATCTCCGCTTCAAACGCCTTCTCGCCGTATTTGGCTCGGGCATCGCGATACTCGTCTTCCGTCAATAGCTGCTGCATTTCCAATTCGGTTTCACCCGGATTGGTAACCACGTAGTCTTGGAAATAAATCACTTTTTCCAGACTCGTCGTTTTCATGTTCAGCAAATTGCCGAGTCGGCTGGGCATGGCTTTGAAGAACCAAATATGCACCACCGGAGCGGCCAATTCGATGTGCCCCATGCGTTTGCGTCGCACACGCGAGTGAGTTACCTTCACCCCGCAGCGATCACAAATCATGCCTTTGTACTTCATGCCGCGGTACTTGCCGCAGGCGCATTCCCAGTCCTTCTCGGGACCAAAAATTCGCTCGCAAAACAATCCGTCCTTTTCTGGACGGTAAGTCCGATAATTGATCGTTTCCGGCTTCTTCACTTCGCCAAACGACCAAGCGCGGATGTCCTGCGGACGAGCCAAGCTGATCTTGACCGAAGAATAATCATTAACACGATCATACGAACTGTCGGCAATTGCCATCTGGTATTTGCTCCTACAGCAAACGACTGATTCGAACCGGTCCACCTGCGGAACTCGCCGGCAAACTCGACCAACGCACCCAAAAAATATCTCGCCGCAACACCAAAGCCGACACTAACGTCGCTTCTCCAGTTGCATATTCAATCCCAATCCACGAATTTCGTTCGTCAAAACGTCGAAGCTGGCTGGTGTGCCTGCTTCCAACGTGTTCTCGCCTTTAACCATCGATTCGTAAATCTTGGTACGGCCTTCCACGTCATCGCTCTTGACCGTCAGAAGTTCTTGCAGGATGAAGGCTGCGCCATAAGCCTCCAACGCCCATACTTCCATTTCACCGAACCGTTGACCACCAAAGCGAGCCTTGCCGCCCAAAGGCTGTTGCGTAATCAAGGAGTACGGACCCGTACTTCGAGCATGCACCTTGTCGTCGACCAAGTGGTGCAACTTCAACATGTAGATAAAACCAACGGTCGTGTCTTGTCCCAATGGTTCGCCCGTTCGGCCGTCAAACAACCGAGCTTTACCTGAACGTGGCAAGCCCGCGGCTTCCAAACAGTCGCGAATGTCCGTTTCCGCAGCCCCGTCGAACACAGGTGTCAACGCTTGGAAGCCTAACTTGGCGCCAGCCCAACCCAAGTGCGTTTCCAAAATCTGTCCCACATTCATACGGCTCGGAACACCCAGCGGATTCAACATGATCTGCAGTGGAGTGCCATCTTCCAAAAACGGCATATCTTCCACGGGCAGGATCTTGGAAATCACACCCTTGTTACCGTGGCGGCCCGCCATCTTATCGCCGACCCCAATCACGCGCTTCGTTGCGATGTACACTTTGACCATCTGCAACACGCCGCTGCGCAATTCATTGCCGGCATTCATGCTGTTGACCCGTTGGTCGCGAAGATCGATCGCGCGCTCTACCAACGGTTGCAGTTCCTTATAAAGGTCCGTGGCTCGCTTGATCTTTTCTTCGCTCTTAAGGCTGTCGGTCGCCCATTCGAGCCGGAAAGTCGCTGCTTTCTCCGCCAAGAATTTGATGTCCTGCGTGTCGTTCAAGACGATCCCATCTTCGTCCGTGACCGGCTTGCCAATCGCATCGGAAATGGCGTTACACATTTCCATAAACGTCCGAACCACCGCCTGATTCCCAGCGGCTTCCACGGCTTTGAGATCCTGGTCAAAAACCTTTTGCTCTTCTTCGGTCAAACTTGTCCGGCGAGCAAAACGTTGCGTCTCAATCACAATCCCTTCAATGCCCGAAGATACTTCTAACGAATCGTTCTTGACGTCTTCACCGGCACGTCCAAAAATCGCGTACAACAATTTTTCTTCTGGTGTTAACTCGGTTTTGTTCTTCGGGGAAATCTTGCCGACCAGAATATCGCCCGGACGAACAAAGGTTCCAACTCGAATCACACCATTTTCATCCAAGTTGCGCAGCGCTTTGTCGCTAACGCTGGGGATGTCCCGTGTGAACTCTTCACGTCCCAGTTTCGTTTCACGAATTTCGCAGTCAAACTCTTCAATGTGAATCGAGGTCAACGCGTCCGACTTGACCAGTTCCTCGCTGAGGATGATCGCATCTTCAAAGTTGAAACCATCGAATGACATGAAACCAACCAGCAGATTTCTACCCAAGGCTAACTCGCCCTTGTAGGTCGCTGCCCCATCGGCGATGACTTGCCCTTTAGAAATCTTGTCACCCAAATTTACGATGGGTCGTTGGTTCTGGCACGTCCGTTCATTTAGGCCAACGTATTTCTTCAGATGATAGATGTCAGCGCCAATCTCGATCCGCTTCGCATCGACAAAGGTCACTTTACCAGCGCGTCGAGCCCGAACCACCATCGCGGAATTCTCCGCAACCGACCGTTCCACGCCCGTTCCAACGATCGGCGGTTCTGTCACCAACAACGGCACTGCTTGACGTTGCATGTTGGAGCCCATCAACGCACGGTTCGCGTCGTCATGTTCCAAAAACGGAATCAAACTGGCAGACACCCCGACCATTTGATTTGGAGCCACGTCCATGTACTGAACTTCGTCGGGTGGCACCATTTGAAAGTCACCACCAAACCGAGCGACGATCGCCCCACCCATTTGCTTCTCACCGATCATCAAGCCGTCTTCGTGACGCGTGTCGGCTGGAGCCACATACACATTGCGTTCTTGATCAGCTCGCAGAAACTCGAAGTCATTGGTCAAACGCCCGTTCTTTAGGATCCGATACGGTGTCACCAAGAATCCGTAATCATCCACACCAGCGTACATGGCCATCGAAGTGATCAAGCCGATGTTCGCACCTTCAGGCGTCTCAATCGGGCAAATACGACCATAGTGGGAAATGTGAACGTCGCGAACCTCAAAGCCAGCACGCTTTCGATTCAAACCACCAGGTCCCAAGGCAGATAGCCGACGCTCGTGGGTCAACTGACTCAGTGGATTCGTTTGGTCCACCACTTGGCTCAATTCACCGCGACCAAAGAAATACTCGATCGCTGCCGAAACGCTCTTGGGATTCACCAGCACGCGAGGAGTCATGTCCTCCTGATCTTTCAAACTCATTCGTTCTTTTACCGTACGAGCCAGCTTCAAGAATCCCTTGCGGATTTCATCACAGGCCAACTCGTCGATCGTTCGCAAACGTCGATTTCCCAAATGGTCAATATCGTCGATTTGAGCATTGCCACCGCGAGTGGCGAGTTCAATGACGTACTTCATACTGGCCAAGATATCAACTGGTTTGAGCGTTTGCTCTTTTTCCGAGATCCCCAATCCCAACTTGCGATTTATGCGGAACCGCCCAACTCTACCTAAACGATAGCGATTCGAGTCGTAGAATTTTTCCTCAAACAACGTCCGCGCACGTTCCAAACTTGGCGGATTTCCCGGACGAAGTCGTTGATAAATCCGCATCAACGCTTCTTCATGGCTGCTGGTCGTATCTTCAGCCAGCGAGTTCAACAACAGCGAATTCTTGGGCACATCAATCACATCGATTTGTTTCACACCGCTGGCCGAAATCGCGTCCGCCACAGCCTGCGAGATCTTTCTTCCGGCCTCGACCAACAATTCGCCCGCTTGCTTCGTGCCCTGCGGATAAACCACATCATCGATCGAGATCTTGTCAACAATCTTGACGATGTTCTTTTTGTCCGCGACCTTCACTGTGGTGGGTTCGTAAAACGCACGCAAGATGTCGCAATTTTCCGAGTACGCAGGATCCATCGCCCGCAACAACGTCACTACCGAAAACTTGCTACTTTGATCGATTCGGACCGTCATCGAGTCCTTTTTGGTAATATTGATCTCGATCCAACTTCCCCGTTCCGGAATCACGCGGCAGCTAGGGTATTCGCGCTCGCTTGTCCCATCGGACTCCATCACGAAGTCGATGCCCGGGCTGCGGTGCAATTGACTAACCACCACCCGCTCCGCCCCGTTGATGATGAACTCGCCACCACCCAACATGACCGGGATATCGCCCAGATAAACTTCTTCTTCGATCGGCTGCTCTTTATTCAATCGCAGCCAAACCCGGAACGGCATGCCATAAGTCAATCGCAGATAGCGACACTCTTCCGGAGTATAACGCGGCTTACCCAACTCGTACCGAACATAATCCAGCTGGATATTGCCGTCGTAGCTGACGATTGGGAAAATCTCACGTAGCACACCCTCCAGCCCATGATCTTTGCGTTTGTCAAACGGAACTTCCGCTTGCAAAAACGCTCTGTAGGCGTTGGTTTGAATGCAGCTCAGGTCCGGCGGGGCTGGGTATTCGATCCCCGAACCAAATCGCCGCGCCGAGATTGGACTCAAACGTCGTTGTGCCGATGTTGCCATTACTTCGCCTTCTCCGAAAAAACTTTATTTGCCCCAGCAACCGCTACCTGACCCCAAGTTGGAACGTCACGTCGGCCAAATTGGGGAAACTACTCCAGCATGGTCCGCAAACGACGCTGAATCTCCAGCCGCGAGATCTCGATCTAGAGTCCACCCGCAACTTTTGCGCAGAAAACCCCTGGCCTTCCAAACCGAAAGTCTCGAACTCAACCGTTTGAAAAAAAAATGACACGATCGTAAGGAGAAATTTATTTGTCGGCACGTTGCCGTCCGATTACTAAAGACTCGGCAACTTAACAATTGGTTCAGAGTTCGAGCTTCCCAACAATCAAACGAAGGCCATACGTCAACAGGAAACCCGCCCAACGTCCACACAGGACGCCAAGACGCTGCTTCTCCGCAAACGCTGGACCGCATTAAACGCAGAATTCCGGTGCAATCCGTCAAAGAATTCACCCGCAAGAAACCAACCGCAACGAGATCTCGGTAAGACATCCCGAAACCCGAGCAACTCCGGCGGAACTACCGCCCAAGAAGCTCTGCCGCGACACCGCAACCGACCGCTCGACCCGACCAACGGTCATCCCGACCGCAAGACAACCCATCAGCTTAAGGCATTCAGCCTTAACTGTCTACACGACTTCGACCGAAACCGCGACGAATTCCGGCAGACCCGGTCTGCCGGAATAACGCAATTCATGGTCAGCCTGCGAGTTACTTGATTTCTACAGATCCGCCGGCAGCTTCCAGTTCAGCCTTGATTTTGGCCGCTTCGGCCTTTTCAACGCCTTCCTTAATCTTGGCCGGAACACCTTCAACCATCTTTTTGGCATCCATCAGCGAAGCGCCTGTCAGGTTCTTGACCACCTTGACAACATCAAGCTTCTTATCACCGAAGCTGGTCAAAATTACATCAAATTCGGTTTGCTCTGCCACAGGGGCAGCAGCGGCAGCAGGACCGGCCATCATGACCGCGCCGCCAGCAGCAGCTTCAATCCCGTGAGCGTCCTTCAAATAGTCGCTCAATTCTTTGGCTTGCTTCAAAGTCAACCCGGCAATCTTATCGCCCAAAGTCTTCAGCTCAGCAGACACTTCCAATACAGCACTTTCGGACATGACGTTCTCTATCCTTCTCGACAAAAAAGGCGCTGTGCCAAAGCCGTTTCAACAACGCGAATCAGCAGCACAGCTCCCCGACCATGAATTGACCTAATTTACAAATCCAACGAACCTCTGGCTCACACAGCCAGAAGTTGCTGATATTTACTCTTCGCCTGCCATTTTCTTGATTTGCCCCGCCAGTTTCCCGCCAGGTCCCTTGAGCTGGGCCGCCAATTGAGCACCGGGACCCAAGATCTGCCCAACCAACATCGCCAGCTGCTCGCGGCGATTAGGCCATTTGGCAATCTCTTTGACTTTGTTCGGGTTCAACGCTTCGCCGTCCATGACCCCACCGCGAGTTTCAAAGCCCGGAAACTCTTTTTCCTGAGCCTGAATCTCGACGATGTCTTTTACTAGACTTACAAAGTCTTCGCCGCCGTAAACAACCGCTGACGAACCCTTCAGGCCAAGGAACGCTGGGTGCAACGATGTGCCCTCCGTTGCTTTCCGGGCCAAATTGTTCTTGACGACCACGACCGAAATGTTCCGGCGCCGCAGGGCCTTCCGCAAATTCGTCGTCTTGATGGCATCCATCCCCACGACATTGACTACCAAGCAGTCCTGAACGCTGCTCAACCTATTTTTGATCTCGCTCGTGATCAACTCTTTGACTTGCTTGCTCATGCTTCCATCACCGCTTTTGTCAACCGAAACCCAGAATTCAATTCGCTACCACAGCTACTAAGCCGAGATCTTAATCCCGGGGCTCATCGTCGCCGCCAAAGTGACACTTCGTACAAAGGTCGCCTTCACCGCCATCGGCTTGAGCGATACGACGTAATCCAAAAATGCTTGGACATTGTCACGCAACTGTTCAGCCGAGAAACTAACCTTGCCTACAACCGCATGAACATTTCCACCCTTGTCATTGCGGAACTCCACCTTGCCAGCTTTGTATTCGCGAACCGTCTTGGCAACGTCCATCGTGACAGTGCCCGCCCGTGGACTGGGCATCAAATTGCGAGGGCCCAAGAATCGACCCAAGGGACCGACCATTCCCATCATGTCCGGTGTGGCAATACAGACATCAAAATCCATCCAGCCACCAGAAATCCGCTTGGCCAGATCTTCTTGACCAACTTCATCCGCCCCAGCTTCTGTGGCGGCAGTTGCCAAAGGACCTTTGGCGAAAACCACGACGCGCTGCGATTTTCCGATACCGTGCGGCAACACCAACGATCCGCGGACAATCTGATCCGCCTGAGCCGGGTCAATCGCCAAATTCATGTGAATTTCAACGGTTTGGTCGAATTTGGTCGTGCCAAAATTCTTGAGAATGTCAACCGCCTGGCCTAACGCCACCGGCTGTGCAGGTACTTTTCCAATAAGAGCGCGATAGCGCTTCGATGTCTTAGCCATTATCTTACCTCCCGCCAGTGGCGGTTCAAACGGTTATTGATTCGATCAAATTGTTCGCAACTACGGAGTCACTAAAACCCGCGGGTTCGCCCGTCACTAGCCCTCGATTTCAATGCCCATGCTTCGAGCCGTTCCCATGATCATTCGCCGAGCGTGTTCCAAATCCCGCGCATTAAGATCTTTCATCTTTTGCTCGCAGATTGCATCGACGTGAGCCATGGTGACTTTGCCAACCTTGGTTACGTTTGGCACTCCCGAACCGCTCACGATACCCGCTGCTTTTTTCAAAAGGGCCGCCGCGGGAGGGCTTTTCAAAATAAAGTCAAACGTACGGTCGTTATAACAATTGACCACCACCGGAATCGGCATTCCGTTGTACTCGCGGGTGGCTTCGTTAAACTGGGAAACAAATTGCCCCAAGTTGATACCGAACTTACCCAATGAAGTACCAACCGGAGGGGCTGGAGTCGCCTGACCGCCAGGAACTTGAAACTTGCCTTGACCAACTAGCTGTTTCGCCATCTTTGACTCGACTTTATACTTTCATAACCTTCCAACCGACGGCAAAACCCTTTGTTCGTCCACCGGTGGAGGGGCATAATGTAGCTACTTTTTTTTTCTTGACAACTTCCCTCGGGCGATTTTTCGCAAAACACGCAAAAAAACTTGCCCGTGGTGATATCAAATACTCTCAACCTGCCAATGATCCAGTTCGACCGGGTTGAGCCGGCCAAATATGTTGATGAGTACGGTCACGCGACCATTGCGTTCATCAATCGCGGAAACGTCACCCTCAAAGTTTTCGAAGTTGCCGTCCTTCACGCGTACTTTGTCGCCAATCTTCTGCTTGATTGACGTTTTGATGTCTTCTTTCTTGCCACCCTCTTCGGGCTCCAAAGGACGAGATGCTTTTAGAATCTTTTCGATTTCTGCTTGTCCCAACGGAGTGGGTTTGCCACCCATGCTTGTGAAGTCGCCAATTCCTGCCGTGTCCCGAACCAGCCACCACGACTCTTCCGTCAAGGCCATGTTCACCATGATATAGCCCGGGTACAACTTGCGCTTGACAATCCTCGACTTGCCGGCTTTCGTGAACTCACGAACGTCTTCGGTCGGAACAAGCATTTCGCCGAAATAGCCACCCAGTCCAAACCGCTGCACTCGCCGCTTCAACGTGTCGCAAACCGACGTTTCGCGATTGACTTGAGCCTTCAGAATGTACCAACGCTTTTCCAACGCGCCCGGATCCACTGGTACCGCATCGTCGTCCACCGGAGGAAGATCGTCATCGTCGTCAGGGTAAGTCTCCACCGTCGAGGCAGTGTCTTCACCGCCATTGGCCAGTTCGACCTGCCTTGCGTCGACGTCCGCGTCAACATCGGTTTGCTCGTCCATCGACCCATTTACGTCGGCGGCATTTGGGTCATCCATCGCAGGGAGTGAAACCTCGATATCCGACAAGTCTCTCTCTTCGTCCATACTAAATCCAACCTGCAATTCCAAAGCCAAGTACTAGCGAACACCAAGCCACGTGAAGATTGCGGTCCAGATAAAGTCAAATCCGAACATCAATACAGCAAGCGAAACAACGACAAATAGAACAACTGCCGCGCCAGCAATGAGTTCCTTTTTTGTCGGCCACGTAACTTTTCGCATCTCCGCTTCGACACCGATTAGGAAATCGGTGAATGAAGGGATGTTTACTGATCGGTACGCCAACCAGAACGCCACACCGCCAACGGCAAATGCAGATACGTAGGTGGCAACCTCGTTGCCGCGAAACCAATCCAGCAAATAAATTGCGAAAAGCCACAATGCCAGGCCAAACAGAAGCCACAATGCAAAAAAAGTTACTTGGCGGACGACGCGACCTTGATTGGGCTTGAACACCGACGTCGACATAATCGCCGAGGTGATCTGCGACATCACTGACTCATCCCCATCCTTAGGTTTCGCCATTGAACTCATCGATCATTTCCTTGAACAAAACCAATCCACGTCAACTCAAGCAGGGGCGGAGGGACTCGAACCCGCAACCGCTGGTTTTGGAAACCAGTGCTCTACCAATTGAGCTACACCCCTAAACTAGAACGCAAGGAAACCAACACGGGTGTTTCCTTGCGTTCCGGGTACCGTATCGCGTTTGAGGTTAATTACCCCAAACTCTTCTTACTTAAGGATCTTGGTAACGACGCCCGAACCGACCGTCTTACCACCCTCGCGAATTGCAAAGCGGACGCCTTCGTCGATGGCGACGCCCTTATGCAACTCTACAGACATTTTGATGTTGTCACCTGGCATGCACATTTCAGCACCCACCAAGTCGGCCGTTCCAGTCACGTCCGTCGTGCGGAAGAAGAACTGGGGTCGGTAACCGCTAAAGAAAGGCGTGTGGCGACCACCTTCATCTTTGCTCAAGCAGTAAACTTCCGCTTCGAATTTCGTGTGAGGTGTGATACTGCCTGGCTTCGCCAATACCTGACCGCGTTGGATATCGTCACGCTTGACACCGCGTAGCAAACAACCGACGTTGTCGCCAGCGCGACCTTCTGGCATACTCTTGCGGAACATTTCCACACCCGTACAAATCGTCTTTGGCGACTCTTCCGAAAGACCAATGATTTGAACTTCGTCGCCAACCTTGACTACGCCGCGTTCGATACGGCCAGTCGCCACGGTACCGCGACCTTCGATCGAAAAGACGTCTTCAATCGCCATCAGGAATGGCTTGTCATCTTCGCGAATTGGTTCTGGAATGTTGGCGTCAATCGCGTCCATGAGGTCCGAAATGCACTTGCTGGCAGTCGG
Organism: Pirellulaceae bacterium; assembly: GCA_041741535.1. Taxonomy (GTDB): domain Bacteria; phylum Planctomycetota; class Planctomycetia; order Pirellulales; family Pirellulaceae; genus M30B19. The sequence continues at coordinate 106,376 of JBGSJV010000144.1, forward strand.
GTCCGCTGGATTTTGGTAGGCCGGCAACGCGCTTCCGCGAACGATCACGGCGTTGTCGCCGTCGAAGTCGTACTTGCTGAGCAGGTCGCGAATTTCCATTTCGACCAATTCCAACAACTCTTCGTCTTCAACCAAGTCGCACTTGTTCAAAAACACAACGAGAGCGGGAACGTCCACCTGCTTGGCCAAAAGAACGTGTTCTTTGGTCTGCGGCATTGGTCCGTCAGCGGCCGAAACCACCAGAATAGCACCATCCATCTGAGCGGCACCGGTAATCATGTTCTTGATAAAGTCGGCGTGACCCGGGCAGTCGATGTGTGCATAGTGACGCTTGGCTGTTTCGTACTCGACGTGAGCCACCGCGATCGTCACGGTCTTGGTGGAGTCGCGAACGGTCCCACCCTTGGCGATTTCCGAGTATTCCTTGAACTGAGCCAAACCTTTTGCCGCCTGGACCGCCAGGATCGCGCCAGTCGTTGTCGTCTTGCCGTGGTCAATGTGACCGATGGTCCCAACATTCACGTGAGGTTTGTTACGAACAAATTCCGCCTTGGCCATTAGTTTTCCCTACCGTTACACGATTCCAAAAAAAAGTTTGATCACCCACCCCAACACAACTCCACAACCCCGTTCATTCGATCATGCGGAACCGATGCCCAAACAAGCATCAGCATCCGTAGACAACCACGAGGAATTGGTTAACGGCTCGAACAACCGAACCAAACAACCAATTCAAATGTGGAGCCCAAAGCTGCTGATGGGACTTGAACCCATGACCTCTTCCTTACCAAGGAAGTGCTCTACCACTGAGCTACAGCAGCCTAGCTTGGCAATCTCTGGTCGTTTTGTCAAACCCCCTAGAGGGATCGAAACAACGTTCGCTCGCAACAAAGGTTACTCGAAACAAACCAACCGCTACCGACCGATTAACGGACGAAGCGGGTGAAGGGAATCGAACCCTCGTCTTCAGCTTGGAAGGCTGTTGCTCTACCATTGAGCTACACCCGCAGACAGTGGGGGGAGCAGGATTCGAACCTGCGAAGTCCGAAGACAACAGATTTACAGTCTGTCCCAGTTGGCCACTTTGGTATCCCCCCGATCAGGAAATTCCCGATGGATCAGCCCCTAACTGCCCCAGAAAACGATCCATTAGGGTTCCGGGAAACACCAAAGGATACTGAATGCCCTTGGTTTCTCCAAGGGCCAAACCCGCGATTTTCTGATGTCGTCCGTTGCGTGCGAGGACTTGTGGTCACCCTCACACGATTTCCATCGATCCAAAAAAGCCAGCGAAGGGATTCGAACCCACGACCGGCTGATTACAAATCAGCTGCTCTACCAACTGAGCTACACTGGCATTTAGGCTACGATCGGACCGGATGGATGCAGCCGACATCGAGCCGCAGAGTATAACCGTCTGGTTTCAGGCTGCAATCCCAAAACACCACGTACGTACGGTCCCCCACCCATCCAGAGTGGGACTCGTCAATCTCGGTTCGCGAGTTATCGGACGTTTTCCCTCAGGTCTGCATGAAAAACAGCCCGCCAGAGTTACTCGGCCCGATCTTGGTCGGCAATTTGTCGGGTGGCCGAACGTGGTGGGTAGACCAGAATTGATCTTGCCGGTAATTAGGACTACGTCTAGAACCTTCCAGCGGGAAAAGGAGTTCCCAGTGTCACTTCTAGCTCGGATGCTGCATTATGTTCCAGTCGGTCGTCGATCAAGTTATCAAATTGCAAGCCGTAACCGTCGCAGCATGGCATCAAACGCCGATAGAACTTAGCCAACCAGTCCACGAAGTCGCGACACTGGTCCGACGAGAATTGCCACCGGCGAGTCACGATTCCGCGAGTCGATTCTGTCGCGGCTTGATTGGCAACTTGGGCTTCTTGGAAGTTGTTTGCCGCCAGCATAGCTACAATTATCTGCTGTGGCACGAAGAGGATCTGGCACGGTCTCCTTCGGCGACCGATACACAAATCGCGCAAGTCAAGCGCGCCATTGATCGCTACAATCAGCAGCGAAATGATTGGATTGAACGTACGGACGATTGGTTGGCACAATACCTCGAAGCTCAAAACATTCATGCTCCAATCGACGCGATGATGAATACGGAAACGCCTGGCTCTACCTTCGATCGGCTAAGTATTCTGGCATTGCGGCTTTACCATCTGCGCGAAGAATTGGCACGAAATGACGCGACTGCCGACCATCGAGCCAAAGTGGGTCTGAAACTTCAAACCTGCGAAATGCAACACGTGGAGCTGGCTGAGGCACTCGCCGGTCTGTTGGCAGATATCCACTCAGGTCGCAAGCGACATCGAACCTATCGCCAATGCAAGATGTACAACGACCCGACAATGAACCCCGCCATCTATCGTGCTGGTCGCACCGGCAAGGCCGCTTGACCAGGCCTGTTTTCAAGACCATTCGCGGGTGCTTACCTTGCGTATCGGCACATCGGGCAGGGACTCCAAGAACATTCGTCCGTAATACTTGCTAACGATCCGTGAATCCAGGACCACCACCTGCCCGTAGTCGTACGCGGTGCGAATCAGGCGTCCAAATCCTTGCTTGAACTTGATCACGGCCTCGGGCAATTGGTACGAATTGAACGGGTTGCCCCCCGCCTGCCGGATCGCCTCCAATCGAGCTTCGAGTAAGGGATGGTCCGGCACGCTAAACGGCAGCTTGGGAATCATGACGTTGGTTAATGCGGGGCCTGGAACATCGACACCCTGCCAAAAGCTGTCGGTCCCCAGCAGCACTCCTTGCGGATTTGCGCGAAAGTCTTCCACCAATCGAGTGCGTGGGATACCGTCCGCTTGTGAATACAGCATCCAACCGCGTTCCCGGAGCCACGGTTCTAGGAGTCGCTGCATCTTCGTCAACGCGGAGTAGGAAGTAAATAAGATAAACGAATGGCCCCCATGTTTCGCGATCCAATGACAGGCGGCCTTGAAGCACGCTTGGTCGTACGCGTCGCGAGCGTCTGGGGGCGGCATGTCGTAAGCCACAATCAACTCAGCCTGCTCGGCGTAAAGAAACGGACTTCCCAAGTGCAACTGCCTGGTATCCAACAAGCCGATCCGGGAGCGAAAAAAATCGAACGAAGCCGCCTGCTCATCCGTTTGGCCGCCCGTTGCCAGCGTAGCACTGGTCATCACCACCGATGGTGTATTGGCAAATAGAGTCCGACGAAGCACTCGTCCCACATCAATTGGCGCCGCCATCAAGGCAGTCAACCACCCGGTACGCCGCCGTCGAACCTCAATCCAATATACGAAGTTCTCGTCGGTTTGCTCGCACCACTGCAGCAACCGATCGGCCAAGAAACCAAGTCCCTCGGCAGCTGACTCGAAGTTCTTTTTGATGGACGCATCTTTGGCGTCTTCCGCAATCGCTTGCAATTTACTTGCTAACTTTTTGAGTAGGCCCGATAAGCGGTTCTCGACAATACAAGCCTGTCGAACTCGGCGGCAACCGGCCTGCAGGTCGTCGGACGTGCGATAGAAGGACTCCGCTGTGGTGCCAACCGTCGGCTCCAACGAGTTGCGATATCCGAGCGAGTTAGTCGATTGATGCTCGCGGTACCAATCCAAACATCGCTCGAAAAACTTGTCGGCTGTATCCAGAATTCGCAAGACCTCCTGCTGCAGGTTGACCAAGTCATGTTCGACCAACAGGCCTCGATTGGAGCGCGAGTTGTACAAACGCTGGAGTCGATACGAGACCTGCCCGCTGGTCACGCCTAATCCCAGGTGGTCCGCGGCGACCGCCTCCATGGTGTGGGCTTCGTCCAAAATAACCGCATCGTAGTTGGGCAGGAAACTGCCACCTTCACTGCGGAGTGCCAAGTCGGTAAAAAACAGGGCATGATTGACGACCAGAATTTGCGCCTGAGCCGCCCGCCGTCGTGCCTGAAAGTAGAAGCACTTTTCATAGGTGGGGCACTTGCGCCCGAGACAATTACTCCCGTCGCTGGCTACTTCCTCCCAAACTGCGGGGCTCGGTTTGAACGGCAAATCCGACAAGGAACCATCCGTGGTCGACTTCGACCATTCCCGGATTTTACCTAACTCAACGAGATCGGTTTGATGTTCGAACAAAGTCGCGGAGCGATTGATTGCTTGATCGAGTCGCCGCAAACTAATGTAATTCCCTCGACCTTTTACCAACACGGCCGAGAATTCACGCGGCAGAACACTGTTGAGGAAGGGCAAATCCTTTTGGATCAGTTGTTCTTGTAGGCTGATTGTATGGGTTGAAATAACGACTCGGCCGTTGCGTTCTTGGCCAGTTTTGTGGCTCTTGGCCTTGCGGAAATCTTGGTCCGTGATTGCGAGAATGGCCGGAACCAAATAGCCAAAACTCTTGCCCACCCCAGTGCCTGCCTCAACAACCAAATGTTGTTCGTCCATGATGGCAGCCTGCACCGCATCAGCCATCGCGACCTGTTGCGGGCGAATCTCGTATTGTTTAAGTCGCTTCGCGATCAACCCATTGGAACCAATGACGCTCTGAATGTTGAGGCCGTCGGGTTCGTTGAGTTTCGCCAAGTCCGGGAAATCTGGATCACCCTCGGTTCCGGCGATTTTCGGCAATTCACTTCGGGGATTTGGAGCTTCCGACGGTCCGTCCGGGAGCATTCCCTCGTCATCAGGTGGCCGGTTTTCCAAGACGATTTACTTCCAGCGAGAACAGATTAGCGGTCGGCACTTTGCCTACACCCCCTAACGTCCGAATCATACCGCGTTGTGGAGTGGACTTGCCAGCCCTCTGTTATTCGTCGGATCTGTTTGGGTGATCTTGGCAGTTTTTAACGCCTGTGCCGATTTTGGCTGTTTTTTCGAATGTGCCTCATCGAACAGTGCGACGTCATTTTCCGGTGCGTTTGGCACGATAAATCCGGTGGTGCGGGTCCTCCCGGTTCCTTCGGAAAAGGCGAAATTGATGTTTATGACGCAAACAGCCAAGCGACTTCAACGTGTCCTCGGTCGAGTTGGGCTGGGCGGGCTCTTGGCAACTGGGCTCGTGGTCAGCGGCTGTCAGTGGCAAGAAAAGCCAATCAATCTTTCGAGCAACTCGAATCCACTGGCGATTCGGTCGTCGCAGTTAGACATCGAATATCCCGATCTCGAGTGCGAGGCACCTCGGCCGGATGCTTCCGTGACGCCCAATACGCTCCGGGATTTTGAATCGTTAACGCCGCAGCCAATCACGCTGGAAGACGCGATTCGCATGACTTTGGAGCGTAGTCCCGTGCTCCAAAAATTGGGCGGTCAAGTCATCAGTCTGCCAGCCATGAGTTCGACGATCTACGACCCAGCGTTGGCAGCTTCCGATCCAAACCTCAGCTCGGAAGCAGCGTTATCCGCCTTTGATGCTCAATTCACCCACAGCATGTACTTGGACAGTTCCGAACGCCGCTTTAACAATCTGTTCTTCGGTGCGGGTGCCCAGCTGTTGAATTCGAAACGAGGGACGATATCAACGGACATTTCCAAAACCACCGCAGCTGGAACGACGTTCTCACTTCGAAATTTGACCGATTACCAAAAGAATAACTCCCCGGCAAACTTATTTCCCGGCGCATGGGACAATGTCACGTTGGCGGAAGTCCGTCAGCCGTTGCTGGCGGGAGCAGGAACCGAAGTTACGCGGATCGCGGGACCAAATGCGAGAATCGGCAACTACAACGGCGTGCTGATCGCGCGCATCCGCGAAGACGTCGCACTGGCTGATTTCGAAACGGCGGTCCGAGATCTGGTGCGCGATGTCGAAGTCACTTACTGGCAGTTGTATTTTGCGTATCAAGATTTGGATACAAAACTAAACGCCCAGGAAGCCTTGCGTGCGAACTGGGAGACTCGCAAACAGTTTCTTGATGTGGGTCAAGGTTCGACCACCGCGGAGCCGGAAATCCGTCATCAATATTTCAACTTCCGTTCGCAAGTGGAGAACGCAATTGTCGGGACCGGTGCATCTGGTCTTGGTGTGTATACCACCGAGCGGCAACTGCGTCGACTTATGGACTTACCGGTCAGTGACGGCACGCTTCTGCGCCCCATCTCGGCGCCGAACGTTGCGCCGATTCAATTCGACTGGAATGCCTCGGTCGATCTAGCCATGGAGAATCGCCCGGAATTGCGACGCCAACGTTGGATCGTGCGGCAACGAGAGTTGGAACTTGTGGCCGCCAAGAATCTTAGCCGTTGGCGGATGGACCTGGTCGCCAACTATGCGAACCGCGGATTTGGCGACAACTGGATTGGGAATCAAGGTGCCGTCAAGGATCAACTCTCGGGCGACTTGGACGATTGGCGAATGGGGCTTGAGGTGAATGGCCCCTTCGGCCGGCGAGCCGGTCATTTGGGAGTCAAGAATGCCGAGTTGAGCTTGGCTCGCGAGCGTGTCCGTTTGGACGAGCAACAGAAGCAACTGCTGAACGATTTGGCGAATGCGTATAGTGAGGTGGATCGTGCCTACGCCCAGATCGAATCGGCGGTCAATGCCCGCATCGCAATTCAAGAAGAAACTTCTCTAAAGAGACTCCTCAATGAAGGCGGAGTCACGGATGCTTTCGGCTTCCGCGACGCCCTACAGCGGTTGGCGCTCACCGAGTCAGCTGTTCATCGCTCCATCGTCGATTACAATACCGCACTACTCAATTATGCGGTTGTCTCTGGGGCTTTACTCAGTAACTACAACATCCACCTAGGTGAAGATCCTTCTTCTTCCGGTGTAGTCCAAGCAGCGGCATGGAGTAGTCAGTTCTATCGCAGTGGCGTCGATCAACGCCCAGTATCGCTACCGGTAAGTAGCGGTCCGGTGACGCCGAGGCCATTGTTGCCGCAGACCAAGCCGATTATCGACCCCGCCCCTGGAGTCGTCGGCGGCTAATGCAAAATTGGGTGCCACCCATTAAGCTGAGCAAAATAAAATTGGGTGCCACCCATTTATATAAACGAATCTTGACGCACCTAGTTGAGCGGGGAGGAATTCCTTGTGCTGAGCGTTGGTATCGACAGGAAATCGGGTGCAGTAAAATTGGGTGCCACCCATTTATATGGACGATTCTTGACGCACCTAGTTGAGCCGGGAGGAATTCCTTGTGCTGAGCGTTGGTATCGACAGGAAATCCGACAACAAAGAGTAAATCATGGCGGAGAAAACGGCGCCAATTATCGGTTGCGAACGATGTGTTTCAATCAATTGGCGTTTGATGTTCCATTCTCAAAGGCCATTGAAGCTATCGGAGTGAAGATAATTTGGCTAATCGTCGGGTTTTCAGTCGAGCCGACGGCAAAATCGCGATCGTCGGCTATATTGACAACCGTGTCTGCGGGCATCGTCCCCAGACCGCCCATGGTGCCTATGGTGCCTATGTAATTACGACCAATTTTTAACTTGAGTGTCGTCAACGTTCAACGTTATGGAATATTGACGTCCAGCTCAGTTGATTGTGGCGTTGCCCTGCAAGTGTCTTTGGCCTCGGTGCCAGCGTTTGCCGTGTTGGTGGGCGTGTTCGGCCATGGCGTCCGATTGCCCGGCACAACTGCTCTGGCCAAAGTACTTCTTGAAGTTCCACACGACGTCGCGCCAAACTTCGCCGTCGATGCCGATCCGATTCAAGACCGACTGGGCAACTTCGTGATCCGCCCCGTGCGTTTCGTGACTCGAGTCCTTTGCTGTCCAACGCAACAG
>JBGSJV010000145.1:0-37582 GCA_041741535.1 Pirellulaceae bacterium
ACCTCTGGCCAACAGTGCTGCGATGTCTCTGTGTCTTGCTTCGTTGCTCACGAATTACCTCCGTTTTGGATGTCTTGGGCGTCGCCAAAACCCAGCGTTTTGGAGACGCGAGACACAGAGAGGGCTTTGTTGGAAACGAAAGCAAGCGGCTCGGGTAAAGAGTCTCCGAGATTGCCCAAAACAGGTTCGTCCATCACCGAAATCTCGCTTGATTCGTCACCGAAATCGCGGTCTGCAGCGACACAGCGTTGGATACCGCGAAGCATGATCTCCGCGATCGATCGAAAGCGAACCGCCGCCGGATCGCCTGGCGGACTGCCATCATCGGGAAGAGTATCGAAAGAAAAAGCGTCGATGATTCCGTCTCCATAGCTAGACCTTCGAGGGAACCGAATTGGCATCCCTCCCAGATCTATCTATGCAAAACGGCCGAACCGCGTCTCATAACCTGACCAAGTAGTTCGTATCCAGCGAGAAGTAAGTGAGGCAGATAACCAGTAGAAGTCGCTTAAAAGCTTGGTATTTGAGGGCGATGGAAAAATTCTTCATCGCGTCCAAAGAGATATTCGCTGAGAGTCTGTTTCAACCGGCTACGTTGTCGTCCGCAGACGATAGCCGATCCCTTGTTCGGTCAGCAAATGCTCTGGACGACTGGGATTTTTTTCCAGCTTCTTGCGAAGGTTGGCCATGAAAACGCGGACGTAGTGCGGCTCGTTGGCCGAACCTGGCCCCCAGACTTCCCTCAACAGGTATTGATGCGTCAACACGCGATCGCGATTGCGAACCAGCAGCGCAAGAAGGTCGAACTCCAGCTTGGTCAGTTTGACCTCACTCTCTTCGACAAAAACCTGCCGCGCGGCGAGGTCGCCGTGTACGTGTCCGAAACGAAAGGTGTGGTCTTCGCCGTCTCCTGACGGACGAGCTGCTCGACGCAAGGCACTGCGAATACGAGCAAGCAATTCGCCGACGCCAAACGGCTTCGTCAGATAGTCATCCGCACCAGCGTCCAACGCTTCAATTTTACTTTTCTCTTCACCGCGAGCAGACAGCACGATGATTGGCAGCGATGACCAGCCGCGAACTGACGTAATGACACTGATGCCATCGGCGTCAGGCAGTCCCAGATCCAGCAACACAATCGCGGGATGTTCCTGCGTAATCAATCGCACGCCTTCGTTTGCCGTGGTGGCTTGAACGACGCGAAATCCCTCGACGTGAAGAGACGCTTGCAGAAACTTCTGAATCGGAGCTTCGTCTTCGATGATGGCAATTAGTGGTGCACTCGAGTTAGCCATATCGTTATTCGTCAATCTCTGGCGCGATCTGCGGCGGTGTAGTCTCATTGGGGATGGTGAATCGAACTATTGTACCGCCTCCGGGACGGTTGTTAGCTGTGATCGTGCCCTTGTGAGCACGGACGATCGCGTCGCAAATCGCCAATCCCAGCCCTGTTCCTCGTCGGTCTGTGTTCTTGCCTGATCCTCGATTGAACTTCTCGAAGATCTTTTCTTCGTCTCCTGGAAGGATTCCGCAACCACGGTCAGCGACTTGAATGGCGATGCCACCGCTGACCCGCTCACTCTGAATCTCGATCGGTGAATGATTCGGTGAGTACTTCAAAGCGTTGTCGATCAAATTGACCAGAATCGTCTCAAGAAGAATGTCGTCACCATTCACCAATGGTAGATCTCCTTCAATTTGTACTTTGACTTCACGGTCTGTGAGCACGTGATCAAGTCGGTGTAGCGCCGAACCAACGACTTCTTCAACTGGCTGCCATTGACGATTGATCTGCACTTTACCGCTTGACAAGCGAGTCATGTGCAATAGGTTTTCGACTAATCTCGCTAATCGCTGTGACTCATCGACGATCGTCTCAAGCAGATCGTGACTCGCTGGGTCAATCGATTCTTTATTGACGTTCGCATCGAGACTGCTCGCCGCTCCAGCAATCGCTGCAAGGGGCGTTCGAAGATCATGAGAAACGGCGCTGAGCAGCGAGCTCCGCAGTTTCTCCGCTTCAGATTCCAGCTCTGCACGTTGCGATCGCTCCGACAAGTTGTTGCGTTCGATCGCGAACGCGATTTGTGTTGCATATGTCTCAAGCAATTGTCGCGCGTCGATCGAGAGTTGCGTGTTTGATTTCGCCGGCTGAATTGCCATCACGCCTGCGACATTGTCAGGGGTTGATAGCGGAATATAGATTGCCTCAGAGCTGGGCAACGTATTTGTTCCCGCTCCTGCGGGTTCGTTATGGTCCAGCACCCACTGAGCCGTCGCGAACTCCTTGGCGCTTGCGGCAAAGCTTGCGACATGTCCCAGAATCGGACGCACCTTTCGTTCATCGTTTGGAAGGTAAATCACTGCATGTGCATCAAACACTTCAGAGATGATTTGCTCCGTCTCTCGCAATAGATCCGCCGTCTTCGCTGTTTTGGCTAGGCGACGACTGAGGCGATAAAGTGCTTCTGCTCTGCGCTCGTTTCTGCGAGCCGCATCCGTCTGATAACGGACGCGTGAAGTGAGGGTACTCGCCAGCAATCCGACAATCAGCATCACGCCGAACGTGACCAGATACTGACTGTCATAAACGGTGACGCGATAGTACGGCTGAGTGAATAGCAGATCAAAAATCAGCACAGAGGCAACTGAAGCTGCAAACGATGGCAAACTTCCGCATCTCGATGCAGTCGCCACGACCGCTAACAAGTAAACCATGACCAGATTTGCTTCTGAGAATCCGGCACGATTCATCAAAAGCGTTATTAGCGTTGCCGCTACCGTGTAGATAGTCGCTTCCAGCCATCTCAGGGGAGGCAAATTGGACGAGCGTGAATACCAACTTGCCGAATCAGGATGTGGTTCGTCGACTCCGCGAACGACAACGACATCCATATTGCCGCTGTCACGAAGCAACCGATCCACTAATGAGTTCGGACGTCGCCACCATCGATTCGTCTGTTCCCCGGTTTTCCCGACAACGATCTTCGTCACATTGCGACTGGACGCATAAGCCAGTAACTCCTGGCTGACGTCATCACCTGAAGCCTGGACAATTTCGCCGCCTAAGCTTTCGGCGAGTTTGAGATTGCGATGGAGTTGCAGGCGATCCGTGTCAGTCCACTGAGCAGCAGATGCTGATTCGATATGCAACGCGATCCAAGGAGCGTGAATCCTATCGGCAAGTCGCTTCGCAGCGCGAACCACTTTCGCAGACGTGGGACTTGGACCAACACACACCAACAGGCGTTCGTTAGTCGGCCATGGTCGATTGGATGCACTTCCCAGTCTGGCAACTTCCACATCGTCGTGCACACGGTCTGCCGCATGCCGCAGCGCCATCTCACGAAGCGCTACCAAGTTATTCTTGCGAAAGAACTTCTCCAAAGCGAAGGCAGCTTGCTTTGGAACGTAGATCTTTCCTTGACGCAATCGTTCCAACAGGTCATCCGGAGAAACATCGATCAACGTGACTTCATCGGCTCGTTCCAAAATGGAATCGGGCACAGTCTCGCGAACCTGGACGCCACTGATCTCGGCAATGACGTCATTTAACGATTCGACATGCTGTACGTTCAGTGTCGACAGTACGTTGATTCCTGCGGCGAGCAGTTCTTCGACATCTTGCCAACGCTTCGCATGACGGCAACCAGGTGCATTCGTGTGGGCCAGTTCATCGACCAACACAAACTCAGGCTTGCGAGCCAATGTCGCATCCAGATCCAACTCGTGCAGTACTGAACCGCGATACGAAACTTCCAATCGCGGCAACTCTTCGAGCCCCTCCGTCAGTGCTTGAGTTTCTGGGCGAGCGTGTGGCTCGACGTAGCCGATAACCACTTCCCGGCCATCACGTTTCATCGCTTGAGCGGCTTGAAGCATCGCGTAGGTCTTCCCAACACCAGCCGCGTAGCCGAAGAACAATCGCAACTTGCCTTCTGAAGATGCCGACGCGGCCTCAGTCGATTCCGATCGAATCCGAGCCAGCATCTGCTCCGGTGTCGGTCGCTCCTGGTCGCTCATAAGGATTTAACCGACTTCAGCTGCGAGTCCATTAGTAAATTGAATTCGAGAACGTTGATTAGGCCTTCCGGAGCAACGCTGGGAGCTAATTCTGAAGCTGCTTGCTTTTGCAGGAGCTCTCGTATGGCGGAAACATCAACTCGTCGACTCATGGCTATCCGGTCTGCTTGAATCAAAGCGGCCGCAAGGCTGATATGCGGGTCCAATCCTGAACCAGAGGCAGTTACTAAATCAGCAGGTAACGTAACACCGTCTTTCAACGTGTAATTTGCGAGTATTGCCTCCGCCCGCTCGCGAATTTTGGGATTGGCTGGCGACAAATTGCTGCCACCCGCCCCAGCAGCATTGTAATCCACAGCCGATGGTCTGGGCCACAGATACTCCGGACGCGTGAACGCCTGAGCAACAAGCCGAGAACCAATAACCTTACCGTCAGCCCCATAAATCAAACTGCCCTGACGCGTCTCCGGTGCAACTATTGAAGCTGATGCAAGTATGAGAGCGGTATACGCGATGACGCAGACCGTGATGGTCAGTCCTGTAAGCCGAAGTGAACGTATGAATTCATTGAACATGATTAGTTTCCTCGATTTGTAAAACCCCTAAAACCAGCCAACTGCAACCAACACCAGGTCGATTGCTTTGATGCCCACAAAGGGAACGATCAATCCGCCAAGTCCATACGCCAGCAGGTTCGATCCCAAAAGTGCATCCGCGCCGACCGGTCGATACTTCACACCTTTAATGGCAATCAAAATCAAAAGCGGTATGATCACGGCGTTGAAGATGACCGCTGCCAAGATTGCACTGCGAGGTGTGGCCAACCCCATGATGTTGAGCGGTGCCAGGTGTGGCATGGCGCTCATGAACACAGCTGGGATGATCGCAAAGTACTTCGCGACATCGTTAGCGATACTGAACGTGGTCAACGCGCCGCGAGTCATCAACATCTGCTTGCCTGTGGAGACAATGTCAATCAACTTCGTGGGATTGGAATCCAAGTCGACCATGTTGCCAGCTTCTTTCGCCGCTTGCGTTCCAGTGTTCATCGCTACGGCGACGTCGGCTTGAGCCAATGCGGGTGCATCATTGGTTCCGTCACCCGTCATCGCCACCATATGACCTTCACTTTGGTAACGGCGGATGAGCTCGAGCTTGGCTTCAGGAGTCGCTTCGGCGAGGTAGTCGTCGACGCCCGCTTCGGCTGCGATCGCAGCAGCCGTCAGCGGGTTGTCGCCCGTGATCATCACAGTCTTGATTCCCATCCGACGAAGTTCGATGAATCGTTCCTTGATTCCACCTTTCACAATGTCCTTCAAGTAGACGACACCTAAGGCTTGATCATTTTCTGCAACCACGAGCGGTGTGCCACCTGCCTTCGCAATTTGCTCGGCTTCGGACTTCACTTCGCGTGGCAACTCTTTACCCAACGCAATGAGATAAGACGCAATCGCATCGACTGCTCCTTTGCGAATCACTCGCCCTTCGAGATTCAGCCCGCTCATCCGAGTGCGTGCGCTGAACGGAACCACTTCCGCTGCGAGCTCTTCGAGGGCCTGGCCTCGGAGTCCGTATTTGTTCTTTGCCAGGACAACGATACTGCGTCCTTCGGCCGTTTCGTCAGCGAGCGATGCGAGCTGTGCCACCGTTGCCAGTCGCTTTTCATCGATCCCAGGTGCTGGAATGAACTCTGCAGCTTGACGATTCCCTAGCGTGATCGTTCCGGTTTTATCGAGTAGCAACACGTCCACATCGCCTGCCGCTTCAACGGCTCGACCTGACATTGCCATCACGTTTGCTTGACTCAATCTAGCGATTCCGGCGATTCCAATGGCTGCGAGTAATGCGCCAATGGTGGTCGGAATCAAACAAACCAACAGAGCAACCAAGGTTGGCACATCGATCGTGACATCAAAGTAAGTTGCAATCGGATAGAGCGTCACACAAACTAGCAAGAAAACCATCGTGAATCCAGCCAACAGGATCGTGAGTGCGATCTCGTTCGGAGTCTTGCTTCGATTCGCGCCTTCGACCATTGCGATCATGCGATCTAAAAAGCTCTCACCTGGCTTCGCAGTGACTTTGACGAATATATGATCCGATACCACTCGTGTTCCGCCAGTCACGGCGCTGCGGTCACCGCCACTTTCGCGAATCACGGGAGCACTCTCACCCGTCACTGCACTTTCGTCAACGAGCGCAATTCCTTGAACAACTTCGCCGTCGGCTGGAATGGTTTCACCTGTTCGAACGACGACAAAGTCACCAACCTTTAAAGTCGATGCAGGTACTTCATCAATCACGCGACCGGCGATTTCGGCAACTTTGTATGCCGTAACGTCTTTGCGAGCGGAACGCAGACTGGCTGCTTGAGCTCGACCACGGGCTTCCGCTACCGACTCGGCAAAGTTTGCGAACAAGACCGTGAACCACAGAATGACGGTCAGTGCCAGGAAGTACCAAGTCGCTTCCCCACCCGTCGCGATTGCTTGTGCGGTGATGAGGGTCGTAAGCGCTGCACCCACCTCGGCTATGAACATCACTGGGTTCTTAGCCATACGGACCGGGTTAAGCATTTCAAACGATCTGATGATCGACGGCCCGAGCATGCTCAGGCTGAACAGCTCAGGCCGTGGTCGATGTGATGGTGGGCTTTGATGACCCGAATTGGGCTCCATCGAAACAGTAGACATATTTCAACTCCGATAGTTTTGTTTGAGCGATTATTGGGCTGTCTGCAATTGCTCGGCGATTGGCCCTAGCACTGCCAGTGGTAGAAATAGAAGGGCTCCCACGATGAGTACCGTGCCGAGCAGAATGACTCCGAACATCCACGAGTCGGTGCGAAAGGTTCCAGCTCCTTCAGGCGTTGCTCGCTTGGTGCTCAGTGATCCAGCGATTGCGATGGGAGCGATGATCGGGATGAATCGAGCAAAAAGCATCACTAAGCCTGTGGCGATGTTCCAAGGCGGCGTGTTGTCTCCTAGCCCTTCGAAACCCGAACCGTTGTTGGCCGCTGCCGAGCTAAATTCGTAAATGATCTCGGATAAACCATGACTCCCTGGATTATTGAGCGTGTCACGCCCCCATGAGGTCGCGGCAAACAAAGCAATACCACCGAGAATGAACATCGGATGCGACAGAATCGTGAGAAGGGCAAGCTTCATTTCATGAGCTTCGATCTTGCGTGCCAGATATTCAGGCGTTCGACCGACCATCATCCCGGCTAGGAAAACCGCGACAACAACGAAGAGAAACATATTCAACATTCCGACGCCGCAACCACCGAAGATCACGTTCAGCCACATGCCGATCATGGGAGCAAGTCCCGTGAGTGGGTTGAGGCTATCGTGCATCGCATTGACCGATCCGTTGGAAGTGGCCGT
This sequence comes from Pirellulaceae bacterium, assembly GCA_041741535.1. Classification (GTDB taxonomy): domain Bacteria; phylum Planctomycetota; class Planctomycetia; order Pirellulales; family Pirellulaceae; genus M30B19. The sequence continues at coordinate 7,410 of JBGSJV010000145.1, forward strand.
CGTCGCAACAGCCCATGTCGGACCGGCGGACATGCCGAATCGTAATTCTTTGCCTTCCAAATTCGCTTGAGCAGTGATAGGCAAATCGTTCAGTGCAACGGCTGGTTGTTGTTCACAGTAATTGGCATAGCCAACCAACCCGACCAGCAAAAGTAGCATGACAACAAACACGACGTGCGAATGAGGCAGACGCTTGGCAATACGTCCGAACATCCATACCGAAGCCATCGGGATTAGAAGGATGCAAACGTTGCTAATGACGTTGGTCCAAAAAGTGGGATTCTCAAGCGGATGTGTGCTGTTGGGGCCATAGAATCCACCTCCGTTGCTTCCAAGTTGTTTGATGGCGACAAATGCAGCCACGGGACCGCGAGCGATCGTTTGTGTGGCACCTTCTAAAGTCGTTGCTTCCACAGCTCCCGAGAGCGTCATCGGCACCCCTCCAAGAACCAAGCAAATCGAGACGATAACTGACAGAGGCAAGAGTACCAGAAACGAAGCTGTTGCGACATCCCGGTAGAAATCGCCCATCGACTTCGATCCGGACATAGCTCGTGCAACCGCGACAAGAACTGCTATACCCGTCGCCGCCGACACAAACTGAAGCCACATTAGCGACAACTGTGAACAGTAGCTAAGCGACGCTTCGCCAGAGTAGTGCTGCAGATTGGTGTTCGTAATGAATGAGATCGCCGTATTGAACGCCAATGTGGGCTCCAGGCCTGGCTTACTATCCGCATTGATCGGCAAGTAGCCTTGAAACGACAGAACCATAAAAACCAGCACGAACATGCAGTAGTTGAAGATAAGCATCGAGCGGCAATACGAAGCCCACGTTACTGGCGCGTTCGAGCTGCTTTGCCCCAGCACAGCTTCCAACCAACGATTCCATCGCCGTATGAATGGTGATTTGCTGTCAGTATCAAATACATTTTGCATGTACCAAGAAAGCGGCCACGCAATCGCGATAGCGGCCCCCAGTATCATCAAGGGTAGACTCCAAGTAGTCATAACGATTTCTTCTCTCCTAGAATTCCTCGGGGCGCAGCATTGCGTACGTCAGGTAGACAAACGACAGGACAACCAACAAAATGACGATGGCATTCATAGGGCACCCCGCGATTGTTCGATCCACTGGATTAGCGCCCAGAGAAGTGCGAACCCACAAGTCGCAACTAAGAACATCGTGAACATTTGCATTGCCAATTCCTCGTGCGAAATCGCCCCAACACAATTATCGCAATGTCGATATCAAGCGCGCATCAAATCCTCACTGAAGAGTATCAAGAGTTTATCAAGAAGTCGCCGACCGAAGTTTGTAGAATGGGTCTGCCTTGCGATGCGAGTCATATCCAAGGCAATTTTTGAATTTCGGCAACTTTGCACTTTTTGATTGTAAGTGCTTCGTCGACCCGTTAACATGAATGGTCGATTCCACATGTTAAATAGCGACTGTGGCTAGTGCTTTGTCACCATTTAATTTTGGAGTCGGTCTGGTAAAGGGGTCAGGAGTCAATTGCCGGAACGGCCCTTCGGGTGCTTCGCACAATTGACTCCTGACCCCTTTACCAGACCCCAAGTTTTGGTTGAGACAAAGCACTAGGCTCTGTCCCCAAAGGGGTTTGACCCTCTCCGGTCATGCCTTTTTGTCCGAAATTATTACATGCCCTCCAAAGGGTCTGACCCATTTCGGGACAGAGCCTAGTTGGAGGTGGTCAGGAGTGGTCCAAGTCGGGAGACGGTTATGTTTCGGTTTATCAACCCATACCGACAAACGAAGGGGGTGCCTCGACGCGACTTTTTGCGCGTGGGCGGCTATGGATTAGGTAGCTTGGCATTAGGGGATTTCTTGCCGGGTGTTGCCAACGGGACACGGGTCACGTCGCCATTACGCGACAAATCGGTCATTTTTTTGTTCATGCACGGTGGGCCTTCGCAGTTCGAAACCTTCGATCCCAAAATGGACGCTCCCTCGGGAATCCGCAGTGCGACTGGGGAAATCCCGACCACCATTCCTGGCATTACCTTTGGCAGCACCTTTGAAAAACTTGCCCAGCGCGCGGATAAATTCAATATCGTTCGGTCCTTTGTGACCGGTGATGGCAATCACGACATCAAACCCGTGATGAGCAACGACACTTTGCAGGCCAATTTGGGCTCGATTTATTCTCGGGTTGCCGGGCCCCAGCGTACCGATTCGGCGATGCCGACCAATGTGGCCTTGTTTCCTCGAGCTGTGGAGGCGGAGGCAGGGCCGACCATTACGGACTTCGGCAACTTCGAGTCCGCTGGGGAGTTCGGTAGTGCGTTTGCGCCCTTTGTGCCGGGGGCTGGCGCGGGGTTGCAACAAGACATGCAACTGAACTTGCCGCACGCGAGACTAGAAGATCGACGCAAGTTGTTGGCGGAACTTGATGTGTGGAAACGTATGGTTGAATCCGATCAGGCAGTTAGCAATGCTTCTACCCTGCAACAGCTCGGCTTCGATGCATTGGTCAATGGGATCTCCGAAGCCTTTGATTTGCAGCAAGAGCCAGCCAGCGTCCTGAAGAGTTACGATACGCGGCCCCATTTTAACCCGGATCGAATCGACGAAAAATGGAATAACCATCGGCATTATGCCGATCATGGAACATCGATCGGCAAGTTATTGCTGCTGGCTCGGCGGTTGTGTGAACGGGGTTGTGGCTTCGTAACGATCACCACGAGTTTTGTGTGGGACATGCATGCGGACATCAACAACGCTCCGATGACCGACGGCATGAACTACGTCGGCGCACCATTTGATCATGCGGTCGCGGCGTTTATTGACGATATCGAAGCTCGTGGTCTGCGGGATAAGATTTTGTTGGTTTGTTGCGGAGAAATGGGCCGGACGCCCATCATCAATCAAGATGGTGGCCGCGATCATTGGGGTAATTTGGCACCTCTATTGCTGTACGGGGGCGGGTGGAAGTCTGGGCAAGTCATTGGCCAATCGGCTCGTGATGGTGGCCAACCGGCTTCCAATCCGGTAACGATTCACGATCTGTTGGCAACCATCATGCACACGTTGTTTGACGTCGATCGGGTCCGTGTCACCGACGGTTTACCTCGCAATTTGCTCAATGTCGTTGGGCGCGGAACCCCGATCCCAGGGCTGTGAGATGCCTTGGGTCGTATACAATTCGGTCGCGATTTTGGGGCTTATGGCCCCGCTATCATTGGTAGAGTTGCGTCGTTTCTAACTTTAAATCATAATGTGCCCACGGTTTGACGCTTGGCACGGTTGAACCGCCCCGCCTATAAATCCTACCTGCGAAAGTTTGCCATGGACGCCGCTCACGTTAGCACTGCGGTTTGGGAATGGAATTATCCCAATGTGGTTGTCTCGAAACTCCGCGTACTTCGTTTACTTGCCGTTGCGATCCTACCATTCTCTTCGATCCTGAACTTGTCTTACGGACAAGAGCCAACAACAGAATCGACGGAGACGACGCAACTGTCGACTCCATCGACACCGACCATCTCGCTCGCAGAGCAAATCGATCGCTTGTTAAGTTCCGAGCTTGAACCGCTCGGTGCTGCGGAGTCAGGGGCCGGTCTGTTATTGCGTCGGTTGTCGTTGGATCTAAGAGGTGTTGTGCCGACGCAAGACGAATTGGATGCCTTTGCCACTGATGCGTCGCCGGAAAAATGGGTGACTTGGGTTGATAGGTTGCTGGCCGATCCATTGTGTGATGAACATTTGGTGATGTGGTTGGATCGCACATTGATGTTGCGGCGAAGCCACGTTCATGTCGACCGTGTGGCTTGGATCAATTATTTGCGTGAGCAGGTCGCGGCGGACGTTTCGCTGGATGAACTGTCCAAGCAGCTGCTGTGTTCACCTTGGTGGAATAACGATCAGCGTCCGGCCCAGCGATTCTTCTTGGATCGAGGTGGGGATCCCAATTTGATCACACGTGATCTTGGCCGAGTCTTCTTGGGCCGCGATATCCAATGCGCTCAATGCCATGATCATCCACTGGTCGATGACTTCAAACAAATCGACTACCACGGCCTCTTGGCGTTTGTCTCGCCTAGTAGTTTGACCGAGGTCGCGTACAAAGACGCGGAAGGCAAAGATCAAAAGACACAGTTGTATGTGGAGCGAGCAGCCGGTGATGCCCCGTTCGAATCGGTCTTCGATAAAGGGGTTTCATTTCGCACGGGGCCTCGATTCCTCGAACAACCAGAACTCTTTGAAGAATACCAGTTGCCGGACGCCCGTTACTTGTCGGAAGCTCCCGCAGGTTCTTTGGCCGGAACGATTGTGCCGCCAAGACAGAGTCGCCGCCAAGCCCTCGCCGATCAATTGGCTTCGCGCGCCAATCGGGCCTTTGTAACGAACTGGGCGAATCGACTCTGGTCGTTGGCGTTTGGACGCGGCTTGGTACAGCCGCTCGACATGCATCATCCGCACAATCCAGCCAGTCATCCCGAGTTGCTGCGTTTGATTAGCGATGGGTTGATCGAGTCCGATCTGCGGCCGCGAAAGTTCTTGCGAGAGCTTGTGTTGTCCCAAGCCTACCGGCGCGGCGGTGTGGCGCTCCTTGCAGACGCGACGGAATCGGCGAGTGCTTCTTCGCTGGACTTGATCCGAACGTCGGCCACAGTGAATCGAGAGGAAGCCGTTGGAAAAAAGGACGCTTTGGCGGCTGCTGAAACGGAGACGCTGGCGGCTTACGAATCGGCGCGCGAGGCTTGGCTAAACGTGCAAGGTGAACGAGCGAAAACTCGAGTGGAATTGGACGCGGCCGAAGCGTTGATGTTGACCGCCAAACAGAAATCAAACGAAGCAGCAGCTCTACATGCAGCCGCTCAAAAACGTCAATCGGATACGGCGTCGCGCATTGCCTTGCTTGGCGAGTCGGCTGCCAAACTACAAGAAGCGACAAAGGTTGCCGGCGGCGAAGATGCGGAATTGACGCAGGCGTTGACCGTCATCCAGCAACGCGCGGACGCGGCACGGGGAACGCTTCCTGAAGTCGACAAAGCCCTTGCCGACACCAAAGCTGCGGCCGATGCGACCGCATCGGAATTAGCTACCACGACTGCCAAGGTCCAAGAGGTTGTGACCAAGTTGCAACCGATTCACCAAGCTTTGGCGGCAGCCGACTCCGCGATGATTGCCGCTCGCAAGCTGTGGTCCGAGGCTTGCCAGGCCAACGAGAACAACGAACTCAGAGCTCGTCGGTACGAGCGGATCCTGGCTTGGTTGGATGCAAAGGAATCGGCCGACAAATTCGCACAAGAACTGGACACGGCCACTCGAGCTGTTGCCACGATGGAAGCAGAGTTGCCGGCGGTAGATCAATTGCTTGCAGCGGCACAAGCCCAAGTGGGAGCGGCTCAGAACGTCGAACAAGCCATGGCGGCAGAAGTCCTGCGAGCGGCGGAATCGGTCAATCGTCAAGCAACGGAAGTGGCTCGATTGCAACAAACACTGGAATCCTTGGCTTCATCGGCAAATTTGGTTTCAACCGCCGAACCATTGGTTGCCGCACAAACGGCTATCTCAACGGAGTTGGAGGCTCGGCGCAATCAGGCGATCGCCAATCAATCGACACTGGATGCAGCGAATCAAGCGGCTGCTTCAGCAGCCATGGCAACGGCTTCTCGCACGCAAGAATTAGCAACGCACCAGACGGTTCGAAAGTCCCTTGAGGATCGCAGAGCGGCCGCTCGTGTGGTCGTGGCGAATCACGAAGCGGCGCTTGCTACCGCCATCGCCACCATGAATGACAAATGGAACGCGGTCAATGAAGATAATGTGCGCCAGTTGGCGACGGCCACTTTGCAACCTCTGACACCGGAGCAAATGTGTTGGAGCACGTTGAGAATTACCGGCGTTCTCGATGCGTATGTCCGAACGGAAGCAGCAGAGCTTGAGAAACAATCTCCATTGGCAGCGGACGCGGACGCTGCCACCAAGGCCAACCGACATCGGCAGGCCGTGCGTGGTGCGTTGGATAAACTGCGCGGGATTGCCGACGTTTACGTTTCTTTGTATTCATCGGGCCCCGATAATACGGAAGACACCTTCTTCGCCTCCGCCGACCAGGCACTGTATATCGCCAATGCCGGTAGCGTGTATGCCTGGGCTGGACCAGGCAACGACAACGTCACGCAAAGAGCGATCGCCCTGAATTATAACGCCGAGATTGCCCGCCTGATGTACTGGACGCTGTTGGCGAGGCAGCCGACGGATGAAGAACTAAAATTGGTCAACGAACAATTGGTTGCTGCCGGCGAAGGACGCAACGTGGCGATACAAGAGATGGTTTGGGGTTTGTTGGCAAGTGCCGAGTTTCGCTTTGTCCATTGAGGTGGCTTCGGAGTCGCCCCGGAGTCGATGAGTTTTTTTCCAACACGGGAGTTTCACATGCGAGCCAAATATGCATGCCAATCGGGAGAGCATTCGGCGAGTCGGCGAAGGTTTTTGGGGGTTGTCGGCGGCGGGATTATGGCGACGGGCCTGGGTTGTTTGACTCGTGGATCGGCTGCCGAGTCCTTGCGCCAACAAGACATGCGCGTCGTTGTGTTCAACATGCATGGTGGATTGAGCCAATTGGAAAGCTGGGATCCGAAACCTGGAACCAAGACCGGTGGGCCAACGCGTGCGATCCCCACTTCGGTTCCCGGTATCCATATCAGCGAACTCCTTCCTCACACAGCCAAACAGATGCATCATCTGTGTCTGTTGCGCGGTGTGAATACAAGTGAAGACGATCACGGCAAAGGCGCGTACATGATGTTGACTGGACGTCGGCAAACTCCGGCCGCCGACTATCCGCAAATTGGGGCGGTGGCGGCGCGGACACTTTGTGATGAGTCGAAGGGTTTGCCGGGACATATTTTGGTGACTCCCGGAGGAGCGGGCGGGCGCGGGAATGAGGCCGCCTATCTGGGGCCGAAGTATGCCAGTATCTCGCTCGGTGGGGACAAACCACCACAAAACTCTGTCAAACCCGAAATGATTACCGATCAGGCGGAACTGCGGCGGCACGAGTTCCGTCGCAAAGTCAATGAACAATTTCTCAGTCGCCAGCGAACGGCCATCACGGACGCTTACACGTATAGTTACGAACAGGCGCTGCGGCTCATGGAACGTCGCGATGTTTTTGATTTGGCGAAGGAGCCGCCCACGGATCTCGAGCGATATGGCAACAATGATTTTGGACGTCAATGTTTGTTGGCCAGGAGGTTGCTGGAAAATGGAGTCTCGTTTGTTCAAGTGACGCACAGCAATTACGACACGCACAATGAAAATTTCAACTTCCACATCGAACAACTCGGCGAATTTGATCGGCCGTTTGCGTGTTTGGTGAACGATCTGGCCGAACGCGGGATGCTGGAGAAAACACTAGTGGTTGTGCTCAGCGAATTTGGACGAACGCCAAATATCAACCTGTACTACGGACGTGATCATTGGTCCAAGGCTTGGTCGGTCGTGATGGCTGGTGGCAAGGTGGCTCGTGGCGCCGTGTTTGGGCAAACGAATGCGGAAGGGACCGAAGTCACCGACGGCCAAGTGGACCATGGTCAATTGTTCCATACGTACCTGCAAGCGGTCGGGGTCGACTCCGGCCAATCGCTCGTGGTTGATGGCAAAGAGTTGCCGATGGCCGATCCAGCGGTTGGTCCCATTTGGGACGTGCTGACATAATGGCTGATAGTTAAACACCGCTAGACGACGAGAATTAGTCGCTCATTGAAAGCAGATTATGGATATCAAACAATCGCATCTGGCGCTGGATTGGGCATATGATCGACCGTTGTTGGCAGTTCGGGTGGCCCCGGACGGATTGCAGGCCGTCACCAGTGCCGAGGATTCAACTCTCCAGCGCTGGGTCTTGGCAACGGGCGAAAAAGTAGTTTTGAAAGGCCACGAAAGTTGGGTCCATGCGCTGAGGTATTCGGCCGATGGCCAACAATTGGTTTCGGGCGGCTGCGAAGGACGATTGATTTGGTGGTCGATTGCGGAAGCGGAGCCAAAACCTGTGCGAACGATCGACGCCCATACGGGCTGGATTCGAGCGCTCGATCTTAGCCCCGATGGAACGCGGCTAGTGTCCGTCGGAAACGATCTGGTGATTCGTTTGTGGGATATGGCATCCGGTGAAAAAGTTGCCGAATGGGTTGGGCATGAGAAACATATCTACAGCGTGCTGTTTCATCCCGATGGTCAGCATTTGTTGACTGGTGATCTCGGCGGTAAGCTCCAGATGTGGAACATCGCCAGCCAACAAGTCGCCAAGTCGTTTGATGCCAAACCATTGCATACTTACGAAGGTGGCCAACGCGTTGATTTTGGTGGCGTTCGCGGCATGTCGTTGACAACGGACGGCGCTCAGTTACTGGCAGGCGGATTGCATAAAGGCACCAACCCGCTAGGCGCGGTCCATGAGCCGCTGCTGCTGCGTTTCTCCACGAGCGATTGTACGCTACTCAAGAGTCATGTTTCCGATGGTATTCCCGGCGGCGTGATTTGGCGGGTGTGCACGCTACCGGACAATACTTCTGTGGCGGCGTGTGGCGGTAGTTCGGGTGGTTTCTTGCTGTTCTTCAACGCTGATTCCGAGAAGGATATCCATCGTTTTCAGTTGCCCGCGCTTGCCCGCGATATGGACTGGCACGCGGCGACCGAACGAGTTCTAACTGTGCATCACGATCATCACCTTCGCGTCACGAACCTGTTTGCGAAGTCCAGTACGTGACGACGGGTCGTTATTCCGCTTGTCGGCCGAGGGGTGTCTACGTCACTTGCGACCGGTCACTCTGTTTCGCCAATGCGTTGCTTCATCCACTGGATTCCTTTGGGAACACATTGGTCAAGCATTTCCGAATAGTGATCTCCATCCCGAGTGATAAAAAGTTCCGATTTTTTACCGGCTTTGACCAACTGGTCATGCATTGCTCGAGAATCACTGACGGGAACATTGCTGTCGTCTTCGGCATGACACAGCAGGACGGGGCAGTTCATTCGGGAGGCGTGGGTGAGTGGCGAAGATTGCACCAAGAAGTTGCCGATGCGTTTGTCGACAATGCCCAACATTTTGGCGGCAATCGGCGGGATGCGTTTGGGGACATCACTGACCGCTGCATAGGCGACGACTCCGGCCAAACGCGTGTCGTGTTCGCCCAACAACAGTACATGCGTGCCGCCCGAACTGTGGCCAACGGCAAAAATCTGTTTCGAGTTAACCATCGGCATTCGTTGCAGAACAAAATCGATCACATTGCGGCTGTTCACGAGTCCTGCTTGCGAATCGATAAACGCTCGTGTCGCGTCACCCTCTCGGGTTTCGTAATCGGGTGAGCCGTCCAGTTCATAATCCATGATGGCAAACCCGGCTTTGAGATACGGAACGTGAGACTCAAAAAATGGTCCCGTGTTGGCGCCGGTCAGCAAGTTCGTCCCAGCGGGCGCCACAAGCAAGCAAGGGAGCGAACCAGGTTGGTGATTCCCAGGCGGCAACAAAACGTACATCTCTCCACCAACGCCTGGCTTGCTGGGGATCGTCATTTGTTCGGGTCCCCATTGAACGTGGTAGAGTTTTGCTCCCGCCACGTCATCAAGCGGTTGCCACTCGCCGAGTTCAGGCATGGGCGGTGCTGGAATCGAAGCGACCGAAAATGGTTCGGTGGCTTCGGCACTGACTGGTAGAGGAGCGTTGACAACTGAGGATGCGTAGTAAAAAAGTCCGCCACAACAGCAAATCGAACCAACCACGCCCGTCCCAAGCACTCCGAGAATGATCCACAGCCAATTAGTCCCAGATGACGGCGTCTGCGCTGCTGCTCCAAATGGGGAATGCATCGGCGGCTGTTTCGGAAATTGTGGGGGATAAGGTTGAGACATGGAACGATCCTCGATTTCGTTGGTGTCAAATTACAAGAGCCGAAGCAGCTTCATCCTATGGGACGCAAAAACGCAAGACAACAGGCGGGGTGTACCTGGGTCCGACGTGCAGAGTATTTGTCGCTAAATAAGTTTCGGATTTCGAACGTCCAAAGCTCCGGAATGACCCTCGCTGGCTCTCGCGTTTGAATGACTAATGATTATTGAAGAATGAAAAATTCAAAAGGTACCAAACGTCTAGTTTCAAGCATACCGTGAGGAAGCAATGGCTGCCAGCAATTTGCATTTTTCAATTTCCATTTTTCATCACTCATTTCTTAGCCGCGTGTGAACCAAAGACGATCATTAGCCTGGCTGGCGGACTTCCCACGGATGGCAATGCCGATCAGCGGTTGAATATATTCGCGGCATCCGGTCTCGTATTGAAGACCGTCAACGTATCAGCTCGGACGTCGGAACATGGCAGTCGGACAAGTTGCTGTCGGTCAAGTAAGTGTCCGCGGACTGTTCATCCGCAGTTCGGCTTTGCCATCCGTGGGACTTACCAAACGCTCTCATTTTGCCGCTTCGCGGCTCAGCCATTCGGCGGCTCAGGCCTGGTGTCTTGGCATAATCGACGATCGGGGTTCTCGGATTAACCAAGGTCGGACTCTCCCAAATCGGGAAGTTATTTCCAGACAATTCCTTAGCGGCGCCAGGTAAATCGAATACCCGCTCTACCTGGGTCTGGGGCGCCGATGACCTTCGGATCACACCCTGCTCTACCAGAGTCTGACGGTGCTCTGCGGCGATTGATCGTAGGACAGATCAGTCCTTCCGGACCTTCTCCGGCTGGTAGATTGCGTTAAGGTTATCTAGAATGAGACCCATGCGCACCACAATGATTTTACTGCTGGCGATTTTGCATGGGTCGGTTTTCGCCGACGACCCGACGCTCGATTTTTCGCGTGATGTTCTGCCGATCTTGGCCGACAAGTGTTTTGTCTGTCACGGACCAGACACGAAGGACGCTGATCTCGTTCGTCTCGATTCTTACGAGGCGGCGACTCGGTTGCTCAGCGGCGACACTCGAGCGATTGATCCGAACCATTTGGCTGAAAGTCAAATTCTGGTTCGCATCCGTTCCGTGGATGATCCGATGCCACCCGCAGATTCGGACAAGCAACTCTCCGCTGCTGAACGAGCGACACTGGAACGATGGATACACGAGGGAGGCAAGTACGCAAAGCATTGGGCCTTTATCACGCCGCAAAAGCCGACTCCGCCAGTTGTGGGATCGGACGAACTGACCAATCCGATCGATGCTTTTGTTCTGGCAAGACTCCAGGAAATCTCGGTCCCGTTCGCACCGCTCGCCGACCGGTTCACACTCGCGCGACGTGCGGCTCTCACACTAACAGGCTTGCCGCCCGAACCGGATCAACTCCAGGCGTTCCTGGACGACGCGCGGCCCGATGCCTACGAACATTATGTCGAAACGCTCTTCGCCAGTCCCCGCTTTGGTGAGCACCAAGCGAGGTACTGGCTGGATGCGGTTCGGTACGGGGACACGCACGGTCTGCACTTGGACAACAAACGTGGCATTTATCCGTATCGCGATTGGGTCATTCGCGCCTTCAACGATAACTTGCCGTTGGATACGTTCATTACGTGGCAACTGGCGGGGGATATGTTGCCCGAGGCGACCTTAGCCCAGCACGTCGCAACCGGATTTGTCCGCATGAATCCGACCACCGCCGAGGGTGGCGCGATCCCTGCGGAGTTTCAAGCGAAGAACAATTTCGATCGCGTCGAGACGATTGGAACCGTTCTGATGGGGATGTCGTTTGTCTGTGCTCGATGTCACACGCACAAGTACGATCCGATCACACATATCGAGTACTACGAGCTCTTGGCCTTCTTTAATAATACTGCAGAGTCGCCGTTGGATGGCAACGCCTACGATTACGCTCCAGTTATCAAAGCCCCAGCGAATCAAGAAATGTGGGACAAGTGGCTGGGCGTGGAAGTGGCTCGTGATCGGTTGCTCGAAAGTGTGGCGGCTACGGCGGTCGTGAAGGCCGCTCAGTGGAATGAAATCGACCTCGCGGCGAAACTGCAGTTGCTGGCCGATCCCGGCGGTCCGCTAAAGGATTTCTCGGAGCACGCCGAGGCGGTGGCGATCTCCCAAAAAATGGCCGAACTGGAGAAAGAATTTACCACGACGTTGGTTGCCAAAGAATTGCCTGAACCTCGCGAGACGAAACGACTGGCGCGCGGCGAGTACGACCAACCCGTTGGCGAACCGCTAAAGCCCAAGGTTCCGGTGATCATGGGCTCGTTGCCCACGGGAACACCGGCCAACCGCCTGGGACTTGCTCGTTGGCTAACGTCGCGCGAACATCCGTTAACCGCCCGTGTGCTGGCCAATCAGTTGTGGCTGCGCGTCTTCGGCGATGGACTTGTACGAACCCCGGAGGAGTTCGGACTCCAGGGCCAGCAACCGACTCATCCACAATTGTTGGATTGGTTGGCCATCGAGCTGCAAGACAGCCACTGGGACCAAAAGCACATGCTCCGCTTGATGGTTACCAGCCGAACGTTCCGGCAAAGTTCCGCGCACCGATCCGATATCGCCGACCCGGAAAACCGTTTACTTGCGCGCGGCCCCGGTTATCGTTTGGATGCGGAAGTCATTCGCGATATGGGTCTGTGGTCCGCCCGGCTCATGCAGCCGTTTATGGGCGACGAAGGCTTCAAGCCCTACCAGCCGTCCGGCATGTGGGAAGCCTTGATGCACCCCGGTAGCAACACGAAGAACTACATTCAGGACCATGGCGATAAACTCTATCGTCGTAGCTTGTACGTCTATTGGAAACGCACCAGCCCACACCCCATGTTGACTCTGTTTGATGCGCCGAGTCGTGAAGCAAGTTGTATTCGCCGGTCGCGTTCCAGTACCCCGCTCCAGTCGCTGGGGCTCTTGAATGAAACGCAGCGGGTTGAAATGTCACGCAAGTTGGCCGAACGCTTGGTGCGCGAAAAAGATGACGATGCGCGGCGGTTGGACTTGCTGTTCACATTATTGGCCAGCCGCACGCCGACTGAATTGGAATTGCGCGTGTGCCGTTCGTTGTTGAATACCGCGCGTGAACGTTACGCCAGCGCTCCCGACGACGCGCTGGGACTATTGGCAATCGGCGAAGCGAAACGCGATGAGCAGTTGGACCCCGTCGAAGTTGCCGCCTGGACACAAGTCACCAGCACGATTCTGGCGAGCGATGTCGCTATTCTGATGTACTAACAAAGGTGAACGGTCGAATGAACCCGCTCCACGAATACAAACTCCATCTCACTCGTCGCCAACTTTTTGGACGAGCATCACTGGGCATTGGTACGGCCGCCATGGCGCACCTGTTCACTGGGGCTTTGCCAGTTGCCGCAAACGACGATTCGCCAAACGCCAAGGGTGCCATTGGCCTGCACCACCAGCCTCGCGCCAAACGCATTATTTATTTGTTTATGTCGGGCGGCCCCAGTCATCACGACATGTGGGACTACAAGCCCAAGATGCTCGACATGTTCGGCCAGCCCTTGCCGGAGGAAGTCCGCGACGGCCAACGAATCACGGGGATGACCTCCGGCCAGTCGACGCTGCCCGTCTGCCCGTCCAAGTACAAGTTCACCCATCATGCCAATAACCAAGATGGCGTTTATGTCAGCGAACTTTTGCCGCATACGGCCACGGTGGTCAAAGACCTGTGCATTGTTCACTCCACGTTTACCGAAGCGATCAATCACGACCCGGCCATCACCTTCTTCCAAACGGGCAGCCAAGTCCCTGGCCGACCTAGTCTTGGTGCGTGGCTAAGTTACGGACTTGGCTCGACGAACGAGAACTTGCCAGCGTATATCGTGATGCATGCCAATTCGAAGCACGCCGAGCAAAGTATTTTCGCTCGCCTGTGGGGCCCGGGCTTTCTGCCGGCCGACCACCAGGGAGTGTTGCTCCGCAGCCAGGAAGATGCCGTGCTCTACTTGAGTAACCCGCTGGGCGTTACTCGGCAAGATCGCCGCGCTCAACTGGATGCCCTGGCTGCCATCAACCAAGCCCAACACGAACGGTTTGGCGACCCCGAAATTCTGGCGCGAATCAAGCAACATGAGATGGCTTATCGCATGCAGACTTCGGTGCCCGAGTTGATGGACTTTTCGGGAGAAACCGAAGAGACGTTCAACCTTTACGGTCCCGATTCCAAAACGCCGGGCACCTTTGCGGCCTGTGCATTGAACGCTCGACGCTTGGCGGAACGTGGGGTTCCGATCATCCAGATCTTCCATCGCGGTTGGGATGCCCACGGCAATCTTGTTGGCGAACATGGCGACCAATGCAAGGACATCGACCAAGGTTGCGCAGCGCTGATCACCGATCTCAAGCAGCGCGGGATGCTGGACGACACCTTGGTCGTTTGGGCCGGTGAGTTCGGTCGAACGGCGTACTGCCAAGGCAATCTCACGCAGGAGAACTACGGTCGCGATCATCATCCTCGTTGTTTCACGGTTTGGATGGCGGGTGGCGGCGTCAAGCCTGGCATTACTTACGGGAAGACGGACGATTTCGGATACAACATCGCTCACCCCGATGGCACTCCGATGAAGCCGCAGCCGACGGTCGACAAGTGGACGCCCGGCACGATGCACATCCACGACCTCAACGCGACGATCTTGCATCTCTTGGGAATCGATCACGAGAAACTAACGTATCGATACCAAGGTCGCGACTTCCGGCTCACCGACGTTCACGGACACGTGATGCACGATTTGTTGTTGTAGTGCTGGTGTAGGCAAAGGAATCTGGGGAGAGGAATCTGGGCAAAGAAATGAAGTGTTTAAAAATCGCTCCCGCGAAATGCTCACTCCCAATCGTCCGAAGTAGCGTACCGATCATGAAGCACTGGGCCGTCGATTTTATTCATTGGCCTTTATTCCTCTGCCCAGATTCCTTTGCCAACACGTTTTCTGCTGCGCGTGTGGGTCGCCAGTCCACTGGCGGCCAGCCCCTGAATACCTTCGACCGGCGGACCTCTGAAACGATTCACATCCGCGACCCGAACGTGACGATTTTGCACCGGTAGAGAATCGACCACGAGAAACGAACGTATCGATACCAAGGTCGCGACCTCCGTCTGACCGACTTTCACGGACATTTGCTGCACGATTTGTTGTTGTAGTGCTGGTGTAGGCAAAGGAATCTGGGCAGAGGAATCTGGGCAAAGAAATGAAGCGTTGAAAAATCGCTCCCGCGAAATGCTCACTCCCAATCGTCCGAAGTAGCGTACCGATCATGAAGCACTGGGCCGTCGATTTTATTCATTGGCCTTTATTCCTCTGCCCAGATTCCTTTGCCAACACGTTTTCTTCTGCGCGTGTGGGTCGCCAGTCCACTGGCGGCCAGCCCCTCCTACCAACCGACAATCTGAACCACCGATCGTAACTAAAATCATTTCGAGCTCGATACGAAACGATTTGACGGGCGATTAAATTCTGCGACGAAACGGAATGTTATCCCACAGCCAATCTTTCTCCGCGCGGGCTTTGTTGAACTCTTCTGTTCGTGCCATTGGTACCAAGAACTCGTCATTTTCAACGCGAATAATCCACAGAGTATCAAAAATCGTTTCGGAATTTTCGGCCACGGGTTCGGCTAACGTTAATCTGGAACCGTTCCGAGTCGCTGTGGTTTGCCACAGGCCCCATCGTCCGCAAAATTCGACTCGGTAGATTTCCGCAACATTGGTTGCGGAAATCGTGATAATGCAGCGACTGTGGGTACCTCCACGCTTCCACTCGCCATTCAAATCAACGTCGCTCGAAAGCAGATTGGTTTCGGCAATGGGTATATCCGGTCCAGGCTGCCAAGTTGCCATCTTGGTCTCGACTTCCCTCCGTTCTGCTTCGTACGGGGATGGGAGGAACAGCCCGATCACAACAAACACGATTGCTACAATTACGATGCACTCCAGCAAGGTGGAAAATCGCAATTCAAAACTCCTGATTTTCGTCTGAGCGTTCGGTGGCAAATTATCGCTTGGCAGGTTCATCGCTTGGACTTTCGCCTACCCAATGTTGTCGATAGCTTCCGAAAAACCCGTGGCGGCAAATGGCCTGCCACGAAAAATTATGCTTTGTGGTCGTTCAGCCAATGTTGCGGTCGTTCACCCTTGCCGCGAAAACTGAACTTCTATTCTCTCATCGCCTTCAATCCGGATCGAGATACTCTGGCTGGGTTCCATGCGCGTGCCTATCGAACCACTCGCCAGGAACTCCTTGCAGTTGTCTCGCGAAAATTCTCCCACCCAAATTTCATCGCGTCGATTTCCTTTCATTGCGAGCGACTTGAGATACTCAACGATCGGTCGCCAATGTCGAAGCGGCACGCGATCCCGCTCATGCCAGACACCGTCGATCAGGAATTGTATCACCACCGATTCGCTCGCCTTTTGGAACACGACCATCGAGGCTCGGAGCAGGTCTGCCTCAGCGAAGATCAGCTTAAGCAAAGGCACGACCACCGAGCTTGCCGCGTTCGGAGCATCACCTTCTGGCCGTTGTTTTTTGGATCCGACGGATCGGTCAAGTGGTCGCATGGATCCAGCTTTGCGAGTTGTCGTGCTGCGCATCATGCGGCCCGGTGATGCGGGAAAGGCGTCGAATGAATCGTCTCGCGTCGCCAGAAGATCCATCGCCGTGTCCGCAAATTCCTGGAGAGACGAATCGGCGGAGACTCCCGAGAATTGGCCATACAATTCGTTGATCGCATTCAGAAGCGGCTCTTTCGCGCACGTCACCATCGACAAATTTCGATTCAAAATAGAGCGGAGTTTCTCGGCTGCATCAATGTCCCAGGGGTTGCAGGTTGCAATCACTAGATTCGCACCGTCTTCGCCGACGGGCAAAATCATGTTTTCGCGGACGACGATTTCGGGGACGAGTTCGACAACGTTCTCCGGAACCAATGCTGTGTTCAGATCGATAAACGGAGTTCGGGCGACTTTCGCGGCGGCTTTTGCGACGTCATCGTCGAACACGTACCCCGTGCTTATTGCTTGTTCGATGGCGTTGCGACCTGACTCCGCCGATTGCTTTTGCGAGTCGTCCCATTGCTGTTTCGAAAGTTTCTTGTCTCGTATCAGTTGCTGCCCAACCTGTTCGACATGAACCGCGTGCCAGCGATGGGCGCTACAACGGTCCGTAGCAAAAGGACGAGAGCCGGTAATTGGTCGGTCGATCCTGATTCGGAGTTCGGCCGGTATTACAGGCAATCTTCCGAACTCCCAACCTTCTGGCAGTTCAACGGGCTGGGCAACTCGATTGACCGATCCGGAGCGATTGACTATTTCCATTTCGTCGACCGCCACATACGCCGTAAATCGCGACAGCACACGCGACTCCAGCGACGTTTCGACAATCTTCTGTCGAGCCGCTTCATCGTCCCGCCCATCAATGGCGTATTGATCCTCTAACATCCTAACCCGACCTTTACCCCACAAACTGATCAGTGTTCCTGATCCGGCATGACCATTGGCCTGAATCTGGACGTCCTGTTCCCAAGGTTCGCCGTTCGCGTTCAAGGCCACCAGACGGACCGTCAGCTCAGGTTGTTTCGTTCGACCGAAGATGGATACCGGACGATGGGCGTACAAATCAGCCGAACCAACAGCCAATTCATGTTCCTCATCGGACAACACCCGAATGTCGGTCAAGACAGGGGCACCGATTTCCAGAGACATTGTCTTGATCGACTTATCCAGTTGCGATTCCGACTCGACCAACTCGAACGTGCCACCGGTCGTCTCCGACAATCTTCGCAGCACACTAGCATTGACCGCACGATCAACCCCGAGTGTGTAGATTCTTGGTCGTCGTTCGGCGGCTATCGCGTTCAAACGGGATAAAACGTAGTCTTCACCGGTGATCTGCCCATCCGTGATCAGTACGATCGAAGCTTTGGATTGCGGCTGGCGGTCAAGGGCAACCATGTCGAGCGCCAATTCAATCGCCGGCGCCATTTCGGTACCGCCGTTTGCTTTGATGTTGTTCAGCCATTTGATTGCGGCAAAGCGATTCTTGTCCGTGGCGCCCACTAGCCTCGCCCCAACCATCGCTAGCTCGCGATAAGAGTCCATGCCGCTCTTCCGAACCGGGTCAACAAAGAACAACTGTTGGTTATCAAACAGAATCACACCAAACCGATCCCGTTCCTGCAGCGAGTCGATCAGCCGCGCTACACCACGCTGGGCAGCCGTGTATTTCCAGCCGTTCATGCTTCCGCTTCGATCCAAAACAAACACGACGGCCCGTCCAGGCTTCTCAGACGCGACCATTTGCGGTGGAACGATGTCGATCGCAAAAGTGCCAAGTTGGTTGGCAACCGGTGGCTCCAGCCTCGCGACCGTCGTCAACTTTTGGCTGGCGACAGCGCCGCGCAGGATAAAATCACGATCAATTCGGTTCCCTGGCTTGATCTGCACGCGACAGCGATTTTTATTTCCATCGACAACCACCGCATGCAGACTACTAGCCAGATGCTCGTGCCATTCTTGCTCCGGTTTTAACGCTGCCAGATCGATTTCAACGCTCAAACGCAATTCAACGGCACTTTTGGCGCCAGGAAGCAACAACGGTGGCGTGACATGTGATGCATCCGGGACCTCGTCGGTATCCGACACGGTTCCCGGCCCTATCGGTCGGCCAGGAATCTCAACACCCGATGTGTATCTTGGGGCAACGACCAGCGGTAACCGGAGCGTCCAGACCGAATTCACGACCGGCAATTGTCCCACGGTGATCATTCGAACGCGAATCGCTTCGCCAGACGGAATATTCCCAACCGACAGCGAAAACGTTTCGCTGCGGTTTTCCTCCAACAAGGCCGCGCGATGCCCGCGGCGTATCGCATCTCGGTACCGTTGCCGCGCGATTGCTCGCTCCTGCAGGTCGGCCCGAATGATGCGATCTTCGACCAGCATCAAGCATTCGATCACGGCCATCGTTCCTTCAATGGGAAAGATGTAGGTCGCTTCGATCGGCTGGTCAAACGGATTGTAAAACGTCTGAGTAATCTCGGTCCTGACCGATAGACCACGAATGGTGGTATGGTAACCCAGGCCACACATCGGCAAGTTTCCGCATCGGGTCTCCAACGCTCCGATTCCAAACGTCGCGGTCGATTCCACTTCACCATCGATTCGCTGCAGCAATACTTCACTCATTGTTCACCTCATTGTGGTTGGGCCTACCTGACGTAATCAGTTTTTGTCGCACAAGTTCTTCGATCAGCGGACGTGCGGCAGCACGAATTCTCTCGGCATCGACTAGTGATCCGCCCCCATTGACTTCCAGTGTCGTGTGTTCGTCCAGATTGATGCGCCATACACGAGCGACATGGGGGCGACTGCGGAGTTCTGAATTCGGGCTTCCGGCAGACTGCGGAACCCGTTTCCAAAACGCCGGTTCTGGTTCCGTAACTGTGGCGGCCGAAACCTCCGTGTTTGTCGTAGCATCTCGTAGCGATAGGCTCTCAAGCTGGTCGGGCAAGTTCGCCAGTCGAGACAGCTTTGCGGGCGATAGTCCCAACAGTTCCTGCTGGATATCCGCGAGGGTCAAGCCACGACCTTGCAACCGTTTGATCGCCACCAATTGCTGGACATGCCGCATCGTGTAGTAGGCGGTTCTCCCCTGCAACTCCGCCGGCCCGTCAATCAGGCCCAGCGTCGTGTAATAGCGAATCGTACGCAGGTCCGGAATCGCGCGAACCCGAGCCGATTCTGCCGGCTCATAATCCGAAACATCCAACGCAACCGCCGCCAACCGTCGGAGTTCGTCAATCGTGAATATTTTGTTCATCTCAATAAGATAACACTGTCATATGACAGTGTCAACCGCCAGGTCTGAAGGATTTGGCGTGCGTTGGTTGGGTGTCAATCTTTCGAAAGGAACCTTAGTAAACAATTGGGATTTGAACCACGGTCAAGATTTGCCAGGAAGGCAAAACTGTCAAGCCTTCATGCGGCGGTAGACAAAACCGCAATCACCGTGGGCCCGAGGTTGGTGGAACGGACCGTCGAATTGGCAAGTTTCGAAACCGGGCACCTAATAACGTTGTCGCCTGAAGCTGGCCGCAAGATCCTGAGTGGGCTGGCGGGATATTGAACTACTGCGAAATCCGCTGGGAGAAGCCGGCGGGCGGGGCGTGCGTTAGAACAGTTGAATTCCTGACTCCAACGTCTGCGACCGAATTTGATTGGGAAGAATGGTCGAATGATCCCTTGGCTCCAGCACAATCACGCTTGAGTGATACGCCGAAATAGACGACAGTCCAAAAATCGCGACCGCACTAGTCCAAACGGGATCATGATCAGGACCACCGCCCAGTATGTTGCTCCAGTTTATTGTTGCGGACGCGAAGTAAGGCCGACCGTAGGAACTGAATCTTCGGAACACAAACAATGCCCACAATTCGTCGTGACTTGGCTGTTGGCACGTGAATAGTGTATCACGGACGGTGGGTCGTGTGAGCTAAATTGGTAGCCTTGCCACTCCGTGTGACGCGCGCGAGGAGGCAGACGACGGGGATGGGATGGCTCCCAAGATGGTTCCAGCGGGCGCTTGCGGCCGACACATTGGGCGGAGCGTTTCGATTAGAATCGAGGGCCGGGGTGATTGTGGTTGTTGAATATTTTGGAGCCAGTGTGATGACTCGGATAACTCTTATTTTGTGCTTGATCGTGGGCGGGCTGCCAAGCGGTGTCTCGGCGCAGGACAGCGGGTTGTCAAAACTGGGGCAACAATGTCTAGCGATCGACCGGGACAAAGACGCCGCTTGGCGGACGGTTGATTGGCAAACAGACTTGATTGCGGCCCAGCGAATGGCGGTCGAACAACAGAAGCCATTGTTTATTTGGGCGATGGACGGGCATCCGTTGGGCTGTACGTGAAACAACGGAGTGCTCGACCGTGCGTCGACGTTTGCAGACACCACAATATTGACATTGTTGAAGGATCGGTTCGTGTCCGTTTCCCTTGATCAATGGTACACGCGGCGGCAACAAGACACTGAGGGCGAGTTTTGGCGGAAGATTGCTGCGCAGGGTCCGCGTAAAGAAGCTGGACAAACTCAACAGGGCTTGTACTTGGTTGGGGTGGACGGCCAATTGTTGGCCTATACAAACAACCGTGGTCCGGAACGAGTACGTGGATTGTTGGAGCAAGCCGCTCGGGACTACGCCCATCCGGTCGATGCAAAGCCGTTGGAGCGGCAAAGCACCGACGCCAAATACCAAGTCGCCTTGCCCGAGGGTGCGGTGGTGGTTCGGGTCCAAGCTCGGGTGGATGGTGGCTACACGCCGACCGACGATCGCTGGGAATCGTTGTTCCAATCGGCCGTGTCGCGCGACAACCTCTGGATCACGGCCGAGGAACAGGGTGCGTTAGCGCAAGGAACCGTGCCCGAGGCTTTGGCTGTGCGGATTCTTCGCTTCCATTTGGTCGACAACACGCGCGGCGAACCGCCGGTTTGGAGTCGAGAAGAGATTCGCGAATGGTCACTCACGATTGAGAATGGGAAGCTAGTAGGGTCGGCCCATTTGGAGACCGAGGATGGGTCGCGTGGCTATCAAGCGACGCTGCAAGGTGAACTGGCGTTTGGCCAAGACCAGCAGTTGCAGCAGTGTCATATCTGGGTTGAGGGTCAATTTTGGGGCAGCGGGCCGTTCACACGCAACCCGCCGCCTGGCAAGTTTCCGTTGGTGATTGCGTTTCGCTTGGCGGACGGGTCCGAACCAGCTGATTCCCTGGCTCCGCATGGTTCCCGCGGTTGGTTGCCTGGCTATTTGAGGCCGTGACGACAGGCTCACTAGTGCTTCGGGGCATGATGGACCAATGCGAGCCCGAATACCCTCCACGAGGCGCCTGGAGCAGCGAATGACCGACCCGTATCGTGGTTCGCTCCGCGAACCGATTTTTGGTTCGCGGATTGAACCACCAGGTCATTCCGTCAAATATTTTCATCTCGCCTTAACGCGTCCTTCACTGTCACGCAACACGCGCACGTTATCTTAGTTTGTTTGATGTTTGCCCAACAACTCACAAACAACAAGTTGAATTATATGCCACTCGCTCGATTAGTTCCGCGTATTTGTCGAATGGTTTTCACGTGTGCGTTATTCGTAATTCTGACAGTGGCGGGAATGTCCGTCACGCTGGGCTCGCTGTTTCCTTCTCCGTCTCCTGCGTGTTCCGCGGCGTTTCAAGACGAACCAACGCCGCGCGTCAACGAGCAATTGACGCCCACCGGTCGAGCCCTGCGACCCGCTGGGGATCTAATTAGTTTTTACGGGCGCCCAGTGGACCTGCGACTGAGTGTCGACGGTCGCTGGTTGTTTGCCAAGAGCAAAGATTCAATCGAAGTCATGGATACTCAGACTTGGGCCATCGCCCAATCGATCTCCAGCCCAGGAGGGACATCATTGTGGGGCATGGCGGTGGGTGCGGATCATCGCCTTTACGTAACGAACGCGACGAGCCAAGTTCATGTGTTTGCTCCCAATCCTGAAAATCCGCCGACTGCCCCGTTTGTTTTGGAGCGCTCGATTCAATTGGCTGAGGATTCTTTCCCGAGCGGCGTCGCGTTGAGCGAGGATCAGGCCACGCTCTACGTGTGCCTTTCGAAGAAGAATGCCGTTGCCGTGGTGGATTTGACCACCAACCAAGTGACCAAGTCGATCGATGTGGGCGTCGCGCCCTTGGATCTGGTGCGACGGCAGTCCACGTTGTTCGTCTCCAATATGGGGGGGAAACGTCCCCAGGCCGAGGAACCGACCGCACCGACCGCACCGTCCGCCGATACCCCAACACTCGTTGACGAACGCGGCGTTGCCAGCCATGGAACCGTGTCCATGATCGACTTGGAGTCGCAGCAAGTGATCCACGAGACGCGGGTCAAATTGCAACCATCAACCATGGCCGTTGGTTGGCAGGATGACTCGATTGTGGTGTGCAATTCCAATGATGATTCTCTTAGCTTGGTACACGCCGGGGGCGGCCCCGCCTCGACATTTGTGCTGAAGCCCGACCCGAAGCTGGGGTTCGGATCGATGCCCAGTGCCATCACAGCACTGGACGGAACCGGCCGATACGCCGTGACGCTCGCTGGAAACAACGCTGTGGCCATACTGCAAGCGGGTGCCGATGCATCCGCCCCAAGCACGTTGGGGTTCGTTCCCACGGCTTGGTACCCTTCGGCAGTGATCCACGACGCGAAGTATCTGTACGTGGCTTGCATCAAGGGACTGGGGGCGCGCAGCGAACGACGCCCGTTGGAACAAGGTCGCAACAGTCACGATCACTTCGGTTCGATTCAACGGATTCGTTTAACCGATCTCGATGACAAGGTTACCTTGGAGCAATGGACCAGAAATGTTCTCGAGTTGGCTAAAGTCAAATCGATCCTGGGAGCGAATGAACGGAGTCTTGAATCATCGCAGGATGTGAAGCCGCGCCCGGTCCCGGCGAAGTTGGGTGAGCCCAGCGTCTTCAAGCATGTGTTCTATGTGATCAAAGAGAATCGGACTTTCGATCAAGTGTTTGGCGACCTCCCCGAGGCTCGCGGAATGCCCGAGTTGTGTCTTTTCCCGGAGAAAATCACGCCCAACCATCACGCTCTTGCCCGCCGCTTTGGCATCTTGGACAACTATTATTGCAATGGGGTCCTGTCCGCCGATGGGCACTCTTGGGCCACGGAAGGCAACGTGACACCGTATCTGGAACGGGCTTTTGGAGGCTTCAATCGCAGCTACACTTTCGGTGATGATCCCCTGACTTATTCCTCGAGTGGATTCGTATGGGATCACGTTCTGGCCGCCGGCTATTCGTTTAGAAACTATGGCGAATTTGATTACGCCACGCCGCCTGACGGGATGAAGTACCAAGATATTTGGAACACCTACGAGCGCGGCGAAGCGATCGAGTTCAAACAAAAAATTGGCGTCGAGAAACTGCGTCGCTACTCGGCACCAAACTACCCTGGATGGAATATGGTCATCCCGGATGTCCTGCGCATGGATCGATTCTTGCAAGAGTTCCGCCAGTTCGAAGCGGATGGCAACTTGCCGAATTTTATCTTGATCTATCTACCGCAGGACCACTGCGGCGGCGGAGTGACGACCGAATCTCATATGGCCGATAACGACTTGGCGTTGGGGCGGTTGGTCGAGGCAGTCAGCAACAGCAAGTATTGGAAGGATTCCGTGATCTTGGTCAACGAGGACGACCCGCAGGGCGGCTACGACCATGTGGATGGGCATCGCAGTCTCTGCTTGGTGATTAGTGCGTATAGCAAACCGGGCGTGAACTCGCAGTTCTGCAATCAGACCAGCGTGCTGCGGACGATGTTGCAGATTTTCGGCGTTCCGCCAATGAACCAACAAGATGCGTCGATGCCATTGATGTCCCATTGTTTTCAAGAGACACCCGACCTGCAGCCGTATAAGGCTCTGGCGGCGAATGTACCTATGAATCAATCGGCACCAGCCGAAGAGGAGCAATCGGCTCTGGAGAAGCATTGGCGTGGGATTCTGGCAACGGTTCCTATTCAACGGACAGGCATGAAGACGCCCGTGGATGAAGAAAACTTAAATCGTTTCATGTGGCATGAAGTAAAGGGTTGGACGACAACCTACCCCGCCGAATGGTCCGGCCCACACGGTCGCGGGCTGAGCGGCTTGGGACTGCAACACGACCCGCACGCGGCCCGGGACTAGCGAAAGTTAAGCGGTGGAGTCTCCATGTGATCCAACCCTACCTATTCGGTTCGGAAAGTCGCGGAGCGACGACAACGTGTAGCTGCGGGTGTCAACCCGCAGTTCCGTGCGCCGAGATGGGCCGAGTCGCGAAGCGCCGACAGGTGGGCACGACATGGTTCGAGAAGTTGTTATATCAAGAGATTCTATCAGACGTGTTCCGCGTCCGCAAATGTTCGCAGGAGTCGAATCCCGCCTCAGTAGCAGGAAACGTCCCAACGCAATACACACACTAACAAAACAGTTGTTGTAGATTAACAACCACCAATACATCGCCGAGTTGAATCGAGACTTCTTGGTCCGGCGCGAAGCGGGTCTCTTGATATGCCATGATTTCTCGGCAAAGTTGAAATCGTTCCAGACACTGGTCGTTAACGTTGACAATCCAGTATTCCTCGACACCGGCAGAACAGTAAATAGCTGCCTTCGCTCGGTCGCGCTGAAGTGAAGTATCAGCAACTTCGACAACTAGGCGACAGTCTGTTCCGAAGGGGTGGTGTTCGCGAAAGTCTGGATGTCGTCCACGAATGATCGCGACGTCCGGCTCCGGCTCGCTTCGTTCCGTGGTAATCGGCAATTGGCACTGGACAAGAAAGCCTGTGGGCAAGTTACTCTGCAAAATTTCGTACAAGCGGCGAACAAAATAACCGTGTATTGGACGCTGGTTCATTTTTTCAACGATCCATCCTTCCAGCAGTTCCACTTTTTCGTCAGCCGAGAGTACGCCAAGTTCACCCAGGCGATGGTACTGCTCCACCGAGAACCGGAGTAAAGGCAACTGGGGGGACAGTGATGAAAACAAATCGAGCGCGGTATTCATGGGCTTGCCTAGTCGGCGATGCGGTGCAGTGAACCTGCCCCAAAAAGAAATCCTGTTCGGTTAGTCGAGCCATCGAACCAAGATCAGGTCATGGATGGGATCGACCTGTCACCTAGTATACGGTCGGCGACCACCCCTCGCAACTCAAACGGCGTTTGGATTGCAGACCGTGAACAAGTACGGAGTTTGTCGTTTCCGCGAAAATCGACTTCGCGGGAAAATAACCAAGGGGCCTCAGATGGGAAATGGGGATGGGAAATGGCGACACCCAAACAATGTCGCCGGGAGATTCGGATCCGCGCCGCTAGCCCCAATAAACTGTGTGTCACCAGTTGGTTTCCCTAGCCCCAATAAACTGTGTGTCCCCAGTTGGTTTCCCACGAAAACGACCCGCGTCCCCTTTCCTACTCCGGATTTCCACCATGCTGAGCTTGTGGAGCCCTCGCACAGTGTTTACGCTTAGTCGTCCTTGGCCCCTTGTCGATGATTGGGTCGGTGTCGTGAACTCCGATTCTTTTTGCTGCAATGACTTTCTGGAAGCAATGCCCGTTCCCCTAAAGTGCAATTTGGAGTCTTGGACCATGAAACTCACTGTTGGTGCAATCTGTCTGCTGGTGGGAACGCTATTGACGATCGTCGCACAGACGCCTCCGACATTGACTCTGCCACAGGTTGCCGTTCAGGCTTCGCCCGTGTTTCCGGTATCGCACCAAACCAACACAGGATCCGACTCCGATCCTTTGACCGTTCCCGCAGGCAAACGTGAAAGTGCATTGTTCGAAGTCACCGTCGATGGCAAGCAAGGGTTTATCGACAAACACGGCCAAATGGTCATTGAGCCGAAGTATGAAAAGGTCTTGTCGTTCCACGAGGGCTTGGCGGCTGTCCAAGTAGGCCAACAGTGGGGTTTCATCGATAGCCAAGACAGCATGGTGATCGAGCCGCAGTTTGTTCAGGTAGGTTCATTTGCGGATGGCTTGGCGCCCGTGAAGATTCGTCGTGTCTCGAGTCGTTGGGGGTTCATCAATCGGCAGGGAGACTTGGTCATCGAGCCCCAATTTGATCACGTCGAAGATTTTCGCAATGGCATCGTCAAGGTCGGTATGGTCGCTCCTGATCGTGTGCTGCTCAGCTTGATTGCGGACGTCGGCCCCGAGCTGGACTATCACTACATAGACCGCACCGGCAACGAAGTCCCGGAACCACGCCCCGAGCACTACGCGACCGGCAAGCCAAACGAGCTGATTTCGTTTCGCCAGGATGGCCTGATGGGATTTGTGGATGCCGATGGCGATGTCATCATCGAACCACAGTTTGTGGCCGCCTTGGAGTTTTCGGACGGGTTGGCTTGCGTGTGTCGAGATCGCTTGTTTGGTTACATCGATCGAACTGGCGAATTTGTGATACCTCCCAGCTTCCAATATGCGAACCCGTTTGCAGAGGGACTGGCTGGTGTCCAGATCGAAGAAGGCAAGTGGGGTTTCATCGACAAGCAGGGCAAGTTGGTCCTACCCGCGCATTACAACTGGGTCTATGGTGGGTTTCGCGAAGGCCTGGCACAGGTGGTCGTCGCTGGGCATGCGAGATACATCAACCAACGCGGGGAGTGGGTTTGGTGAGCGAGGAAACGGAATCGATGGCAACCAACTTCACTGCCCAGTTGCGGTCATGGTTGGTCATGCTTCCATGGCCGTTGCTGGGGATCGGAGCCAGTTGGGTGCTTTCGCTATTCGAGTCACCCGGCGAGGCGATCTTTATGTTTGGGGGCGTCACGATGATTCTACTCTTACCGCTGGCGTTGCTCGTGAATTCCGTGTGGGTGTTTGGCGCGCTTGCTGGCCTTGTATGGGTTTCCGTCGTCTACTTGCCGCTCCTCTTTGGCCAGCGTTTGGCGCGATTTGGAATCCATCCACCGATCATTCTCGTCTGCCAATCCTTGTTTTCCGCCATGCAAGCGGGACTTGGGTTCCTGATTGTGTTGGGGAAACAAGTCTAAGGCCACGACGAGAGCCTTTGATAAGCGTCGTTCCTTCTCGGTCCTTGTTTCGACGAATTGGGTGTCTGGTTTTAAGCCCAATGAAAATTTGTTTCGCTTAGAGTTGGCTCGCCGTTCCAGCGATACGCAACCAGTTTACCGCCTTTCGCGACACTGTAGTCCGTGCAAGCCACATTCGCAGTAAGTGGTCGCGGTGTTCCCGTTAACCAATAGTGCCCGACAAATACTGGGGCCGCGTCAATTGGGTAAGTCTCCAAGGCCAGCAAGCCGTCTGGATTGATGGCAACGTCGGGGACTTCGTCATTCCCGAGGTGATGTTGGCGGTAGGTTTGACCGATCCCAGGCTCGTACCATTTGATTCGTACCTTGTCACGTTGGTGACCTGATTTATCCCGGATAAACTGGCCTGCCGGGAGCGTTAGCTCCGGTCCCTTCAAGACATTCTCGATCGCGAGTCGTAGTTCGCTACCTTCTTCTTCAGCCATCAACAAAAACTCGGTCGTGAACTTGCCTTTGGATTTCAGGGCATGGTTGATGATGGCAATGTTGGCCGTTTGCCAAGCAGCATGAACGACACGCACGCCGTCGATTTCCAAGGCAACGGGGAGCGACCTGAACCAATGGATGGCGTCACCGAGTTGCTGGGGAGAAAGCTGGGATAAAGTAGCCTCGTGTTGCTTCAGGTTCTTTTCGGTATGAGCACGAAACCAAGCGTTTTTTTTATTTGGTACCGGTGTATGAAACGCAATCGCGTTGTATTCGTGATTGCCCATGACCGCGAAGGCGTCATTGGCTTCGACCATCGTACGGACGATTTCGAGCACTTCCCCGATCGCCGGGCCTCGGTCGACAAAATCGCCGACGAAGATGGCCTTTCGATCCGGATGTCGGTATCCCCGACCATGCCGACTGTATCCCATGTCGGCAAGCAAGGCTCGGAGTTCCGAGGCATGGCCATGAATATCGCCAACGATGTCGTAACCAACTGCGTTATTTTCCAACTGACCGCGTCCAGGGTTGCTCAAAGTGTGGTTGGGTCATTGGTTGTTACCATCCGTATCGAATGACTCGGGGTTGTTGCGGCGGCAGTTGGTATTGACGCGGGCCGTAGAAGTTTTGTTGTGGAACGTTATATGTCGGGTAGTTTTGGAATCTTGGGTCTTGGTAAATGGTCGTCGACCGGAACGATTGGCTCGGGTAATACGACTGCCCATAGGGAGTTTGGTAGGACGGTTGAAAGTATTGGTTGTCCCGTTGCCGACCGACTTCGCGACCCAGTAATCCGCCGACGACCGCACCCGCGGCAATTCCTGCGAGTGGACGATCGTTCTTAGCGCCAATCACTCCGCCAATGATGCCACCGATCACAGCCCCGCGGCGAGTTCCTTGCGTTTGATAGACCTGGGCTTCCGCTGAGTTGGGAACGCCCATGATGACCAACCAAATCAGCATCAGGGCACCAATGAATACTCGCGTCATCTTCTCGCTCCTTGCCGTAACCGAATTCGAACCAATGGAATCGCCTCTTATTTTGACGGTATAGCTCGCCCCGTCAATCAGAATTCCTGAGAATCGTTATTTCTCAAAAACGCTTTTTGCGATAATCCGAATAAATTGAGACTAGCCGAGGGCCATCAAGCTGGTATGTCCGTTTGGAAAATCACGACGTCCGGTCGGCGTCCTTTGAGCGAGTCCGGAACATCCCAAGAACCGTTCGATGTCCCGATCCTCTCGATGCTAGGCAGCGAAAGAAGCAACTCCAACGTGTCCAAGGGAATATTGTTGGACGTGCCGTAAAACATAACATTCTTTAGCTTGTGCGACGTGAACGGGCGAAACATTGCCGCGTTTAGCGAAGACTCGGTGGAGATGCTCTCGATGGTATTCATTTGGCTCAGCGTCTCCATTTCTTCCAAGGTCACGTTGTCGACCCGAATGTGTTTGATGGTGCCTAACCGAACAAGTAGGGGAACGATGGCCTCCAGGTCTTTGCCCGACGAATAGATGATCATCTCTTCGATGCGCGGGGGTGGCGACAGCCCGGGTAATCGATCGTACCACGGGATGTCCCCAGCATTGGCAATCCCGAAGTAAATCTCATTTTTCTCAAGCAAAAGCAAGGCATTTCGCATGTCTCGATAGCGATTCGTGTACGTGACCATCACGACAACCATCAAAAGCGACACCAGCGTGATGAGAACCAACGCTGCTTGCAGGCTGAACCGCCCAAGTTTCTTACGAACTTTTTGCTGATCCGTTGGCTCATTCATCAACGTTCCCCACGTCCTAACAATCTAAGTTTGGGAGAAGTGGCCGCTACTGATAATAAAAAAAGTTTCTAGGGAATTGTACCAAACGAAACCATTCGACAGGAGTCTCCCCGCAAAAAATAAAAGTGCGATCAAATATGTGCAGACTCATCGATCATTGGTCGGCAAAGATTGAGAACCTGCCGTGGCAAGTCTTGATCTTGCCGACGCACCGTGCGGCAACGCTGTGAAGCATTTTTTCTGGTCAAAACAGGCCCGAATGGGCCGAAACAGGTGCGCCTGTGAAGCTGTTTGATTGGTCGGGTGCAAGTCCCGACATAGGCTGGTCTGAGCCTATTAACTGAAAGTAACTGCGTTCTTGAAA
>JBGSJV010000146.1:0-67958 GCA_041741535.1 Pirellulaceae bacterium
CGATCGGTACGTGGAGCTGGCGTCGCTTGGAGCATGGAATGTCCTTCGTTGGAGGGGGCTGGGTGCGGGAAAATTCCCCAAAGCCTACACCACACCAACGCCCACGCCGAAGAATTCCGAATCCGGCCAGTGTACGCTTACTGACATGCAGCTCGGAAATCTGGCGCGGATGCGATTGGACACCGACCATGACGAATTTGTCGCGTTTGACGATTCGATTTCGATAACCGATGACGTTACTAAAATTGTCCTACAACGGGGAGTTCAAGTCGCGGTGACGGCGATAGATGCTCAGTCCAAAGAGCCCATCAAAAAGAACCTCTTTGGCATTGCAGAACAGAACAAAGACAAACAGCTGAAGGACTGGAAGTTGATGCAGAACGGGACGCTGATTTCACCTGCACTCCCAGCGGACGCCCATCGCGTCCGAATTGTGGAGATCGTCGAAGGCCAAGCCATCCGATTCAGCGATCCTATCGACATCGAACAACAGGATGGTGGAAAAAAGTTCGAAAGAGAAGTTCCGATGCATCCAGCAATCGTTCTCAAGGGAAAGCTGAATCCCCAAATCCCCCGACCAATCAAGAATGGACAAGTCAACCTTTGTGTTGCCTGGAACGCGCAGAAAGATCTGAAATTCGGGGATGAAGCGGGCCATTGGTTTGACCGCGTGGCCGTTGACGAGGATGGTCAATTTGAAATCGCCGGCATCCCGCCGGGAGACTGGCTGCAATTGATTGCGACCTGTGATGGCTGGGTAAGTCAGGCTTCACCAAAAGAACTTCGCCAAACAATCTATCCGGCGCTGGACAATCGAGTCGATGCCACGGTTCTACCAAGTTTACTGAACTTGAAAGATTTGCCCGCCGATCTTGTCGTCGACATGGTACCGCGCAGGACCATGTTTGTTGAAGTGCTCGACGATGCTGGAAAGCCGGTGAAAAATGTTTCGCTTTCGATTGTCGATTATCCGTTTATTTCGAACGGTCGTTGGGGACGGATTACGCGCGATGAACTGATGGCAGCGAGAGAAAAACGAGAGTTCCTCGTCGAGTATTTCGCCCCGACCCGAGTTGTAAAAACCGACGAAAACGGAGTTGCCGCGATTCCCGAGTTTTACGGCGATAAACTAAACCTTTATCTCAAGGGCTATGAAATTACCAATCAGGGAATCGGAGCCGAATGGATCGAAAACAAGAAAACGCTCCGAGTGATTCCTAAAGATGAGTGATCTCCCCTGAACTGGCAATTCCCGGTACGCTGAACCAAATGCGAATCGGTGGCCCGAAACACTCACGTGTGACACAAAGATGAACGAGCGGCCAGCAGCAAAAAGGACCCAAGGTTGACGATACTAACGGAGTTGGACCACGCGCCGTTTCGCGATCGATTTGTGATTACGGATCCACAAGTGGTGTATCTGGATGGGAATTCGTTGGGGAGGTTACCGAAGGCGACCGTCGCTCGGCTGCAAAACGTGGCCGACGAATGGGGGCAGGCGTTGATCGGAAGCTGGAACCAAGCGTGGTTGCCGATCGCTCGACGGGTCGGCGATAAGATTGGTTCGTTGATTGGGACGGCGCCCGGCGAGACTCTCGTGTGTGACTCGACGTCGATCAACCTGTACAAAACCGCTTGGGCTCTGCTGCAACATCGGGGCAAACGACGAACCATCGTGACGGATGCCGCCAACTTTCCCACCGATTTGTATGTGCTCGATGGGTTGCGGCAACAGGTAGATCCGGCCATGCGTTTGCAGCCGCTGGTGTTGGCCCACGCCGATCACACTCAGGTCCAGACCGTGTTGGAGCAAGCACTGAATGCCGACACGGCGCTTGTTTGTTTGTCGCATGTCAATTACAAAACCGGCTATGCGTTTGATCTGCCACAAGTCACGGCTCTGGCTCATGCCCATGGGGCACCAATCTTGTGGGACCTTAGTCATAGCGTGGGTGCCGTGCCGGTAGACGTTGGCGCAGCGCAGGTGGATGCGGCGGTGGGATGTACCTACAAGTACCTGAACGGCGGGCCTGGTGCTCCAGCGTTTTTGATGGTTCGCAATGATTGGATCGAACAATTACAAAACCCCATTCCGGGTTGGTTCGGGGCCGCTCGGCCATTTGAATTCGGCAGTGCCTACGAACCCCATCCGGGCATCGAACGATTTGCCGTCGGCACACCGCCGATCTTGTCATTAGCGGCTGTGGAACCTGGTGTCGATTTGACTTGCGAAGCCGGGATGCATGCCCTACGGCAACGAGGTTGGCAGTTGATGCAATTCTTCTTCGAGTTGTTCGACCAGCGTTTGCAGAAACTCGATTTTGCGTTGGTTACACCGCGGCATCCCCAAGCGGCCGGTTCGCATGTCTCGTTATCCCATCGCGCGGCTTGGCAGATCACGCAAGATTTGGTTCAGCAACACCGCGTCATCCCGGACTTCCGAGGGCCGGACATCATTCGGTTCGGGATCACCCCGCTGTATACGTTGGGACGCGAAATCGAACAGGCTGTCGCGGCACTTGAATCGTCGGTGACCCGCGGCACGTACCAGTCCTTTCCCGAACAACGACAAGGTGTGACTTGAACACACTCCGGAAAATGACGATTGCGGCTAACCGGCGAACTAATGAGAATGCACCGCAAGCGATGCGGAAGACGCTGAGACGAGAATCACTCGCTGAAGGCATTTGGGGAAACGGTGAATAGGCAACGGGACAACTAACCTAATACTTGCCTTCGGATAAGCGACTACTTGATGGGAAGTTGGATTTTCTCGATTTGATAGGTCGATTCAGGACCAATCTCAAGGGTCAACTTTTCCTGCTTGGGGTCTGGTTGAATCATTCCAACCAACCGGAAGACGATTCCATTCTCTGATGGTCGATAGAGCTTCAACCAGACAGGACCATCGGGGAGTCCTGAAATCGTGAATGCACCATCCAAGTCAGTTGTTGCGGACTCTTGATGTTCACGTCGGCTCCCGTCTGCCGTCAACTCGGTGTAGACCGCGGTAACTGTGATACCGAGAAGACCACCAATCTCCCCGAAAACAACCCGGCCAGAAATCGTCCGTTTTAGATCGGCTTTTCGCGCGAAAATTTCACCAGCAACCTTTCGGACGGGCAGGATTAGATTCGATTCTGACTTGACCAAGAGTCGCTTGATTGACTTTTCAGACCATTGCAGCGAACCCAGACGTTCCGGATCTAATTCCAAGTCTGGCGAAACAAGTTCAATTTCGTAGACGTCGGGCGGCAATCCATCGATTCGAAATGTACCGTCGCTTGAGACAGCGACCTTGAGCAGATCGCGCGCCGAGTCTTTGTTCAATCTCAGATATACTCCGCTGACCGTTTCCTCGTCATTACGAACCAGACGACCACCTAGAGAGACCGCTTCGGTCGTTGCCAAGTCCCCCAAGTCGACCGTTTCACCGGAAGCCGGAGCGGAAAATTGTTGGGTCTTGATTATGGTCGCAGAGGGCTGGCGATTTGCCTCTCCGACAACCGAATAAATACAATAATTCAGGCCTGGGGCCAGATTTTGCAGTTCAAAACGGCCTTCCGAATCCGTCACCGCCAATCGAGTACCTTGTGGGAATGCTTCGCCACGAACAAGCTCATACATCGGTGAAACCGCCACGCTCATACCGGCGATCGGTTGCCCGTTATTAGCGATGTGTCCCTTAACACTGACGCCTTCCAAAAGTTCGAACTCACGTGGCTTATTGCGCGGCATGAAGTCTTCGCCGAGACGGTCGCAATAGCCATCCGCCGAGAAAACAACATCGAGCCCCGAAACTCCGTCTACTAGATCCATTTCAAAGTACCCCTCGGCATCGGTCACCACGGGCAACAATCCTGTCGTCGACGAGGAACGTAAGCCACTCTGATTGATGACCATGTAAGGACTAACCAAAACTCCCGAAATCGGATTCCTATCGACATCACTTACAAACCCTTTTACCAGCTGCATAGGGTTCGGGTTCTTGGGCCGCACGATCATTGTTAGTCGATGGACATCCGGGCCTGGTGACAAAGGCTTCGTTTGCAAGGTCTGGTAGCCGTTCGCGGAAATCACGAGCCGGAACTTCAAGCTCGTATCCAGATCAGCAATTTGAAAGTGCCCTTGGTCGTCAGTAGTCGTCCACTTCTGGCAAGGCCGAATAACAACTTGGGCAGAACAAGGCGGGTCCCTGGACAGGGACCGCCGTTGAAATATCAACTCGAGCATTGGGCAAGGGTTCACCGGCCTCGGTCAGGACAATCCCTTGGATCGATGAAGTGTTGACAGGCGGCGCATGTCCCGCACAAACCGGCACGAGACTCACGCTACAAATCAAGACCAAGGCCAATTGCGAAAGCCGTAAGAAGTTCGAATGGAACAAGACAATGACCTCGTCAATGTTACGGGATAATGAACAACAACTCACCTTCGCAGCGGTGGCTCGCTTGGATTGTGCCACGGGCAGCTTGGTGCTCCGAATGGACGTCCCTTTAAAGGGAGTGTAGCGGAACATTCGGTCAATTGCAACAAAACGCCAGATTCGCGACCATTTCCGTGAATCTGGCGGAAGGATATGCCTACCTCCGTCGGCGGCGAAGCAGCATCGGGCCCTCCAATACTTGGGATAAGAACTGAAGTCAGAGGATATCGGATCGAAATTGCAACGCGAGAGATTCGGATAACGCAGAGAAGATGCTGCCATTCGAAACGTCAGACAACACGGCGCTTGCCTGCGGATGGCAAGGCCGATCTGCGGATGAACATACGGGAAGTCAGAACGCAAAAAAAAAAGGAGTCTGATGATCCCGTCCGGTGAGCGATGAACAAGTCCGGAATACCGTGAATCGCCGGTTGTCTCATCCTTACTCGGGCGTTGTTCCATCCGCAGCACGGCTTTGCCATCCGCAGGCAATAACGGCGTCTCCCATACTTGAGATAAGAACTGAAGGCAGAGAACTTCGGATAGAAACTGCACCGCTCGAAATTGGGCTAACGCAGAAAAGATACGGCCGTTCGAAACATCAAACATCACGGCGTTTGCCTACGGATGGCAAAGCCGATCTGCGGATGAACCTACGGGAAGTCAGAACGCAAGAAAGATGGAGTCTGAAGATCCCGTTTGATGTTCGATGAACAAGTCCGGAATACAGTGAATACAGTGAATCGCCGGTTGTCTCATCCTTACTCGGGCGTTGTTTCATCCGCAGCACGGCTTTGCCATCCGCAGGCATTGTCGCAGCCAATGTATTGTCCGCAGAACGGCTTTGCCATCCGCAGGCAATAACTAGCCCTCCAAAGGTAACAGCAGTAACGAAATGTCGGAAAGGTTTCTACTGCGGTCGGCGGCGGCTGTAGTCGCGAATGAGGTTGCGGAGAGTGGCTTCGATTCGTTCCGTGTTGCCTTTTTCCAACGCAATGACTTTAAAGCCTTGCGTGTTGCTGGCCTTTTGCTCGCGATCCAAACGCTGAATCAAGGACTCGACCTCCAAGCTCAATCGCTCGGATGCCAAGACAATAATGCTGTTGGTCGCTTGATCCACTTCTAACGTCAACAGCGGTGCTGCGGCCACGGCGTTGACTTCACGCAAGGCCAAAGCGACCTCGACGGACACGCCCGCCGGGATCTGGACGCGCGGCGGTTGGTCCGGCCGCAACTGTGTGCGATAGACCGACTCCAACACACCCATGATCTTGTCCGCCAACACATTTTCAACCTTTACGATCCTTGGTTCGTTGGCTCGGACTTTCGAACGGTCCACATCCGACACATCCAAGACACGAATCAAACTCTCGATCGTGCGGCGATCCACTGGCGAACCATAAACGATCAGAGAATTCAACCGCTCATCTGCCACAATCGACACTCGGTTCTGCGAGTTGCCGGAAGCACGACCGCGCCCCTGTCCGGCGGTCACTTGTTGAAAGAGTTGCCCGACCGTTTTGGCAATCTCCTCGGCGCCGGCATTTTCCAACTGAAAGATCGTGAAGTTCCCGCTGATCTCCACTTTCCCGGCTGTCTCTTGTTGCTCGTTCAAGATCCGAAACAATTGCTCCAAGATGGCTAACGCCTCTTCATCAGCGGAGGCCACGGTCAATTCGTTGGGTCCCGGAAAGATCAAAACCGGTGCCGGATCTTGCAGCTCTTGGATCGAAGTGGGAATCCGAGTTTCGGTTCCAACTAACGTGGGCGTTGGAGAAGGTAATTCGTCTACCGACTTCGATGCATTTGGGAGTTCCGATGACAGCTTCTCGCTCGGCTCGGTGGTGGGCGGCAATTCTTGAGAACGCGGCGGTTCCTCCGAACTTGGCAAACTTGGGGAGTTCGGTGATACCACGCGCAAGGGGTTTGGACGGATCTGTGGCCACAGGGTTTCGATTTGTTGCAGCAATCGCGGTGCGGACGGCGAAGTCAACACTCGCAAGTTCCCGGTCCCGCGGTTGCCCGTTGACGGACCGCCCGATTGGCTTGCGGTTTCTGTCAATGGTTCACCTAGCTTGACCAACAGTTCGCGGATTTGCTGAAGCTGCGATTCGCTGGCGCGGATAAAGAGCTGTTGATTCTCGCGACTGGAGTTCACACTTGGTGAAGCACTAAACGGCAAGTCCAAAAACAATTGGCGAATCGCATCTTCGATGGTTTCCGGCGTGTTGACTTGCAAGGTGAACACTTCCAAGCGACGGGACTCGCCTTGCAGTTCTTTCATGGCCGCCACAATTTGCTCGTGTTGTTCGGCCGTGGCCACCGCCAAAAGTCGGTTCGTTGTGTACTGGACTTGTAGATCGACCGCAGGGACCTGGCGTTCCAACAACAACTCGAGCGATTCCACCAACACGTCGCCGTCCAATTCTGCTAAGTCATAGACTTTGATTTCGCGGCCTGTTTGTTCCCCGCCCATCGCGGACCATTGTTCGACAATTTGTTTGACCGCCAACTCTTGTTTGGCCGGCCCCACAAACAAAATCGCGTTGCTGCTTTCTTGAAAACTCAGCCGTACGGAGTCGTCACTGCGGTACATGCGTTGCAGCATGGAATACAGTTCATCGGCATCTCCTCCGGCGACTCGAAACGATTGTACACGGGCACTGTCTTGGTCAGCCGCTTCCAATTGATCGATGACATTTTGAATCACTTCATGCTCTTCGGTGGCGGCCGTCGCCCACAACACACTCGCGGCCGCGTCGGCCGAAAACGTCGCGGTTGGCAATAAAACTTCCAACGCATTTTCCGCGCTGCGCGGATCACCCGTTTGCAGGCGATAAGCTTTGGTCAACATGTTTGTCGATGCTGTCGACTCCAACTGGGCGACAATGCCACGAATCTGTTCTTGCTCGGCTGCTGAAGCCGCGACGATCAAACTGCCGCGTTGGGCGTCAGCCGTCAGCACAGCTCGCGGAACCACTTTGGCAATGGCCGCTTGAGTTGCCGTCAGTGAAGTACGTTTGAGTTCATAGGCTTGCACGACTTGGTTGGTTCCCGCACCGTCCAAGTCTTTAACCAGAGCTGCGATTTTTTCATGATCGGCTACCGAAGCGGTCACCACCAGCATCCCGGTGGTCGCATCGGTCGTGGCCTGACAACGAGGGAAGACTTGTTTGATGATTGCCAAGGCACTGGCGGGAGTCGCCGTTTGAAGACGGTAGACCTGCGAGACGCTTTCGCTTTCCTTGCCTTCTACGATGTCGCGAATGACTTGATCCAGTTCGACGTGTTCCGCTTCACTGGCCACAACAAACAGTGTCGCGCCAGTGTAAGCGTCGGACGTGATCTTGGCTCGCGGATACATTGGTGCCAAGGTTGCTCCCAACGCGGCACCGTAACCAGGCGGCACGCGGTAGGCGCGTGGAACCAAATCGGAGGTACGGGGCACATCGATCTCTTGCAACGTCGCGGCAATTTGGGATTGCTGTTCAGAGGTGCCTGTCACGGCCAGCTTATTGTTCTCGATGTCGGCCGCGTAGTTAGCAGCTGGGACCAAGGTCTTCAACAGCGTCAATGTTGCCGTCGCTGTCAGATGGTTCAAAGCATATGACTTGGCAACCAAAAGCGGCTTTTCCGGTCCTTGCTCCAGAGAATCGATCAATTGCTGGATTTGTTCATGTTCGGTCAAGTTGGTCGTGACAACCAACAGATCACGGACCGTATCCAACGACACGGTTGCCCGAGGAAACGCTTGCACGATCGCCGCTTGAGCGACGGTTGGCAACGTTTTGCGAATAGGATAGGCAATGACTTGCCGGCCTTGCCCGGCTGACTCGAGTTTGGTCATCAGCTCTTTGATGCCCTCGTGTTCGCGGGGCGAAGCGGTGATCACCGCCGAGTTCGTCGCCAAGTCCACGGTTCCTTGGCTGCGCGGATAGACCTGTTTGATCATGGCCAAGGCGTTCACGGGACTGGCAGAACCTAGCGTGTAGACTTCGGTAGTTGACTCGTCTTGTGTGCCTTCCAAGATCTCGCGCAACACGCGGTCTATCTCCGAATGTTCGGCCGCTCGAGCAACGACGATCAAGGCCGACCCGGACACATCCCACGTGATCTTGGCCTGAGGGTACATCGGAGCCAATGTCGTCCCCAGTGCCGCACCATAGCCGGTCGGCACGCGATACGCTTTGGTTTGCACTTCCACTTCCGTCGCAACGTCAATCTGTTGCAAGGCATCAGCGATGGCTTCGTGCTGTTCTGCCAGAGCAGTTGCAGCCACCTTGTTATTGACCGTGTCGACTGCGTAAGTAGCGGCCGGTACCAGCGTCGTCAACAACGTCACAGCCGCGGTTGGCGTCAAGTGATTCAATTGGTAAGACTTGGCCGTGCGCTGAGGCCCGTCCGGCAACGCCGCCAGAAACTGTTCCACAGATTTTTCGATCTGCAGTTGGACTTCGTCGGTCGCACGAATCAACAAAGCGTTGCGTTCGACATTCTGCACAATCGAGGCCTGGGCGATCAGGTCGGCATCCAAGTTTTGATAGACCAATGCGACCGTCGTACGGGGATCGATCGGCAGTACTTTTAACGGACGTGGCTCAGTAGTACTGACAAGTTGAGACTCCAATTGTTCGAGCAGTTCTTGGACGCGAGCATGTTTCACTCCATCGGTCCAAATCCGCAATTGCCGAGGCTCCTGTCCGGTCAAATACGTCACCGTACCGACAACAGCGGTAATAGCGGCTTGAGCATCCACAACAGACACGCGGTCCAGGTTGTAAAGTTGTAACCGGAAGCGGGTGTCCTGCGGCAGGTTTTCGCTCAGGCTCTTGAGCAGTGCTTCGATCGTGACGTGGTCGGCGGCCGAAGCCCAAACCATCCACTGATCATCAACCACCGAAGTCATTGGCTGAGCCTTGGGAACTCGCGTCGTTAGTAGAGGTTTCGCCGCTTGAATCACGGCGGCGGGATAACGATAGGTTCGCAGTTCATCCTGAGCGGGTTGGCTATTCTTTTTTTCCAGCTCACTCATGATCTGTTCGACGCGAGTCAAGTCTTCTTCGGTGGCAAACGCAAACACCGATTGTCCGTCCGCCGCCGGGAAAAAGACGCCGGTGGGTGCCGCTCCGCGCAAGAATTGTACGGCGGTCGTCGCACCCGTGTGAACAGTTACCAAGATCTTGAGTTGACGTTTCTCGGTTTCCAAAGACTCCAGTTGTTGCACGGCCGTTTGAATCAACGTGTGTTCATCGACGGTCGCCCACACCGCCAATCCCTTGGCACCTCGTTGGGCCGAGATCTTGGCTTGCGGTACCAAGCCTGCCAAGATCGTCGACAGAATCACGGGATCTTGTTCGCCGGCTTCATAGACCCGAATCTCACGCGTTGCTCCTCGACTGCCTGTTTTCAATTGTTGCAACAGTTCGTCCAGCTTCTGATGGTCTTTCTCGCGACCATAAGCGATCAATTGGTTCGAAACACTGTCCATGGACAAGGTAAGTTCGGGCACCAACGGCGTGACGGTTTTGACCACCAGAGCCAAATCCATCTCGCGCACCACGTAGGTCTTGAGCAGTCGTTCCCAACCATCGTCAATGGACGAGGCCAGTTGTTCGGTTGCTTGTTTGATTTGGACGTGCTGGGCCGACGTAGCCCAGACAATGACTCGACCTCCGGTCGCATCCACACTGACGTCGGTTTGGGGAAACAACTTGCTGAGAACTTCTTGCACCAATTTGGGATCGCCCTGCCCTACCGGATACACCGCCAGCACTCGATCGTGTTGGGTTCCTGGCGCATCTTGCAACGAGCTTAGTAGTTCGTCCAACTTCAGATGTTGCGTCGGGGTTCCCCAGGCCATCAGGCGGCTGGGGTCGGGTGTGGGCAAGAACTGCAACCCTTGGAATTCGGGAGGAAGCGTGGCTTTGATTGCTTCGAGGCGTTCGTGTTGCTCGTGCGATATCGAATACACACGCAACATTTGCTCGTCGTTTGGCTTGAGCAAACCCGCCGTCAAAATCTGTTGCAGAGCTTCCGCGACACGGGCATGATCGGCCTGCGTCGCATAAACGATCAGTCGTTCGTTGGTCGCGTCCGCGGTCACTTTGACTTCGGGGACCAATTGCTGCAACGCGGCAAGACCAGCGGCTTGAGCGGACTTCTCCAACGGATACGTCTTCAGTTCGATGGGGTCGGGCATCGTCGCGTTGACGGTTTCCAACAAGGCCTCCAACTTTTTGTGATCGGTCGGCAGCGCCGTTACCAACAATTGCTTGCTGGTCGCATCGTACGTTGACTTGACGGCGGGCAACGTCGAGGTCAGCAAAGCGGTCAAACGCTGTTGGACAGCGGGCAAGACCGAATAAACTTCGATCGTGACTTCTCGTGCTGGATCGGCGGCGACATCGATGACCGATAGCCATTGCTGGACGCGATCTTGTTGCTCCGCCGACAAGACGGCCAGCAATCTTCGATTCGCGGCATCCACCGTGAATTTGACTTCCGGCAACAGCGTGGTCAGCGTCTGGGTGGTCGATGTTGGGTCGGCGTGTTCCAGCGTGAACGTGGCCAACTGCTGGTCGTCCATGTCCACTTCGATACCGGCTTCGGACAACTGCTCGATCACTCCCGCGATTTGTTGATGCTGGGTCTCGGTGGCAATGACGAGCAATTGCGGCCGCGTACTATGAGCCGTCACCGAAACACCGGGGACGATCTTTTGGATCGTCTCCAGGGCTTGGGCATGGGCCGTGCGAGCCATGGGATATTGTTTGAGAGTGAGGTTGGTTTCGGCGGGGCCTTCGATCGACTCCAACGCTTGTTGCAAGGTTTCTTGTTGCTGGGCGTTGCCGATCGCAATCAAACGCGTGCCAACGGAATCGATTTGGAATAACACGCCGGGGACCAGGGCCTTGAGTTGTTCGACCAAGACGGTTGGTTGGGGCGAACGATAGCGATACGTTTTGACGACTAGATCGGCCGGTCGAGCCGACTCGCGAAGCTTTGCCAACACCGCGTCAATGTCCGCGTGTTGTTTCTCGGTCGCGTAAATAAATAGTTGGTTCGTGGGCTCGTCTGTGGTGACTCGGATGCCACCGACGGCAGCAGGCAAGAATTCGGCGGTTGACTTGAGACCGAGGTCCGTGATCGTGTAGGTTTTCAGGAACGATGGCGGTGGTTCGGGTTTGGGTTGTGGCTTGTCCGGAGCCTTGGGCAGTGGGATCGCTTGGATCAAGGCATCGATGGCCGCCATTCGTCCGGCGGTTTCCGTAACCAGAACTTGGCCGGTCGCGGGCAAAATCTCCAACTTCCCAAGCGGGCCAATCAAGGGTTTGACTTCGGTTTGGACCGTCTCGGCGGGGCGTCCTTTCATCGGAAAGGCGACCGTGACCAATTCGAAACGACCGCAGGTTGGCAGCTCTTCGATCGTCTTGCGGGGAACCAAATCGTAGGGAATGCCATTCTTGGTATTAATCAGGATCAGCAGGGCGTCCTTGCGAACGAGGGTAAATTCCTTGGTCAGGAGCACGCTGTTGAGCAGATCAATCGCTTCCGTGGGCGAATACCCCCGGCTATCGCGAAACGTAAATCCGCCTGGCGGAAAATCGTTGATCACCAGAGAGAGTTCCGCCTGTCGAGCGAACCAAGCCAGGACGTCCGGCCAAGGCTGGTCATCGAAGTTAAACTTCAGGCCGGCCGGGTCCTGCGCGGTGGTGGATTGATTCTCCGGGTCTTGCTCTTCCGTCGTGGCAAGATTCGCCGAATCGTGGTTTCCCGAAACGATCGCGGCAAATCCTAATTGGCCTCCAAGCACCAACAAAATCACCAACAAAAGGCGTGGGTGGGTGCAGCGGTTCCAAAATCGAGCTGGGTTTAATGACTTCAACATCAGCATACTTACCAAAGAGTGATCGAAGGGACGATCAGGGGGGACGGCCACGAAGCACGGGTCAGACCCATCCAACGGTTGGCCGAAAAATTAGGCGGGGACGGCACTTTCGGTTCGAAGCCGGGGAAATGCCGTAGCCCTAGAATAGTTCGTAACCAAGGTCGGGTAAAGCGAAGAAGCGGATACCGTCCCAAAAACCCAGGTTTAGCCGTGGATTCCGGAAATCCGGAACGTGAAAACACTCTCGGCCGGCAACTGGTTGGTGACCGACACAAAGTACAGGCATGGCGGGCCGTAAGTATTCTCGCACTAGCCCAATATTCCTTGACCTGTGTCGGCCAGTTGGGCCTTTCTACGTTCCCCGGGGCCTACGCCCCCGGCAGAGGCCTGTCGGCCTTTCAGGCCTGAAGCTCGAATGTGTCGAGAATCGTGTGATCTCTAGATGATTTCGTTCATGGGAACGGCGATTTTATGAGCCACGGAGCTGGAAAAAGACCCTTGTCCGGTTGAGGGGACTCCACTATACTTGGCCCACTCGGCACCGGTCGGATGACTTCGGGGCTGTTGCTATTTGATCCAAATGGGATATCCGATGACACTTGACAAAAGCCTCAAAGTAAATGCTGGAGCGGTTAAGGACCGCAATGTTTTGACTCGTGCTGAACGAATGGCACAGCGAGTCGCTCAAGGGACCTGGACCGAAGAATCAACGGTTTTGGGCATGGCCAAAACGCGAGTCAAGAAACTGGCGATGAAGAAAAAGAAGAAGGTCAAGGCCGCTGAAGAAGAGACCAAGAAGAAGTAGTTGCTGGGCCTTTGTGAATCTTGGCTACATTTTCGAGTAGCAACCGGGTTCCAACTCAGGTCAGGTTGGCGAAAAACGCAATGTTAAGGTCGTTCGAACGAGATTCGAGCGGCCTTTTTTCGTAGTGTTTTTCTGGCGGCTCGATTTAGCTCGCGACAGGGCCGACGGTTTTGATAGGTCAGCGTCGCCATAACGGCCAAGGCCACCAAAACGCCCGACAGTCGGGGCGTCCTTACTTTTGA
This sequence comes from Pirellulaceae bacterium, assembly GCA_041741535.1. GTDB lineage: Bacteria > Planctomycetota > Planctomycetia > Pirellulales > Pirellulaceae > M30B19. Next base: position 13,362 of record JBGSJV010000146.1, read on the forward strand.
TTTAACTCAAATTCAGACGTGCAGTCGCTCGGAACCACTCGAATGCCACCCGCCGCCTGGTATTCTGTAGCGGTTGTGTGGACCATTAGGGAAAAGTAGCCCATTTCGGGACCTTATTCTGGTGGGCAGCGATCGGGCATGGGCGGCGAGATTAGATATACTAAGACAATGAGTGGGGCTCGGATGGGCCTTTTTTTCGTGTCGGACCAGGAAAGCTGCGTCATGTCCAAAGTCAGCGTTGCGTGTCCCAATTGTTCGGCTCCTTTGACCGTCCCAACCGACGTTTTAGGGCGCAAGATCAAATGCCCCAAATGTTTGGAGGTGGTCCGCTTGCCCGCCCAAGGTGAATTGCCCGGCGCGACCGCGACCGTCAAACCGAATCCAGCCCCCGTTGCGGGAAGCAAGACCACTCCCACGACGGCTTCCCCAAGTCCGACCAGTCCGACGCCGACGAACCCAAGTCCGGTTCCAACGAATCCAATTCCAAGTCCGGCCAGTCCCGCGTCCTCCAATCCAAGCCCAGTACCCGCGAGTCCAGCACCGGTCAGTCCAGCACCGGTCAGTCCCGCTGCCCCGATCATGGCCAAACCGATCTTGCCGATGGCAACCGTCGTGACTCCCGGAACTCTGCCCGTTATTTCCAAGACACCTGCCAAAACAGTTCCGACTCCGACGGTCGTTCCAACGGACTCAGCGGCGCCGGCGGCTAGTCCAACGACCAAAGAAGCCCCGCCAAACTTTAGTGGCCTGGATTCGAAAGTCGCGGCGGATAAACCGCGGATCAAGCTCAAACGCAAGCAAGCGAACCCATGGCCGATGATTCTATTGGCAGTCGGAGCGCTGGTGGTTTTGGGCCTGATCGTCACGCTCTTGATTCTGTTCCTGCCCAAGGATTTTGTAGGTGGTGGGCCCAGCGTCCCTGAGATTCAATTCGTCAATGATTCGCAAACCGAGGTGGGCAAGACGGTTCAGATTCCCATCGCCGTGACTTACCCGAGCAGTTTCTCGGCGGCTGACAAAGAACGCTGGACATTTCAAGTGTCGCCGGAGAATCCGCCCGGAACGGCCTGGGATGCCGCAACCGGTTTCTTGACTTGGTCACCTGGAGTTAAGGACGCTGGTAAGTCGCATGCCTTGGCAATGATCATTCAAAACAGCGTCACTCGAGAGACCAATCGCGCGACGTTTCAAGTGCACGTGCCAGCCCTATCGCCAGGTATCATGTCCGCGGTGGCACAGTTGAACCAAAATCAAGTGGTGTTTACAGCCTCCATTCCGCAGACCAGCGAAGCGATGAAACATCAAGAGACCGTTCCCAATGTGGTCGAGTTCCAGATCGGCAATGACCGAGTCGATGTGTACGATTATTCGTCGGTGGAAATCGCAACCGCCAAATTAGCGGAACTCGACGACACCAAACTGGAAGAACTGGGTTTGACCGCTGCGATGACACCACCACTGCGTTTCATCCAGCGCGACACCGCCATCATGATTGCGTCAACCGCCGCCATCGAAGCGTCGCCAGAAATCAAGAACTGGTTCGACCCGCCACCACCGCCGACTCCCTAGGCCAAGTCCGTTCCACGAAAGACAGCAACAGGCACATTCCATGTGCCGCGACCATCAAAAAGCTCTCGTTTTTTTCGCGGATCGGCGGACGGCACAGGGAGTGCGCCTGATACTTATTGAACGGCATTCTTCTTAAACGAAGTTCGTCGTCCATCCTCGCTCCACCGGCGCTAGCCCGAACAGCTCCGCCTACCAGGCTAAGACTTCGGTCATCGAGTCACTTGCGCAGCGGGATCGCCGGGTTGGAGGATTTGGCCGTCCTCGGAAACTTCTTCGAATTTGATACTGACGCGCTTGCTCACTCCCGAGTCCTGCATGGTCACTCCATACAAGGTTGTTGCTGCCGTCATGGTTTTTTTGCTATGAGTCACAATCACGAACCGAGTCCATCCCAAGAATTCTTTTAACACGTCGACAAAACGGCCAATGTTGGCTTCATCGAACGGTGCGTCCACTTCGTCCAGCACACAAAACGGACTGGGTCGATATTTAAAAATTGCCAACAAGAGACTGACCGCGGTCAAGGCCTTTTCGCCACCACTCAACAAGGAGTTGTTGAACTCCGATTTACCAGGAGGCGTGGCGACGATTTCGATGCCCGATTCCAAGATGTCTTCACTTTCATCCAAGATCAAGTCCGCATTGCCGCCACCAAAGGTTTTGCGATAGAGCAATTGAAAGTTTTGGCGAATCGCCTCCAAGGTTTCTGCAAAAATTCGGCGGCTATCCATGTTGATGCGTTGAATGATCTTGTGCAGGCCATCTTTGGCGGCCATCAGATCTTGATACTGGGTGTTCAATAGCTCGTAGCGTTGCTCCAAGTCCTCCAGTTCGGCCAAAGCATCCATATTCACCGCACCGATACTGTTGATCTTGCGACGAAGCTGTTGAATCTCTTGCTCCACGGTTTCCCGATCGGGCGACACTAGCAAATCGGCGCTGTTCAATCCCAAACTGGAAGCAACGGCCACTTCGGTCGACTCGATTTCTCCCTCCGCCGAGGCCGAATCGGAGGCCGTTAGATACTTGGGCACGTACTCCAAAACTTCATCGATTTCCAAACCGTAGTCGTCGCGCAAACGCTCTAACATCTGCGTCTTTTGCAAGCCGAGCTGATTGTTTTCGCCTTCCAATTCCAATGTGCGATGTTCTTGCCGTTTGATGTTGCTTTGGTGGGACTCGTACTGCAAGACCATTTGCATACGACGCTGTTCCCACCGATCGCGATCTTCTTTGGCTTGAGCAAGTTGAACCTGCAAATGTTCCCGCTGCTCGTCCAGTTTTTGTCGCAGTTCCGCCAATTCGGCGATTCGTCGTTGCAGTTCCCCGTGCTCCACCGCGACCGCTTGTAACTCCGCGTGCAGTTCATTCAACTGCTGATCCCGTTCACTCAAGGCAGCCACGATGGACTCTTGTTGAGTCTGAAACTGTTGCAACTGCTGTTCCAACTTGGCGAAGTGAACCTTGGCCAGCGTCAATTGTTTCTCGACTTCATGGACTTCAACCTGTGACTCCTTGGCGACCTGTCGAGCGGTCTCCAATTGCTGACTGGCTTCTTGAATGGACTGCAGCAATGTTTCGTAGCGCTGGTGATCTTCTTTGACCGATTCGTCCAAGGTCAGCAAGCGTTGCTGCTCGGTAGCTTGTTCGGTAGACCATTGATCGCTTAATTGCCGAGCCTGCATTTGCTGCGACTCATTGCTGGCCAAGTTGCGGTGCAGTTCTTGCAACTTGCTACTAAGATCTTTTTGCTCTTTGAGCAACGACTGATGATTTTGCCGATGACTTTCTAGTTGTCGTTTGAGGTTTTCCAACTCCGTGGCCAAGACGCTCAATCGTTCTTGTCGTCGGGTGATTTGAGTTTCCAGCAAACGAAGTTCACTGCGCCTTGAGACCAAGTTGCTGTTGGGGGATTTTGCACCGACAATTACTCGACCGTCGGGTTCCAAGATTTCGCCGGCCATCGTTACTAGGCGAACGTCGGTAAATCCTTGGCTGCGTAATTCCAAGGCACCAGCCAGATCCGCGACGATCCAGGTACCACCAAGCAGTCGCTCCACAAAGGCTTGGTAGTTTGGCTTGGCTTGAATAAACTCCATCGCTGGGCCAATGACTTGCGGTCCAGCCGGCAAGCGAGCTTGTGGATTCCCACCCAAACTGACCGGTTCGACCAACGAAATCAGCCCGACCCGGCCCGCCAATTTCAGATCTTGGCGCGCGACGGATCGAACCAGACTATCGCCCGTGAGGACGACATGTTGCGCGATGTCGCCCAACGCCAAATCGATCAGCAAAGCGTGTTGCATTTCGACTTGAATCAAATCAGCGACCAAGCCCACGACCTCTTGATACTTGGCCTGCCCTTGTTTGGCCGCCGCCAAAACTTGCTTCACGCCGCTGTTGACGCCTTCCAATTGGCTTTCCATTTCGCGAATGACGGCGGACCGTTGTTGATCACCGTTTTGCTCGCTGCGAAGTTCGCCCTCTTCGACCCGTCGTTGTTCCAAAGTCGTTTGCGTGAGGGTGATGGCGTCGCCCAGTCGCTTCAAATCCGAGTCCTTTAACTCGGCTTGGCGATTCAGCTCCGCGGCGGCTTGTTGCCATTCGAATTGTTGCTGGCCGAGCGTTTGCAGCCGCCCGGAATAATCGGCCAGGAGGTTCTTACGCTTTTCCAGTGAATCGCGAATGGCGGTCGCTTCCGTTCGAGAAGCGGCGAGCCGCGAGGCGGCTTGATTGGTCTCCGTTTGCCAAGCCGACAAATGGGTTTGCAATTCGTTGGTATGCTGCTCGGAGTCACGACGTTGAAGTTGCAAACTAGTCAACCGTGGCTGCAAAAGTTCCAACTGCGTTCGTAAGTCAAAATAGTTGACCTCACAGACCTCTACATCCTTGAGCAGCAACGTCTGTTCGTTGGCCAATTGTTCGCGCCGCTGGCGCCCGCCTTCCCATTGAGCATGCAACCGTTCCAATCGCTGTTCCAACTCCGTAACGCGGTGTTGTTTCTCTTGGAACTCGGAGCCCAGGGAAGCCAACTGCTCGCGCAAGTCGGCAAACTGTCGTTGATTATCTTCGAGCGTGACCTGCGATTGTTGCCCTTGTTCGGCGATTTGTTGCAATTCGGCCTGAGCTTGCGTGGCTTCCGTTTGAGCTTGGGCCAGCGTCTGCTTGAGAGCCACGCTTTCGAGCTGCACCTGTTCGAGTCGCTTCTGGAAAAACTCGTAGTCGACTTTAGCCAAATGGGTGCGAAGCAACTTGAGTCGCGTCGACGCTTGACGATAACGAACCGCTTTCGAGGCTTGGGCCTTGATGCTGCGGTAGCGACTGCCGACCTCTTCGACAATGTCGGCCAAACGAAGTAGATTCTGTTCCACGCGAGCCAACCGTCGTTGCGTTTCGACGGACTTGGCTTTGAAACGGCTGATGCCGGCTGCTTCCTCGAAAATCGCGCGGCGGTCCTTAGAGGTCGATTGCAACATCCGCTCGACCTTGCCTTGCTCGATCAGGCTATAGGCATCGGTCCCCACGCCGGTCCCGCGAAAGAGATCGCGAATATCTCGCAGACGCACCAAGTCATTATTGATCAAGTACTCGCTTTCGCCACTGCGAAAGACTCGGCGTGTGACGCGGATTTCATCGTGATCGTAGGGGAAGCGTCGATCTTCATTTTCGAGCACGATGGTCGCTTCGGCGCTGTTGGCCGGTTTGCGACCTTGCGGCCCACCGCTGCCCTTGAAGATCACATCGGCCATGTCTTTGCCGCGGAGACTCTTGGCCGATTGTTCGCCCAAGACCCACTTCAAGCCGTCGACAATATTGGATTTGCCGCTGCCGTTGGGGCCAACAACCACAGTGATCCCCGGCGGAAAATCGAATCGTGTTCGATCCGCAAAACTCTTGAATCCAACAAGTTCGAGAGCTTTAAGCATGGGGTCCGTGCGTTATTTCTGCCACGGCCACTTGAACTCTTTGGCCGTTTTGGTTTCCGAATCACTAGCCGGCTGCAACTCATTTTCCGTTGCCACGGCTTCAGTACTAACCAAAGTTTCGACGTCCTCTTCGGCCTCAACACCCGCCGCATCATCCATGCCACCTTGGAACATGTCGGGCGTGGTCATCTGGCTACCGGTTGGATCATAGGCTCGCTCCGGCTTGGGCAGAGCATTGATGACCAAGCGTCCGTCCAGCGCTTGTTCAGCTGCCGCTTGTTTCAAGAACCGCACGACCAAAGAATAATTCGCGTTGATTTTTCCCAAGCTTCGCAACACTTCAATGAGCTGCGCCCCCGATTCCACGCGGCGATCGCGGCCATCCAAGGGATAATGCTTTATTTCAACGATGCCGTCGTTGCGACTGTTGATCGTCCAACCCATCACTACGAAACTAAACCCAGGTCGCAGGGTCTGATCGGGGTTGAAGATCACGACTTCAGGTTCTTTGAATCGAGCCAAGTGAATGACGGGCTCCGCGGTCGAGAAGACGGTCTTTACGGCAAAGTTTTTCTTGTCCTCTCCACCGGGCCCAAACGACTCGACCATCACATCCGCATCGTCCTTGTCGCCGTCTACCAAACAGCGAACCGCGCCATAGCGAGTCTCGATGCTCTTGGACTGCAAGAGTTTGCGCAACGCTTCTTTGCCGGCGGGGTTCGGAATGGCGGTCAACGCTGTCAACGCGTGCCAACGGAACGCCCATTGCTCCTCGGCCAAACGCCCCAACTCCGCACAGGCAACCGCTTTTTCTTGATAGACCAATGACATAGCCGCCATGAAACGGACTTTTGGATCGGGATCGCGCAATGCTCGCTCGAGAACCGCAATGCCGATCTCGCCCAAAGCTTCCAGTCTTAAAGAGGCGGTTTCGGCTGTCGCGGGGTCCCTCACTTGCTGCTCCAGACTCTCCAATCGCGATACTTGGGCCGCCGGGGACTCGCCAATCGCGACATTGCGAAGCACGTGAAAATAACGGTTGATGTTGGAGCGATAAATCTCAGGAACTTCCAAATCAATCGTGATATCACTTTTCGGGTTCGCCACCGGTTGTCGCTGGGAGTTCTCAATGTAGTTGAAACGTGCGTTGATCGCGGAGGCGACGATCATCGCATCTTTGATTGTGCGGAATTCGGACTTGGTCTGCAGCCCAATCTGGCGCTTCAGCGACGAGCGACCACCCCCAGGAACAATTCCGGTGACCTTGCTACCGCGACTTTCGCCATCGAACACCGAATGCACCACCACAGGACCAGTGGCTGTGCCCGCCAAACTTCCTTGCAGGACCTTGCCACCACCAACGCGCACCGGCGTCAAACGAGCAGGCAGCAAAAATCCACCCTCGAGGCTGGTGGTTCCACTGCCCGGATCCAGCCCCACAAAGACATCAAACGGCGATCCAGTCCGACATCCGGCCGGCAAGATCCCCTGCAATAAAACCAAGCTTGTCCAGTTTTCACTCAACAACTTATTCGGTTCGGGGACGTTGCGAACACGCAAGTCCTCGAGCAACTCATCGCGGAACCGAGACGGGGCCGGAGCACTACCAGTCGCGGCCAATTCGCTGACCATGCCAACCCCATCGATCCGAGCCGGAGCCGCACCCCAGACTTGCGTCATGGTCGATACGTAAGGCAGCTTGTCCGCTGCTGCCGCCAGTGACGCCTTTGTACGATCCGCACCAAGATTCCAACTCTTGCAGCCACCCAATCCTAGCAAGCCCGCCAACAGGAAACTTCGTCGATGACAAAGCCATTGCTCGGAACGGTCCGCCGAAGTGCGATCCGCAGATAACGGCTGGGACATCGACAACTCATCCAAGAGTCCCGAAAGAGCTTGCTGCGTAAGATCATGATCAGCCACTTGATGTACCTCATTCATTTATTTTGACTATCGATGACGACCATCCCGACCGGTGGCGGCGGCGAGGGTAGAGAAATATCTCGCTAAAGGTCAAGAGCAAACCGGAAATCAGTATTTCATCATTTGGTATCTATCCAGTAGATTTCAGTGACCCGTCCGAAAAATCCCGGGATCGCTAGCACCGAGAGGCCGTTGCCCCCATGCCACATCGTTCTGTCACCACTCACTTTCCACCGCAATCGCAACCACATATCCTGATCACGCGGCTGAGTCACATCGGCGATTGTGTCTTGACGATGCCGTTGGTCGAAGTCCTGAAACAACACTGGCCAAACTGCCGACTTACGTGGGCCATGGAATCCCCGGGCCCGAAGCTCTTGGCCCACCATCCGGCCATCGATCAAATCTTGCCGGTACCACGCGACTATTTGAAGAACCCACGCGAGATTTGGAAACTGAGAGCACAACTACGTGCCGCGAAAATTGATATCGCAATCGATCCGCAGTCGCTGACCAAGAGTGCCGCGTTGGGGTGGTTGTCGGGTGCCCGGCTACGGTTGGGGTTTGGCGGGCGATATGGGAAGGAGCTGTCCCCGTGGCTCAACAATCGTCGGGTCACGCCATCGGATTCGATTACTCACTTGGTGGACCGCAGTCTCGCTTTAGTCGATGAGTTGATCGGGCAAGAAACCAAATTACCGAACCAAGCTCGCCTGCACTTGCCGCTGACGGAAGCCGCAACCCAGTGGTTCATTGACCAACAGGTCTCGGGAGCGATCCCGCAGCGTTATGTGGTCCTCAATCCCGGTGCCAGTTGGCCCAGCAAACGTTGGGAGAATGAGCGGTGGGCCGAGGTCGCCGAAAACTTGGCGAATGAACATCTGTCGGTCGTCGTGACCTGGGCCGGAGCCGAAGAGAAGGCTTGGGCCGAATCGATCGTCAACGCCTGTGGCTCGCAGGTCATGTTGGCGCCCGACACCACCTTGTTGCAACTGGCTGCCTTGTGTCGTGGCAGTGACTTTTTTTTGGGCTGCGATACGGGACCGATGCACATCGCTGCAGCGGTAGACAAACGTTGTGTGGTATTGTTTGGACCGACTCGTCCGGAGGACTCGGGACCGTATGGCTCGCAGCATATCTGCCTGCAAGCGTGGCACCAAACCGAACAATCGGGAAAGAAGAAATTGGCCGAGAATCGGGCCATGCGAGACATTACCGTGGACCAAGTAGTAGACAGTTGTCAAACAGTCATGAAGCAAGGCCAGACAGACAATCGGTGGATGATTGCAGGTCAAACCGCTTGAGAGACGCGAATCGTAGCAAGCTTCGCCCGAACGTGGAGTTCCCGAAACCCAAATTCGCTAGCAACAACGGAAAGCGTTTCTACAGAATTGGGCTCGGATGATTCTGGCTTTGATGCTACATTTAAATGGCCGAGCACCACTTGGACTTCCACCCTTTAGACATCCTTTGTGTTGTCCATCGTTGCGAAAGAAGTTCGGTTCTGGGAATAACGTCGCCAGGGAGGGCGGCGCTGAGTTTACCTCTCGTTTACTCGACATTTGATCAGGGAAGACCCTATGTTGCTACGCCGTCGTGTGATGTTCATTTTGGCCGCCGGGATGACGGCATCTTCTTTTATCGCAAACGAGACGTCCGGTCCTTTATGGGCCCAGCAGTCAGGGCGACTGGACAATTTTCAACCGGGTAGTCAAGGAACGTCGCCGAACACAGGGTTCAACAACGGAATTGGCGATCAAGTCCCACAAGCGTCCAATCAACAAACGATCCCCATCCCGGCACCGGAAGGATTTCCACTTAGTCAAGGACATCAAGACTACGTGGATCAGGTTCTGACCTACTGGGAGAGTTCCAGTAGCCAGGTGGAACGCTTGCGTTGCCAGTTCAATCGATTCACCTACGATTCGGGGATTTGCAATTATGCCGATCCAACCACTTCGCAGATGGTGGCTCATGAAATCGCAGGTGGCATCATCAAATATGAAGCTCCGGATCGCGCCATCATTGAAGTAGACAAGAAGCGATTTGCGTTTCCTCCCAGCGCTACGAATCCCAACTTGGAATACAAGGACTTGGACGCGGCGGCGATGGAGAAGCAACGCGAGCGATACGTCTCGAGCGGCGATGCACTTTACTTTTTTGATTACGCCGAAAAGCAATTGATCAAGCAGATGTTGCCGGTCGAACTGCAGGGTCAAGGCATCCGGGAAAGCCCCTTGCCTTTCTTGTTCGGCGCCAAGGCCGAGGAATTGAAGGCCCGCTATTGGATTCGCCCGATAACGCCGGACGGTGTCCAGAAACAATGGTGGTTGGAGATCTTCCCCAAACGACGTCAAGACGCGGAGAACTACAGCCGAGCCGTGATCGTCTTGGGTGGCGACGAGTTTCTGCCGATTCAGATCCAGCTATTTGCTCCGGACCACAATCCGGTAAAATTCGAGTTGGCCGACGGATCGATTCGCCCGGCGGTGCTGAAGTACCAGATTTACGACTTCCAAAACAGCGAAAAGAACTTCAACTTGGGTTTGAACGTGGTTCGATTGTGGCGCGATGAATTTTCGCCGCGGCCCCAGACTTTATTGGGCTGGCGATTGGTCGAAAAAGAAGCCCCCACGATGGCCGCTCAACAACCGGCCCCCGGAGTTGGGACCACTCCCATCCCGCGATAAAGTTTGAGTTTCGGTAGGCGGTTCTTTGACCGAGCGGTTGTTGTGTGCTACGATGCGAAGCGAGCCCCACGAGGGGTTCGCTTCACTTGTTTACATCTTGCAACGAGCCCTGCTTTGATTGGTCGCCATCATCGGTTTGTGCTTTGGATCGATTCGGTCGCTGGGGTTTTGGTCTGTCCGCAGGATGAGGTCTGGATCGGTCAGGCGGTCGAAGCGGCTGGGGTTCAACTCCCCTTTCAAGCCAACCTGCGGCGTCGGCATCTGAAGTTGCTCCGAGATAACGGGCGTTACTGGGCCCAACTGTTTACGCCAAACGAAGGCGAAGTCCTTCGTGACAATGAAGGTGAATCGTCAGGCGCTGAATCATCGGGTCAATTGATTGGCTCGGGCCAAGTGATCTCGCTCGGCGATGGACTGGGGTTGCGGCTACGAATTCCAAGCCCACTCACAAGCACCGCGGTGTTGGATTATCTGGGGCCACTCAAGTCCGTACCACGCACCGATTTTGCCATACTAATGGCACAGGCCTGTTTGCTGGGCAACACCAGCCAGCATCACATTGTAATTCCAGAGCTGGATCAGTCGACCTTGTACTTTCAGGGTCAGCATCTGGCGATCCGCTGTGCTCATCCGCTGACGATCAATGGCGAAGGGGTTCCGTCGGGTGCGATCTTGCGGCACAACGACAGAGTGGAAACCGGCGCATTTGCTCTTTCGATCGAAGTCTGCGGGTTGTAGTGGTTGTGCTACGGTGGGCTGGAAGGATCGGTCGGTCTGGGATGACCGGCTAGCACCGAGCACAGTTCGACCACACTTTGGGTCGATTAATCCGACATGGACGGACGCCATCTAAATCGAGACCTGCTCAGCCTGGGACTCCTGGTCGTAGTATTGCTATTGGCCATGAGCTTGGTGACTTACGATCCTGCGGATTCGATCGCGCAGGCCTCACCGCGTTTGGCGGCTTGGTTTCCGACGGATCAATTGGTTTTTCCGGCCAATGAGAAGATTCAAAACGCCTGTGGTTTGTTGGGGGCGCTGATTTCGGAGACTCTCTATGCGGCCTTGGGTTTTGCCGCGATCTATGTGGTGGTTTGCTTGGGGTTGTTGTGTTATTGGTTGCTGACGGGTGCTTATCGCGAGTATGTCTTTGGTCGGGGGTTGGGTTGGGTTATCTCGTTGGCAGGCTTAACCGCGCTCTTATCGTTAATGGCTCCCGCGGCAACCCCAGGTCCCTTGACGGGCAGTGGTGGCTATGCGGGCCTGTTTTTGTCGAGCACCTTGCGCGAACATTTTAATTTTGCTGGGTCGTTCGTGGTGGCGTTTGGGGCCACGATCATTGGTTTGATGATGTGGACCGACTACGCCATTGTGCGAGTCGCCATGACCGTTGGATCTCTGGCGGGTGTGGCATGGCAAACCCACGGAGCATCGAACGTTTCGACTTGGCAAAACTTGGTGGCAAAGTGGAAATCGCGATTGCGATATCCGGGATCGACCGAGATCGCCGATCCGGATCAATGTGGCACCGATGCGACGGGAGCTCATGCTTGGGTTGATGAACCAGGTTACGCACCGGCCGTGATCATCGGCGGAAAACGTCGATCGGGACTGATCGTGCATCATCCCGAAGATGAGGAAGCTCAAGATTGGGACGATCGGCATGAGACGGCCGCGATGGACGACGACGCGGAACAATCGGCGGTTGCTACGGACGAGACGATGCTTCTGGTAAAGATGCCGCGCAATGCGCCAGTTGTTGACGAGCCGCCGGCCGCCCCGCCACTGGACGATCAAACCAGCGATCAGCCACACGCCAGTAAAGAGGCCGCTCGCAAGTTGACCATCGTCAAAAAAGACAAGAAGAAATCCAAAGAGCAGGAACGCGAAGAAGCGATCTCCGAAATCGAACAACGCATCGACTTGAAAGACAAGGGCGATGAAATCGACGATTACGAATTGCCCGCGTTAGAATTATTGGCGACCGGTGATGGCGTCAATTACGAAGAACAAGAAGTGGAGGTGCGCCGCAAGGCTCGTTTGTTGGAGCAAACCTTTAAAGAGTTTGGCTTCAACATCAAAGTGACCGAAATCGAGACGGGCCCCGTCATCGCTCAATACGAATTGGCACTGGAGACCGGGCTGCGATTGTCAAAAATCGTCAGCTTGGCCGACGACTTGGCGATCGCGCTGCGGGTCCCCAGCGTGCGTATTGTGGCTCCGATTCCGGGCAAGAACACCGTTGGCGTGGAAGTCCCGAACGAGAAGCGGCAGATCGTGCGCCTGCGCGATGTGATTCAGGAATCGTCCGAAAAGACGAAGAAGATGAAGATCCCGCTCTTCTTGGGAAAAGATGTCTCCGGCAGTCCGATGGCCGCGGATTTGGCCGCCCTGCCCCACTTGTTGATTGCCGGTCGGACGGGTACCGGTAAGTCGGTTTGTTTGAATGCGATTATTTCTTCGATCTTGATGACGCGGCGCCCCGAAGAAGTTCGCATGTTGATGATCGACCCGAAGATGGTCGAACTAAGCGGTTATTCACGCTTGCCCCACTTGATGCATCCGGTCGTGACCGACATGAAAAAGGCCGAAGCAATTTTGGCTTGGGCTGTTGATAAGATGGAAGAGCGTTACGCGCTACTTGCGCAGGTTGGCGTGCGACATTTGGTGAACTTCAATCAGCTGGGCGCCGAGGAAGTTTATCGTCGCTTGGGTGTGGAAACCAAGGAAGAGCAAGACGGAATCCCCACCAACTTGCCGTTTATCGTCATCATTGCGGACGAAATGGCGGACTTGATGATGACGGCTGGGAAGACCGTCGAACAGTACATCATTCGTCTGGCTCAGAAGTCTCGCGCCGTCGGCATTCACTTGATTCTTGCGACTCAGAAACCCACCGTGGATGTGATCACGGGCTTGATCAAGTCGAACTTGCCGGCCCGAATTGCGTTCCAAGTCGCCAGTAAAACGGACAGCCGAGTGGTGCTGGATGAAAATGGCGCGGACAAGTTGTTAGGCAACGGGGACATGTTATTCCTCGGGCCCGGAACCAGCATTCTGTCACGTGGGCAAGGCACCTACTTGAGTGACGACGAGATCGAATCGATTGTCGATTCCTGCGCGATGGCCGGAAAGCAAGACTTTATCTCGGAACTGGTCAACTTGAAGGTCAAGGACGATTCGGACGATGGCGGTGGAGGCAATGCGGATAATCACGGCGATGACCTCTACGAGTCCGCCGTCGAAGCCGTGATCCGCGAAAAGCGCGGCAGCGTGTCGATGTTGCAGCGAATCTTCAAAATCGGCTACGGGCGAGCCGCTCGGTTGGTGGACTTCATGGCCGAGGACGGCGTCGTTGGTCCCTACAACGGCAAGATCCGCGAAGTCGTGATGACCATGGACCAATGGCGCAAGAAGAGTGGGCAAGCTTCCGCTGACGACGACCAACCCGAACCTCCGCCCAAAGCCATGGTGGTCAACCATGATCAAATGGATCCGGTACCGAACCGGCGGCCAACTCCAATTGTGTATCACGATCCTGAAGATCCAGAAGGCTTTGACGACCAAGATGGGGAACCAACCTCCTTGGTAAGCCATCCCCCGATTCCACGAGCCGCAGCGATAGAACCCAAGGCGCCGCGACTCGCCACCACGATTGCCGACGACGACGTTGACCCAACCGATGGACCAAAAATCGCTCCGCAGAAAAAGCACCGCTCGCGTCCTGCGCTTTCGGCCGAGAAAGCCGAACCCACGCGCGAACCAGTGACCCATTGGCTGGAGGAAGCGGACGTGCAATGGGAAGATGTGGAGTAAGTTGTTTGCCCAGTTTGGTTGGCCGATAGTGGCTGCGAAATCAACTATTCTTGAAGCTCCACCGAGATCGAAACGAATCGCACTCACAAGCCCACTCGCTCCTGACCGAAGATCAACCAACGACAAAGCACCGCCCCCAACAGGCAACGCTGTGAAGCATTTTTTCTGGTCAAAACAGGCCCGAATGGGCCGAAACAGCCTCTGCCGGTGTGCACGAGCCACCGGTTAGCGTGACATCTCATCCAGAAAAGGCCTGAAAGGCCGACACAAGTGCTGAGCATACACATTCAAAAATGCTTCACAGCGTTGCCCAACAGGCTGGTTCCGGTCGTAGTGAAAGTTTTGAGGTTAAGTTAGGACGTCGCCCTGCGCGGGGAAGCGGTTGAGGGACTGATTTGTTTAGCAAACCAACTTTCTCGAGACGGGATCGTTTCACGTCCGCAGGTTCGGACGTTCCATACCCAAGCCCGAACTACAAGCATGAGACGCCCCCCAACTTGTTTATCCAGTGCGAAGGAAAGTTGGTCGGCCAGATTTTTTCTTCTCGAACGGTAATTCAAAGACGATCCATGCTGCCGCTAGCGGGACTGGGTTTGGGGAGTTGCACCGTGGACAACCGCTGGCGATGATCGAAACCTACCACGAGATCGGCGTGTGGGAGTTTCTTCCTTCGAGCGTACCAAACGTGTCATGTCGGTCGGATTGGATTGGAAGCGTTTAGAAACGACCGCAGGAGATTGAGGCAATGGAAGGGCTACCAACACCCCACAACAACTTGTTTCACTTGACCATGACGCATTTGCCCAATGCGCGAAGTCTGATCGAAACCAACTTTCCACCCGAAGTACTTCACACGATCGATCTCGATTCTCTTCAATTCGAAAAACGCGATTTTGTGGACGCCAAGCTCAGAGAAAAGCAATCGGATTTACTTCTGTCAGCGCGGCTTGTCGAGACGGACGGTTCCGGCGACAATGGTGCTCGGTCTGTGTTCGTGTACTTCCTGTTCGAGCACAAAAGCAAGCCTGAGCCCCTGACCGTCTTGCAATTGTTGTCCTATATCGTGAGATTTTGGGAGACGCAAGCTCGCAATGGCCAGCCGCTTTCTCCCATTCTGCCGTTGGTGGTCTATCACGGCGAGACCGAATGGACGCTGGCTCGTCGTATCGAGGAATTGGATCAATGTCCCGCGGTCATGTCCGATTTTCAGGTCCGTTTCCGCTTCCCGTTGCTGGATCTGACGCGGATGTCCGACGAAGAAATCCAGGGCGTTCCAATTTTACAAAGTGTCCTGCACTTGCTAAAATATGGCCGAGGGGAGCAGTTACCCAAGCGGTATGCCGGCATCTTGCGATTCTTGATCGGGTCGATGAGCCAACAGGAATTAGAGTCCTGGCTCGAAGCTTTCCGAATTTACGTCATTGGTGTGAATCAGCATATGAGCATTGAAGACATGGACCGAATCGTGCAAAGCGTTTTCCCAACACAAATCGAACCAGGGTCGATCGCGGATCGCTTGCTCAAACAAGGCCGAGACCAAGGCCGAGAAGAAGGCCGAGAAGAAGGGGTTGTGATCGGTAAAATCCAAACCTTGCAGGAACTGGTTGGAGACCGTGTGTCGACCCGCGAGGAATTGCTGGTTTGTAACCTTTCGCAGTTGGAGCAAACCCTGCTTGGACTCCAACGCCGACTCCGCCAGCGACAGTAACTTGCTGCCAATGTGTTACTTGCCGTGGTGCCTGTTTCTGTACTGGTTTTGTAATGTTGGGGATGGTTCGCCCTCTACGGACGCTCTCCCGCCAGATCGACTGTTGCCCGAAGAGACGATTCTTTTGATCGAGTCCGATTCGGTGGCGCGGGTTTTTCAGGTAGTTTCAAGTACAGCAGAACATGCGGAAGTTTCGGGTCGAGACCGAGCGACAGTCCGGCTTTGCTATCCGCAGTCATTACCGCCCCATCCAACATCTGACGTTTATCGCAGGTTTTTAGGTGACCGTCGGGAGTAAGAAGTATAAGGTCAAAAAAACTTCGACCGAGATTGCACCGCAAGAGAATGGGAAGACGCAGAGAAATAACTTCTGTTCAAAAGTGTTGAATGACAGGTTGTTCGCCTACGGATGGCAATGCCGATCTGCGGATGAAGACGGACGCGAAAAAAACGGTTGGATTTCGAAACTAGATGTGGAGGTCTAGTGCGGAGACAGATGAAGGTGCTCCAAAAAGTCTATTGTCGTCGGCGAAGTCGATCTTGGAGGCCGAACAGCATTTGTTCCAGTCGCGGAATGTCGAGTTCCAACAACTTCTCGATCGGTGAGACTTGGTCGCCGATTAACTCTTGCAACGTCTGGACTTTGCCAATGATTAGTCCTTTCTCAACACCCTCTTCCCGTCCCTCTTCCCGTCCTTCTTCGCGTCCTTCTTCGCGTCCTTTTTCCTCGCCTTGCTTGATCAAGCGATCCGCAATCGATCCACTTTCGATTTGGGTAGGGAACACACTTTGCACGATGCGATCCATCTCTTCTAGACTCATAAACCGGTTGACCCCCATGACATAAACCCCAAAAGCTTCCAACCATGTCCGCACGTTCTGTTCGGACCGCACGCTCGCTAATATTCGCAGGATTTCTGCGTAATGGTGCGACAACTCCGGACCTCGTCCATATTTTAACAAGTGCAGGACACATTGTAAAATTGGAACGCCCCGGATTTCCTCATCCGGCAGTCGTCCTAGATCCAACAACGGGAAGCGAAACCTCACCTGATAATCGGCCAATGCCGTAGGACACGGAACCAAATCCTCGATGTGCCGAGCCACCGTCCAAGGTGACGCTCCGTGATAGACCACCAATGGCAAGATCGGGTGCAAGCGATCGCCATCGCGGGCGCATTTTTCCCAAAATCGAACGATATAAGACAGTAATTGCAACACCGTCAACTGGTCCGGTTCGCTTTTGTGTTCGAACAGAACGTACACGTATACCGATGCCGCCATATCAGTGGGCGAGCCTTCGAGTTCGCGCAATCGGGCGGACAGCAATAAATCAGATTGCTTTTCACGCAGTTTCGTATCGACGAAGTCACACTGCTCGATTTGCAGCGAATCCAAATCAATCGCCTGCAGCACTTCTGGTGAAAAGTTGGTTTCAATCAGACTCCGCGCGTTGGGCAAATAAGACATGGTCAATTGAAACAAGTTGTTGTGTGGTGTTGGTAGCCTTTCCATTCTCGCTTTCTCCGAACAGTAAACATCAAGCCAAATCGCCGAGGAATCATCCCAACGTCGCAACGGCGACACAACACCCCAGCAAACGAACCGCTAGCGGCAAATGTCGCGAGCCCGTGAATCACGAACGGAGTGTGCAACTCTGAGCAAACTTGCACTCCAACGTGATTCCGACTAGGCTTTCGGCATTGGGCGTGGATTGATGATGGCTTCGCAGGATCACTGGATCGACAGACATGACACCAATTTGGCGAATTTTGTGGTACGCTGGGTTCGCGAGTCTCCTCGTAGTTTTCGCCGACTCGCCGTGTGGCCACGCTCAAGAACTTGACGAAGCAACGGAAGCGTCGCCCGACTATCTACGAGATATCGAGCCAATACTGACCGAACATTGTCTTGCCTGTCATGGACCGGATCGAGGCACCAGTGGCTTGCGTGTGGATCGCTGGAAGAGCTTGCTTGAAGGTGGCGAATACGGCGTACCGGCGATTGTGCCTGGAAAACCCGAGACTAGCTTTCTCTTGCAAGTTGTCGACGGCACCAGCGACGAGCTGACGATGCCACCCGAAGGCAACGAACCACTGAGCGACGAACAGGTCACGCTCCTTCGTCAATGGATCGCCGCCGGAGCCGTTGTCCCGGAAGACTTTCAGCGCGACGACGAAGATCCCAAACAATGGTGGTCGCTGCGTCCGCTTCAGTCTCCCGCAGTGCCGACCGCTGCCGCGGCAATTGACCACTTGATCGAAGCCAAACTACATGACCAGGGACTTGCGTTTTCGGCTCCCGCGGACCGCGTCGCCTTGATTCGACGTTTGTACTTTGTGATGCTGGGTCTGCCTCCTTCGCCCGCGGAAGTTGAAGAGTTTGTTCGCGACCCGGACCCAAACGCTTGGGAACGATTGGTCGATCGCGTCTTGGCTAGTCCCCACTACGGAGAACGCTGGGCGCGGCACTGGTTGGACGTGGTTCGTTTTGGAGAAACGGATGGCTATGAAACCAACCGCGAACGCCCGAACGCCTGGCGTTATCGCGATTGGGTGATCGAAGCGTTCAATAGGGACATGCCGTACCACGACTTCGTGCGTTATCAGATTGCGGGTGATGTTTTGGGCCAACCGATTGGAACGAGCTTCTTGGTTGGCGGGCCGCACGATATCGTCAAGAGTCCCGATCCATTGTTGACCTTGACCCAGCGGCAAGATGAGTTGACAGACATGGTCGCGACCGTCGGCAGTGCCTTCTTAGGGTTGACCATCGGTTGTGCTCGTTGTCACAACCACAAGTTTGATCCGATTTCGCAAACCGATTTTTATGCGATGCAGGCGATCTTTGCGGGAGTCTATCACGGTGAAAGTCCGCTCCCGCTGCAGTTCTCCGAATCGGCAGCGGAACAACTGGCGATCGACGCCGATTTCAGGCGATGGCAGCACGACTTATGGACTCACTGCCGAACTCAGCCTGCGAACACGATCGTGTGGCCACCTGTCGACGCCGCCTTTAATATCGAATTGTTCGAACCGCAAGTGGCGAAGCTACTACGCTTCACGATCCACGCCACAAACGCCAGCGAACCATGCCTAGATGAACTCGAGATATTTGCTGGGGAACAACAAGTTGGATTAGCGGCTCAAGGAGCCCGAGTGTCTAGTTCCGGCACTTACCCGAACAATCCCAAGCATCGCTTGGAACATCTCAACGACGGGCGTTACGGAAATGACTTCAGTTGGATCAGCGATACGTCGGGAACCGGCTGGGTACAAATCGAGTGGAATGATCCAGTTGCGGTCGACCGAGTTCAATGGGCTCGCGATCGCAAATCGGAATTTGCCGACCGTCTCGCGACGAATTACACGATCGAGTTGTCTTCGGACGAAGTGACATGGACGACCGTGGCAAGTTCGCAGCGCCGCTTGCCGATGGGCAGTCGCGAATCCAACGTGTACGATCAAATCTTGGTCGCTGCGGCAACGGATTATAGTGAGGGTACCTTCGGCCAGAGATTAAGTGCCATTCGCCAACGCTACCAGTTACTGGCGGGACCGTCCAAGGCGTTTTGTGGAACCTTTGCTCAACCGGGGACCACTCACAAGTTGTTTCGCGGTGATCCGCTGTCCCCGCGCGAAGAAGTTGGTCCCGAAACCTTGGAGATCTTGGGACGATTGAACCTGCCGCCGAATGCTTCTGATCAAGATCGACGTTTGGCGTTGGCCAATGCTTTGGTTCAAGAAGACAACCCGTTGCTGGCGCGTGTGATTGTTAATCGTTTGTGGCAGTATCATTTTGGGGTGGGCATCGTCGAGACAGCGAGCGACTTTGGTCGGAACGCGGCTTTGCCATCTCATCCCGAGCTATTGGACTGGTTGGCCCTGCGACTTCGCGAACACGATGGATCATTGAAGCAACTGCACCGAGAAATCTTGCTTTCGCGGACTTGGCAGCAAAGCAGTTTGCCTAATGAGACGGGGCTACAAAAGGATGCGGGCGGACGATTGCTTTGGCGTTATCCGCCGCGTCGTTTGGAAGCCGAGATTATTCGAGATCAGATTTTGGCTGTCAGTGGCTCGCTGCAACTCAGCGGTGGTGGGCCCGGTTTTAGTGCGTTTGTCGTGGACATGGAGAACGTGCGACACTACCATCCGTTGGAGTCCTACGGTCCAGAACATTTTCGCCGGATGATCTATCAGACCAAGGTTCGCCAAGAGCAAGATGCGGTGTTTGGGGCCTTCGATTGCCCGGACGGAACCCAAATTGCACCGCAGCGCAGTCGTTCGACGACGCCGTTGCAGGCCTTGAATCTGTTCAACAGTGGATTTGTGCAGCAACAAGCCGAGACGATGGCGCGACGATTGGAGCAGTGGAGTCCCGACGCCGAAAGGCAGATTCACTATGCGTTTGAATTGGTGTATTCTCGCGTGCCGGAAGCGGACGAGTTGGCGGAACTCCAACCGTTCGTGACGGATCAGGGGCTACCGGCCATGTGCCGGGTACTTCTGAACTCGAATGAGTTCCTGTTTATTCATTGACCTGTCGACCGACGTGTAGGACGTTGGTCGTGGGCGGGTTTGGGTCCTCCAAGTAGAAATTGTGTCGCGCGATGAGCACTTTGATTGTTGTTTTGGTCACGGTCGTGGCGTTGGTAAGCGCGTATCGAATCTACGGTTCTTATCTGGCGGAAAAGATCTTTCAGTTGAATGACGGTCGTTTGGTTCCGTCACGAGAAATGGAGGATCAAATCGACTTTGTGCCCACTCGGAAGAGTGTCGTGTTTGGGCACCACTTTACCAGCATTGCGGGAACAGGGCCCATTGTCGGCCCCGCATTGGCGGTGTTTTGGGGCTGGCTACCGGCATTGTTATGGGTTTTATTGGGTGGCATTTTTGTGGGCGCGGTACATGACTTCGGATCGCTTGTGGTATCGCTGCGGAATCGCGGCGAGACGATTGGCCAAGTAGCTGGCCGGTTGATCAGCAAACGCACACGGTTATTGTTCTTGTTGATTTTGTTCTTTGCACTGACGGTTGTGCTGGGTATTTTTGGCTTGGTCGTGGCCCAAGTCTTCCAGCTTTATCCTTCCAGTGTGTTGGGGACCTGGATCTCCTTGCCATTGGCCGTGTTGTTCGGTTGGTTGGCCAGAAAGGGCAAGTCGGCGTCGTCCTCCATGTTGTTGGTGATGATGTTAGTGATCTATGGTTCGGTTTGGTTAGGAGCCTACCATATGCCGATTCGGTTGGAGCCCGACAAGTGGTGGGCGACGCTGGGCGGAGAGAGCCTCCCCAGTTGGGCGAACTCGGTGGTGCTATGGACCATTATTCTGTTGGTGTATTGCTATTTCGCCAGCGTGATGCCGGTCAGTCTGCTACTGCAACCGCGAGACTATTTGAATAGTTGGCAACTGATCATCGCACTGTGCGTGTTGGTTGCTGCGATTTGTTATGCGGGGGCAACCAATCAAGCGGACTTGGTCGCCAGTGCCCCGGCGATGGTCGCCGCCAACGAGATGCCCGCGGGGGCACCGCCAATGTTCCCGTTCTTGTTTATCACCATTGCCTGTGGGGCCGTCAGTGGGTTTCATTGCTTGGTTTCGAGTGGAACGACCAGCAAACAAGTTGCGCAAGAATCGGACTCGCAAGCGATTGGGTTTGGCTCGATGTTGTTGGAGAGCGGATTGGCCGTGACCGTGATCTTGGCGTGTTGTGCTGGGATCGGGATGGGTTTGTTTCAACGAACGGAAACGACCGACGCCGCTGGGAAGACTCGCTACCAGTTTGTCGCCAAAGAGTCGATCGACCCAACAAAGATGCCATCACCTGTCGCCGAGCCTGTCGTCGAAGAGGCAGCGAAGTTCGCAATTTGGCGCGAACGTTACGATCCTGCGCGATCTTGGAACGACTATCGCATGGCCGAAACGGTTGGAGCGTTTGTGGATGGTGGCGCCAGTTTTCTGACGGTGTTCAAGATTCCGTTGGTGCTGGGGCAAGCTGTATTGGCGGTGCTGGTGGCCTGTTTTGCGGCCACGACCCTGGATTCTGCAACTCGATTGCAGCGTTACGTGATCCAAGAATTGGGAACGAATCTGAAACTGAAGCCAGTTGAAAATAAATACGTCGCGACAGGGATTGCCGTGGGGCTGGCGGCGATGATTGCTTTGATGCCCAGCAGTAGCGGCGGGCCGGGAACTGGGGGCACCATTCTGTGGCCGTTGTTCGGAGCAACCAACCAACTGTTGGCGGGGTTGGCGTTTCTGGTGATTTTATTTTATCTGTGGCGACGAGGGATTCCGGTGCACTTCTTGGTCCTACCTTTGGTTCTAATGGCGGTGATGCCGTTGTGGGCTCTGGGCTATCAATTGTTTGGTCCAAATGGTTTCTTGGTTGCGGGTAAAGCGCAAAACTGGGTATTGGGGAGTATTGGGGTCGCCACGATCTTTTTACAGCTCTGGATGTTTGCCGAAGCATTGTGGTTGTTGCCGAAGGTTCGTGGTCTGCGTGAGACGGCTATAGACCCGAAGTCCTCGACCAAGTGATTTTCGCGGGCGGGCGAATCGAGTACACTGGGAGCGGATGCCTGTCGTCTCAGGAGATGTTCCCGTAGTTCACCAACCGCGTCCGGGGTCGTCACTGCCCTCCTACTTTCGAAAGAAACCTGCCGCATGAACCGTCAAAAATCAACGTTGCTTGGAACTTGGTGCCGGATTAGTTGTGTGGCCGCCATGGTTGGTAGTGGCTGGATGACCGCAGTATCGGCCCAGGACCCACCGTTAACCAACCATCCGCACCCGGATAAATTGGTTATTTCCAACGACTTCAAGAAGCAGATCCTAACCGAGAAGTTTTTCGCTGAAGGTGCTTCGTTTGCGGACTTCGATGGGGATCAGAAGAACGATATTGTATCGGGACCGTATTGGTACAAGGGCCCGCAGTACTCGGAACGGTTCGAGGTCTATGCGGTGGAAGAATTTCCCATCGGTAGTTATTCGCAACATTTCTTGACGTACACGTACGACTTCAACGGCGACGGTCATGTGGACATCATGCGTGTCGGATTCCCCGGTGCCGAGACAGCCTGGTATCAGAATCCTGGTCCTGCGGCGGTACACCAGAAGGAACATTGGAAACAGCACATCATCTTCGATATCACGGACAACGAGAGCCCCGGATTATGGAACCTGGTGGGTGATGAAAAGCCTGAATTCATATTCCAGACCGATGGCTACTTTGGCTTTGCAACGCCTGACCCCAACGATCCGTTTGCCAAGTGGACGTTCCATAAAGTTTCGGAGCAAATTGCGGGCGGTCGATTCTCGCATGGCATTGGAGTTGGCGATGTGGACGGCGACGGTCGGATCGACTTCTTAACGCCGGGCGGTTGGCTGCAACAACCCGAAGATTGGACAAAAGGCGAGTTGTGGAAGTACCACCAAGTGGCTTTTGCACCAGCAGCTTCACAGATGTACTCGTACGATTTTGATGGCGATGGTCTCAACGACATCTTGTGTGCCGTCCATGCTCATCAGTGGGGAGTCGTATGGCATCGACAAATTCGAGACACTCAAGGCAAGATCGACTTCGAGTTGAATTGGGTTGTGGGGGTGACGCCGGACCAGACCGACCATCAGGTTGTCTTCACACAGCCGCACGCGATGGAATTGGTCGACATGGATGGTGACGGCTTGCGGGATGTCGTAACCGGAAAACGATTTTGGGCGCATAACGGCGCCGACCCAGGAGAAACGGATCCCGCGGTGTTGTACTGGTTCAAAACGGTGCGAGGCAACGGTAAGGTTCGTTTTGCTCCCCATTTGATCGACACCAACTCGGGGGTAGGTACCCAAGTGACCGTCGGCGACGTCAACGGCGACCAGAAGCCCGACGTTGTGGTCGGAAACAAAAAGGGTACGTTTTACTTCCAGCAGAATTAGCGACCCTTCGTTTCCGCGTGCCTTCCATTCGAACCTAGCGATGTTTGGCAAAACGCGGACACGCGAAGACCGGATCATCCACAGCTCCTCAGTCGCCCCGTTTCCCAAAACGTGGGCGGTGCTGTGAACTTCCCGTTTGAGGCAGGAACAACCTCGTCGAAAAGTTTTGGCTGCTTGTTCCAAATTTAGGCCCCTGGTGCCGTTTTCGGCCGGAAGAAATCCGCTAAACTAGGAGGCCCTGTTGGTGGCGATTGCCCGTTTGGCCATGCCTCAGGTCGGCGGCTTTTCGGGGCGCGACTTCATTTGATTAGATAACGGATATTTTGTGAAATACGCAGCTTTAGGTCCAATCGCTATCCATTATCCGGAACTAATTGAAACCAACGAATATTTAGCCGCTGCGAATCCGTCATGGGACATGGATTTGATCGGTGAAAAGACGGGCATCTACAGTCGTCATATCGCGGCACCGGCGGAAACGGCCTCGGATTTGGGGGTCGCGGCTGCGGAAAAGTTATTCGAACAACACAACATCGATCGCCAGTCGATTGATTTCGTCTTGCTGTGCACGCAAACGCCTGACTGTCCTCTGCCGACCACCAGTTGCATGATGCAAGAGCGGTTGGGCTTGCCGACCAAGTGTGGAGCGTTGGACTTCAACTTGGGCTGCAGCGGTTACGTCTATGGCGTGAGTTTGGCGGACGGATTGATTCGAACAGGTGCCGTCAAGCGAGTGTTGTTGATCACGGCCGAGACCTATTCAAAGTACATCAACCCCGCGGATCGCAGCTTGCGACCAATTTTTGGCGATGCGGCCGCCGCCACATTGCTGGAGGCCCATACGGAGCCAACCATCAAAGCCATGCAATTTGGGACCGATGGCTCGGGAGCGAACACGTTGTTGGTGAATCAAGGTATTCGGCCCAAGGAAAAGGCCTTGCGGCCCAGGCATCGGGCGCGTTGGGGTAGCGATCTGTATATGGATGGCCCCAGTTTGATCAACTTTGCGATCGGAGCGATCCCGGGTGTCATCGATGATGTCCTCCGCTGTGAGGGGATCTCGATGGAAGACGTGGATTTGTTTCTGATGCATCAAGCCACATTCAAAATGTTGGATCAATTACGTGAACGACTCGGCTTGACCTTTGACAAAATGCCGTTGTGCATGCGGAATGTCGGCAACACGGTTTCTTCGACACTGCCGATTCTCATTGATGACTTGCGTCAGAAGGGTCAGTTGACTGCGGAGCAGTTGACGATGATGATTGGGTTTGGAGTGGGATGGTCGTGGGCGGCGTGCACATGGCGCGATGTGCTCGGGAACCGAACTCTTTCTTAGGAATAGTTGCGATGCAGGATCTCACCGGGCATCTCTTGGTAGCAGCTGCCGACATGGAAGATCCGCAATTTGCTCGGACCGTGGTGTTGCTGATTCGACACAATCCGGAAGATGGGGCCATGGGTTTGGTCTTGAACCGACCGATCAGTATTTCGCCCGCCGAGATATTCTCGAGTGTCTCGGATGAATTGGAGGTCCCCGATGGCGTGCCCGTTTGTTGGGGTGGCCCGGTCCAGGGCCCATTGGTGGTCATGCACACCCAAGACGACTTAGCCGATTTGACGGTGATGCCTGGGGTTTGTATATCAACGCAGCGAGACCGGATCTTGGAGCTATTGCGACTCGATTCCCGACCCTACAGTTTTTACTTGGGCTATTCCGGCTGGGGCAAGCAGCAACTGGAAGGAGAGTGCGAATTAGGAGGCTGGCACACCAGCCCCGCAACTCCTGAGTTGATTTTTGCAGACCCCTACGACATGTGGTCCGCGGCCTGCGGTCAAGTCAGTTGGCAAGTGATGCAACGAGATCCACGGTTAGCCAAGCAGAAACCGCGAGATCCGAATCTTAATTAAGCCGATGAAAATTCGCTGAGCAAGTCCTGGATTCTCAGCTTCCGTCCAATGGCTTTAATAAATACGGAGGTGAATGTACGAGCGTTGGTGCTCCCTCAGTCGTCACGTATCCGCATAGATCTTCTTCACACTCTCCGCCGATTGAATTGGCCCGACCAGTACGTGCTCAAGCGTTTGTGTTTCTATTTGATTCCATTGCGGTGCGAAACGATCGACCGCCCTGGACCAAGACCATCCTCAACGGGTCGACTCACCCCAGGAATCGGCGCATTAAGAAAAAACGAAACCTTGGGTCCACTCAATCGATCAACGGCCTCTTGAACCGTTTCGTCATTGAAGAGCGCGATCCTCGGCCCTTCGACTGTATCGCGCCTTGAATGATGCCAAACTTGGCGTCCGGCCGAAATGAGATACATTTCGCTAAGGTGCGGGTGATAGCGAACTCGAACTCGCGCTTCACGAGGATTGATGTCCTCCGTCACCTCGGGTTCACGCTTGATCACGGCATGCAGGACAAGCGGGGCGTTGTCATCGAGAATATAGTTATTGTCTGTCAACAATTTCTCTAGTCCAGTCTGGGCGCGTTGCGCATCACGTCCCAGGAACCGAAAGTCCGTCTTGAGCGCTATGCGAGTTTGTTTGACTTCAACATCGGGCTTCTCGACCGGATTGTTGGTCAGATGAATGATTCGTTTGATCTGAGTCCGACGATTCGCATCAATGATTTCAACCATTCGAATTCCAGACGGACTAACGAACCAATTCGCATTACCAACCGACAGAAGATTTCCAATACCCGTACTAAAGTTCCAAACCACAAGTTTCGTTTTTGGCTCGTATAGTGTTTGGTTATTAACCAGAACAAACGCGTTATCCACCCACATCAATCGGTTTACTGGCTCTTTCGCGTCAAATTCAAACTCGTTTGTTCCATTTGTGAGATTCCAACCGTAGATTGTCTTTCCCGCCGCGGCGATCAGTTGGTGTCCATCCGAGGAAAAATCCAGGGCGCTCAGGTTTTCCGCCAGTGCGGCATCTAGTTTGACTTGCCCAACAAGTTTCCCGGTCATCAGCTCTAGTAACCAGACCGACCGTTCTGCAAAAATTGCGGCGTGCTTCATGTCTCGACTGTAGGCCATTTGTTTCGGAAATAATTCGATGACGTAATTGGCTTGGTCTTTAGCAATATCCCACAAGATTATCTTCTTGCCGACGGTGAGAATATGATCTTCACTTAAGAAAGTCACAAAGGTTGGCATTCCAGAAAACACAGTGGGATCCACTTGCAGCGACTTGATCCGCTCCTTGTTGACAAATTCTGTAAACTGCTCGGACGAAAGTGAACGGCGCGTACTCTCGGTATAGCTATGCCGCAAATCTAGACCGTTGAGTGGTGGTTGCCCAGGGTCAGACAGGCAGTACACGCGCAGCTTGCCCGAGGGCGATACCGCAGCGCCGACGGTCACTTCGTTGGAGCCACGTCCAATCACGTTTGAGCTCTTCGTGTCAAAAATTATCAAGTTTGAACCTGGACGAGACGGGTCGAAAAACGAGAACACTGGCCCGACTCCGCTCATTCGGCAGAACGGGTCATCGTTCATTTGTTGCGACATGCCAAACTGGGACCCAAATGACGAGATTTCAATGGTCTTGTTCAACCAATCTGGTGGCGGGTTGGGAGCAACAGCCGGAACATAAGTCCATCGATCCACATGGACGGCAAGGGGTTCTGGCAAGGAAACCACTTTGACTGGCTCAGAAAGTTTCGTGGCCCCATTCGCCGCCGGCTTGCGCGGATTCTGAGGACCGCTCCCGGGCAGCCCATTGCGAGGAAAATCGTCGAAACCGAAATTGGCTTCCATTTCTCTTTTGAATTTCTCTGGGTCAATCCCGGCCCGCCGCATCACCTCATCCCGCTGTTGCTCCATCAATTCGTTTTGATCGAGCTGGCCTTTTTGGCCGAGCGGCATAGCCGAATTGTTACCGCGCGAGATTTCGGCGGCCTGAGCCAAATACCTTTGAGCAGCAAAACTACGCAAATAGACTTGATCCTCAGGGCTCAACTTGTCCAACGCCAAAGTTACAAGACTGCGATCCTTCTTTTCAATCGTGACTTCGGTCGCCTTAAGTTCGGTCAGGCGCGCTTCGATTTGAAATTTTCCGGTACTATCGGTCCATGTTCGATCGGCAGCATCCGTCACGGTGATTGGGGATTCAAGGGTATCGATACGTTTGGCCTTTTGCGGCATCACGTCTTGGAATTGCTCGCTGTTGACAAAACGGTACTTGACCCTCAACCATTTTCCCGGCCCGACAAACTCGACAACCTCACCGTGCACGACTCGGTTGCGAACCTGAATTTCGACCACATCGCCGATCTGGAAATTGCTGGTCTGCTGACCGTTGGCATTTGCACAAATCATTGCCAAACATCCCAACAACATGTACCGAATGGCCATTTGCCAGCAGCCCTCTATGGAGCCAGGGCATTCGCTTCGTTGAAGAATCATGATAATGCTGCCCCTTTCCGAGGGTCGATGGCGAACAAGATGAAATTCCACTTCAAACAAACCAACGCCGATTATGTTCGTGTGTCGGCCAATTTACAACTATCAGCCGGAGCCCCAACCATCTGACGTTGCCCGTTTGGAGCAAGTTTGCTAGAAGCGGCGGTGCGATGGAAACTGGCCCTAATTCTCCT
This sequence comes from Pirellulaceae bacterium, assembly GCA_041741535.1. Lineage (GTDB taxonomy): Bacteria > Planctomycetota > Planctomycetia > Pirellulales > Pirellulaceae > M30B19. Next base: position 41,542 of record JBGSJV010000146.1, read on the forward strand.
TGCCGACGACAAAAGCACTACCTTGGCCTACGCCATCGGGTGGTTGTCGTCGCTTACGCGCTCGGCATGACGATCGGGTTCGGATCGATTGCCGCAAACACATGGGGACAGACGAGTCCGCAGCCGAACCCCTTCTTACCGGGCGGAAGTCAACCTGGAGCGTACCTGGGGCAACCTTCGCTGCCGGCCATCGGCGCCCCATCAACTCAGATCACGCCCTCGCCTTATGCCCCGGGAACTCCCAGTCCGGCGACCATCAACCCATTTACGGGGACAGTCACCCCGCCGGCCAATTCTTTGGGGACAGTCACCGCGCCGGGTGCGGGCGGTTTGACGCCTGGCGTTTATTCGGGCAACCCCTACATCGGCGGACCAATCGCGCCGGGATTTGCCAACCCGAACCCTAACCTTGCTCCCAACAATTCGGGCATCCTCCAGCCAGGTGTCTTCCAGTCCGGTGTGGGCCAACCACCAATCGCCCAACCGGGAATCGTCCAGCCCGGAGTCGGGGGCATCGACCCGTTCGCACCGCAAGTGCCCGTGGGTTATCCAAACTTGCCACCACCTCAAGCGAGTATTTTTCGCAATCCGTTTGCGAATCCCGCGAATGATTCGGCATCGATCTTTGCTGCTCCTCAAGCGGATGGGTTTTGGTCCGGTGGTTTACTAAATAACCCCAATGCCAATGGCACGCAAACTTGGTCACCTCAGTCCTGGCAGCGTTTCTGGCAACAGAGTGATTGGCACAAGTTGTGGCACGCCTTTCGAATTCGCCACACGTACATTCGGGGTGGCACGGTCGACCGCGTGCAGATCAATGACTCGGAGATTGCCACCAGTCTCAGTTTGCCAAACTTTCTTGGTTCCGAGATGCCGTTGACCATCTCACCTGGTTTTGTGGTTCACAATTGGCAGGGACCAAACTCCATAACCGGGAACGATTTGCCCGGCAGTGCCTACAGCGCCTACTTGAGTTTCGATCACTCGACACCTTTGGATCAACAATTCGGGGGCGAACTCAACTTCACAACGGGAGTCTATTCGGACTTCGAGACCTTCACGCAACATAGTCTTCGTTTCACGGGGGTTGGCCTGTTGTGGATGCGTCTGTCCCCGGTCAGCACGGTAAAGCTAGGCGTCGAATACTTGGACCGAGTCGAAATCAAATTGCTTCCGGCCGGTGGATTGTTTTGGACACCCGACCCGAACACGCGGTTGAGCTTCTATTTCCCGCGCCCCAAGTTCGCCAAGCGATTTCCGAATTTTGGCAATGTCGAAGTTTGGGGTTATGTCTCTGGCGAATACGGTGGTGGCAGTTGGACCATCAATCGCGAAGCGAACTTCAAAGATCAAGTGGACTTGAACGACATGCGCGTGATGGCCGGTTTGGAGTGGATCGGGGTGCGAGGTGTAACGGGATTTGGAGAAGTCGGCTATGTCTTCGAACGTCAATTGATTTATCGCTCGACCGATCCGGCCGACAGTTATCTTGGCACTGCGATCATGTTCCGAGGTGGCTTCGCGTTTTAGATGACCGTTGGGAATCGGCCGAATATTCTGACGACGCCGCGATTTCTAGCGGACTCCCCGATTCGTCTTTGTGAAAACCGTTGGGATCGATAGAATCCGAACAAGGTGTCGCCATGGATTGAGGAGAATTGAGTTTTGAACTTGTCCGATCATTGGTTGTGCTTGTGGCCTGGGTTGCCTCGATTGTGGCTCCGCGGGGATTGGAACGCGCTGGCCTGTGCGGTTTTATTCGCAGGGGCGTTAAATCTGACGTTGATCCACACTTTTTTGTGGCCTCTTTGGGTACCGCTCCCCAGTCCCTTGTGGCTGTGGCCGATCCTGTCTTTGGTCTGGATCGCGTTGTGCTGGGTCGGTTGGCGGCAGATCCCCGACTTGCTGCTGGTGCCGACAGGTGCCCAACCGTCCGCTGACCAACCCGACTTTTTGGCAGAAGCTCAGGCGGCGTACCTTCGCGGACATTGGGAAGAGACAGAAATCCTGTTGCGCCGCCAACTGCGACAATATCCGGACGACATTGCCGCTGGAATGATGCTAGCAACGATGTTTCGCCACCAGGGAAAGCTGGCGGCGGCCCAACAGCAATTGCGAGACGTCCGGCGTTGGGATGCCGCCCAACACTGGGATTTTGAGCTCGAACGAGAGTCGGCGGCCATCGACAACTGGCAACCGGAAGATTCGGACGATTTGGCCAAAGATTTGCAGTAGAGCGTTGGTGGTAAAAAGATTTGTAGCGACGGTTGACTCATGGTGGAGATATCCATCTACCAATGTCTGACGACGGTCGTTATGGGTCTGTTCGCCGCTAGGCGACGGTATTTACGGGTTTGTTCGCCGTTGGGCGACAGTAGCTACGAGTTGATCCACCATCTGGGCGACGGGAGCTACAGTGTGACCACGCGGGCTCGTCTGCCGTAGCGAGCCCACCGCCCCACCTTGACCTTTGCGGTTTTTGCGGCACGATTACCAACGCATGGATGGGATCGTGACGCAAAACGAGATATAGGGAGAAACCGAAAATGTACGAACGATTCACAGACCGCGCCCGGAAGGTAATGCAGTTGGCCAACCAAGAGGCCCACCGCTTCAACCACGAGTATATTGGCACGGAGCATATTTTGCTGGGATTGGTCAAAGAAGGCAGTGGCGTTGCGGCCAATGTCCTCCGCAATTTGGATATCGATTTGCGTCGAATTCGCAACGAAGTGGAAAAGCTCGTCCAAAGTGGTCCGGACATGGTGACCCTGGGGCGATTGCCGCACACGCCGCGTGCCAAAAAGGTCCTCGAGTACTCGATGGAGGAAGCTCGGAACCTCAACCACAACTACGTCGGAACCGAGCACGTGCTGCTGGGTTTGCTCCGTGAACAAGAAGGGGTGGCCGCCCAAGTGCTGATGAATCTCAGCATGAAATTGGACGACGTCCGGGAAGAAGTTCTCAACTTATTGGGGCACGGTCTGGAAGGCGGTGAAAGCTCCGAACGCAGTGGCCGCGAAGTCAGTTCGTCCAATAATCCACCGCAAGCGGAGGGTGGGGGCACCCCCGAACGCAAGGGCGGCAAATCGAAAACTCCGGCTCTGGATTCCTTCGGTCGCGACTTGACGGAATTGGCCCGCAACGGGGAACTAGACCCGGTCATCGGCCGCGAACGTGAAATTGAACGGGCGATTCAAGTGCTCTGCCGCCGCACGAAGAACAACCCGGTCCTATTGGGGGAAGCCGGTGTCGGAAAAACAGCGATTGTCGAAGGCTTCGCTCAACGCTGCATCAACGGCGATGTCCCCGAAATTCTGGCGGACAAGCGAATCGTGGTCTTGGACTTGGCGATGATGGTCGCCGGCACCAAGTACCGCGGCCAGTTCGAAGAACGGATCAAAGCCGTGATGAACGAAGTCCGCCGTGCCAAGAACACGATCCTGTTCATCGACGAATTGCACACCTTGGTGGGAGCCGGTGGCGCCGAAGGTGCCATCGATGCGGCCAATGTGCTCAAGCCAGCGTTGGCTCGTGGCGAGATCCAATGCATCGGCGCCACGACTTTGGACGAATACCGCAAGCACATCGAAAAGGATAGTGCCCTGGCGCGTCGGTTCCAAGAAATCATGGTCGATCCAACGACTCAGGAACAAACCGTGAAAATTCTACACGGTTTGAAGCCTCGATACGAAGAACATCACCGTGTGCAAATCACGGACAATGCGATCGAAGCCGCGGTCGAACTCTCCAGCCGCTACATCACGGCTCGTTGCTTGCCTGATAAGGCGATCGACGTGATCGACGAAGCGGGAGCCCGCGTGCGAATTCGTTCTTTGGTCAAACCGCCGGATCTGCAAGAGATCGACGAAGACATCGAACGACTGAACAAGGAGAAAGAAGAAGCCGTCGCCGAGCAAGACTTTGAGAAAGCTGCGGCTCTCCGCGATCAAGCCGACAAGTTGCGAGCCAAGAAGGAACAAATCAAACGCGAATGGCGCGACAAGAGCCAAATCAGCGAAGGTTTGGTCGACGAAGAAGTGGTCGCCGAAGTTGTCTCCAAGATGACAGGCATTCCATTGACTCGGATGAGTAGTGAAGACTCGCTGCGTTTGCTGAAAATGGAAGACGAATTGCACGGCAAGGTCGTCTCGCAAGACGCCGCGGTCAAGGCCGTTTGCAAAGCGGTTCGCCGCAGCCGATCTGGCTTGAAGGACCCGCGTCGTCCCATTGGTTGCTTCATGTTTGCCGGTCCAACCGGTGTCGGTAAGACGTTGCTGGCGAAAGCCTTGGCCGAGTTCATGTTCGGGGATCAAGATGCCTTGATCACCTTCGACATGAGCGAATACATGGAGAAGCACAACGTGAGCCGCTTGATCGGTGCTCCTCCGGGATACGTCGGCTACGAAGAAGGTGGCCAGCTGACGGAAAAAATCCGCCGCCGACCTTATGCAGTGGTTCTGTTGGACGAAATCGAAAAGGCTCACCCCGACGTGTTCAACATGTTGTTGCAAGTCATGGAAGAAGGTCGCTTGACCGACAGCTATGGTCGCAACATCGACTTCCGCAACACGATTGTAATCATGACGACCAATGTGGGGGCGCATGCCATCAAGAACGAATCGCAATTTGGTTTGCCCGGCACCGGCGACGATGCCTCGTTCGAAGGCATGAAGGAACGCGTGCTGGATGAAATTGGCAAGGCCTTCCGTCCTGAGTTTATCAACCGATTGACAAACGAACCGATCATCTTCCGTCATCTGGAGAAGAAAGACTTGGTCTCGATCGTCCAATTGGAATTGACGAAAGTTCGCGAACGCTTGACCGAACGTGGTTACGAACTGGTTCTCAGCGAACCAGCCGTCGAGTTCTTGATCAAGAAGGGTACGAACTTGGACATGGGTGCTCGGCCAATGCGTCGCGCTTTGGAAAACTATATCGAAGATCCATTGAGCGAAGAATTGCTCCAAGGCACCTTCGAAGGCAAGAGCCGGATCTATGTCGACGTCGTCCGCAACGACGACGGCAAGGTCAAGCACTTGAAGTTCTCCGGCCTAACCGCCGAAGACCCCTTGCCCAACGCCGTCCCGGCAACCGTCGGTTCCGAGAGTTAAAGCCAGTAGAGACGCTCGCCAGAGTGTGGATGGACTCTAAAAAACACACGAGGTTCGGCGGATTTCCGCCGAACCTCTGTTTGTTGTTGGACCTCGAGGACGCGTTAACACGACTCCATTGCTCGGCGTCTTCCGTGATCTCTGGCGGTGCATTTCCTTGAATTCGCAGTCCATTCGAATTCACGGACATGGGTGGATTGACTACTTGCGAAATACGTCCGAGTTCTGATCGCTGCTGGACAACAGATAGGCAATCAAATGCTTCAACTCGCTTGGATTCAGCGTATCGACCGTTCCGAGCGGCATTTGAGAAACGGTTGATGGGGTCATTTCGTCAATGTCATCTGGAGCCAGAACGACCGGTGGTCGATCCATATCGGCGGTATAGACGTGAACTTGCTCGCCGATTTTCACGATGCGTCCAATCAAGACTTGGCCATTGGCTGTTGCGATTTGATGCGAGCCGTATTGGTCCGAAATCGCTTTGCTGGGTTCGATAACTGCCTCCAACAAATCTCGGAGTGCGAACTTTCGTCCGGCGGTCGAGAGATCCGGTCCGATCGCGCCACCTTCGCCGGCAAAGCGATGACACTTGGCACAATTGGTGGCGTGATACAAATTGCGACCCGTTTCAAAGTCAGCGCCGGTAACTTTATCCCCCAACACTTCAAGCGCTGCGGCCACGGTCCACTTCTGGCCGGGCCCCTGAGGCGGAGTCGCTACATACGGTTGCCGTCCCAACGGGACCGACAACAGGTCATCGTACAAAGGCAGTTCGGCAGCCGGGATTTTGGCCAACGCATCGCCCAGTGATTGGCTTAAGAAACCGGGGTAACTGGCCCCACCGGGATGCAACGAAGCTCGCGCAAAGAAACTCAAGTAATCGCGACGCGCGGCGGGCGTCCAGCCAACTTCCGCGTTGCGCAGGACAAACGCAAAATGGATCGCACGGACCGGCGGCATGTTGTCCAACATGGCTTGCACCGTGCCACCATAACCCGCATTGCGTTGCAGGAAACGACTCCATTGAGGAATGGGCTCGGGTTGCGTGGCCAAGTGCCGCATCGTTGCCATGCCCAATTCGACGGCTCGTGGGCTTTGTAAATAAACCAGCAGTTGAATCAGTTCTTGGTTGAAGTCATGGTCGCCATTCACGTTGTACATCGGTTCGAGTCGACTCAGGACGTTTTCACGCAGCGTTGTCGACGGACTTCCCAGGCGAGTAAACGCCAACTGGAAGTTGCGCACCCAAGTCAATCGCCCCAGAACATCCAACTTCGCTGGCTCCAATTTCAAGAGCGCTGCGACCACGTTCGGCAGATCGTCAGGAGCACCCGCGCGGGCCAAACCCATCAACGCGGTCAACGCCGCGCGGGGATTGTTTTCCGCCAAGGCTTTCTTGCGCCACGAGTCCACCGGGCGATGTTCCAGAGCCACCCGAGCGGCATAACGAATATGTCGGTCCGCGTGACTCAAGTTAGCCCAAATCAGCTTTTCGTCGGCAGGACCTGGTTTATGAAACGCTTCCAGTTCGCGGCGCAGTTGGCGTAGTTCCGCGAATTCTTTATCTTGACGTGAGACTTCCGTTCTTGATTCGGCACCGGTGTAAATCACTCGATACAAAGCCGACCGAGTGCCTCGTCCCCCGGCGGTGAAGTACAACGCACCATCGTGTCCGACGACCGCATCCGTCACTTGCAAAGGCTGCCCGAAGACGAAGTCCTCGACTTCCCCTCGGTAACTAGCTCCATCCGGTGTCAAATGACAAGCGTAAATCGTGCTGTAAGTCCAATCCAACAAGTACAGCGCCCGCTGATACTTCCCTGGGAAGTGAGTCCCATAACCAAACGTGACACCGACTGGCGAACCGGGTCCGATATCGACCACCGGTGGTAGCGAATCCTCGTAATAAGTTGGCCACTTGCCGGTACCGCTGCGCCAGCCCATTTCGCTGCCGCTCGTGGCGTGATTGACTCGAGTTGGTCGATACCAGGGCGAGCCCAAGTCCCACTCCATGTCGGCGTCGTAAGTAAACAATTCGCCATCGCCGTTGTAAGCCATGTCGTAGTGGTTGCGATAACCCGCGCTCAGCAATTCCCACGTTTGCCCTTCAGTATCCGTTTGCGCGATCCAACCTCCTGGTGCCAAAATCCCGGCCGCGTGTCCGTTGGCGTCCCAACGGCGCGGGAGCAAGAGGTCCTCGCTCCAGTTTCGTGGCAAGCGACTCTGTTGCAAACCTTCGGGAACGGCCGTGTGGTTGCCACCAATCACCACCAACGATTTCTGATCGGGTGTTTCCAATACCGCATGGGGGCCGTGCTCGCCGTCACCTTGGAGTGGCTTCAACATTTTTGCCGAATCAACTTGGCCATCGCCGTTGGAATCGCTCAAGCGATACAAGCCCGAGCCCGAACCATTGCGCACGGCAAACAAGCCGTTGTCTTTCCACAACAAACCTTGAGCCGAAGAAAACGAAATCGGCAGTTTTTCGACGTGCGTCACGGCCGCCGGATCATTCACGTCGGCCGGCGTGATTTCAAACAGGCCGGCCCCACCTTGATCGCTCGCAATTAGCCGCCCGTCACGTCCGGTGGTCAGTGCCACCCATGAGCCCATGTTTTTAGGGACATCGAATAGCTTTTGCACTTGGAAGCCTGGGAGGGCGGTGACGTTCTCCGCCGCACGAGCAATTTGTTCTCCGGGCGTCGTCGCTTGTCCAACCGCATCCGCCAAACTGGCTTCGTCGATCTGTCCGCTCCATGGCAAGCCATCGCCACCGACGGGCCCCATCGCTTGGCTTCGCTTCCAAGAGCGATCGTCAAATTCCAGCGTCTGCCAGTTTTCCGGCAATGTGGAGTCGCCATCGGCATGGAGCGCTTGCCAGTTTTCGTCGCTAACGATGGAGGTCCGCTTCCCGGCAACGTCGATCACGTCCATTCGCAAGATAAACCCGCGGGCACCGCCTTCATCCGTCGCCAAGACCGCAAGCACATTCTGACCAGAGCGAGCGTGTTTTGTCCCGTCGAAGCTTTCAATTTGTTGCCATTCTTCGCCGGCCATAACCGCGTGGCCGTTGAAATACAATTCAAATCGGTTATCGCAAGTCGCCGCCAACTTCACTTGTTTGATATTGTCGGGCAGTTGAAACGTCTTCCGCAGTGCCACACGTCGCGTCTGTTCGTCCGCTCCCCAAATCCATTGAGCCATGTCTTCTTGTTGAGGTTTCTGAAAACGCGCCACGACCGGCGAAGCCGCAACTGGTTGCGTGGTTCGCTCACCGAACGAATCAACACTCGCTAGGCCAAAACCAAGCACGCCACAAACCCCAACCGAACCCCAACTCAAGATCTGAGCAATCGTACGAATCTTCACGCGGACTTTCCCTTCAACAAGTTCCAGGCTTTTGAGCCCGATTTGTTTGAGCCACCCTTGTTTGAACCCCAGTTTTTTGAACGCCATTGAATCGAACCGAAGTGGATCGGGCCGATTCAATCGGGCTCTATTGTAATGAGCAGCAACGGAAGTTGGGTTCACAGAGCTTGACAAAAATCCGACTTATTTTGAACCGGCTTGCCGAGCACCACGGATGGTTATTTCTCGACGAGTTCCAAAGCGGCTCGATACGACAACAGCTGGTCGTGTTCGTCACCATGCCGACGGAACCAGCGGCTTGTGAGAGATTGCATCAATAGTTGCGGGACGCGAGTTCTGAACTGCCCCCAATCACCTGTCGTTTGTGGGCCGGCGACTCGCCAGGCCCTGGACTTGGTGCCGGATCCCCCGTTGGCGTGACTACGTAGTTCGTCGGCGAGTGGCGTTCCCGCAGCGACGGCTTGGTCCATCACCGCTAGAATACGGCGTCGGACCGCTTGACGTTCGCGCTCACGGCGAGGTTGACGCACAACCGCGACCACGCAACCTTGTACCAGCAAGGCCCACCAGGGTTCGCCACTGCCGGCGGCCAAGCGATAGACACAGTTGTATTCGTAGCGAGTTTTACGTAGTTCGTCCAAGCGTCGATCGACCCACTGCAACAATCGCAAGCGATCGCGCAAGCTGCTGGCTTTCTCGAACCGCTGCTCTTTGGCTGCTTGGTGCATTTCGCGCTGTAGTTCTTGCAAGATCGTGCGATCAAAACCTTGCAAAAAAGCCACGGCTCGAGAAACGGACGCGCGGTATTCGTCGGCCGAAATCTTGGCGGCACATGGCCCCAAACAAGTGCCGATTTCATGTCGAAAACAGAGAGCGTCGCGTTCGATCGGGAACAACAATAACTGTTGGCTGAAGTCGATGGGCGTCCGCTCAGAACAGTCACGGAGCAAGAAGTGGTGGTTCAAGGCCTCGGCGACTTCTCGGAGCCGACCACTGCCCAGAATCGGACCAAAATAGGTTTGCGAGTTGGGCGTTTCGTCGAACGACACATAGATGTTCGCCGCCCGATGATTGGACAGGCACAAGAATGCAAACCGTTGGCGCTTGGGTTGACCTTGGACGTTCCAAGTCGGTCGTTGTTCGATGATCACTTCTTGTTCGCGAACCAAGGCGAGAAATTCGTGCGAGGTCTCTTCCCAGACCAATCGCGTGCTTACATCGCGAATCCGGCGCATCTTGTCTTCGGCGGGAGTTGATTGGAAGTAGCCTTCCAAGCGATGGCGAAGCGATTTGGCTTTGCCCACATAAACCAACTTGCCGGTGGGGTCAAACCAATAATAAACGCCCGGCGTGGTTGGACAAAGTCTGCGGAGCCGCGTCCGACATTGCACCAAGTCATTGACCAGTGCCATTCCCGCATGCCACTGACGGCAGGAAGTCCCCAGTATCGCGGACTGAAATAACGGGTCCGCTTCGGTTATGATGTGATTTTCCGTCACTCCGGGGGCACCAGGCTCCACGTAGACAAGTTCCTCCCTGAAAGTTGCACTCTTTACCGTCTTAACGGGTTGCCTCCAGACGACTCGAATTATATCGCTTGGCGACGCCGGCCAAAATCCCACGCGATGAACTTCGATAGCAGTTTCCTGGACGTTGCAGCAAAGCCAATAATTAGCGTTCATTCTATCGGGCAATTCACGGTTAACGTACCGTCACCGGACTTTAGCCAGCACACGCACCTTTGTTAAACCGCCGCCTATCACCAGGACTTTCCGGTTGGCTTAGCTTGCCAGCCATCGTGTGATAGACTGTCGTGGGGAAGATTGACACGCTGGGAAAGGCATGCCCCTTTGTTCCGAAATGATTACGCTACAGGCTCGGGATGAAAACACTGATCGCATATGCTTCGCGTCATGGCCAGACCCAAAAGATTGCGGCCGCTTTGCAGCAACAGTTGCAGGAGGTCGGCATCGCGTGTCAATTGCTCACCTGCCAGGAATTGCTTGTCCGCCGCGAGGATTTACCCTTAACGACAGCGGTCATCTTGGGTTCGCCGGTTTACTACGGCGCCTACGACCGCAAATTTCAAGCCGTGGTTGCTCGACATCGCGATCATTTGAACTCCGTCCCTGCGGCATTTTTCTCCGTTTGTTTTGAAACGGTTAGCTCGAATCAAACCGAACGAACCCTGGCCCAGGATATCAGTGCCCAATTCTTGCAACGAACGGGCTGGCAACCGCAACTCACGCATGTCTTTGCGGGAGCGTTACGTTACAGCCAGTACGGTTGGTTCAAGAAACGACTCGTTTATTGGATGGCCAAACGTGCGGGCGTGAAATCGGATCTGGATCGAGATCTGGAACTGACCGACTGGGCACAAGTCCATGCCTTTGGTAACCAATTTGTAGACGGCCTCATGGGCAAGCCGATCGCCAGCAAGTTTTGAGCGAAGGACATTCTGTCGTGGCCAGCGAAACCTCCAACGACTCCTATTGGATCCAACAACTTGATTCCACTTGCGTCGCTCATGAAGTGTCGCGGTGGCAAGTCTTGGAAACTCATATCTCATGGGTGATCTTGACCGGACCATTGGCCTACAAAATCAAGAAGCCGGTTCAATTTGAGTTCGTCGACTATCACACCTTGAAGCAACGCCACCACTTTTGTGAATTAGAATTGGAGTACAACCGGCGATTCTGCCCCGAGCTGTACTTGGCCTGCGTTCCAATCGTAAAGATTGCTCAACGAACCCTGATCGATCCCGCAGCTCATCAAGTCGAATTTCAACCCGAACAGGTGATCGAGTGGGCGGTGCTAATGCGACAGTTTTCACAATCCGAGATCGTCGGTCGGCATCTGTTGAACGGTGATCAATCGGCCGCTGAAACGAGGAAGTTGGCGGCCGACTTCGGAGCGGACTTGGCCCGGCGTCACGCCCAACTACCAAAGCTAAGCCTTGCTCGCTGCTCGTGGTACATGGACGGAATCGAACACGACAGCACCGAAAATTTCCACTACTTCAACGCCATCCCAGTGACTCAGATAACGCCCGGTGTACAAGTTCCCCCCACTCCGGGAACGCCCGGTGTACAAGCTCCCCTCACTCAAATGGCGCCCGGTGTACAAGCTCCCCTCACGCAAGTGGCGCCCGGTGTACAAGCTCCCCTCGCCCCCGCTGGGGGAGAGGGGTTGGGGGTGAGGGGGTCGGAAGCAGCTGCAAATCTCGCCCCCAAAACCTGGCTGGCTCGCCTCACCCACCTGCAAGACTGGTCTCAAGCTCATCTCGCAAGAATCAAATCCGTGCTCGAAGCTCGCGCGTGCACTGGTCATGTTCGCCAATGCCACGGCGATCTTCACTTGCAGAACATTGTCATGTGGCAAGAACGGTGGGCGGCGTTTGATGGCATCGAGTTCAACGATCGCTTTCAAAGGATCGACGTGTTTAGCGAGTCCGCATTTACCGCCATGGACTTGCAGGCTCATGGCCGAGCCGATCTGCGGGCGGTATTTCTTAGTGAGTACTTGGAAGCGACGGGTGAATACCACAACCTGGATGTCTTGCGATTCTTCTTGGTTTACCGAGCCATGGTTCGCGCGAAGATCGGGCACCTCAAAGGGGTAAGCTGCGGCAACTTAGACGCCGATCACTTGGCGTTGGACGTCGCCGCGTCAGAGCCCTGTGATTCGTCGCCAGAGTTCCTGAACTTGCCGGAATGGCAACGTTATATCTTGGTCGCCCAGCGTCTCGCGTTCGGCAGCCATCCCAAGTTGATCATCATGCATGGACTTTCGGGAAGCGGCAAATCTACGGTAGCTCGGAAACTCGTGGCAGAACATCGAGGTTTGCGAGTCCGATCGGATCGCGTGCGCCAGTTGCTGCCCGAGACAGCTGGGGCTCCATCACGTTACGCTCACGCGGCCCGGGACCACGTCTATGACGAATTGGCCCAGATCGCAGCGGATATCCTCCAAGCGGGCTTCACGGCGATCCTCGATGCCACGTTTTTGCAGCGCCGCCATCGCCAACAAATGGAGGCGCTCGCGCAGCGATGTCACGTTCCGTTCTTCATCGCTTCATGTACCGCATCGGTGACGGAACTCGAACAACGAATTCTGGCTCGGACCAACGACCCGTCAGAAGCCACACTATCGGTCTTGCATCAGCAATTGCAGGAACAAGAGCCTTTGGGCGACGACGAACTAACTTTTTTGTTGTCTTAGTTGAACCAGGGAGTTGCGAGATGAAGCTGAAAGACGAGCTTTTGAAGATCACCCGCTGTTTCGAGCAAAACCAAATCGACTACGCCTTGTGTGGTGGCTTGGCCTTGAGCGTGCATGGTCATCCGCGTTTTACCAGAGACATCGACTTGTTGATTCGAGACGAGGACTTGGAACGAGCTCGAACGAGCGTGGCGCAAATCGGCTACGATCTTGAAGCGGGGCTGTTTCGCTTCCACATCGGCACGGACCGAGAGACGCGATTGTTCCGCGTCTCGCGTGCCGATCGGGCGGACGTTGTAACTCTGGATTTGTTGTTGGTCACTCCAGTCCTAGAAGAAGTTTGGCGCGATCGCGAGGCCATCGACTTGGACGGCAACTTTCTCCGCCTAGTGTCCCGCGCTGGATTGATTAAGATGAAAAAGATTGCTGGTCGTGCTCAAGACTTGGCAGACATCGAGGCGCTGAATCGATTGGAAAACCCCTGATGCATGACAATTCAATCCCATCCAACGGCGGCAACAACCATGCTTTGCCGAGCCCTAAATCGCAATCTCGTGGAGCCAGTTCCGACATGTCATCGGCGGCGATTTTGCGACGCTTGGAGATCGTTGACGAACTTCGTGAATTAGCCGATGATTTGCGAAACGCCAAACGATTGGGGCGGATGGATAGCGACCCGATCGGAGACTGACGGCATTCCAACAACGGCCAAATCGGGCTACTGTTTTATCCACGATCCTGATCTCAAATCTGTGAGAATGCTGATTACGGAAGGCAGTTGCGAATTGTCGTTGGACCGATACTTCCTATGAAATCCTCGCATCCACCCATTCTCCGAAAAGATCCGATCAAGATTACGGGCTTGTCGCGTATCGCACGTGGCTTGCGGCGATGGTGGTCCAGTGTCGAGTGGGCGGTGACTTGGCTCGGACTGCCACGTCAGCGTGAAACCGCAATTGAGCCGGGCGTGATCTTGCTGCAGATCGACGGTCTCTCGTTAAAGGTTTTGCAAGAGGCATTGGAGCAACAAGAGATGCCGTTTGTCAAATCGCTGGCGAACGGCATCGAATATCGCTTGGGGCCGTGTTACTCCGGCTTGCCCTCGAATTGGGCCGCTGCACAAGCAGAACTATTGTACGGGGCTCGTGGCGTCATCCCTGGCTCGCGTTATTATGACCGAACGACCAAGCAAGTCGTTCACATCATTGAACCGGCGGCGGCCCGCGTTTGCGAAGAAAAGCTGGCGACCGGGCAATCAGGTTTGCTAACGGGTGGCAGCTCGTACTGCAATTTATTAGGCGGTGGAGCAACGGACGTGCATTTTTGCGGCACGTCATCGGGCTGGGGTGATTCTTTTCGCTCCCTGCATCCGCTCAAGATCCTGAGCACCGCATTGCTGCATCTGGGGATGTGGCTGCGCGGTGCCATTCAAGTGGGTCGAGAAATTTTCGATCTTGGCTTCGCCCCCGATCCGCGCCCAGAGTTAACCTTGTGGGAACGGATCAAGGAAATCCCCAGTCGTGTGGTTGCAACGGTTTTTCTCCGCGAGCTGTCCACGTTGGGCGCTTGTTATGACGCCGCGCGAGGCACGCGAATCATTCAGGTCAACTTCTTGGGCTATGACGAACAGTCCCATCGATTTGGTCCGGAATCGCGGCGGGCTCGGCGGCAACTGCGCGCCATCGACCGCAGTCTGCGTCGAATCTGGCGAGCGGCCCATCTTGGGTCGGGCCGCGAATACGACATTTGGATTTTCTCAACACACGGCCAAGAAGTGACGACCGGTTCTAAAGCGACTTTGTGCGCGGATCTTGCTGCCGAGGTGCAGAGAATTTCTGAGCGTTTGATTCTACAACGAAACGAATCACTCGAAGCTCCCCTTCATGTTGAACTTCGCCTTTCGGAATCGCCACCTTCACCACGTTCTTCGTGGTTTGGGTTGACGCGATGGTGGCAAGCAAGAAGTTGGCGGCGTGCAGTTCAGGTTCAAGATCCCAAACCCGAGCCCGACATCTTGTTGGTTCCCTCAGGGACGATGGCGCATGTCTATTTGTTAACCCCGCGTGCTCTCGCGTTACGCTGCGAATTATCGCGAGAATTGTCGTGCTCGCCGCTGGCACCAATCGTGTTTGGATGGGGTTCGTTTGCGACTGGCGAGCATGCCGCGCGGGTGCAAATGTGGTTAGACGGCCAGCAAAAATCTTGGCCTGAAAATGCGGTGCATGTGTTTGGCGCAAAGCACAACCACTTGGGATACTTGGCCGAAGATTTGTTGACGATCGCCAACCAGCCGAACTCCGGGGATTTGGTGATTTGCGGCTGGAGCGGAACTGCTGAGACACTCAACTATCTAGGACAAGCGGGAGGGCACAACGGACCAGGCATCGACGAATCGACCGGATTTACTTTGCTCCCTTCGGATGTTCACGCGACCTTGAGTTCCGAGGTTGCCCCGCGCCCCAGCGACTTGCGAGTCGCGGCCGAACAGGTTCTGGGTTCACTGCCATTACTGCGACAAACGAATTCCAGCGCGAGCCGCAACGACCAAACAACTCAGTTGGGACCGTTGCGGATCGTGACCTACAATATTCACGGCGGCGTCGGAATGGATGGCGAATTGTCCCCGTCACGGATTGCTCGTGTGATCGGGCAATGCCAAGCGGACGTTGTCTGCCTCCAGGAAATCGATCGATTGCGGCCCCGCTCGAAGAATGTCGACCAACTGCAAGTGATTGCCGACGCCTTGGGAATGAACTTTGCGTTTGCTCCGGCTTGGGAAGACGGTCCCCAAGCCTTCGGTAACGCCATCTTAACCGCGATCCCTTTCGAAGTTGTCAAATCGGGTTTATTACAGCGACAGAAAGCGACTCGCAATGCTCGGTCGGTCCTGTGGATCGAACTTCAAATTCCCGCCATCGCGATTGCCGACCCGAAGCCAGCATCGGCAACTACCAACACCAACACCAACACCAAACTGCAAGTGATCAACACACATCTGAGCATCTATCCGACGGAGCAAGTTCGGCAAGCAGAAGAACTGGTCCGGGAGTGGCTCGAACCGGCTCAAACTCGAGGGCCCGTGGTTCTCTGCGGCGATTTTAATGCCGCTCCAAATTCGTCGACATGGTCGGCCGTCTCTGACTGTTTGCGAGACGTCGAGCACGGGCAAGCGGGCAAGCCGCATCCCACCTACTTTAGCCCTTACCCGATACTGCGCGTCGACCATATTTTTGTTTCGCCCAATATCGTTCCTACAAGTCAAGTAATTCGCAGTCGCTTGGCCAAGATCGCATCCGATCATTTGCCCGTTATGGCGGATTTGAAGTTTGAAGTTTGAGATCGGAATATTCAGGCTTCAGGCTTCAGGCTTCAGACTTCAGACTTCAGACTTCAGACGTCAAACTTCAGATTTCAGATTTCAGATTTCAGATTTCAGACTTCAGACTTCAGACTTCAGACTTCAGACTTCAGACTTCAGACTTCAGACTTCAGATTTCAGATTTCAGATTTCAGATTTCGCAAACGATGCACTCGAGCCTACTCCCGGTCGCTTGAAGAATTGCATTGGAAACTTATTTGGATTAGAGTGGCCTCGAACGGAGCGCCCATTTGGTCCTCAACGATCCGCCAAGAGTGACTCATGCCCTGCCCCACCTCATCAATCCCAAGTCGTCGCCGGTTCTTAAGTGAGTTGAGTTCTGGCTTGAGCCAGGTGGCGCTGTTGAGTCTCTTGACCCAGGAGGGGTTGCTGGGTTCGACGCCAGCAGCCAGCAACCAAGACGATCCGCAGATCGATCCTCGGCAACCGTTTGCACCTCGTCCAGCCCACCATCGGGCAGCCGCCAAAAATGTGCTGGTGATTTTTTGTTCTGGAGCTTGCAGCCAGATCGACACGTTCGACTACAAGCCCGAGCTGATTCGGCGGCACGACCAACCGATGCCAGGTTCGGACAAGTTGATTACGTTCCAAGGCGAGCAAGGCAATTTGATTCGTAGCCCGTGGGAGTTTCGGCCACGTGGCGAATGCGGCAAGATGATATCCGACTTGGTACCGCGCATCGGAGCCATGGCCGACGACCTCTGTTTTCTGCATTCGCTCACAACCAAGACGAACACGCATGGTCCGGGCGAAAACGTGATGTCGACGGGGTTTACGTTCGATGGCTTCCCCAGTATCGGCGCGTGGACGACTTGGGCGTTGGGCAGTGAGAACAGCGAACTGCCCGCGTATGTCGCGATCCCCGATCCGCGCGGGACACCTCAATCCAGCGTCAACAATTGGGGGCCTGGATTTTTGCCTGCCGCGTTTCAAGGGACGGCCTTTAATGCGGCTCAGCCGATTCGCAATTTGGAACGCCCCGCGCATCTATCGCCCGACGATGACCGACGGGCGCGCGAGATGCTCGATCGCATGAACCGCCGCCACATGAATCGATACGCTGGGGACAGCGAACTCGCGGCGCGGATTGCCAGTTATGAACTCGCGGCTCGGATGCAAGTCAGTGTGCCGGAACTGAGCAACTTGGAAAGTGAACCCGAGCATGTTCTAACCACATATGGCGCGAATGATGCCGAAGATCCGCTCAAAGCCGCCTTCGCACGGAATTGTATTTTGGCTAGACGCTTGATCGAAAAAGGCGTGCGGTTTGTGCAGTTGTTCAACGGAGCGTATCAGACCGGCGGTGAAGGGGTTAGCAATTGGGACGGGCACAAGGACTTGGAGCGCCAGTACCAACAGCACGGCCGCGTCCTGGATCAACCCGTCGGAGCGTTGTTGGCCGATTTGAAACAACGTGGCTTGTTGGAAGAAACACTGGTTGTGTGGTGTACGGAATTTGGGCGGATGCCGACGTTTCAAAAAGGCGCCAGTGGCCGCGACCACAACCCGGCGGGCTTTACCTGTTGGATGGCCGGAGCCGGTGTCAAAGCTCCCTTCAGTTACGGAGCCACGGACGAGTTCAGTTACCGAGCAATAGAAAACGTGGCAACCGTTCATGACTTCCACGCCACGATCCTCCATCTGTTGGGTTTGGACCACGAACGTCTGACCTTCTATCACAACGGCATCGAACGCCGCCTCACCGACGTCCACGGTCACGTTCTGTCGGATGTGCTGCGATAATTCGCGGAGCGACGATCACGTTTAGCTGCGGGTATCAACTCGTTCGCTGTCGCCCGCTCCGGGGCTAACCAAAACGTACCAACACACCATCCGACGGTTGCACACCATCCGACGGTTAACACCGTCGGCTACACGCTACCACGGCTACGCCGTTCAAGAACCGCAGGTTCGGAAAGTCGCGGAGTGACGATAGCATGTAGCTGCGGGTGTTAACCCGCAGTTAAACGCCGCAACCCCAAGGAAAGTCGCGACGCGACGACAGGGGTTGCCCGCGCTGACCTCCCCCAACCGCACCGCCACGATCTGTATAATCCATCGCCCGATGATTGTGGGCTGGCAATACCAATATCTCTTCGTGCATTACAAAACGGAGGCAAAAACAATGGGCTCATTCCATCAGCTGACGTATCACATTGTGTTTGGTACCAAATATCGCAAGCCTTGGATCGCGGGTGAAGCGTAACCACGGCTCTACGAATATATCGGGGGAATTGTTCGAGGCATCAAAGGACACCTGATCGAAATCGGTGGTGTTGAGGATCACGTTCATATTTTGGCAAATTGCTCACCCACAATCGCGTTGTCGGATGCCATCCGCAGCGTGAAAGCCAACTCTTCGAAGTGGATTCACGACGAGAAATTGTTCTCCGAGACATTTGCCTGGCAAACCGGTTATGGGGCCTTCACCGTGAGCTATTCTCAAGTCCCGACGGTACAAAAATACATTCAGAATCAAGAGGCCCATCACCGTGGGATTAGTTTTGCAGACGAGTATATGAAGCTGCTGACGCGACATGGAATTACGTTCAAACGCGAATTTCTGTTTGAGGACGAATTTCATGGGTAATTGGTTTGCGAAACTCAAATGCGAACGTATCTTTCGCCCCTCCGGGGCTATCCGAAAATGGGTTGACACCCGATCCGACGGTTGACACCGTCGGCTACACGCTGCCACGGCTACGCCGTTCAAGAACCGCAGGTTCGGAAAGTCGCGGAGCGACGATAGCGTGAAGCTGCGGGGTCAACCCGCAGACGACAGGGATTGGGACGATGATGCTTCTAACGATCGGGGATTCGTGATAAACTGGGGACTTGTCCGGTGAGCTCTTCCTGGAAGGCACCGGTTTGAATGGGACCGTTCGCAGTGGACGGTCCGCGAGCGGCATGCGTTTTTTTGGAACAAGATGGTATGCGAAGAACTCAAAAGTTCGCGTCTGGGTTGGTTGGAGTTTGTTGGGGCTTGAGTTTGGCCGCTGTCTCGTGCGGTGCCAACGAGCCCGTGTCGATGTTCGCGGACGATGTGGATCATACCAAAGCCGCCGCTTGCGGGAACCCGAAACTGGAAACGCAGAAGTTGTCCGTGGACATCGAAATGGCGTTTCCCAATCTTGAGATCGGTCGCCCGATCTTGATTCATCATGCGGGCGACGGTTCAGGTCGTTTGTTCATCGCTTCCCAGTACGGCGTGCTCTACTCGATTGACCCCAATGATCGCGACGTTTCGGAGCCCAAAGTGGTCTTTGATTTTTCCGAAGCCGTCACGTACAAGGATCGTGAGAACGAAGAAGGCTTGTTGGGCATGGCCTTTCATCCACAGTTCAAAACCAACGGCAAGTTCTACCTCTTTTTCACCAGCAGCGAAAAGGCGCGACTTTCCGCCATCAGCCAATTCACCGTCAAGGACAACCAAGTCGATCGTGCGTCGGAAGTTCGCATCTTGGAAGTGCCCCAACCAGCCTGGAATCACAACGGTGGCACGATCGAGTTTGGTCCGGACGGCTACCTCTATATCGCACTCGGCGATGGGGGTGGAGCCAACGACATGTTCAAGAACGGACAGAACTTGGGCACGTTGATGGGTTCGATCCTAAGAATTGATGTGGACAAACCAACGGACAAAGCCAAATACTCGATCCCGGCCGACAATCCGTTTGTGAACACACCCGGTGCCAGACCCGAAATCTGGGCGTACGGCCTGCGCAATGTGTGGCGGATGTCGTTTGACCCAGTGACCAAGCATTTGTGGGCAGCAGATGTGGGACAAGACCTGTGGGAAGAAGTTGACCTGATCGAACGAGGCGGAAATTATGGCTGGAGCAAGCGCGAAGGCATGCACCCGTTTGGGCCGCAAGGTGCCGAGCCGTCAGCCGATTTCGTCGAACCGATTTGGGAATACCATCACGATTTGGGCAAGTCGATTACGGGTGGTTTGGTCTACCGCGGTTCGGCGATCCCGGAACTGCAAGGCGTGTACCTGTTTGCCGACTACGTGAGCGGCAAAATGTGGGGTTTCCGTTACGATGACGCCAAAAAGCAGGTCGTGGCCCACTACGAATTTCCGCTGGAAGGAAACGTTCCGGTAATCACCTTTGGCACCGACCAACAGGGCGAGGTCTATTTCAGTGATCCGGCCGGACGCATCTTTAAATTTGTGCCTCAAAAGTAGGGCACACTGAATTCGGCCGAATTTTTTCGCTAGCGGGTGCAAGATATCGCTGGCGTGGATGAGTTGAATATCAGCAGACTGACGGCTGGAAGTTTCGGGGATTTGCCTCGAAGGTGGTTCGGTCTGGTTTTTATCAAACCAATGGGAGTTGATTCATGAAGCGAGATTGGATGTGCGGTTTGGCCGCCAAGAGCCTACTTGGCGCTTTGAGCTTGATGCCTGCTACGATGGTCGTTGCCCAGGAAGAAGTCGTTGAAACTACCGAACAACGGTCCGCAACGATTGTGCTAAGTGCTGACCAAGAAGGTGGCCAAGAAGGTGCCCCGAAAGAAGGCATCGTGGTGATGTCCGCAGAATCGGTAGACGGCGGCGTGCCGATGGTCAGTGGCTTTTCGTTCAATTCGGCGGATGGCAATGTATTTGCGATTGGCGGTAATGACACGAGTGCTTTCTTGACGGGTCCTGACGGGCCGGGGATGTTCCGCTTGGGTGCCGATCTCCCCATGATGGGGGCCGCGAACAATTGGGGAAGTCTGCTGAACCTGCCGGAAGTCCGCAAAGAACTGGACATCATGGATGCCCAAATGGAGCAGATCACCAACGCTCGAAATGACATGAACAAGCAGATCAAAGAAACCGTCTCGAAGATGATGGAAGGCGGCTTTGACCCGAGCAAGGCCAAAGAGATGTCCGAAATTATCAAGAAGCAACAGTCCGCCATCGAAGAAAAAATCAGCGAACAACTGTTGCCGGCACAAGTTCAACGCTTGAAGGAAGTCGCCCTGCGGATGCAAATGAGACAGGTTGGCACGCTCGGCATGCTGAACCGTACAGACATCAAAGAGGCGTTGGGACTGACGGACGACCAGTTGAAGGCTTTGGAGAAGAAAGCCGAAGAACTGGACAAGGAAATGAAGAAGCGTCTGGAAGATCTGAAGAAGAAGGCTCAAGCCGATTTGTTGGGCGAGCTAAATCCTGACCAACGCAAAAAACTGGAAGAGATGATGGGCAAAGAGTTTGACTACCAAGCTCCGGAACGTCCACGTGTGATTCGTCGATCCAGTTCGTCGCCCGCACCTCCGGCACCACCAGCCGCACCTCGCGAACCAAATTCCGCTGCGGGGTCTTCAAACCGGTTTGAATTCCGCACCGGCGGCCGATAATTGGCATTTTGTAGGTGATCTCATGATGAAGCGTGCCAAGAAGTTACTTGGCACGCTTTTTTTGTTCCATCATGCTCGTGGCCGGTGCCATTGCAGATGAAAACCAGTGCCCACAACTCCGGGCGAATCGTTCGATATCCGTTCACAATCCATCCGGGCCCAAACAACGCTTAACTCAACGTCAAAGGCCCTGACTCACAATAACGTGCCGAGCCGAAAGTCTGTAGCTCCTTGTCGCCCATGGCTTGCGCTAACGCCAACCATAACCGATTGTGCGGCACACCACCCAGATCCAAGGCGCGATTGGTCTTGAACCCAGCCCCACCGCCAATCAAGAGGAACGGAATGTCGGACAAGGTATGAGAATTGCCTTTTCCTAGTTCATTGACCCAAACGATTTGCGTATGGTCCAACATCGAGCCGTTGCCATCCGGTTCCGGCGTCGCGGCCAATCGGCCGGCCAAATAGGCCAGTTCGCCGGCAAACCACGAATTGATCCGCTTTAACTTTTCGTAGGCCGCTTCGTTATTGTCCGGTTCGTGCGACAACGAATGGTGGCCTTCTTCGACGCCCAGCCAACGCATGCGAGCTTCGCCGACACTGCGCATGTACTGCAGCGACGCCACCCGAGCCATGTCGTTGGCCAACGCATTGACCAGCAAGTCAATCTGCATGCGACTGATTAACGGGGCGTTGTCGTTGACCAATTCGATGGTTGGATCAATCTCTGGCTCCGGGTGCACGAGTTCCGACTGGGCATGGGCCGCGGCGATATCCAACTCCAGTTGTCGCACCGATTGCAGGTGTTCGTCCAAGAGGCGGCGATCTTCTTGGCTGATCAATCGCTCGGCACGGCGCAAGTCGTCGCGAACCAAGTCCAGGACACTGCCGACCAATTGTCGCTGTTGGGCGCCGCCATACAGTTTATTGAACATCAACTTGGGATCGTCCACGGGAGCAACAGGACGATTGGCTCCTGCATAACACATACGTGTCCATGGATCGGCGCGATTCGGAACCGCGACGCCAAATTCCAACGAACCAAATCGGGTTTTCGTTTCTTCGCGTGATTGCCAGAAACTTCGGATCTGTTGATCGATGGATGGTCCGCTGGCCCAACCGGCGGGCGTTTCACCACCACCTTGGATGTTGCCGGGACTCAACTCTGTGGCCGTCAACAAACACGACATCCCACGCATGTGATTGTCGCCATCGCCCATAATTTGATTGTGCACCCCTTTGAGGACCAAACTTCGGTCCGCAAAAGGTTGCAGCACGCTTAGCATCTGGGAAAATTGCAGCGGAAGTTCATCGCCATACGCTTTGGGCCAAAATTCGTCGGGCAGCGTTCCGTTGGGCGAGAAAAATACAATCAAACGCTGTCGCCTTTCCGCCTTCGACGTACGACCGAAGCTCAGGCTGGGTAAACTTGCTAAAAACGGCAAGGCCGCAGCACTCAGGCCCAAGTCTCGCAAAAATTGGCGGCGTTGATGAACGAGTGTCATTGGTTTGCCTCGGGTTCTTGAATTTGGACTTCTCCGGAATGAGTTGCCGCAAGCACAGCAATCCGGACCATCAATCGTTGAATGTGGTATTGATCGGCTTGAAAAGAATCGACCAATTGGGCCAAAACTTCTGGACCATAAGCCGCGGGAACCTGTTTGGTCATGTGCTGAAATAATTGGGCCACAAAGACCCGCTGCGCTGCAGGGCTCTGCAGCGCCAACTCGGCCACATCTCGCGGACTAGATACTGGAACGACGTCACCATTTTCAGTTTCGTAATCGCTCCGCGAGTCGATGAGGTGTCCCCCTTCGGTTTCTCGCCAGCGCCCCACCGCATCGAAGTTCTCCAAAGCAAAACCCAATGGATTGATGATCGTGTGGCAGGACAAACAACTGGCATCTTGGGTCAAATGCGAGACCTTCTGACGCATGGTCAAGTCGGCCGGGAATTCGTCGTTCTCGAACGCAATGGCGACCGGCGGAGATCGCAAGGCTCGGCCGATCACGTTCCGAGAAAGAAACACGCCGCGATGGATTGGCGAGGTATTGTTGTGGTACGCCAAGGCACTCAACATGTACGGATGGGTCAACACACCCGCGCGTCGATTGGCGTCCGGGGAAATCGCGACGAAGCGAGAGTCCGTTTCCGTGTTCGGATCGGAAGTTATCCCCCAATGTGTGCGCAGTCGCGCGTTGAGCCAAACTTCTTCGGACGTGAGCAGTTGTCGATAGTCGGAACTTTCGCTCCACACCACGTGATCGATAAACAGCTCCAACGAGCGTCGCCAATCGGCGATAATCGCTTCGTCAAAACCGGGAAACAGCGTGGTGTCTTTGGTTAAGTCCCGTTGTTCGATCATCAACCAATGTCGGAAAAACCCCTGCAACTTATGCCGAGTCCGACTGTCTTGGAGCATTCGCCACGCTTGCTGCTCGACATTTGCCGTCGAAGTCAGATCGCCCGTTTGGGCGGCAGCCACCAAAATCGAATCCGGGACCGAATCCCACAAAGTGAGTGCCAAACGATTGGCAACGGCGTTCGAGTCGGGGGCAGTCGTGGGTGACAGGTCGGAGTAAATGAAACTTGGCGAGCATAAGATCCAGACAATCGCTTGGCGAACTGCGGCTTCGGATTGCGTTGGATCCGCAAATGGTTTGGTACGGAGCAATTCGACTTCTTCCGCAGTCAACGGCCGCCGAAAGGCGACCGTCGCAACACGCACGACAAAATCTTGCAGTTGCTGCACCCGAGCCGCTTGGGCCGCCGGATCCTCCGCTTGTTCTTTGGACAAGGGTTGCACCCCAGACAATAGCGGCAAGCGGTTGACCACTTCTTCGGCTGCCGCCACGGCCCCATTGGTGATGGCCGAATACCAATCGGGCGACACCGATGCTCCTCGTTCAAATCCCAAGCTGCGATCATCGGCAGGAAATCCTGTCTCGACGACAAACGTGCGACTGGAATTGGCGGTCGTTAGATGCTCGCCTTCGAGTACCGCCCAGACACCATGCGGCGGCTTCCATTCGACTCGGAGGGACGCCGTTGGCTCTTGATATTTAAAGAACTCGATGCGGAACGGATATCGTCGTCCCCCCAGTAAAAAGATCCGGGCCGATTCTTCGCGCTCCGTCCCCGATCCCACCCACGCATCGATCAAGGGAAACTGGCCCGCCGCCGCACTATCGTCGCGCAATTTGTGCAAGCCGGAACTTGGGTCCAAGTTCACGTAGACCCGCGCCCCGTTGGGAGTCGTCACGCGCAAGTGGTACTCGCCGGTATCACGAGCCGTCAGTGATCCTTCCCAAACTATGGCGAACTGATCTTGGGGCAAACCTTCGAATGGAACTGAGTTACCAAAGTCAAATTCGAGTCGCTGATCCACGCGTGAGTTGATCAATTGATTGGCCTTGCTCATGCCCGCCGATGCGAAATACTCGCCGCGTAGGCCAAGTTCATCCGTTGGAGTTGGATCGGTCGCGGGATTTTCTCGGTCGCGTTGCCGCCGCCGACCGCCGGGGGCCTTTCGGACTTCTTCCGGAGGCGGAGTGAAGTACGCGATCAGATCCGCCACGGCATTGCGGTACTGGGGGACGGTCAGCCGTGATAATTCGACTTTTAGTGGCTGATCCAAACCTTGGCGAATGCGAGCCGCCGGCGAGTAGAACTCGCGATGAATGTATCGCGCCACCGCGGCCGCTTCGTCCCCAACACAGGCTTCCGGCTCTCCTTCGGGCATCGTACGTTCGATCAAGCGAGCCAGCTCTGGAATCGAGCGCTCGCCAAAGATCGCCGGGTCGTAAACGCCGGCCACGCCCTGCCCTAGCTCGCCATGACAACTGGCACACTTTTGCTGATACACTTGGGCGCCGTCATCGGAAGGAATGCCCGGACGAGCTTGGACCATGGGCAGCCACAGGCCCGACCCCATCGCGAGACAGCTCCCCGCGAAGAACATCGACCAACTCCAACATTGAATTCCGTTGCAGGTGTTCATGACACGACCATTTCTCGGGCTGCGCCCCGGCGGCATATTCTACCAAAAGCCAGGCCCGATGGCGTGGGAAAAATGGTGGGAAAGACTCCTCCTAATTGCCGCAGCCGCTGTCTGTGCCCAGTTCAAAAATAGAAATTGATCGACAGCAGGTGGTGGGTTCGATCATTCCCGCTGGGAACGTCGATGGTTTGGTTCAGGTAGCCAAATTCGACCCGACCCTTGGCATCGGGGTCCCTGGTAAACCCGAAACCCGCGAATGCTCGGCTCTGGTCGAATCCCGCTTGGGCTCCCCAGTCGGTGTCGTTGAGATGAAAAAATGCTTCATCCCAGGCAATCAAGCTCCAGCGCGGGAAGGCAGCCAAACTTCGTTGGACGCGAACCAGCTGTCGAAATCTCCAGCCCAAGTCGTCGCCCGTCTCCACAAACCGCTGTTCAAGCCGAGATCGAAGGGCCAAGGTCCACGGCCCATGGGTGTTCGACCAAGTGATCTGTTGCCAGACTCGATGTTCGTTGAATTC
This sequence comes from Pirellulaceae bacterium, assembly GCA_041741535.1. Taxonomy (GTDB): domain Bacteria; phylum Planctomycetota; class Planctomycetia; order Pirellulales; family Pirellulaceae; genus M30B19. The sequence goes on from JBGSJV010000146.1 coordinate 67,498, forward strand.
CATGCCCGAAAGTGGGTTGGTGTGAATCAGGGCATAACCAACCCAAGCAGTGGCTCGTTCGGTGATCTTGACCCCAACTCCGGGCCTCAGAATGCTCTGGTTGTAACCTCCCGTATCGTCCAGTAACCGCAGATGCCCGTCGAACCACCAACGGAGATTGGGCGAGTTTGCATGAAGGCGATCCAAGTCGCCTTGGGCAAATAGTGCGAACCACTCGCCCGTGTCAGCGGCCGGCTGGGCCCAAACTTCCGACGGAGCCCAGGCCAACAACAGCAAAAGGGACAAACAGGCGTGTCGGATTCGGCGTAAAGTCAACATGGCTCGGCAATGGACATACTCGAAAAGTTCCACCCGGCGAATCGGCAATTGTCGCCGGTTTCTCGCTAGTGCTTTGCCACCATTTAATTTTGGGGTCGGTCTGGTAAAGGGGTCAGGAGTCAATTGCCGGAACGGCCCTTCGG
>JBGSJV010000147.1:0-23694 GCA_041741535.1 Pirellulaceae bacterium
ACCTAACGCAAATCCTTTCGCCTCGCCCTTTTTAATAAGTTGATCGGCGACGGAGCCCGGTTCGGGCTGGACTGGCCAGAATTCAGTTACTAATTCGCTCATTTTTTCTTCTCCCACTACTGGATTAACCGACATCACATAGACCCGAATCGTGTCGAGCAAGTTTCGGGCCTGCTGCGGGCTCAGTACCTCAGACAACCACTCGAACAGCGATCGCAGAACGACGTCCAGTTCTTTTCCTCTTCCATATTTTAGCAGCGTCAAAGTGACTTGCAAATTCAGATTCCCAACCATTTCGGCATCTTCCATGCGGCTGACATCCAAAAGTGCCAGCTCCAACGCGGGCACATACTGCCGCCAGCTTTCAGGCACAGGAATCAGTTCCGCCAAACTGCGGCTCGACCGCCAAACCCCGACGCCGTTGTAGATCACCCACGGTAAAATGGGCACCAACGGCCGGCGACTGGCCAAAGCATTTTCCCAAATCCGCACGATGTAACCGAGCATTTGGATCAATGTCTCTGGGTCGTCCGTGCTTTTGTGATCGACCAGCACAAAAACATAAACATAGTTTGTCGTCAGTCCCAAGCTCTCAACGACTTCCTCGGCAACCTCGACAGAAAAGAGTCGATCGGCAAAACGACGTCGGAGATTATGATCGATGAAACTCGTGTCGACCGGGGCCAGCGTTTGAAGCTTCAAATGCTGGACCACTTCCGGGGGAAGATGATTCGCCAGCAGCGTTCTTGCCGCATCAATTTGTTGCAGTGTCTGATTAAGCAACCGATCGTGCGGCGACTGAATGCTTTCTTCTCGTGTCGCATGGAGCGACGGCTCAGCGGCCGGTCGAGTGGAGTCGGATTTGTCTGGAGTAGTCATGGCGGTTGATTGTAGCAGAAGCTAACGACATCGTTGCTCATTCGACGAGCGGAACGCATCAAACCCATAGTGTGCAAATGTTTACGGCGATTCTAAAAACGGGCGAAGGCTGTCCCGCGTTTCCGGTAAATGCAGAGATTGTTTGCCAAACCCAGGCTGCGCACCCGCTTCAATCGCTTCTTGCTGAGCACTGGCATAATTGGAAACCAACATCACAGGAGAATCAGCTGTCACCGCCGTCGAAACCCACTGGCGGATGACCTCCAGTCCCTGCGCACCATCCTGATCCAAGATCCGATTGACCAACACCAAGTCAAACTTCGTGCGTTGAGCAAGCGCCAATGAATCCGCCAACGTTGCGGCCGATTCGATCCGCACGGTGAAATGTGCCTGCAGCATCCGCGTCAAACTGGCGGTGTCCGCCCCACAATGCCCAACCAACAACACACTTCGCATCGTCTGTACGACTCCCAAGTCTAATGGTTCGCGGTTGATTCTGGCCCCAGCGTTTCCAGGGCATGTTGCTTGATTCGTTTGATCATCGCCGCCAATCCGTTCTTGCGATTGCTACTCAAAGAAGCGCCGAAACCTAACTCGCTCAGGATTTGATCGCCGTCAAGCTTCAAGATTGTTTCGCATTCTTGGCCATTGAAGTAGGCCAACACAATCACAATGAGCCCGCGAACGATGAGTGAATCGCTTTCAGCCTGCAAAAAAAGACGCGGAGGGCGATTCTCGTCGACCTGCGACGTCAGCCAAACCGAGCTCATACAGCCCAGCACTCGATTGCCTTCGCGCAACAAATCCGGCGACATTTCGGGGAGCTGTCGCCCCAGTTCAACCAAATACTCGTATTTTTCCTCACTGTCCGAGAACAACTCAAAAGAGTCTTTCAGTTCCGCAACAGTGGGTGGGAAGTTACCACTCATAGTCCTACATTATTTCAATCAGTTTGGTGCGTTCGAACTCCAACTGCCCAAGTCCCTTTTTCCGCGCCTTGCCGGCCAACGTACAGCCAGCTCGAAAAAAATCCGTGTCGAGACGCTACAGGCGGAGAATCTGCTGCCACGCGGCGACGACCTCTGCCGGTTGGCGAATCATCCAGACCACCCCAACCACGTTCAATAATCCGGCCAGAGCAATGAACAAGGGCCCATACAAGTTCGAGTGCGTTGGCACCGACGCGACGCTCGCTTGCAACCCAGCCTCCAACAACCGCCATCCCGTCAAATTCTGTTTCCGCCCGGTAGAAACCAACTGGACGCAACGGAGCCAAGGATGGGATTCAATTTGAAAGTGGATTCCCAAATTCGGCAGGCGGACGTTTTCACCCGACCAATGTGGCTTGTCCAATTCGATCAGGACATCCGACAACAGAGGCCGGATTTGATCCTCGCGGACATTGTAAATCACCAATCCCGGCCGAACCATCATCGACAACAACGAGGTGAGCAGTCCGTAAAACGCCAGTAACATTAGCCACACAAATGGCCCAAATCGCGAAACCGCGTTTTCCGGAAAGAACAACTCCATCGGACCAACGATCATCATGCCACTGATCGCAACCGACAAAATCGCAAGATCACGACCCGTCGTCGTCACAAACGGATGCTTCCTCAGGTGAAGCCATCCCAGCAACAACAGATAAACCGAGAACGGTACTACCACGATACAAAACTGAACGGGCAACACGGCTATTTCGATTTCCCAACCAATAAGTTGCAAGACTTTCGCGCTGTTGTGCCAACACCACAGCTTTCCAACACAATGTACACCGTTCCCCCCGATTTGAACACCTGGACAAAGTTCGTGAAGCTTCAGACGCAAAGTCCATTTGGCAATCGCAATTGTCCCCGCTTTCCATCGAGAAATGGCCGCCGATGGAAGGCTGCACTTTGCAGGTACTTTCCTGGCGAATGCTGGCCCGTCACGGCCCGGAAGCAACCTCTGCCGGATGGCGCTAACCGCACCTTCAACAAACTGTCCCGCACCTAAACAGAGCAAGTCAGGCCGCCCCATCGAACCGAGTTCCGGAAGAACTACTTGACTCACACAACAAACTAGTGTACTATTTACGCCGAACACACCAAGAGCCTGCTAAATGGCCTGCTGGGTGAGGTTGCGATTGGGAGGTGAAACCAGATGTTTTTTTCGATCGATCCTCAAAATGGGGTCGCCATCTACGAGCAATTGATTCGCCAAGTGAAGTTTGGCGTCGCTGAAGGCACGTTGCGGCCGGGGCAATTGCTACCCAGCGCTCGCGTCCTCAGCCAACAACTGGCCATCAACCCCAATACCATCAACCGAGCTTTTCAGCAGTTGCAATTGGACGGCGTCTTGGAGTCGATACGGGGCAAAGGTTTGGCCGTCGGTCCGCGAGCCTTGGCGTCGTGCCGTAAGGCTCGACAGTCGCTGTTGGAACTGCGAATTCGAGAGGTCTTGAGCGAGGCGCTTCACGCGGGGCTTGCCCCCGACGAAGTTCGCCAAATGGTCCTCAAGCAACTCGGCGAACTAAAAGGCAAGGTTCCCACCGTTTCATCGACCGTTGCGGAAGAGACCGGCTAGGCTCAGTCCCCAAAGAGGTCTGAGCCTAGTTGCAAATCCGGCAGGATGGTGCCGAACGAGTGTTGACTTACGGTTCGCAGATTCGCGAAGACAAGGAGTTTGATCATGGTCGAAGAATCCGACAATCCAGCAATTCAGGTGTCGCAATTAGGCGTCACATTCCCAGGATGTGTGGCGTTACGCAACGTGGATCTGCAAGTTCCGAAAGGCACGGTTTTCGCTTTGCTTGGCGAAAACGGAGCTGGCAAAACAACGCTGATCCGAGTCTTAACAGGGTTTACGCAACCCACAACGGGACAATGCCATGTCTTGGGCCTAAATCCCGTTCGCGACGCGGTGCAAGTCCGCCAGCGGATCGGCTACGTCTCCGATGCCCCGGCCATGTACGATTGGATGCGAGTTGACGAGATCGGTTGGTTCGCGGCTTCGTTTTATCCGGACGGCTATTTGGAGCGATATCGCGAGTTGATTGCCGGTTACGAAGTCCCTTCCGATCGCAAGATTCGACACTTGAGCAAAGGGCAACGCGCGAAGGTGGCGCTAGGACTCGCCTTGGCTCACGACCCGGAACTTTTGATCTTGGATGAACCGACGTCGGGTTTGGATCCGTTGGTACGGCGCGAGTTCTTGGAAAGTCTATTGGACCGAGTCGCGGATGGTCGGACTGTGCTTTTGTCCAGTCACCAAATTTCCGAGGTCGAACGAGTCGCGGACCAAGTGGCGATTCTGCACCAAGGGCAAGTCCGGTTGTTGGATTCCTTGCAGAACCTACGCGATTCCTTTGTCGAGTTGACCATTGGCCTGTCCGATCCGTTGGTTTCACTTCCTGAACTCGAAGCACCCGCGGAAGTTTTTCGCAGTCAAATCAACGGCCGCCAACAGCGAATGGTCGTACGCGATCTGTCGCCGCAACAATTGGAGGAAGTCAAAGGCTGGAATGGCGTCGAACACGTTTCGACCCATGCGACGTCCTTAGAAGATATTTTTACCGCCTGCCTCCGCGGCAAGCAAACGCCAAAAACATCAGGGTAAGCATCGGCCAACTAAATCTCGTCGCATAGCCATGATCGTGCCTAGGGAGAAGCATCGTGAATCCACAAACCAGCAAATTAAGATTGATGCGTTGGCGTCTGCTTGGGAAGGAACTACGGCAATTGTTTCCCATCTTCGCCGCGGCACCCGTGGCTTTGATTGCCTTCCTGTTTCTTGTTCCAACCATTGGGGAATTCACCAATATCCGGAGCGGCTTGCCATGGGAATTGGCGTTCCAATTGCCCGGTGTTGTCTTTTCGCTGGGTGCCGTTGGTTTGTTGGTATGTCAAGAAAAAGAACAACGGTCCTTGCAATGGTTGGCCGCGTTGCCGATCCCTCCGCTAGAAATCGTATGGGGAAAATTATTGGCCGGCATCGTGGGCGTGGCTCTCGTTTGGATGACTAGTCTGTTGGCTTCGCTTTTGCTTCAGCCCCTTTTTCCAGTTCAGCTCGACTTGGCACAGTGGTTACTGTGCTTGGCAATCAACCTGTACATCCTGGTCGTCGGATTGGCGATTGGGTGGCGGATGGAATCAACTTTGGGTGCCATGTTCTTGCTGCTGTTGGTTGCATTTGTTCCGCCCGGTGTAGCTCAAGGAATCAGTTATGTCGCCTTTTGGGAGACGACACAATCCGACATCAATTCTCACGTTCTCGTATCGATCTGCTATTTGACTTTGGGAATCGCCGCTGTTTATCCGTTACGGCGATGGGGGCAACGCGCATTAACGGCCACCCGAACCAAAAACGTGAACTCTACTCAGATCCGGCTTCCTTACCGCGTTACGACGTCGCTACCTAAACGACGTCATTTGATGTCGCCAGCGACTGGCTTGATTTGGCAAATGGCTCGGCAAAACGTATGGTCACTGACGGTGATCAGCCTAATGTTCGCAATTTCGCTAGGTCAATTGGCTATCTATCGCCTCGAACATTCGACGCAAATCGCAATGATCGCGGCTTTGGCCACGTCTTGGTTGGGAGTCATGACATTCGGCAGTGAAGCCTTCAAACATCAGGTGCGTTTTCTGGCCGATCGGGGCGTTTCACCGGCCAAGGTTTGGTGGACTCGACAATTGTTTTCACTTTCCATTTTATCACTGTTCGGGTTGCTGGGATTGGCGATTGCCATGCGGGTGTTGAGCGGAATCGAACCCCACACGTTCGGTCCGAACAGCGGGGAATTAACTTTCGTCCACTTGCTTTTTCTGCTACTCATGACTTTGGTGGTTTTGACTTCTGTTTATGCGTCCAGCCAATGGCTAGGTCAACATTTCCAGAGCGCTATCTTGAACATTGCCATCGTACCTCCACTCGCGATTGGCGCCGTGACGTTCACCATATCATTGCTGCGCTGGCTGGGGATTGACATCATGTTCGTAGGTTTGTTGGCGATCTTCCCAATGGTCGGCACTTGGTTGTCCATGCGCGCATGGATGGACGGGCGGCTCGGATTTCGCAGTGCCGCCGTTCAACTTGTTGTGACAACCTCGATCGTTGGGTTAGTCATGGGAAGCCTGATCGCGTGGCCACTTTTGAGACCCTTGAACATCGACCCAACCATCGCCAAAGAAATGCAAGAATTCCAAGAAAGTCCTACTTACAAGCCAACGTTCGGCGGAGGCTACCAGCAAACGGAGACTATGTTCGGCGTGCCTCGACGTATCAACCTCAATGAGGATACGGAGCAGCTACCAGTAGATTTCCGCAACCGTCTGTTGCAAGAGGTTTCGCGGATTGAACATGATTTGACACTTGCCGACAATGCGCTAGAATCGAGCGTTTACACAATAGATGGAATGTTTCTGGAGTCGCTGGCAGAACTTGTACCACATTGGGACATGGAAACGACGGAACGAGCGACATTGTTCAATCGAGTCGTACGGGCTCATTTCCAATTGCTTCGCCGTATTCGTTGCAGTTGTCGAATTCACGAGCAAGATATCGCAGATATCGCCGAAATTTGGTTATTGCGGCAACTCATGTTAGAGGACAGCTGCAGACTTCTGGAAGACCAACTGTACAACGAAATTGTGTCCTATCTAGCTGACGATCTTGCTCGGCAAAAGGCACGTCGCGTTGCATTAGTTTCGACGCGGACACAACTAGAACAACAACGAATGTCGATCTGGCATTCAGAGAATCCAATGAGACTCGAAAGTCTTTCCATACCATGGGATTTACACGGCACCACCGCTGCGGCCCGCAATCGTCAACAGCTACAAAAAGCGATTCAACTCATCGAAGACTTATGGGTCTTGTCGGCCGAGCCCAACCAGTCACAGGATGAAATTCTTAGGAGAGTGGCTCAAAATCGCAAAACACCTGCTGTTAATTATGGCATCGGCCAAATGGGCAGATATTTTCGAGTAGACGACGTTGCCGATGTCACTCCCAATATAAGAGGTATCGATTACGGTTGGGGTTTGCTGGGGCAACAATGGCGGGCTGGGTGGGAAACACAGGCGCAACGACTACCCAAACGGTTGCCGGTCAGTGAAGCATCGACTTTGAATCTCAACGTCAAAGGAGCGAAAGAATGAAGCGCATAGGTTTGCCAGACAACGAAACACTCCGAACGGGTCGAGGTTGGTTGATTCTATTCCTCCTTCCACCAATTTGCCTGCTTGGGGTCTTCGTGACCTGGGCCGGATTTGAATATCGCGAATGGTTGACCGTACGTACGAAAATCCAGGCTCGGGAAGCGGCCAGACAGGTCGTTACTCGCGAGCAGCTCGCTCAAGCGTGTTTCGATCGCGCCAACATCGACGGTATTTTTCAATGGACAAGCCTTGTTCGACAGTCCCAAACTCTCCACCATCCGTTGTTTGCCGAACGGCTGATTGCTCCAAACGATTTGCTGGCTACCTATTCCCCTTATATGAACTTTAACGACTCCGCACATACAACTTGGTTGCTTCAATCGAGCGCCGATAGCAACGAATTTATTCCGTCGATGAAGCCCATCTTTGATCGACTCGACAAGGTCTCGACCCTGCCTCGACCAATCTGGGTGCCAAACACCGGTGAAACTGATCGCTCTCGTTCAACGTTGGAGTTAAACCTGCTTTTGAACTTGGAGATTGTGGATAGTATTCTTAAGCAAGATCGGTCGCGAATTCTTTTGGGTCTTGAGCGACTGCAGCAGTTCGAACGATTGACGGTCGGCAGCGAAATCGGTGGGAGCTGTTCAACCGCAGTTTGGCAAAGTCAGAATCGATATTGGTTTCTATCACTTTGCATACAAGTACCGGGATGGAGCGCCGACGAACTCACACAACTTGAAAGTTTCGCACGGACCGAAACCGAGTTATCGAAACGTTGGGACTCGGACGTGGACGCCTGGACCATCAATTCCTTGGATTCCACAGATACCGCGCGTACCATGTATTTCATCAATCGAAGTAGCAACCTCATCGACCAAGTCTTCCGGCCAACTCCATCAAGGAAAGCCGACATGCTGAGAGGCTATGAACAATTGAAAAACATCTCGTTCGACGAACCGTTCCAAGCGGCCCGCGAAATCAATCGGGTTTCCTTTGCAAATCGAACCATTCCGCAGCGCATCATGCTTATGAATCTTAGAGATTCATTGATCGAATGTGAATTGCGACGCCTTACGGTGCGGTGTGGCATTGCGATTCGACGCTATAAACAAATCCACGGGAAATGGCCGAAAGAACTGAACGAGCTAAATCAAAATCCTGCAACAATGATCGATATCACTTTACCAATGGGATACTCGATTAACTACACATTCTCCAAACTGGCACCAGAACTCCGGACCTACAGAACGAAAAGCACGGTAGACACCGGAATGCCTGAAGGGCTATTGGATATGTTGACACAAAAGATCCTCGTATTGATTCGCGATACAACGGACGGTGATCACACCGATTCACCGATCGAATCAAGGTAGCAATAGCCAAGTGGCGTTTGATCTCTTGATTTCCAACAGATTCAGAAACGCGTCAGATCGAACAAACGCGAAGTGCTGGGTTCCCAGTAGATCACGAACACGGAACGTACCGCATGTTCTATTACCCCATATCTTCTACCAAAAATGGCCCAGTCGAAACGATCCCCGCGTACGCCTGCGGCTAACCGTTAACCACGATCCCGTTCAACGAAGGACGGTCGTAGGCACATTCTATGTGCCGCGACCATCAAAAAGCACTCATTTCTTCAGGATCGGCAGCCGGCACACGGAGTGTGCCGGCTACTTATTGCACGGCAATACCGTTGAACGAACGATCCCCATTGCCATGTCACTCTCTGGCGACCAGGCACTAGTTCGGCCTGGGGAAGACTGGCCATACTGGGGAATCGTTGCGGTCGTAGAGTTGCCGTCCGTTGACGTAGGCGAACTCAACGTAGCTTCGATAATCCAACGGCGGACCGTCTAAGATCAACAGGTCCGCATCTTTCCCCACTTCGAGACTGCCCAAGCGGTCACCAAGCCCCAACAAACGCGCGGGAACAATTGTCAACGCTTCCAACGCTTTCGATTGACTCGCGCCGCCACGAACGGCAAAGGCACCTTCCAATGGCAAACTGGTAAGGTCGCGCCCCGCCAACCCATTGAGACTGACCGACGCAGCCAACGGAGCAACCGCAAAGGGAATGCCGCGAGCTTCCAACAAATTTGGCAGTTCAACAAAACTTCCCGACCGATCTTCCTCGCCTCGACGTGGCTCGCGGCGATTTCGCGGAGTGATGACCACTCCGGCTCCTGATTCGGCTAACTCCGGAATGGCCAACCAGCCCTCGGTCACACCGTCCAAACAAAGTTGGTAATTCAGTTCCTTCGCTAACGCAATCATGCTGCGAATCTCACTCAAAGTTTCAGCCCGAGTTCGCAGGCGAATCTCGCCCTTGACCAGTGCCAACATTGCGTCCGTGATTTGCCCCTTGGCCGGCGGACGAGGGCGTTCTTGCCCTTCTTTCAAATTTTGAATCGCTTTCTCGTGTTCGGCTAACTTCGTCAAATACGCGCGAGCATCCGTGATCTGTCGTCGCCAATCGTGTTGATTGAGTGCCCCGGATAACGAGCCAGGGACCACGTCATAAAACGAATCCGTCTTGACCAACATGCCATCCAATCGCCCATAGCTCAATTTGATCACCGCATGATTGCGAGTCGTAATTGGCGTAGGCGGTGTTTCTTCGATCGGCTCAAAAATCAGTGCCGGCAGTCCGCAACATGGACACAAGGAAACGGGTCTCCCGTAATCCAGTTCCGCTGGGTTGTCGTCTAAGGCAGCCAAAACGTCATCCGCCTCGAGCCCCACAAACCGATCCGCCGCGCCGCGTCTTCGCCTTCCGCCGCCACCAGGCGTCAACTGCGCACACCCCGAAGTAATCCCCACGCCCAAGGCAAATCGCATGTTGTTATCAAACGGATCCAACGCATCGGCCAATTGAGCTGTTCCCGTCGGACTGCCATTGATTCCAGTCCCAGTCAAGTTCAGCGAGATAAAGCCTGGCGTAATGACCTTTCCCTGCGCTTCGATGATGGAATATTCTTTGGGAATATCCAAACCTTGTCCAATCGCAACAATCTTCCCGTCACTCATGAGGATCGTCGCGTTGCGAATCACGCCATTGGTGACCGTGTGCGCATCCGCACCGCGAATTGCAATCGGAGGCGACTTGAGGCTCGCCGGCTTCGTTTCCGTTTTTGCGGCCTCCGCATTTGGTGCTGGAGTTGCCGGTGGAGTCGGCGCAGGGGTCTGTGCCCCAACGTTGCCGCTCAGCAAGTTACCCAACAAACAGATGACCACCAGCTGGAACAATCCGGGCCCTGAAGAGCCGCGACTACCGATTCTCATAGACCAGCTTCCCTTTTAAGTAAACCTTTTCCAAGCGACCAACCCCAACGATCGGGTCTTGATCAAAGACAAGCATGTCGGCGTGTTTGTTGGCCTCGAGCGATCCAACCCATTTGTCGATTCCCAATAGCTTGGCGGGCTGCAACGTCAACGCGTCGACGGCCCGATCGGCGTCCAAACCGGTTCGCACCAGTGACGCGACTGGAAACAGAGGCGTATCTTGCGATTGTTGGAAATCGGCCTGATTCGTCGATAGAGAAAAACAAAATGGGATGGACAACCGACTCAACTCCTTGGCGATGTTGACGCGGGCTGCCGAGTTCGCAACCTTGTCCAATCGAGGTCGAATGATCAAATTCAATCGACCGGACGGAAGATTTTTCCGTAATTGATAGATATCGGGAGCATTCGCTACCAACGCCACTCGTACTTTTTCGTGTGGTTCCAAGATTTTCAACACGTGCAAAATCGTGGCCGCGTTACTCGCGTTGATCAGCAAGGGCAATTCTCCCGCGCGTACCTTTACCCAAAGTGGTTCGGCGACCGAAGTGGCGGTTTCCCCGGGAGGGCCACTGGGACGGGCGTTGTCGGTTGCCGGTGCCGGGTCTTGAAATAAATCATCATCCACACCGACGGCTTGCTCATCGGCTCCAATTGGTAAAGACTCGATCGAAGAGTCCCGCGGCCGACGACCACGAGGACCACCCGGCGGACCACCGGGTCGCTCCGCACCACCTGCTGCCGCCGCGGGTTGACCAGCGAGTGCGCGACGAATCAACTCCAGCGACTCCGCATTGTTGTTCGCCGCCGTGAATAGTAACTCACCCCAACTGGTGTGCCAATTTCGACGCTCGAATTGCGACGCGGAGAAAATCGACATCCCGTGGCCACTTGTCACCCAGTGCAATGTTGTGATCCCGCTTCGCAACGCCACTTGACTACTGTCCGGTTCCACGTTCCAAACGTCGGCAATTCGCAGAAGTTCCGTGGACTCCACGGCCGCACCCGTCTGGGGAATTTCGATGGTCCGACCACCAACGACAATTTGCCGAGGTGGTGCGCTGTCTCCTCGACTCGGCCGGAGCGAGGTGTCCACGTAATACGGATCAACGATGCCCGGCAGAACCGTCTTGCCGGTCCAGTCAACAACCCGCGCGCCGTCCGGCGGTTGCAAACCAGCTTCAATTTGTAGGATCATTCCATCGGCAACCAAGATCGTCGCGTTCTTGATGCTGCCGGGTGCCGCCGCCGTACGAACATCGGCGCCAACGTAAGCGGTCACCGGACCTTTGGGCACAACTTTGGTTTCGACTTTGGGCGTTTCTGCCGCTGGTTCCTGAGTCCAACCGACGGCTGTTGCGACTGTGAGCATACAGACCGCGATAACCGACATCATCCGTTGCAGTCTGAGCATGACTAAAACCTCCGCCGATCGTGAGCCGTGTTGTAGACACTTCGCCCGTCGATAAGAACTTGTTTGACGTGTTGTCGCGGATCAATGATCGAACCGGTCAGAATCACGATATCGGCATCTTTCCCAACTTCCAAGGAACCAACGCGATGGTCAATCATCAGGGCTTTGGCCGGTTCAATCGTCAAGCCACGGATCGCGCGATCTTCACTCCAACCAAATCGCACGGCCATGGTCGCTTGAAAAGCCAGTTCCTCCTGTGGGATCACTGGTGAATCGGTGTTAACCCCCAGTACCTCAACCCCGCGCGCATCGTATTCCGCGACGATCCCCCGAATTTGCCCTAATTGGGGATCGTAACGAAAGCCGCGGGGACCCGCCATGACGGGAATATTCCGCTTCTGGACTTCCTCGCCCAAGAAATACGCGTCAAATGTTCCGTGCCCGATAATGATCTTCAAGTTCAATTCGTCGTGCAGGATTCGCAGCGTTGACTGAACCACTTGAAACTGTTGCGTGTGGACCAAGATCGGAATCTCCCGCCGGAACAGTGGCTTGAAGTATTCCAAACGCAAGTCAACTTCCGGTTTGGTAGTTCGCCGACCTGCTTCGAATTCGTCCCATTGCCGCACATACATTTGGCCTTCGACCAATTGTTGTCGGATCACATGATTCATGCCGATGTTTCCGGAACCAACTTCGCCGCCCGATCGCTCCGGGTTACCGGACTGGGCAATCTTCAAGACACCCGGCGCGCGAATGATGACTTCTTCGGGGCGCCCCGGGCCCGTCTTCATCAACACACCCCAACCACCCATGTTGGTACCGCTCCCAGGAATCTGGCACACCGTTGTCACTCCGCCCGCGATCGCCACTTGAAGTCGAGGATTGTGGGGAACAATCTGATCCCAGTTTCGCAATTCGGGATTGGTTTGATAAACCATTTCGTTCAAGTCACCTGATCCAGCCGTGTGGCAGTGAGCTTCGACCAATCCCGGCATCGCAAAGTGTTCACGATGATCGATGACTTCGTAACCCTCCGGAATCGTTATTTCACTGGATGGACCGACCGCTTGAATCTTTCCGTCAGCGACGAGAATTGTGCCGCCATCGATATTTGGACCAGCACAAGTGATCAACTTGCCCACCAAGATCGCCAACTTGGGCGTTGGTCCGCGCGAGTCCGTAACACTCGACTCCGCTTTGGTCGCATCCTGGTTCGATTCATCCTGCAGCGAGGCAAATTGCGGAGGAACCCCACTACCGTTATCTGGCCGATTCGCTGCAAAACCACTCGCAGCCATCAGTGGCGACAGGATGCAAGTCAGGAACCCCAGCAACACTGGCCACCCGCTTCGTCGCGTCCGAACCCGGCCAACATCAGAGAAGGCGATAACATGAACAGGCCTACTTGGATAACTTCTGATCATGGCTTCACTTCCCGTTTATAGACCCATTGTCCATCGATCATCACCGCCAAGATACGGCTTCCCGGATCAAAGGGCGGCCCACTTAACACGACCATATCGGCATCCTGGCCCGGCTTCAAATGTCCAACCGTCGAGAGACCAAACATATCCGCTGCCACGTTTGTCATACCGTTCAACGCGTCCCGATCCGCCAAGCCTTGATGGACGGCGAAGCCTACGACGTAGGCCATACCAGCCGAGTTCGCACCCGCTTTCGATTGAAACCCAAACGGCACGCCGTGTTGGGCCAACAACTGGGGATAATTGACTGCCCGGCCAGCCTCTTGCCCGACGAGCGTTGGCCCGGTGATGAACTTCGCACCGGATTTGGCAATTTCACTGGCGACTGACTCCAACCCGGCAGTACCCGACACGATCGTCCGAAACTTGAATTCGTCTTGAAACAAACGCAACGCCAGTTTCGTACCCAAGGCGTCGGCCACTTCCACGATGGCTGGAATCTCTTGGCGACACAGCAGCCGATACGGCTCCAAGGCCTCTTGAGCCCGTGGCTTCGTTGGCTCCGTCGGTTTCGTCGGCGCAACGGGCTCGGCGACTGCGGCCGCATCTTGCGGGCCGCCCACGGCTGGCTTGTTCCCTGCATCGGGTTTTACCTCAGCCGCTGGCGTACTTCCGACATCTGGCTTGGTACCCGCGTTGGGACTTGGCCCGGCATCTGGTTTCGTTTCCGATGCTGGTTTTGTCCCGGCATCCGGTTTCGCACCCGGTGTCGCTGGAGCGGGCGAATTGGGAGCGGCAGCCGGTTTCGCAGCATCCGATCCCGTATTTGTTGTGGTTTGCGAAGGTGGAGTATTCCCCGCACCAGCCGCGGCTTCCTGAGCCTTTTTGGCGGCTTCGAACTTGGCCAATTCTGCTTCGTACACTTTTAGTTTTGCTTGATAATCAGCCAATTCGCTCTCATATTTGACCCACGATTCATGGTAGGCTTTGCCAGCTTGCAACGTTCGTCGCACACTGGTTTCCGTTTGCGTCAAGTTGCCCCCAACTTCAAAACGCACGGCAACAGGATCTTGCAAGACCCGCGGCCGATCCGACAACTTGAACGCGACCACAGGACTCGGCAAGCTGGTCGAACTAAGCAGGCCTGTCGTGATCCCACCTCGTCGGGCCGCGGCAATTTGTTCGTCGTTCATCGCCAGATAGTCGCCTAACTTCGTTTGCAGGGGCAAGCGTTCGGAAACGGCACCGCCCCAACCAACACTCGTGCCAAGATCGATAAAGCCAGGCACAATCACCGCACCATGAAAGTGATCGTAGGCCGCGGTTGCGGGTGCCGAAACCTGCGAGCCAATGCTGGTGATCTTGCCATCGACAACCGCGATCCGGGCATCAGGAATCATTGCCCCACCCGAATAAACTTGAGCGCCTACAACAACTCGCATTTGCGGTTCACGAGTCGCGCGGTACACCTGATTGCCGTCAACAAACGTTGCTTCAACCTGAGTAGAATTGGCCAAGGGCTGTCCGGTCAGCAACACAAAATCAGCGTCCATCCCGACTGCCAAGCGACCCACTCGATCCGCAACCTGGAGTACCTGTGCGGGATTGCTGGTCAGCATGTTCATGATTTGCTCTTCTGACAGGCCACCCTGTTGGAATAAGGCAGCCAAATAACGTAGATGGGGGATGTCCTGGTCGGACTCCAGTTTCAACGCCAGCTTTGATTCCGCACCCGAACTGACGAGCATCGCGGCCATGTCCCACGCCGTCGCTGGAGTTGGTTGGTCTTCATTCTCTTCAAGTCCCCAGACGCCCGTCAGTTGCCCCGGTCGGACACCAGGACTCAGCACAACACCGCGCCAACGACCGTTGCTCCAATCCACTCCCTGCATCGACTCTTCATGTTGCGGCGCGACAAACACCGTGGGCAACTCGAACTGTTCCGCCAGTTCAATCGCAGCGCGGATTTCGGTAGCCGATTGAGCAAGGAAACGAAATGTTTGCTTGTGACGCAACGCTTCTGCGATCGTCGCCACGGCTTGTTCGCTGAGATCAACTTGGGCGTTTTCCGGAAGTTCTTGGGCAGCACCAAAAATCGCTTGGAGACCACTGATCGCTCCACTTAAATTCCCCGCCAATTGTGGTCGCGTGGGCAACAACGGTCGCGCCTCCGAAACGGCACCCACGGGAGGTTCGTAAATGGTGGGCGGTGACAAAGCCGCGCGGGTCAGCATAATTCGGAGACTTTCCGAAGGACGTAAGACCCGTCGTTCCAAATTCTCACCAGCAACTTTCACGACCGAACCTTGGCCAGGCATCAAGCGGGCCACACCGGGCGACAATTGGACGGTCGTAACCCCAGCCGCCAAACACTCGTGCATTGGTGCAAAAAAGTCAAACCCATCGATCGCGCGAATGTCGGGCGAAACCGCATAATCTTGATCAGCACCACTTTCCGCCAAACTGGTTTCCGCCAAGATCATCCCGGGAATCATGGTCAACGTTCGATGGTCATGAACCACACATTCCGGCGGAATGACCACACTGGAGAACGAGCCAATCGATTCGATCTTTCCATCGCGGACGACCAATACCGCGTCCGGGATCCGCTGTCCGTCACCCGTCCAAAGTTCGCCCACACGATACGCCTGCGGGGCCGTTGAACTGGAGTCGTCCGACCCGTAGGAGCTGGACCAAACCGAGACTATCCCGCACAAACTCAGCAGGACCATCGCGTAATACCGTTGTGTCCTTGTCGTCGGTGTCCTTGTCGTCGGTCGCCCGCCAACATGCCGACCGCCAATCAACGGCACGACAGGATTCGAAAACCACCCATTCAAGATTGCCAAAAGTCGTGACGTGTTCACTGGGGTTGGGCCTCCAAGAGCAACTTGAGCTTCCAATCCGATTTTCGTTCGTAGACTACTTTGCCGTTGACCAACGTTTGATCCACCCAGGTCGACACATCCAAGGGATCGCCAGTCAGGATGACCAAATCGGCATCACGTCCTACTTGGATTGAGCCGACGTACTGATCAATTCCCATCGCCTTCGCTGGCTCCAAAGTCAACGCAGCAATCGCCTCCTCGCGACTCAAGCCGTATTGAACGGCCGTGGCCGCCTGGAACCAGAAATAACTACTGCCCAAAGATTGCCGACTGTCGCTGTCGTTCGATTGGAATAAGAACTTGACGCCCGCGTCTTGGTACCGCTTCGTCAACACGATTTTTTCATCCACACGTGTCACCGGATCGCGTTTCCAAAAGACGAGTGTTGGGTCCAAGATCACTGGGACGCCGCGCTTCGCAATCTCGTCCGCCGCTTGATAACAATCTTGCCCGAGTACCAAGACGGCGGCGAAGCTATAATCGTCCATCAAACGGAAGGCCTGTCCCACATCGGCCGCACTCTGACAATAGATCATTGCCCGCGTTTTTCCACTCAACAAGTCTTTGACGGCTTGATTCGTCGCCGCAGCTGATTCGGCAGCTTTTTCAGCCGAGTCGGCGGCTGGTTCGGTGCGTTCCGGCTCTTGAATCGTCTCCGAGTTCGACGCGGCATCACCCTCGGCTTCCGTTGGTTTCGGCGGCTCGACAGGCGCAGGCTTGTCGGTCCCGTCCGCAGGCTTTTCAGCCCCGTCGGCTGGCTTGTCCGTTTTCGCCTCGGCCGCTTCGGCCAATTGTCGTTTGGCCGTTTCCAATTCTCGACGCAAACGAGCGATGTGACTCATACGACTGCCGGACGGTGGTTGCAACGACAGTTTCAGTCCCGCTGAACGCATCAACAACATATCATCGACATAGAGTCCAGCGGTTTTTACGATCGAGGCTTGCCCGCCAATCATGGTGCTGTTTCCAGGAGCCACAACTGCCGTGGTCACACCCGTTCGACGCGACTCTTCGAAATAAGGCCGCATCGGATCAATCCCGTCAACTACGGACAAGAACGGCACAACCGCGTTGCGTTCATTCGCTTGACTCAAACCCGCCGAACTGTGTGGGTCCACGATCCCTGGCATCACGACTTTGTCGCTGACATCCAGCAACCGCAGGTCCGTTGGGATCGCCAGATCGGTGCCAACTTCCGCAATCCGACCATCGCGAATAATGATGATTCCATTCTCGAGCGTCGGCCCAGCGACCGTGATGATCTTGCCTGCCTTGATCGCCAAGTCCTGAGCGGATGCGACCGTCGACCAAGCAGCACCAGCGCTCCAAGCCAACGCGACACTCAACAAACCGCAAATTTTTGATCGACAAAAGTCTGTGCGCATTGGATTATTGGTCCTTGCCATTCGAATTAATCTGTCCATCCACCATCAGCCATTCGATCGCGGAAGTTACTTGGAGCGGGTCACCTTGAAAAGCGACTAGATCCGCATCGAGCCCCTCTGCAATTTTGCCAATTCGTTTCTCGAAGCCCAAGATCTTGGCTGGCTGGGAGGTAATCGCTGCCAACGCGGCACCTCGCTCCAAACCGAACCGATGTGCCAAACGTGCTTGATTCAACAACTCGTCGCCCGCCAAAGCGAACGGGACATCGACCTTCGCCAACATCATGGGAGTGCTCCACCGCAGCTCCGTCTGTTCGGCACCTACCGATTGAGTCGATAGCGCCGTAAAAATCAACGACGCATTCTCTTGCTTGAGCAAACCGATGACTTTGTAAGCTTCATCGCCACCGACCAAGATCGGATGAATCGAAAACTCATTGGCAATGCGATACAGGGTCTCGATATCGTAGGCGGTACGACTGACCGCAAACGTCTTCGTTTTGCCCTGTACCAATTCGCTCAACGCTTGAGCCGTGTCCGCTGACGACTCACGGTTTGCCCCAGCAGTCCCATTTTCGCCAGCCTTTTGTGTGGCGTTTTGAGCCGCATGCAGACGACTGCGGAGAATCCAAACGACTCCCATTCGATTCGTCGGCTGTCGTACATAAAGTGATTCGGGGCGACTGCGCGAGGAATTGCGTCCGGTCGGGTCGTTGCACATCGAAAGGAATAAGCCCGATTCACGCTCCAGCCAAGCTGGTGTCGCCCCACCTGTCTTGAGCAACCCCGAAAATCCAGCAATGACGTTGTCCGTATTCGGTGTCACGTGGATCGTCGTGATCCCCAGATCGATTTGCCGAAGCAAATTTGGATCTTGAAAATCCAACGCGTCAGCCACGACAAAATCGGGGGTCACTTCGCTCGTCACTTCACCCGCCCCCCCAGCGATCCCGACGGAAGATGCCGCATCGACGAATCCCGGAGTCAACTCCCCAACTTTTAGGACTTGCATTCCTGCGGTCGACTCGATTTGGGCAGCCACCGTCTGGATCTTCCCATCGACGACCAACACCATACCGGGCCGTAGCATTTGGCCATCGCCTATATGGACCACGTCTGCCTGGATCAACGTTGACGACTGGCTTGTTGGCTCTGAGCGGGAACCACCGTCGCCATGTGCCACACCGTGACCTACCGCCCACGATCCGCAGGCAATCATAACGAGTCGCACGAATAATCTGGTTTGAAGCATTTGGTCCGGACCCTTCATCATTTCTCTCCCGAATGCCATAACAGTCGTGAAGACAAATCCAATGGATCATTGCTCCACACCAACCAGTCAGCCGATGCACCCGGCACCAAACCATTTGGACTGCCGCTCGCCAATATCTTGCCAGATTCCATTGTCAACAAGCGTCGCGCCACCGCCGGATCCATACCCTCGTTTACCATCGCCGACGCCGTAATCCGCAGCGAGTCTCCATCGTCGCCACCAAGCAATAGCCGAACACCCGCCTTTTGTGCCGCCACCGCATCTTGAAGATACCAATCATACGTTCCTTGCGTTGCCGGTAGGATCACCGCACCAACTTGGCTATCGGCCAAACGTTGCGTGTAGGTGCGTAGTTGATTCGGGCGACACAACCAAGTTTGGACCTTGGTTCCCTCAACCAAACGCAGCGCGGCATCAATTTCCGCATCGGTTCGAGCATCCACGAACACAGGCAAAGCCCCCGTTTGCACCGCTTCCAACTGAGCCGCTTTTTGCACGGCTAACTTCGCCAAGACCGATTCAGGCAAATACAACGTGGTCTCCATCAACCGACCGGCCAAGCGATTCCGCAACATCGCCGATTGTCCAACCAACGTCGCGGGATAACGTTCTTCCTGTCTGGCAGCCGCGCCAAGTGACCACTGTTCCGCCGCCGGTTGACGTTGTCCAACCATTGCAACATCCAATGAACGCAGGTCCTGCCACATCGACTGCCCAGCAATGACATTGGTCGGGGCATTGACCAAGTGAATCGAGGTCAAACCCGAATCCCGCATGCGCCGAATCTCTGGGGCTGCGGGGTCGAATCCATCTCCTGAAAATTGCTGTGCCGCGTCCGACTCCTTAGCAACCGGATCCGAGCCGGCAGAATGAACTACCCAGGCCGATTGCAGCCCCGGCGTCACCGGATGATCGCCTACATCAAACACTCGAAGCCCCGTCGGAATTTCTTGGGGTGCGGTCACTGCCAAGATCTTTTTGTCTTTGACAATCATCGCTGCGGGTTGCCAGTTGCCGTCCGGCAACAAGACTCGTTGGCTGACGATCACATAATCGTTCGGCAAAGGAACCCGCGCGACCGATGATTCTTTAGCTGCCTTAGCGATTTCGAGCGCCACGTCTGCGTTACCGGCCGCGATATCGTTTGCGTTGGCTCGAATTTCAGCCACTCGATCTACAACGGCCGATCCTCGTTGGATCACCATCGCAACTCGTGATCGACTGTCCGTGGGTTGACCGGCAAACAAGACCAGGTCTGCGACTTTGCCAACTTTGATCGACCCAACTTGATCACCGACTCCAGCAACATTGGCGGCCTCGATCGTGATTCCGCGAAGTGCTTGTTCGTGAGACAGTCCTGCGCTCACCGCGGCAGCGGCATGATAACGCAACCATTTTGATCCCACCGGCGATGTCGAAAACGATGCAATCACAACTTGGTTTGGAACGGCGGACTGCTGACCTTTTTCTGCAAACGCCGCACTCCATTGGCCGACCGCCTTGCGGGTTTCTTCTTGCGAACCAAATGACAACCACGGCCCCAAGATTACCGAGTGCAGGGACTCTTGCACCAACGCGCCAGCGTTCTTCATATCGCCAAGCCCCTCCAAAATCAGACGCAAATTGAAATCCGTGGCCAATGTCAAAGCCCATTGGATTTCTTCAGCCCGGTGGACCTCGAAACGAACCACTAGTTCCCGCTTCAACACCGGCAGCAAGCGTTCCTTCAAGGCATCAAAATCTGGTTTCTTCGGTGGTGTCGCAGTCGTCGGAGTGGCCTCGGCCGCCGCTTGACCGGCCACTGGTGCCGACTGTGCTGGCGGCGACGGGGTTGGTTCTTGTGGAGGCCCAGGTCGACGGCGGGGCATTGGCGTTGGCTCTTGAACCATGCCCGCGTCCGATTCCAGGTCATTGCCATCACCTTGTGATTCTCGATTCGGCGGACCGGGGCGACGTCGACCTCGGCCTTCCGTCGGCCGTTCGCGGCTCTCGGGACTTGGCGTTTCCGCTTGATTTGGTTTTGCGTCGGCTGGCGGACTCGGAACAACAGCGGGTTCCTTTGCGGTTGCGTCCTTTGCGGCAGCTTCGTATTTGGCCAACGCCTCTCGATACTCGTCCCAGGCTTTTTGATAATCCCGCGCTTCTTCGAAACGCTTCCGCAACGCTTCATAGCGTTGTTTCCGCGCACGGGACGTTTCTGCAATTGTGCCAATTAGCGACATTTGGGCAGCGGCGCGCGCGTTTAGCACTCCATGATGCGCCGACCCGTCCGCATTTTTTGCACTGCCCGTTGTGACCGCCGCCCCAAAACCGCCAAAGCTGCCGCTCGGTTGAAGGTAAACGGTTGTCACACCTGCAGCCACAACCTCGGAACGCACCGGATCGAATCGATCCAGCCCATCGATCGCATCCAAACTTCCATCGTTAACTTGATCCCCGGCACCGTCTCCCAGGAACAAACGGCTACGCACATCAACCAAACCGGGAGTCAGATGCAACCCGTTCGCATCCACAACCGTGGTACCCTCGGGAATCGCGAGATCCCGACCAACCGCCACGATCCTCTCTCCACTTAATAAGACCGTTGCTCGCTCCAGAGTGCCGTCCCGTTCCATCGTGTGGACAATGGCGTTGATAATTGCCATGGAGACAGTTTCGACCGGAGCCGCTGCAGCTGGGTCCGGCGTCACTTCTTTTTCCGGGTCACTAGTGATTTCTTGCTCACTCGTCGTCTTCAGATCACCCGTCGTGTCCTGCAGGCCGCCAATTTCTGTCACGGCAGCAACATGGGCCGAAATCGTTTGAGGCCTTGCGAACCACCCAACCGTTAGCAAGAGGACCAACAAACAGACCCAACGGGCGTTTGAGTCCTGGCTTGTCGATGACCATTTCGACATTTGGTGGTTTCTCCAATTCGGATTCATCTGGTGCATGTCCCCTTCGCGGGATTCCATAACGTTCAGCTAACCATTGACCGTTCCAATAGTTTCGCGGATTTGCCTAAATTTGTGCAACGGGTCAAAAATAGGTGCTGCGAGAATGCCGCATCGCTTAGCTTAAACGACCCAAACCGAAGTCGCAACAAAAACTTGAGAATAACTTCCGGATTGGTTTGCACCTTTGTTGTCTGGAAGTTTCGTGCAAGTGTTGCACATGGGATGTTCGTCGGTAAGAATCACGAGACCTCGGGACGAGTCATCATCGGGCCCCGACCGGTTGGATCATGAACCGTTCTCGAAGAAGAGCATGTATGATTACGAAGCGATTTGCTTTTTTTGCAGCGGCCGTTTGTTTCGGCGCGGCTGGTTTGACGCTCACGCCCGTTGATACATCGCGGGCACTGGCTCAAGTGAGTGCCGACGAAAAACCGGTAACCTCGCTTTCGAGCACCGAAGTTGCCGAGGGGTTCCAATCGCTATTCGACGGCAAATCGTTGCACGGCTGGAAAGGCAACCTCCAAGTGTTCCGCGTCGAACAGGGTGTCATCGTGGGTGGAAGTCTTGAACAAGCGTTGCCAAACAACGAATTCTTGCGCAGCGAAAAAATGTACGGAGATTTTGAATTGCGTTTGCAGTTCAAGTTGGTCGGCGAAAACGCCAACGCGGGTGTGCAAATCCGAACCGCAGAAATACCTGACCATCACGAAGTCAGCGGTTATCAAGCGGATATGGGCGACGGATGGTGGGGGTGCCTTTACGACGAAAGTCGACGAAACAAGATCTTGGCTGGACCCCCAGCAGACCAACGTGATAAGAACGTTCGCGCCAACGAATGGAATGATTATCGGATCCGCTGTGAAGGCGCACGAATTCAACTTTGGATCAACGAGGTGCCAACGGTCGACTACACAGAAACCGAACCGGAAATTCCTCGCAGTGGCATCATCGCATTGCAGATTCACAGCGGTCCGCCGGCAGTGGCCTCGTATCGCAATATTCGGATTCGCCAACTTCCCTAAGCCGCCCGTGACCAAGACACCCTCCCTCTCGTTAACTCGCGCCCAGTCGGTAGCTATCGATCGAATCGCGATCCAAGAATTCGGCTTCTCCGGCTTGGTTTTGATGGAAAATGCCGCCAGCGGAGCCGCGCGGTTCTTGCAGAGTAGATATCGGGCCGAAGACGCGGGGATTTTGATTGTCTGCGGAGCTGGCAACAATGGTGGCGATGGACTCGTGATGGCTCGGCATTTGTACAACGCCGGATTGCCAGTCGCCGTGCTGTTGCTGGCCGCTAGGGGAGGGCGACTTAGTTACGAGTGTCAAGCCAATTGGCAAATCGTCAAGAAAACCCAACTACGGCCGAAAACATTGTCACCGAATGCCTCACCGGTTGGTTTTTCACTCCAATGGGACGAAGCGGTGGAGTCGGCCATCGCATCCATCGGGCGAATTTCTTGGATGGTCGATGCCGTCTTAGGCACGGGTGCGAACGGCCCGCTACGCCACCCCGTGGATTTGCTGGTTCAAAAAATGCAGTCACTCGGCAACGTCCAGCGCATGGCGCTGGATCTTCCAACAGGTTGGGATTGTGATCTTGGCCCGGTTGGGGCCGCCATCTTCCGAGCGACGATCACCTACACGTTTGTCGCTCCCAAGATTTCGTTTTCGCATCCTTTAGCGCCGGAGTATCTCGGTGAGATCGTTGTTGGCGAGATCGGAATTCCACCTGAAGTGATCGCCCAATGTTTGCTTCCACCCAATACCGCTGAGTAGAAGTCTGACCAAACATCAAGAGTTAACCGGTTAGCAAAGCGTGTCCGGTCCGCAAGCAATCCCAGCACCGCGGCCGCACGATACCACTGATTCCAGGAACAGCCGAACATCAAGAGTTAACCGGTTAGCAAAGCGTGGTTGGGCAGGAATCCGACCAACCACGCGCCGCTAAGCGTTTCTGGTCCGCAAGCAACCCCAGCACCGCGGCCGCACAATAACACTGATTCAAGGAACAACCGAACATCAAGAGTTAACCGGTTAGCAAAGCGTGGTTGGGCGGGTATCCGA
>JBGSJV010000148.1:0-2677 GCA_041741535.1 Pirellulaceae bacterium
CGTGGTACGCTCCGCGAACCGAAGATGGATCGCGGAGCGATCCGCTACATTGGCCAGCCGACACAAACGGCAGCAGAATTGCCGAGATTCCTGTGATCCGCCGACGCGGAACGATTAGGTTTCGCGGGTTGAAGTCGTTAGCCATCGCCTGAGATCCACTTCGTTCTTTCATCTTTTGTCACTATGTTTCGGCCATGGACTTTTTCGGCGCACTGTTGGGCTTGGAAAGATTCCCGGTCAACGTTGCTTGAAATTGGTCCATCAGTTGTTGTGCTTGTTCAACCGTCAAATGATGCGGATCGTATTGAACGGTGACTTTCAGTTCGTTTTGAAAGTAGGCCACCGCAAACGCGGCCATCGTGCCATGCATCAATGGGGCGGCAATTTCAAAGTTGGTCAACCGCAGCGGGTTCGGACTGTTCGGTGGATCAACCGCTCGCGCCGCTACGTTGGACGTCAAACGAAGTCGGCCCAAGTTCGTGAGCGAGGCTGTGGCAGCAACTTCGGAAGTCTGCACGCGGCGCAGGCCATTGGGTAGCCAACGAAAAACGGACAACGCGCGCCAAAAGTTAAGACTGAGCTTCCACTTCTGAATGACTCCCATTTCTTGTTCGATACTGGCCAACAGTTCCGTTGGATTTTGCACCTCTACTCTCGTGCGTTCCAGGTTGATCATGCTGCAATGATTGCAGGCTGCGCTATGGCGATGTTCGACACCGCGCTCGTTGATTGGGATCATGATTCGCAGATGAGTGCCGTCTGGCTTTTGTAGTAGGGTCGTTTGCCATTGATCGATCGTGATCAACAAATCACGAATCAAAATGCTGTTGAGTGACGACTGTTGCGAAGCGGCGCATTGCTTTAACTGGAGAGTCGTGTCAGCTCCCAGTTGAAAACGAATGATGTGCGGTTTGCGAGGATTGGTGTTGGTCAGCGGCTTGTCAATCGCTAACGGGATCGCTTGACGGCCAAATAGATGAAAGGACGCGCGGATGCTTTTCCATTGACCGGGCAGCAACCGGAGGTACTGGGCCCAGGTCAACGTCGGTCGACATCGCGGTGGAATTATTAACTCGGCGATTGGTTCCTGGTCCGTTGCCTTGGATGGCACACGTTGGTGTTGTTGGTATTCATTGATCCAATCCAAGAGGATCTGTAGCACGCCCAGTCCATCAAACGCGACGTGGTGGATAACGACGAGAATCGAAGCCGACCGCGGTTTGGTAGCCGTTGCCGGATCGCCGGAAAACGCCCAAACCTTTAGGCCAGGTTCGGAACAGATGTCTAGATTTCCATGGTCCAGGTCGTCGATTTGGACGGGCGACTCGCACCAATGAAACTCCGGTGGGTCGACCTTGGTCCAGAACAATTTCGAGCCGCGCGGTTCGACGACCGCTCGCATCAGGGGATGTTTGTGGCAAACGATTCGCAGGGCGGCTTCCGCCAGGTCCCGCTGGAGTGGTTGCGAAAACTCGAAGTAGGCGAAAAACGTGGCCGGATGACTAGGGCGATGCTTGTAGTAGAAAAACTCTTCCCAAGGAACCAGCGGCAGCGGGAACCGGTTCATCGGGGTGGGGCCGATGTGACTGTTTCGGCGTAGTTGGGAACCATCGAGCCTTCCAAGCGATCGAAAGCCTCGTTCAAACTGGCGAAAGAATCGTTGTGGAGGATCGCAATCGTTTCTTCGGTTGGTTGTTTCATGCCGGGCAATTGCCGAGTCGGTCCGCTATAGAGCACGTCGTAACGCAACCACGAGGTGATTTTTCGCATTTGCTTGTTGCTGCGATCGAACGTGAACAGGAATCGGCGTTTTTCATGTGTTTGTAAAAACCTCAACAGTTGTCGCCAAAACGTGACGCCCAAGATTGGAGCTTTGACGCCGGGAGAAAGCCACACGCCATTGATTTCGGCGACGTCATCGGCCGAGCCCAATTGAAGAGCGGCATTCCCAGGTGAATTCGGGATCGAGAGCAATGATCGAAACTCGGGCAACAGTACCAGGAGTGCCCCGCCGCACATACGATCCGTTTGGTCAACCAACGTCAAGATCACGGACCGATCGTAGTACTCGGTTGGGAAGTCGATGCCCAGAATTTCGGCGGTCTTTTGTTGGTATTCGCTGATTCGGTGCGACTCGCAAATTCGCAACTTGAATACCGACTCGCGAACCATGGTGACTGTTTCTCTGACCAAGACACCAGCATCGCTAATCATTTTGGTTTCCGTTGAAAGGAAGGAGCAAGACTGGGTCAGGGAAGGGCTTTGTCGACAGCGACGTTTTCGGCAGCGTTAAAAAGCTTAATGTTGTTGCGATTTGAATACAAGACGGATTTGAGCGGATGGTCTAATGGGGTTAATGGCGTGAGCAGAGCGGCGCATTGTGTGGGCGGAATTTGGCGGAGGGGGTTAACCGCGTGAGCAGAGCTTTGTGTGGTCGGAATTTGGCGAAGGGGGTTAACCGCGTGAGCAGAGCGTCGTTTGGTCGGGTATCCGACCAAACGACGCGTCGCACCGCGCGTTGTCCGCAAGCAGATGACAAACCCAGTTCCCGCGAGTTTTCTATAGGGTTCGAGGGTACCGATTTGATTGCGGTTGACGCGCAGAGCGGCGCATTGTGTGGGCGGAATTTGGCGGAGGGGGTTAACCGCGTGAGCAGAGCGTCGTTTGGTCGGGTATC
>JBGSJV010000149.1:0-37993 GCA_041741535.1 Pirellulaceae bacterium
CCCAGGCTTCGCGCTCATCGAGCATTGATCGTCCATACGAGCCAGCGATAAGGGGTTCTTGCCGCTGAGTACGGCGACTTACTTGGAGTTGCTGGATTGGACCGCTCGGCAGATACGCACGGACAAACGGGGAGCCACGCCAGAATCGGCGGCTCCGTTGTTCGAGCGATTGGGGATCGACGCTTCGGCTTGGTGCGAGTTGACCAAGAACTTTGGTCGGTTGTTTAGTTCGGTGGCGGGGAAGCCGACGGTCATCGACGGAACTCGCAGTCGCACGCGCGGGCAACGCTACAACATCCCCGCTAAGACACGCCAGTTGTTGCCCAGTTAAACGCAGTTAAAAGACTCTAGACATTTCGACAATCCACACAACTTGGCCACCGCACCCCGTCTCGACTTTCGGCGGCGTGTGGCTATTGCCTTCAAGTGCCATTTCAGTTGGCCAAACTTCATTCTTCGCCCGCCATTCGGGCTTCTGAGCGCTCGACATGGCTTCAAATTTCAATTGAGCTATAACTCGACTTGGAATCCGGGTCGATACACCAGCCTGACGCTCCAATCGCCCCCACATCAAAAGTAATCTCCCCAGGCCCGCATCCAAAAATTGTGTGTCCCCAGCTTTCCCCTGTCCCCAGCTTTCCCCACATCCAAAAATTGTGTGTCCCCAGCTTTCTGTCCAGCTTTCGCCTGTCCCCAGCTTTCGCCCAGCTTTCGTCCCCCCGTCCCCAGCTTTCGCCAGCTTTCGTCGAGGAAGCAAGGCAAACACCAGCTATTTCAGAACCGCGAAAATTTTCGGATCATTTCGAATCGGATCAAAATCTGAGGAGGTAAACGTCTCTTGATCTAAAGATACCTTTAGTTCGTTAAGTCGAACCAATGCGTCGACTGCAATTTTTTCTAACGCTCGTTTGTCGATTTCCTCGGCATACTTTGAGGCAATGCAGGCGAACCGGGCGAGCTGCAACAGATATTTCTTGCTAAGTACTTCATCCATTTCCGTTGTTATGGATTGTGCGAGTTCTCGCACTTCGGCGGCCTTTCCGGACATCGCCAAATCACCCGTCAATAGGACAAAGTCTTCAGCGACTCGTTGGTTGATTAGCTCCGCCGCTTTGATGGCCGCACGCATTTCCTCGGCGGCTTGTTCGAATCGTTTGAGGACACGAAGTGCCGCAGCGCGAGACATGTGCATTCGATGCTTATCGTCCAAGGCAAAACGGTTGCGAGCGTCGCTGTCGACGACCCTTTGGTTTTCTCGAAGGGCTTCGTCCAGGATCAACACGGACCGCTCGGCATTCCCGTTTTGGAGTTCCGCCCGAGCCACACATGCCCGAGCCGACGCCAATCCGCCCACGTTGCCTAAATCCGGACTGCGGCTCGTAAGTTTGCCCCAAGTCGCCACAGCTCGGTTGGCGATATCGATCGCTTCATCAGTCTGCCCCGACTTTAATTTGGAGTCTGACCAACAGATTTGAGTCTTGCCAAGACTTGTCAAGTAAAGTGAGCTAGATGGAAATCGCAAACAGAGCTGGGACTGTAGATCGTTCGCAATCGAAAATTCCATATCGGCCTGAACAAATTTCTCGGAGCCAGCCAGCCAGATTCCATAGTTGGTGTGATTTCGCGCTGCGGAGTTTTGGATTTCCACATCTTCGGGAAAGTCACTCGCCAATCGATCGGCTTCTTGCATCGCTTCCAGCCTTCCCCGCAGGGCTTCATCTCGGCGTTGGAGCCTGTCGAGAACGACGTATCGGTTGGTGAGGTAAACACAATATTGACGTCGGTATCGCTTAATGTCGGGGAATAGGTCCTTTAGCCTCGCGGTATCCGCAGCTACCCGATCAAGGGCGGAAAGTCCTTGTTGGCCGCGCTTCGAATAGGCCAGATACAAGGCATAATCGATGGTGGTCATCGACCATAACAATCGGCATTCGTCGTTGCCAGGAAAATCGGCTACCAGTCGATCCGCTCCGCGCAGGGCCTCTTCGGCAAATTGATCGGATTTCTCTCCATTCATCGACTTGCTGTCGGTCTTGAATTGAAGTCTTAATGCCGAGACGTGTTGCATTCGTAATTCGACATTTTGTGGTTCACGTTCGATGAGTTCTTGGAAATGCTTGATGGAATCGGCGACGTATTGTTGCACGATTGCCGTATCTCCCAGAAGCGAGTAAATCTGTGCAACTCGCAAATAGCCTTCGGCAAAGTGCTGATTGTTTTCGGAGTCAACTTCTTCGCCGACCGCAATCTGCTGGTAATGAGTCGCGATTCTTTTGAGAAAATCGCGTTGTTTTTGAGTGTATTCGGGCAAGCCGGTAAGCCATTCTTGCACGACTTCTGAAGAAATCTCGTCTAACGCGGCGCGGGAGCGTTGGCGGGAACCTCGGGCCGCATCACGTTGCCGCACGGTCTCCGCTTGGGCTTCCTTGGCAAAATCGCGTTGCGCGTTTGCCTCTCGCAAATTCTCCATCGCTTCCCAACGCCGCCAATTGGCTTCCAGTCCCCAATACGTCGAGACGATCGCGGAAGAACTGGTGATCAGTAACACAGCGAAACTCAATGCGAGTCCAGTCTTGTACCGCTTCGCGAACTTTCGCATCCGATACAGAGCCGACACAGGGCCGGCCTCGACCGTTTCATCATGGAGAAATCTCTCAACATCGCGCGCAAATCCATTCGCCGTCTCGTAGCGTCGACTGCGTTCCTTGTCCAGCGCCTTCATCACGATCCAGTCCAGCTCGCCGATCAGGGATTTTTTCAGTTGAGCCGGTTCAATACTGCGCTGGGCGGCGATACTGGGCAGGTTTTGACTGCTGCTCAGGCGGGTGCTGGGTTTCGGTGGTTCGACGTCTTTGATCAGTCGCAGGATCTCGTTGAAGGCGGCGACCTTCATCTGCTGCCGTTCCAGCGGTGTGCTCCCGGTCAGCAGTTCGTACAGGATCACGCCCAGCGAATAGATATCGGTCCGCGTGTCGACATCGAGATTGTTGTGCTCGGCCTGTTCGGGAGACATGTACAACGGCGTGCCCACCATCATGCCATGCGCCGTGTGCAACGAATGCTCGGTCAACGATTGGTGCATGGCTTTGGCCAAACCGAAGTCGATGACTTTGGGAACCGGCTTGCCGTCGTAGAGACAGACCAGGATATTGGAGGGCTTTAGATCGCGGTGAATGATCCCTTTTTGATGCGCGTGTTGGACCGCCTGGCAGACGGGCATGAACAAGTTCAATCGTTCTTTTAGCGACAGCCTCGCTTGATCGCAGTACTCCGTCAGCGGGACCCCTTTGACATATTCCATCACAAAGAACGGACGGCCCTGATCGGTCATGCCACCGTCAAAGACCTTGGCGATGTTGGGATGATCCATCATCGCCAGGGCTTGGCGTTCGGCTTCAAAGCGGGCGAGCACACTTTTGGAATCCATCCCGGCCTTGATCAGCTTGATCGCGACCTTGCGGCGGACCGGTTCCTTTTGTTCGGCGACCCATACCGAGCCCATGCCTCCTTCGCCAATCGCTTCGATCAGCTTGTAGCGCCCGGCCAACAGTGATCCGGCGATCGCGATCGAGGCGGCATCGACCGTGGCTCCAATCGCCGCGCCGGACGGCGCCAAATCAAAGCCGCCGGTCGCTTCATGGGCCGAAAGCAGAGCTTCCACACGCCGACGCAAAACGTCGTCCGGTCCACATTCACGATCTAGAAACCTGTCCCGGTCTTGGGATTCAGGCATTTCCAAAGCCGCCAGGAACAAGGCTTGAGCACGTTGTGGGTTGATGGTCATGGTCGATCACGTTCTCCTCATTAGCTCAGTGCGTTGCGGCGAACGTTCTCGGCGCGCTATTTCAAAAAGATTTCACTAATTTCCCCACGCCCATTATTTTTCCAACTCCAACCTCAGCCAGGCTCGGGTGTAGTTCCACTTTTGCCGGATTTCATGCACGGAAAGGCCCAAAATCGCGGCGATGTCTTCGCGAGCTAGTCCCGCAAAATACTTTAGCTTCAGGATCTCTGCCGCCAAGGGATCTTCGGCAGCGAGTCGGGGTAGGGCCGCATCCAAGGCCAGCAATTCCTGGTTGGCCTGGTCCTTGGCCGGCGGATCCGACAGTTCGACCCTTTGCCAATCACCTCCGTGTTTGATGGCGGCTTTGCGTCTGGCCTGCTCCACCAGAATCCGCCGCATGGCCTCGGCGGCCGCCCCAAAGAAATGGCCGCGACTGTTCCAACGTTGCACCGTGTCGGTGTCAACCAATCGAACATAGGCGTCGTGCACCAACGCCGTGGCTTGCAACGTTTGTCCCGGTTTTTCTTGAGCCAACCGCACCGCTGCCAGTTTGCGAAGTTCGTCATACACCAGCGGCAACAATTTCTCCGCCGCGGCCGGATCTCCCGCTTCGATTTGCGACAGGATGCGAGTGACGTCCGACATGTGAACGAGTTTCGATCGTAAAAAAACGGGCTACGGCCTGAAAGCGTGGCGTCATCGATATCTTAAACGACCCGCCCGCCAATTTGTACCTGGGCCCGCTAATCAAGCGACCGCATTCGGCACTCGGCTCCATTTTTGTGAACGCCCATGATTTCCAACTGGGGAATTGTTTGACGAGCACGTACGG
Organism: Pirellulaceae bacterium; assembly: GCA_041741535.1. Classification (GTDB taxonomy): domain Bacteria; phylum Planctomycetota; class Planctomycetia; order Pirellulales; family Pirellulaceae; genus M30B19. The sequence continues at coordinate 4,617 of JBGSJV010000149.1, forward strand.
CAGCCATCGCAATAATCACAATCAACAAAATGGAACAAGTTGATGGTGTCAAGTGTCGTTCTCTGCGGCCTCGATGGCTATTCGCCGCGGCCACAGAGTTCACAAAGTCCGGAAGCGTCCCAAAAATAGTTAAAAAGTTGAAAATTGGTCTCCCGCCGTGCGATCATCGCACGGTCGGAAGTCTAGCTAGAGTTCTTTAGACAACAGTCTTTCCTTTGTGGTCCTTCAATTCAAACTTGGAATCGACTTGGGTGTGTGTATCTTCCAAAATCGCTTCGAGAGTGAAGTTCTCGACGCTTTGCGAGAAGACGCTCTGAGGTGCCAATAGCAGCAAGCCCACGATCGCCATAACAAACATGTTCATGACTTTATCCTAATTCAAATGAAGCCGGACAGGGAAAGTGTCGCGTGATACGGAAAGTCTAGCAACGTCAGCAGAACACCGGACGAAATGTGGTCCAGCGGAACAACATCACCAACCTTCGCCAATCTATTGACTTGGCGTTGAGCGACAACCTTACTTTGATTTCCCTACTTTTTTTAGTCTGATGGTTTCTTTGGTGATACTTCGAAACGTGTTTTCTGGATGGAAGTACGCAGTCTTAGCGGCGAATGGCGAAAATGGAGGTAAAACGTTAAAATACGTTAATGTCGTCCGTGTTTTCCGTGTGATCCCTCGGGCTAAAGGCACGTTTGCTTAGCGCTAACCATTCAAGAGGGCGTCCCGTCCGCCACTCGGCAAGTGGTGATCGATGGCCCGTCCTCCATGGTTGACAAGATCCGTCGGGTCGCGATCACCGAGTTCGAATCGACCGTTCAAGGATTGTTTTTTGCACCGCGTCGGTTGGAAAAGACGATCGTTACTTTTTAGGATTCTGGAGAAATATACAATGATCCCATGGTGCAGTTCGCAGTTAGCTGTTTGTACCAGTCGACTATTGTTTTGTGTCGCCCTGGCGACGTTCGTCGCTTGCACGAAACAAGCGGAGCCGTCTCGACCCGTTTCGACCGCAGATACCCCAGTGGAGCCAAACATGAAAACCGAAAAAGCAATTCTAGCCGGAGGATGTTTCTGGGGAATGGAAGATCTCTTCCGGAAGCAACCAGGTGTCCTCTCCACCCGAGTCGGTTACTCGGGTGGGGATGTGAAAAACGCAACGTACCAGAATCACGGAACACACGCCGAAGCAATCGAAGTGGTTTACGACACAGAGAAGACTAACTTTCGTCAGGTGCTCGAATTCTTTTTCCAAATTCATGATCCAACCACGAAGAATCGCCAGGGTAACGATCTTGGAATGTCTTACCGATCCGCGATTTTCTATACCAGCGAGGAACAAAAGAAGATTGCTTTGGATACCATTGAGGACGTGAATGCCTCGGGATTGTGGCCGGGCAAAGTCGTGACGGAAGTACAGTCTGTCGGCGACTTCTGGGAAGCGGAAGCGATGCATCAAAACTACTTGGTCCGAAACCCGGGAGGATATACCTGCCATTTCCCCCGCCAAGGTTGGGTGTTGCCCAAACGATCTGCGGCCAATTGATGGTGGTCGAATTTGAGCGGGTATGAGTGACCGCAATCACGAGAATTCGGTCTGGCTGTGATTCACCGTTGAAGTGAACTTGGTTGCCGCAACTTTCTGCATGAATTCGACATTGGAGGTCTATGGATTCATTGTCGGGTAATCGGCCAGAACGGACGAACAAACCGCGGGAAGATTGGGTATGAATAAAAACCGGTATGATTAGAAACCGATACAAAATAAAAAAGTGCGGATAAGAGGAGTCGAACCTCCACGCCCTTACGGGCACTAGAACCTGAATCTAGCGCGTCTGCCAATTCCGCCATATCCGCATGCAAAAACCGATCCACAAGAGTCTGACGAAAATCAGCGGGTTCGGCAAGAGGGTCAAACGAGAAAATGACTCACGAACTGGGCCGACAAATCCGGATTTAGGGATCCATCGGCTTACGAAAATTGGGCTAGGGACACTGGTAAACGAATTGGAATTGAAAGCGGCCGCAGACACGAATCCGCGAGTGGAAGCCCACGCATTTGGGACTCGCATGATCGCCGATTCTGCTAGGACGCAAGTTTATCGAGGTGCGGCCAATTGCCAGGTCGCTGACGCTTGGGCGGGAATCGATTGACGCAACAGTTCTTCGCCTTGAACCGCGGCACCGTTCCAATAAACCGAGGCCATGGCACAGTTGATACCGGATCCGATCCCTAACATGACCAAACGGGAGTCGGTAGGAATCGCCCCCAGTTCGGCCGCGATAGCCAACGCTGACGGCAACGCACACGCTCCGGTGTTGCCCAGCCATTGAACCGTGGCAAAGTCCTGATCCAGGGCCAGCCCCAACCGCTCGAGCATGCCTTTGCGATGGGCCATTCCGACTTGATGGCAGATCGAGCGTTGGATCTTGGCGAGGTCATCGCCGGTTTCCGCCAACAGCTTCTGGAAAGTGCGATAGCCGGTTTCAATACCCTCCGCCATCAGTTTTTCCGAGTCGGTATTCATCAGTAACCGAGTGCTGGAATCACTTGCTTGCTGATCACCGTGACACAATTGATAGTGTTGCGTGTCCGCACGGGTGACGATCGATTCGATACGAGTACCGCTGGAACTGATTGCTTGGCTGGTAAGTAGGATCCCCGCACTTGCTGCACCAATCGTCAAAGAGGCGATGGCCATTTTGATATTGCGACGATTGATCTCGGCCGAATGATTCAACATTTCGATCGTGTCCTCGACCAAGTCCGTTCCGTTCTCAGTACCGACAATCAATGCCGCTTCAATCTGCCCAAGTTCAATCAATGTCGCGGCTTGCAGCATGCCATTGATCATCCCCAGACAAGCGTTCGACGTGTCGTAAACCAAACAATCGGCCCGCAATCCCAACTTCCAATGCACTCGGCATGCCGTGGCAGGTTCCAGTTGATCGCGGCAGACCGATCCGTGTACCAACATTCCAATTCGTTGCGGTTCGATACCAGCGGCCTGAATCGCCCGTTGTCCACTCTGGATACTGATTTCGCTCGGCAAAGTCCCGCGAGGCCAAAATCGTCGTTCTTGAATTCCCGTCATTAGTTCTAGACGGCCCGTGGGCAGCTTCAACCGGTCGTAAACCGGCGCCAATCGCTGTTCGAGCTCGGTCGTTGTGACAACGAGTGGTGGTAACGTGTAACCGAGGGACTCGAGGTAGACATTTTGAAATTTCATCGTCGATCTTTCAAATTTACCAGCGCAACCATTTTTCGCGTGGCGGCAACCAATTGGGCCAGTGGCGCGAGTTCCATTCCAGTTCCGTGGGTTCGCTAGTCAAGCGTTGGGGACCGGAATCCGTGATTGCCACGGTATGCTCGAAATGGGCACTGCAACTGCGGTCGCGACTGACAATGGTCCAGCCGTCGCGACTCTCGTGAACCTCTTTCGTTCCCAAATTGATCATGGGTTCAATGGCCAACACTAGCCCAGGTCGAATCAAAAAGTCGTTTTTCCATTCGGGATCATAATAATTCGGCACGTCCGGGGCTTCATGAAGCTTCTGCCCGATGCCATGTCCCACAAGCGACTCCACAATTCCGAATCCGTGGGGGTGAACGATCCCTTCGATTCGTTGCGAAATCTCCGACCACTTTTGACATTCGCGGAGAGCCTCGATTGCTCCATTCAACGCGGCGCGGGTCACATCGAGCAGGTTTTGGATCTTCGCAGATACGGCGCCAATCGGATGGGTGACTGCCGCGTCACCGCACCAACCAGCGATCGAACAGCCCGTGTCGACCTTGACGATGTCGCCAGACTTGAGTTTGCGGTTATTTGGGATGCCGTGGACGACCTGTTCATTGAGCGAAATGCAGGTTTCGGCGGGGAACGGTCGGGGGGAATCTGGTGGATAATTTAGAAACAAGGGCGTCGCTCCATACTCCTGGAACGTCAATTGAATCTGTCGATTGATCTCGGCGGTGGTTATTCCGGGGCCGATCATCGTCGCTACCCGTTGATGTGCCAACCAGACAACCAAACCAGCATCGCGCATCTTGGCAATTTCGCGAGCCGATTTATAGGTGATTGGTCGAGTTCCCGCAGCGGTCAAGACTGGAGCCTCCGAAACAGAAGGACAATGGGGTTGGTGTGGTTCTGCAAATGATCGGTCCCAATGTAGAGCAATTCTGATTCTCTGTTCATCCCCCCAAACTCCAATTTGCCAAACACGAACCTGACAATCTCAATTTTGCCTGTGGCGAGCCAACTTCCGTAATGTTAGACTGGTCGACGTTTGATCCGACAAGGATCAAAAGAACATTAGCCAAAAGAAAATTGTGGAAAACATGGCGACGCCAACAACCTTTGCAAATCCCGATTACCCGTTTGGGGCGTTTGTCGCTGAATCCAAGCTAACTCCCCAGCGACGGGCGGAGTGGCTGGAGTTGATGCTCGGATATCCGAAGAAGTTGGAAGCGACGCTAAGCAACCTCAGTCCCAGCCAATTGGCGGTTTGTTATCGTCGGTGGACGGTTACCCAGATTGTCCATCACTTGGCCGATGCGCAATTGAACTGGTTCATGCGATTCAAGCAAGCGTTAACAACTCTTCGACCAACGATCATTCCATTTGAGGAATCGGTTTGGTCCCAATTGGCAGACTCTTTGAGTGCCGATTACCACCCGTCGTTGGACATCATTTCTGGCATCAATCGTCGGTGGTACGATTTGTGTCAGTACATGCCAGAGGAAGACTATTCGCGCGTGATGTATCATCCGGAACGCCAAGCAGAACTTTCTCTTGATTTGGCGCTCTCGATGTCCACTTGGCACTGCCATCACCATTTGGCCCAAATTCAATGGCTGCAGCAGAACCAGTTTCAGGCGACGACAAGCGTCGCGCCGAACTAAAAATTCGCAAAATCGACACCTGGATTTCTTGAGTCAGATTCGCGTCCGGGTATTGCTATCGGAATTCACTCAATGATCGAATGCCCCGCTAGGTCTTGTCCTAAAACGGGGCTGACCCTGTGTTGCAGGAACTCTTAGTCCTCAAATTCCAAGACAGCGGCGCCCCCAACGATGGGAAGCTCTAGCTTGACGCCACCCAGATCGACGGTTAGTTCGGTACCGGGCTCGGGCCATAAGGTAAAGTCGCGGTCGCTCGAAAAGATCATCAGTCCAATTTGTTGACCAGCTGGAATGATTTGATCATCGGGTTCCAATTCAAACGTCATCTCGTAGAACTTGCCGGGTTCCAAGGGTTCGCTTTCGGTTAGCGACTTGTGATTTTGCAGATCGGCCCAACCTCGGGTTATAATGTCGTCGTTGATGCTTGGCGAATCGGTGTAAGGTAGCGCCACCAACCAAACCGAGAGATTCACTGCCGGCTTGCTGCTAGAGGCGCGAATCGTCAGCTTGGGAGTTCCGGAGATATGGACCGGGGCGGTCAATGGTGGAGTCGCGTAAACCAAGCGGTGCGGCGATTGGTTCGCTGCGGCCAATTGAGCGCCGGTAATGTTCACGTCGTCAATAACTTTCTCGGTTACTGGTTTCACCGGGTTCAGACTCAGAGCGCCAGCTTCGTTGCCACCGGCTTGCGGATACAGATCGACCATTTGGGCATCTGGATGTGGATATGCGGCGTATGGGACCGGCTGCTCCCGATTGTTGTCTTCGCGGACGACCCACGATTGCGGTTCGTTCTCAACGCCGTTTTCAACACCGTACAAGAATCGCGTAAACCATTTATTCATCATTTCCATTGGCGGCGGTCCACCGTGGCCACCCTGATGGAAGTAGTTCTGCACAGGAACACCGCGTTCTTTGAGACTTTGGTATATCCGTAACGTGTGACTGGGCATCACGTTCCAATCGTTGAACCCGTGCGACATCAGCGCGGCAGCTCGAAAGTTGTCCAACTGATTGTGGTAATCTCGCCCGGCCCAAAAATCATTGAGATCACCTGTTTCCCGGTCCATGTTGGCCAAATGCGTTTCCTGGCGCACGGATTGGTTGCAATGGTTGCGTTTATCGACATCACCACTGTTGATAAAGTCGTAGAGTACGTCGATGTCTTCGCCCATGTAGCCACCGGGATGACGGACCAAGCCGTTGGCTCGATAATAATGGTAGTAAGACGTATTGGGTGCATCGGGAATGATGGCCTCCAAACCTTCCACGCCCGTGGTCGCCGCGGCGATCGGCAACGTGCCATTGTAGGACGTGCCGGTCATGCCTACTTTGCCCGTACACCAATCGGCGGTGACCGTTTCGTCACCGTCGATTGAAGTGAACCCGCGCGCTCGACCGTTGAGCCAATCGATCACGGCCTTGGGGGCGAGTGACTCGTTCTTGCCCCCAACGGTGGGACAGCCCTGAGATAGCCCCGTGCCCGGAGAGCATGAATGCACGACGGCGAAACCTCGGGGGACCCACGTTCGAATCAGGCTGCGAGAAATTGTGGGACGGTTCACATCGGTCTTGACTGCCGGTGCGCTCGGTCGGTTGGGAGGGGTGGCGCCAAGTTCATGTTTCGGATCCCAAAAGTAGTCGTTCGACGCCGCGATCCCACAAAAATAAGGACTAGTCTCATAAATGACCGGAACCTTGAGGCCCTCGGTTTCCGTTTGAACCTGACGAACCACGGACACGTGCATCCGATCAAGCTTCCCATCGCCATCCGAATCAAACTCCGTCTCGACAAATAGATCGTGACGAATCCAGTCCTCCGATTTTCGGAACGCTGGGACAACTTGAGCTTGCCCGTCAACAAATATTGGAGCGGCCTTGCCCTGGATTTCAGGTTCCTGCGATTCCAGCTGTTCTTCAACTGCCAAGTCTTGCCAACAGGCAACGGTCGACGCTGGACATGTCGGGAAAATCGCAACGAACAACATCGGCAAACCCAACATCCAGCCGGGCAAAACCAGACGTACCGGGGCGGAGAACGTTCTTTGCGTCAGCTCTTTGTGAACCATCGTGTCGATCCTAATAATGTCCGAGTATTCCAGTATTTGTCTCTTGAATCGTTCTACCATTGTGTCTTGTGACGACCGCCATTCGTAGAACGCCGCCTCAACTGTACTCAACCTGTGGGGCCAGGACAAGACAAGGCAGGTGGTGGACGATTTATTGCTAAAAGCAGCCCAAGCGAGTCAGGTCAAAGGATTATTGAGATTTGTCCCATGACGGATCTGACCGTAGGGGCGATATGCAAAACCCCCTACAAAACAGAAATGATCTGAAGGGAGCTGACCGCAATGCCGTGAACGATTTTTGCCTGGTAGTTGCTAATCGGTGGCTCGCGCAAACCGGCTCGGGTTGTTTCGGCCCACATAAGCCTGTTTTCGCCTTGGGAAATCCTTTACGGTTATCGTGCGCGAGGGCGCACGTAGGCGCGCACCCCACTTTGGACAACGCCTAACGAAAATCCTCGTGGCATGCATCACAAGACTGGGTGATTCGGTTCACCGCAACGCCCACATCGCCATAGTCCTGCCGAGTGTAGGCGGCGCGGATTGCCAACGCCGCATCCTTCATTTCCTTCGCATGTTTCACGTACGACTCGTCGTTGTGACCGTCCATCTGCGGCATCATGAGCAGTTGCGCAATGAAGGCGACCTGTTCGGCCTGCTGTGTGACTTCGGCTTGGTTCGTTTTGGTGGACTGTTCGTCACTAACCAATGGCCTCAATTGCTCTTGAGCCAATGATTCCAACCAAATCATCAGCGAAGTACGATACAACAGGACGCTCCAATCCTCGAGCGGTTCGACTGGGACATCGACTTGCGGGCGCTCACCACGCAGAATTTGTTGCAAATCATCGCGAGTTCGAACGGCCAATTGATAGGCTTGATCGGTCCCGACTCGTGTGCCCGCCGCGGTCTTTCCCAGCATCGCGCGGTATTTCCCGGCCTCGTCCTGCCAGCGCACTTCTTTTCCGTAATGCTCGTTAACAGCAAATAAGGCGGCCAACTGGACATAGGTTTGGTGGACGGTGCTGTAGTCCGACCGAAATCGGCCCGGTGTTGTGATTTGAGTCGTTAGCAGATTCACTTGCTCCTTGACCAAGTCTTCGATCGACTCGGCCGAGATCAACTCATCAAAAGGTTTGCCGCCGGGAGTCGATTCATTGGATGAAGTCGGGTTGGTTTCAGACGTGGATGGACCTCGCGAGTTATTCGCCGATAGCGACGTTAAGTCTGGCGGTGAGCCTTGAAGTGCTTGGGTATAGAAGTCCGAAAAGTAGAGTCGTTCGTTGTCTCTCGGTTGGAACGTCGGTCGCTTGGCCCGCAAGACTGGCGATTGGTTTCGCTGGAAAAGATTGAAACGAATCGCCCGAGTCGGTTTGTCGGTCGCGGGCTCGGTCGTTTCCTGAAGCTCGGTCGACTTTTGTTGGCTCGCCGTTTCTTGTGTCACATCCGTCACCGGATCTTGATCTCGGATCGCCCAAGTTGTTTGGCGAATATCATCGAGCGGGGTTGGAGCAAAGTCCCGAGCCGTGGAGCAACACCACAGGGTATAGGTCAGGAGGGCTCCCGATCCCCACCACCACGATGTTGGAACCAGGATCCAGTGGTCGTGTTTATTCACAGTAATTTCCAGTTCGGGAACTAGGCTCTGCCCCAAAAGGGGGCTGGCCCTTTCGAGGGCATGCAAGATCTTGGAAAAACCAGACATGACCAGAGCGGGTCGGGCCCCTTTTGAGACAAAGCCTAATACTTCGTCAGTAGGGTCGCAGCAGTCCGTCCAAGATCCAGAGAAGAATTATAACGTTCACAGAGCGAAATTGCAGAGGCAATAAAAAAGCAGAAGTTACCCGGCTAGGATTCGAACCTAGACAAGCAGAATCAAAATCTGCTGTGCTACCATTACACCACCGGGCAGTGTCAGGAAGCCGATTGACGGCTTTTCCTGTTGAAGGACCGCATAATAGCTACGTCCTTTAACTTGGACAAGCCCGCTTCGAGTGAGGTTCACTTTCGGCCATAATTGACCGGTCTTCCCGGCGAAAACGCCGCCCGTTACCGGCTTCTAGATAGGATCCAGACCATGACCAAGCCTGCAAATCCCGTTCATTCGATTCGCTGGGGCAGTGCGGGACAGCAAGGTCCTGCCAGTTCGTTTCTACAGTTACTGGATCAGACACAACTACCCCAAGAGACGATCTATCTTGACCTGACGACGGTGGCCGAGGTTTGGCAGGCGATCAAGAGACTGAGCGTCCGTGGTGCTCCGGCAATTGGGATTGCGGCCGCTTATGGGGTTTGTCTTGCGTGCCGAACTCCGTCCCCCAAGTCGTTTGCGGAGTTGTTGAACCAATGTCGCGAAGCGTCCGAATATCTAGCGACGAGTCGTCCAACGGCAGTGAACCTGTTTTGGGCGTTGAACCGGATGAACCAGACAATGGATTCGCTGGAACGACGCTGGGCAGAATCCTCGAAGTCCGAGCAAGCGAATCCGGCGGTCTGGTTACAGACCCAGTTGCTGCAAACGGCCATTGCGATTCACGAAGAGGATCGAGTGATGTGCCATGCGATAGGTCAAATTGGGGCCGAATTACTCGAGGATGGCGATCAAGTACTGACGCATTGCAACACCGGCGGTCTGGCGACGTCCGAGTATGGCACTGCTTTGAGTGTTTGCTTTACGGCGCAAGACCAAGGCAAGAAGCTGCACATTTATGTTGATGAAACTCGGCCGTTGTTGCAAGGCGCTCGGTTGACTGCTTGGGAACTGATGCAACGTGGCATCGACTGCACGTTGATTTGTGACAACATGGCCGCGCATGTTATGTCGACACGAGAGGTGGACGCGGTGATTGTGGGGGCGGATCGAATTGCAGCCAACGGAGATACGGCGAACAAGATTGGAACTTACAACTTGGCGGTTTTGGCCAACTTTCATCGGGTGCCGTTTTACGTTGCGGCGCCCAGCAGTACCTTTGACTTGAGCATCGCGTCGGGAGCATCAATCCCGATTGAAGAACGGCTCGCAGAAGAGATCACCGAGAGTTTTGGAAAACGCACGGCACCGGTCGGTGTCCATGTTTACAATCCGGCCTTTGATGTGACTCCGGGTACGTTGATCGAAGGGATCATTACCGAGAAGGGATTGATTCGGCCAGTGACTCGGGAGCAAATCGAGTCCGTCCTGCAAGTCGTCTAACAGCAACGCGGGACTAGGCTATGTCCGAACAAGGGGCTAGCCCGCTACGGCTGTGACTTTTGCCCGGGATTTTGCAGACGTAATTAAACGGCGGCCATTGTTAGGGCGAAGCCTAGGTGACCGGAAGCATTCGCGTGAAGTTCCTATCGCACTAACTAAGTCAGGTGGCAAATTTATGGGCTCCCGGGATGGTAACGTATTGCGTTACCAAACCCCGGAATTGGCCAATAACTCGGATCATCTAACAATCGGATCCGAATCCAATTGCTTAGTACCAGCGACTAATTTCCCAGCGACTAATTTCCAAGGGTGACTAATTTCCAAGGATTGTGCGGGTTCGCTTTTGACGGCGTTCGGCTCGAAGACGCGAGCGTCGATTGATTTCACTTGGCTTTTCGTAATATTCGCGACGACGCATTTCTTTTTTAATGCCGCTCCGTTCGACTAATTTGCGAAAACGGCGGACGGCTTCTTGAATTGATTCCTTGTCACGAACTAACAACTTAACCATTTTTCCTCCAAATGGAACTGAATTTGGCCCACCAAACGCTTCGAAAGACCCATCGCTAGACCCTCCAATAATGTGGCATCAATCCAAACTGGACTGACCAGCAGACACAACCCACGCAGGTTGCTAGCAGCACGGTGCTTACCGCCCATCGTAACATTTTGCCCTGGCCCCTGTCTAGGGGAATCGATCTTCTGTCGCAATTTATTTAGTTTTTTCGAAAAAAGCCGAAACGAGGGAAGTTCGGTTTCGAACGGAGGCGGCTGGAAATCGGAGGACAAAGCCTAGTATTGGGGTCAAGGCGGTGCGCCATCGGACGCTCGTTGGTCACGCGGCATTTGGCGGTACAGACCACCCATTTAACCCGATCACGACAACCGTTAAACTGGCGGGCGGAAGCGAGTGTGGACTGCTTCCTGAGACATGGAAGTTTGGCGTCTCATCGGATTGAAGACCAAACATTTTTTAGGAGGATTGAAGGCATGATGAAGAAATTTGCCTTGTTATTCGTTTTGCTGGTTTCACCAGCCGTCTGTTTTGCTCAAGATGAAGCTGCTCCGCCAGCCCCAGTGCCGGCCCCGGAAGCAGCCGCTGCCGTGGTTGTTGGCCAAGGTTGCACCAATTGCGGTTCATCAGCTGTAGCGATGGGCTGTGGTTCATGCGGTTCAGTTTCCAGCTGCAACTCATATGCTGCTCCTAGCTGTGACCCATGCGCCCGCAAGAGCCGAGTTCGCGTGATTGCTCGTCGCAATTCATGCTGCCAACCGGCTCCATGCTGCACTCCAGCACCGGCTCCATGCTGCGCCCCAGCACCGGCTTGTGGCTGTGCTGCTGCTCCAGCTCCTTGCTGCAACACCGCAGTTGCCAGCAATTGCTGCGCCCCGGCGACTCGCACCCGGTTGCTTGCTCGCCGCAGCAACTGTTGCGAAACAGCAACTGCTTGTGCCACTCCATGTGCCGTAGCTGCTCCAGCTTCGACCGATTGCGGTTGCAGCACTGTAGCAACGACTGCCGTTTCGGCAACCGTTGCTCAAGTGAGCTACGTTTCGGAATGCAATGGCGTTTCGGCACGTCCAACGCTACGTCCGTTCGCAGGAAACGTCCTGCGTCGTGCTCGCTAGTAATTCGCGTCGGGCCGTTTCGTCGTGCACGCCTAGCTCACTGTCGATTTTGTTGAACCGATGAGACGAAGCTAGATTTCGTGGCCGCAGACAGTAGCGGCAAGGTTGCATAGGGAACGGTTATCCCGACTTGAATTTATGGGATGACGGATTTGTTGTCCCTGGTTTAGCGGAAAACGGAACGACTTGTTAATCAAAGCCCAATCGCCGACTTTTGGCGATTGGGCTTTTCTATTTTTACGCCCTAAGACCTTATTAGACGCCATTAAATTGGACTCAAGAGACATTTTTGCGCACTTGTCAGTTATTGACAGTGTAACAGTTGGTTAGTTAGACTTCCCGACTACCAGCGTTCAAATGATTGGTCGAGTCGAAGCGAAAATGGCGGACGCCATCGGTTTGTCGGATTATTCTTTGAACTACGTTGGGCAGTGTGTAAAGCAACACAATTTCATCAACGGCAATTTCATCAACGGCAGCTGCATCATCGGCAGCGCGGCCAAAAATTAGCCGGTTGATCGATCCCCAAATGACTTGAACAGGAAGTCTCATGAGCATGATTGCCAGCATCACCGCTGTTGCCCCCTTGTTCGCTCAAGATAATTCGAACGCTGTGGCGGATGCCATCGTGAAGTCGGTTCAGGGAGCGGAAGTGGCGGTAGTGGAATACGTGTACTGGGCGATTCTGCTCGCGGCGGCTATTGCGGCGTTGGTTTTTGCCTTCCAATTTTATCAGGGGATGCTCAAGGCGGATCCTGGCACGCCCAGGATGATTGAGATTGCCGGGTTTGTGCGCGAGGGTGCCAATGCCTATTTGAAGCAGCAGTATCTAGTTGTCGCGGGTTTTATGGTCGCGGTTTTTCTCTTACTGCTTTGGGCGGCCTATTCCGAAGTCCAGGAAAAATATGTTCCGTTTGCGTTTTTGACAGGTGGATTTTGGTCGGCCGTGGCTGGTTTCCTCGGCATGCGAACGGCTACCGCAGCAAGTAGCCGGACGGCAGCGGGTGCCATGAAATCACTGAACGATGGACTTCAGGTCGCCTTTCGTAGTGGTGCGGTGATGGGGCTCTGCGTCGTTGGACTTGGTTTGTTCGACATGGCTTTTTGGTATGCGGTACTGCGATTCGTGTTGCAGTTGGATCTGAACACGGTGACGGTCACCATGTTGTGTTCGTTGATGGGTGCTAGTAGTCAGGCATTGTTCGCCCGTGTAGGCGGTGGCATCTTTACCAAGGCGGCCGATGTTGGTGCGGATTTGGTCGGCAAGGTTGAAAAGGGCATCCCCGAGGATGACCCACGCAATCCGGCCACCATTGCTGACAATGTGGGGGATAACGTAGGCGACGTGGCGGGCATGGGGGCCGACCTTTACGAGTCGTACTGCGGCTCGATACTGGCTTCCTCAGCACTGGGATATACGGCAATGACCGCCTTGAAGCCGGAGTTGACGACGGCAGCGGTATTTTTGCCCATGATGATTGCCGCATTGGGCGTGGCCATGTCGATTGCGTGTATCTTTTTGGTCCGAGCCGGAGAAGAAGCTAGTCAAAAAGCCCTGCTGAAGGTGCTGGCTCGCGGTATTGATACATCGATGTTGGCGGTGCTGGTTTTGAGCTGGTTGTTGACCTATTTGTTCCTCGGGCGTGAACACATCATGGTCGCTGCCAGCATCACTGTAGGTTTGGCCGCCGGGTGGCTCATCGGTAAATGGACGGAGTATGTCACGAGTGACGAATATGGGCCAACCAAGCGGCTTTCCGAACAAGCATTGACTGGTCCTGCGACGGTTATCATCACCGGGTTGGCCGACGGAATGAAAAGCGTGTGGATGCCCGTCCTGGTGGTCTGTGTGGGAACAGCCCTGGCGTTTGGTTGCGCCAATGGCTTTCGATTTGATGACGCCCAGTATTTTTCCTTGGGCTTGTACGGAGTTGCCATCGCGGCTGTCGGAATGCTCAGTACGTTGGGAATCACATTGGCGACCGACGCCTATGGCCCGATTGCAGACAATGCCGGTGGCAACGCTGAAATGGCACATCTTGACCCGATCGTTCGCAAACGGACCGATGCCTTGGACAGTTTGGGAAACACCACGGCGGCCACCGGCAAGGGTTTTGCCATTGGTTCCGCTGCGTTAACTGCGTTGGCGTTGTTGGCGGCTTATGTCGATCAGGTTCGAATAGGATTTGACCGGTGGGCCGTGACGGAGCCGGCCGTGAAAGCCGCAGATACTTTGTACAAGGTCGCCGATAAGTTTGCCGTCTTGCGGACGGCCGAGTCGTTGGCCGAGGGTGCTTCGGATGCGCAGCAAAAGACTGGGGCTTACGGGTTTTTGGTCATGCCTAGTTCGATGCGAAATGCGGACGTGAAGCAAGCGTGGAACAAGATTCCCAAAGGGGAGATTGTGCCGGGCGATTTGTTGGTTCGCACCGTTTCCGAATCGGGGGCGCCGAGCTACAAATTCACAGCGACGGGGGAATCGTTGGTTCACGTTCGTACCGCCTATTTGTCGGACTTTGCCAACTTTTATGATGCGTCGGTTTTGAATCCGCGGGTCTTGATTGGCGCTTTCTTGGGCTGTATGTCGGCGTTTTTGTTCTGTGCAATGACCATGCAAGCAGTCAGCCGAGCTGCTCGGGGAATGGTCAACGAAGTGCGAAGGCAGTTTTCTGAAAATCCGGGCATCATGGACGGCACGAGCCAACCTGATTATGCCCGCCCTGTTGCCATCAGCACACGAGCGGCCCAACGCGAAATGATCATGCCATCTTTGCTGGGATTGTTGATGCCCGTTGCGACGGGTTGGGTGTTGGGCGTTGGTGGAGTGCTTGGATTGTTGGTCGGGTGCTTGACCTGCGGATTCTGTTTGGCCGTCTTCATGTCCAACGCGGGTGGGTCGTGGGACAATGCCAAAAAGTATGTGGAAGCTGGAAATCATGGCGGCAAAGGCAGCGACGCCCATAAGGCAGCCGTTGTTGGGGACACGGTTGGGGATCCGTTCAAAGATACCAGTGGCCCGAGTCTAAATATTCTGATCAAGTTGATGAGTATGGTTAGTGTGGTCGCAGCTGGCTTTATTGTGCGGTACTCGTTGTTTGAACTGGGACTGTTCTAAATCTCGATCCGCTTGGTGAATTTGTCGGATTCGGGCTGCACTCAGGGCGAACGCGGTTTATAATTGGTCGGGGTCGACTGCATTGCCGCGTGTTACCCATCCGCTCCCTTCTAACTGGAAGGGTCGGACCCTACGGATCAGCCATGCTACGGATCTGTTATTTTTTGATTCAATCGATCGCGGCGATTTCAACAATTTTTCTGGTCGAATTCTGTTTGGCCAGGCAACCGGATGATTTGGACCCGCGGGCAGTGCGGTTGCTTGCGAATCACTGTGTGGATTGCCATAGTGGTAACGAACCCGCGGCCGGATTGGGGCTAGACCAGTTTCGTTCGGTTCAGTCCATTCGCCAGAGCAACGACGTTTGGGAGAAAGCTTGGCGGCGGGTCGAGGAAGGATCGATGCCGCCACCCGAAGAAGGCTCCCTGGCAAACGACGACCGCCAGTTTCTTTCTCGTTGGATCGACGAGACTCTCCACAAGATTGATTGCTCCCAAGGCCCATCGCCTGGCCACGTCACCATCCGACGCTTGACGCGCAGCGAATACCGAAACTCTGTTCGCGATTTGCTGGGGGTCGATCATTTGCCCGCTGCGTCTTTTCCGGGGGACGATTCTGGATATGGGTTCGACAATATCGGCGACGTATTGAGTCTGCCACCAGTGTTGATGGAAAAATATTTGGATGCTGCCGAAGCGATTTGTCGGCAAGTCATTCAGACGCCTGAAGATTTTCAACCGCCGGTCATGGCAGTCGACATGGCGAACGCAAAACTTGAAGGCGGCGTGAACCGCAGCAACGGATTGGTTTTCTATTCCAATGGAACGGCGGTGGTCGAATTCGATATCCAAACGGCCGGGACATACGACTTGGTCGTGACCGTCAGCGGCCAACAAGCGGGCGACCAACCTTGTCGCTTCACACTTGGATTGGACAAAGTCAAGCCGCGTTCTTTGGAGATTGCCGAACACGAGGTGCCCAAGCCATTTACTCAGTCACAGCGTTTGAAGGTGGGCAAGCACCGATTCACAGTGACATTCGACAATGACTTTTATATAGAAAACGGACCGGAAGGAAAGAAGGACCGTAATCTGTTGTTGCATCACGCGCGGATGGTTGGTCCGACGGAGTTTGGTAGTCAAGTCTCGGACGCCCACCGGCAATTCTTCTTCGTCTATCCCAGCAAAAGCGACCAAGAAGCGGACGCGGCCAAGCGTTTGTTCCGTGTTTGGAGCAGTCGCTTCTATCGCCGGCCGTCGTCGGAACCAGAAGTTGAGGCATTGTTGCGGATCTATTCCGGTGTACGAGCAGAAGGTGGCTCGTTTGAATTTGGCATGCAAATCGCCCTGCAGGCGATGATGGTCTCGCCCAAGTTTTTGTACAAAGTAGAACGTCCTGCGCCCGCCGATGGTTCTCCGCGTCCGTTGACCAACTACGAATTGGCGACCAATCTGTCGTACTTCATTTGGGGTACAACGCCGGACGCCACTCTTTTAGAAACGGCAACCAAGAAAGACCTACAAGATCCCGAGATTCTTCGCAACGAAGCGCGGCGTTTGTTGACTTCGCCGAAAGCCGAAGCCCTGGTCGATGGATTTTTTAGTCAGTGGCTCCAGCTTCGCGCTCTGGAGAATCAAACTCGTGATCCGAACTTATTCCCCGGCGTGGATCTTCTTCTGCTTTCCGATATGCGGCGTGAAACGCAACTTTATTGTTGGGAGATCGTCCGCCGCGATCGTAGTGTCTTGGATTTGTTGACAGCTGATTTTACCTATGTCAACGATCGACTGGCGAAGCATTACGGCGACGTCGGGGAAATCAAGTCCGACGCTGCGGAGTTCGTTCGCGTTACTTTACCTCGTTCGCGACGAGGTGGGCTGTTGACTCAGGGTAGCATTTTGACGGTGACCAGTAACCCTAGTCGGACGAGCCCCGTGCGGCGCGGTCGCTGGATCATGGAGAATCTTTTGGGAACTCCGCCGCCGCCTGCAGCACCCGATGTCATGCCGCTGGAGAGCCAGAAATTGGTCGGGACGTTACGTCAACGCATGGAACAACATCGAAGCGATCCAAATTGCGCGGCCTGTCATCAAATGATGGACCCGCTGGGCTTTGCATTGGAGAGTTTTGATGCCGTTGGACGCTGGCGGGATTCCGACAATGGCGAACCTATTGATGCGACTGGGGAATTGCCGTCGGGCGAAGTTTTTCACGGTGTTGCGGAGCTGCAGAAAATTCTCGTGGAGCAAAAACGCGAAGCGTTCCTGAGATGTCTGACGCAGAAAATGCTGATCTACGCACTTGGTCGTGGATTGCGCTACGAAGACCAATGCGCGGTAAACGACATTGTCAAACGATTGCAAGCAAACGACCATCGTGTTTCGGAACTTGTCCTGGGGATTGTCGAAAGTGTGCCATTTCGACAGCGACAGAAAATGGTGGACGAGGCAGGGATGCTCGAACCAGTGCCAATGACGAAATAGATTGTCTGAACAAGGAATAAGAGCATGCATCATCGCCGAATCGAACGTAGAACCGTGCTCCGCGGCTTGGGGGCCACGTTGGCCTTGCCCTGGTTGGAGTCGATGTTGTCAGTGCCAGCGCGAAACTCGGCGGTTCTAGCATCGGGGCCTCCTTTGCGGGTCGCATTTATGTACGTTCCCAACGGCATGCACATGCCGGCGTGGACACCCACTGCCGAAGGACGTGATTTCGAATTGTCGCCAGTTTTGAACGAGATTGGCTTTCGCGAACAAATGTTGGTTCTTAGCGGGCTGACCCTCGATGGGGCTCGGCCGCATGGCGATGGGGGCGGCGATCATGCTCGAGCGGTGGCTTCGTTTCTCACGGGAGCCCATCCCAAGAAAACCGATGGCGCGAATATTTTGAATGGTCCCAGCGTTGATCAGGTTGCGGCCGAAAAAATCGGGCACTTGACTCGCCTGCCATCTTTGGAGTTAGGGACCGAGTCTAGTTCACAGGCCGGCAATTGCGATTCGGGTTACAGCTGTGTGTACACGTCGAATGTTTCCTGGCGAACGGCCACGAGTCCCGTTGCGAAGGAGATGGACCCCTCGTTGGTGTTTGATCGACTATTCTCGCAAGCAACCGCTCCGTTAACGCCTGATCAGCGGGCCCAACGAGACAAGCATCGGCATAGCATTTTGGATTTGGTGCAATCCGATGCCAATGCACTGCATCGGGCTCTTGGTGCCAACGATCGCAGAAAATTGGACGAATATCTTTACGCGGTGCGCGATGTCGAACAGCGAATGAGAAACGCGGACAAGTTACAGAACCAAGATGTCGATACAGCAGATTTCAGTCGCCCGGACGGCGTGCCACGCGAATACGACAAACACGTGCAGTTGATGCTGGACATGATGGTCCTCGCATTTCAAACGGACTCGACACGAATCGCCACGTTTATGTATGCCAACGCGGGCAGCAATCGAAGTTATCGCGAAATCGAAGTTGGTGATGGGCACCACGATTTGTCTCATCACGGTAAAAACGCCGACAAACAAAGTGGTGTCCAAAAGATCAACATGTTCCATGCCCGACTGTGTCATTATTTCCTTCGTCGACTATCCGCGATTCGCGAGGGTGACGGAACCTTGCTTGACAACTGCTTGATCGTGTATGGCAGTGCCATTTCCGACGGCGATCGTCACAATCACGATGATTTGCCAATCGTGTTGTTAGGTGGTGGCTGCGGCACCGTCACTTCAGGTCGTCATATTCGTTATCCGAACGAAACGCCGTTGACGAATCTCTATGTCAGCCTGTTGGAGCGTCTCAAGATTCCTGTCGATAAGTTTAGCGACAGTACCGGACCATTGGCTGGACTTTCATGAGTGGAGCTGTTGGAACACTGCTCCCTTGATTCGACCCGACTTTTCATTCAACCAGCGGGAATCAATCGAGCCGCAAGCCATTGTTTTCCGCTGGCAAGGCTCTTTGCCAACCTCCGTAAGCGGGATTGGGCAACATGACCCAGCGTGAACCGAAAAGCTCGGTCTTCTCCGCTGCGATCTTATGTCGTTCTTCCCACTCACGAGTGCCCATACCGCTGCAGAGGTCGCTCATGCTGTCGCCCACGAGCAACAAGACGCGATGTTTCTGACTTACGATCGACCTCCGTGAAATCTTGTCCTCCAATTGAGGGTTCTTGGTGAGGACGTTTTCCTCCGACGCCTGCACGCCGATTTTTTTCAAGTTCTCAATAGTCGCCTGTTTCACGCTATCTTCTCGATCCGTGATAAAAAATATTTTCACTCCAAGAGCCTCGGCGCGATGGATAAATTCTACGGCCCCTGGTATGGGTAATGCTTTTCCTTCTTCGCACCAAGCATTCCACGAATCGATCGTGAATAGTTTTTTGTCGCGAATGTTCCGGGCATTGTAAGCCGAATTGTCCAAAATCGTTTCGTCGACATCAAGGATGATTGCGGCTGGTTTGTCCTGAAAACCGCCTTCAACCGATTGGATTTCGTCGGCGGACCAATTGGGATCGTCCAAAGCGACCAACAACTGTGTCGTCGCACTGCGGTAAATCTGTTTGGTTAGCAGTTGATATTCTGCGGATGCCTGCATCCACGTGACCGCGTCGTAACGACGATCATCTCGAATGTCCTGTGCCAGCGCGATAGACGGAATACTTGCCAACATTAGAACTGACAACGATATTCGGATCATCCTCATGCTATTCATGTTCTTGTCCTTATCGATTTAAAAGTCTCGAATCATAACGATCGACGCCATGATGCGCTGCGAAGTAAGCCAGCTTAGAATAGAACGAGCGAGGCTGCTGTTCAACCGCACGAAACAAACTTCGTCGGAACTCGACAAAGCTTGTAGGACTTCGATATCGCGAGTAAACTTGAAAACGTGCGGGACGGAGCCAAGTTACGGTCGTAGCTTCCCGGGTGTTCGTCATTTGTAGTGCCGTTGGGAAGAATGTCCATGTCGAACATCACAATAGGCATCGAGCTAAATCGAATTGTGCGACGCTGTGAAACGGTCTGCGACGCGGGGTGCTGCGGTCTGGAAGCTTTCGATTTTCACCCCGTTCACATGGCCAGTGCCCTACTGGGATACGCTGATCGCGATCCTTCCGAGGTCGTGGATAGTGTGGAACGAAACCTGCGTGATCTGGAATTACTAGCCCAAAACGAAGCTTTGGACGAGTTCGGTGATTTGGGTTGGAGCGAGGAGTTAAACACGACATTTACTCGCGAGACCCTGAGTCAGTGGATTTTCACCATCCGAAACTGCTTGACGACTGCCTCGCAACTTCTAGCCTTTAGTGAGTCACTGGGCTTTCCGTCAAGAAAATTCGGCAGCACTTGAGGTCGCGCGAAATGATTCCGGTGTGCGTTCGCTTATCACCTGTTTAACGCTCTGCCACCTCGTCGTGCAACAGCTGCCGAGCGGTGGCGAGATCTTGATTCAACGCGGGGCTGGCGGAAGGTAATTGCAATTCCATCTTTTGCATGTTTTGTAAAATAATCTGCGAGATAATCAACCGAGCGTTTCGTTTGTCATCCGCGGGAACGATGTACCAGGGAGATTCCGCCGAGCTGGTTTGTTCCAAGCAATCTTGGTAGGCCTTTTGAAAATCTGCCCAATGGCTGCGGCAATCCAAATCACCCAGTCGAAACTTCCAGTTCTTTTCCGGGTCGTCGATTCTGGCCAAGAGTCGCTCTCGCTGCTCGTCTGCGGAAACATGCAAGAAGAATTTGATGATCTTCGTACCATTGCGATGCAAGTACGACTCGTGATGGCGAATGTCGTGGAAACGATCTTTCCAAAAGTTCTTATGCTTGACCAAGTCTGTGGGCAGGCGTTGTCCCGCAAGGACTTCCGGTTTGACTCGTACGACCAACACTTCCTCATAATACGATCGGTCAAAGATTCCGATCATTCCGCGACGAGGCAGGTGGAGCAAACAACGCCAAAGATAGTCGTGCGCTAATTCCTCTTCACTTGGGCGGCCAAAACTGTGAACCTGACACCCTTGAGGATTGATCCCCGACATAACGTGACGAATGGCGCCGCCTTTTCCAGCCGAATCCATTCCTTGAAAAATCAACAAGACCGACTCTTGTTGACCAGCGTACAGGATGGACTGCCAGTGTGAGATCTCTTCGCGATAACTGGCCAATTTGCTCTCGTAGTCATCGTCGGATGTGTACAAGGGATCGATCTTGGTCGCCGTCTTCTTCAGCTTAACGGACTTGTCGGGGGCGACACGAAACTGACTGATTGGACAAGCCAACTTCATACTGAATTTCCGGTTCTTTAGGGTGAGTCGGTTGTCGGAACGACGGACTAGCGACATAATTCCGACCGCATGGGACAATTCGGCTGCGAGTAATTTTAATCGCTAGGCTCAGGGAATGGTAAGAAAACAAAGTGGAAACGAAAATAAATTGTCATCGGCCGCACCGATGGGTCCCAACGACTCCAATTGTATTCGGATCCGAGGTGCTCGAACACATAATTTACGAAATCTCGATATCGATATTCCCCGGGACAAATTGGTGGTGGTCACAGGCCCCAGTGGCTCAGGGAAAAGCTCTTTGGCGTTCGATACGATCTACGCCGAAGGCCAACGCCAGTACATTGAAACGATGAGCGTCTACGCCCGCCAGTTCTTAGGCCAGCTGCCTCGTCCGGATGTTGAATGGCTGGATGGCTTGCAGCCGACACTGTGCATCGATCAAAAGCCTGGAAGTGCGAGTCCCCGGAGCACGGTCGGTACGGTCACGGAGATTTACGATTACCTTCGATTGTTGATGGCTCGCGCAGGCGTCTTGCATTGCCACGGTTGCGGACGGCCAATCAAGCAACAAACGTCTCATGAGATC
The DNA here is from genome assembly GCA_041741535.1 of Pirellulaceae bacterium. GTDB lineage: Bacteria > Planctomycetota > Planctomycetia > Pirellulales > Pirellulaceae > M30B19. Next base: position 26,396 of record JBGSJV010000149.1, read on the forward strand.
GCCGAACGAATTCTGGACTTGCCCAAGCAAACCAAATTGGTGCTGTTGGCTCCCATGGTTCGCGGCCGCAAAGGAGCACACGCCGAGATTTTTGAGAAGATTCGCAAAGCGGGCTTGGTGCGAGCCCGAGTCGACGGGGAAATGTACGACATCGATGCCGTTCCCAAATTGGCGGTTCGTCAAGAACACACCATTTCAGCAGTCATCGACAGGTTGGTGATCCGTGAAGGCATCGAATCGCGATTACAAGAGTCGCTGCAATTGGCCTTGAAACTTGGACAAGGAATCGTGTTGACCGAGCATCAACCAACCGATGCCAAAAACGCGGGTGCCAAGGCTGCTACCAGCGAACCTGAATGGCTAGAGACGTTGTACTCGGTGCATTCCGCTTGCCCCGACTGTGGCATCAGTTACGGTGAGTTGTCGCCGCGAAACTTCAGCTTCAATAGTCCCTACGGGGCTTGTCCTGATTGCGGTGGATTGGGTTGTGTGGAAGCGACAGAGCCCGTACGCGGTCGCCAGAAGCCCCGCAAATCCGAGGACGAAAACGCGGCGTCCAGCGCGGCGGCGTCGTCAATTCAAGATTGTCCCGCCTGTTTAGGTAGTCGAGTTAATCCGTTAGCGCGTCAAGTAAAGTTGCGTGGAGTCACAATCGATCAATTGGTCGCTTGGGACATTAGCACTGCCCGCACTTTCTTCGAATCGATGCTGAACGATGTTCAGTTAACCGATTTGGAACGACGAGTGGCCGAACCGTCGCTGCGTGAAATTATCCACCGTTTGAAATTCCTCCAAGAAGTAGCGGTCGAGTACCTCACCTTGGGGCGTAGCGCGGCCACCCTGAGCGGCGGCGAGTTTCAAAGAGTTCGTTTGGCAACGGCGATTGGAATTGGCCTCACGCATGTTTGTTTCGTCTTGGACGAACCCTCGATTGGGTTGCATCAACGTGACAATCAGTTATTGATTCAATCCTTGCGGCGACTGCAACGCGAGGGAAACTCGGTCCTGGTCGTCGAGCATGATGAAGAAGTGATGCGCGCGGCAGATTGGATTGTTGATATGGGACCCGGAGCGGGTGCGGCAGGCGGGACCTTGGTTGTTGCCGGCCCGCCAGATGTCGTGATGAAGAATCTGGAGTCGTCAACGGCGCGATACTTGAACGGCCAAATAAAAGTTCAACGCACCACAACAGTTCGAGGCCCGGAGGGTGCCAAATGGCTGGAACTCGCCGGAGCGAGTCTGCATAATTTACAAAACGTTAGCCTCCGCGTGCCCTTAGGGCGATTGATTTGCGTCACGGGTGTCAGCGGCAGTGGAAAAAGTTCACTGATTTACGACACGCTTGGAGCAGCTATCCAACGGCACTTGGGAAGTCCAACGGTCATACCTGGGCCTTACAAGTCACTGCGCGGAATCGAACACGTCCAACAAATTGTGCGAGTGGATCAAGCGTCGATTGGGCGTTCCCCGCGGAGCAATGCCGCTACGTACACTGGGATTTTCGACGACATTCGTCGTGTGTTCGCCGCGACGAAACTGGCAAAGCAGTTAGGGTTTTCCACCAGCCGCTTTAGCTTCAATTCGAAGGCGGGCCGTTGCCCACAATGCGAAGGACTGGGGCAACAGCGAATTGAAATGAAATTCCTGCCGGACTTATTTGTCAATTGTCCGCTGTGTCGAGGCGCTCGGTTTCATTCCCAGACTTTGCGGGTCAAATTTCGCGACTTGACCATCGCGCAAGTCTTGGATTTGAGTTGCGAACAGGCTCGCGATGTCTTTGCCCCGATCGAGAAAATCCACCGGGTCTTGGTCGCCTTGTGTGATGTCGGGCTCGAGTATCTGCCATTGGGACAAGCTTCCACCACGTTGTCGGGCGGCGAGGCCCAACGGATCAAATTGGCAACTCATTTGGCTCGCCCAGCCGACGCTCATACGTTGTTCCTCTTGGACGAGCCGACGACGGGTTTGCATTTTGGGGATATTCAAAAATTGTTGAACGTCCTTGATTTGCTGGTCGAAAAAGGACACTCGGTCGTGGTTGTCGAACATAATTTGGACTTGATACGCAACGCCGATTGGGTGATCGATATCGGACCAGGGGGAGGTCGGCACGGTGGCCGAGTCGTCGCGGCTGGCCCGCCTGCGGTCATCAAGCAAAGTCTCGACAGCGAGACCGGGAAGTTTTTATAACGCCACGCACGAGAGTCCAGGCAGCGTGACGATTTCTTCAAGATCTTGGGAGTTGCCGAATCGAGAACGGGCGGCTACGCTTGGTCGATAAATCTGGTAGCCAACAAAACGCCGCTCTCCTAGTCCGTAGGACCAAAACGATGCACAAACCCGATTCTCGCTGTGACCAACCAGAAGCCGTATCTAACGGATCCTCAGAACCGATGAGCCAAATCATCGACCGAGCGTTGCAACGTCGTTCGTTTCTGCAGATAACGCTCAGCAGTGCGTGTGCGGCGGTGATGACGCCGTGGGGACAATCGGCACTTGGGTCGGCGTCGGCCGGTGCGACTGGACTGGAATCCCAGTTCGAAGTTTCGTCCGATGGCTCGACGGATCTGTTCCAATTTTCCAACGTACCCACATCGCAAAGTGATCAAGTTGTCGTGCCTGCCGGATACAAAGCGGAAGTTTTGTTTCGTTGGGGCGACCCGGTTAATGGCCAACAGCCAATGTTCCAGTCCGATGCGTCAAATTCTGCCGCTGAGCAAGCGTTGCAAGGCGGAATGGGCCACGACGGAATGGAGTTCTTCGCTCTGCCGAACATGGACGCGAACTCACGCGGGATTCTCTGCATCAACCATGAATACACGGACCAGGTCTTGCTGTTCTCGGACGGGATTGAGCCGTTGCCGCCCGCGACCATGCCCTTGGAAAAGATTCGCAAGTCACAAGCCGCGCACGGGATCTCGGTGATTGAAGTCGCCGCGAACGAAGATGGCCACTGGCAGGTCGTGGACTCTCGTTACTGTCGCCGCATCACCGCCAACACGCCGATGCGGATGACTGGGCCGGCAACCAAGTTAACCGGCGATGCCGTTCTCGGAACGCTCAACAACTGCGCGGCCGGGCGTACGCCTTGGGGAACGTACTTGACTTGTGAGGAAAATTTTCAAGGAGCTTTCGGCACAGCAGACCGTTCGTTTGCACCAACGCTGGAACAACAACGCTACGGACTCGAGGCGAAAGGCTACGTGTATAAGATCGACGGGCAGGAAATCTCGGTTTATCGTTGGTGGGAAGCGGATCCTCGATTCGACTTGGCTCACCCGTCCTGCGACGCCGACCGATTTGGTTATGTGGTCGAGATCGATCCTTTGCGTCCTGACTCGAAACCCGTCAAGCGAACGGCTTTGGGTCGCTTTCGTCACGAAAACGCGGAATTCACGTTGGCCAAGGACGGACGTGTGGTTGTCTACATGGGCGACGACCAAGCCAACGAATTCATTTACAAGTACGTATCTAGACATCCCTACGACGCCACGCGAGCAGCCGATTTTGGCGTGGATGCTACCGATGGTTTGTTGGACCAAGGGACGCTTTATGCGGCTAAGTTCGATGAATCCGGGCGTGGAAAATGGTTGCCGCTGGCCGACAGTCAACTGAGCCCCGAGCACGTTGCGGTGTACTCGCGAATTGCCGCGACGCGAGTTGGTGCCACGCCCATGGATCGACCGGAGTGGTTGGCCGTTCATCCGCAAACCGGCGAGGTTTTTGCGTCGTTGACGAACAATTCCAAGCGGACCGAAGTCAACGCCTCGAATCCGCGCGAGAAGAACATCTATGGCCACATCTTACGTTGGCAAGAAGATGACCAGGATGCCGGTGCTGAGGAATTCTCTTGGCGGTTGTTTTTGATGGCCGGGAATCCAGCTCAGGCGGAGCCGACTCGGCACGGCAATGTTAGTGGCGACGCGTTTGCTTGCCCGGACGGTTTGAAGTTTGACCCCTCCGGGATTTTGTGGATTCAAACCGATATGTCCTCGTCGGTGATGGGGAACGCGGATTTTGCGGAGCTGGGAAACAATATGATGTTGGCGGCAGATCCAGTGAGTGGACAAGTCCGGCGTTTTTTGACTGGTCCCAAAGGCTGCGAGATTACCGGCAACACAATGACGCCGGATCGCAAAACGATGTTCATCAACATCCAACACCCAGGCGAACCTGCTGACGAGGTCAACAATCCATTGCAACCAAACCAATATAGCCAATGGCCTGATGGAGCTGAGGGTGGTCGACCGAGGTCCGCGACCATCGTCGTCCGCCGCACGGACGGCCAAACAATCGGACGGTAAGGTCAGCGATTTAGAAGGTTCTTGGAGCATTCGCGGCGCTCGCTCGAATATCCGAATGCCGCGCGACTCGACGTTTGGCTCCAACTGCACCATCGGCGAACAGAACATTGATGCGAAGCTCAAGAACCGCCCCATCCTTCGGTTAGCGAACCTCGCGCCAAACCAATCCGCCGAGCGGCAACTCCATGCCTAATCGTCCCAATCAGGGTTCGTCATGGGTCTTACTTCAAGAACGTATCCGGCAACGGCTTCGACATCTGCGGCATCGGAAGAATTCGCGTTGTTTTCGTCGCATTAGATATCACTGCGGCCAACACGATCAGGGCGCTCGTGCGAATATCTTGTGATTTCGGCGCCAGAGAACTCTTCGGCGTCATCTCAATCTCTTGCGGTGCATCCTCGTCGTTACATTTTCTTAAGCTCTGCCCGTACACGAGTGCTTGTTAAACTGTTTTAATACGGGTGCCAGCCGACTGAAAACCTCTCAACGCCTTGCTTGAATGACAGAAACTGAAACCTATGGACGAAAACACGAATGCGGGGATTCGCCCAAAAGTTTCGTTTGATGGCGGTGATTTGGATTGTGGCAATGGGTTGCTTTTGTTGATCCGGAAACATATCGACCCGCTGCATCCTGGAGAGATTTTGGAGATTCGATCGCGGGAACGATCAGTTGCCGAGGACTTGCCGGCATGGTGCCGGATGACGGGCAATGATCTGGTACAGGTCGAACGACTTGAGAGTGAAGCTCGCTACTTGGTTTCCAAGGGTCGTTGGGAGCCAGAATTGAACGCAGGCAAAATGAATGATTCGATTCGGCATGCTGATCGGTCAGATGGTCGTGGTGCACTCCGCGAATCAAAGTTGGATCGCGGAGCGAGCCACTCCAATGACCTGTCGCAACCCGCGGCGGAAGAACCATCCCAGCCGCGAATCGTCCCGATTGAGATCCCATCAATTTTGCCGCAGCCGCGAACGTGTCTACCGATCCCGGAACTGGCGGTCATGGGAATCGGCAGTTGGCCCCGACCCACTTGGTTGATGCGAGCCCTGTCGGAAAACTTGCAGGGTCGAATGTCCGACAGGGAATTTCAAGCCACGGCGGATGATGCGGTGCGTTTGATTTTGGAGTACCAACGACGTGCCGGCGTGGACGTGTTGACGGATGGAGAACAACGACGCGATAGCTACAGTAGTTTTGTTGGAGCGTTGTTGGATAACTGCCAATTGATTCCACTCACCGATCTGTTGCCTTACGTGAATGACCCGGAAATCTTCGCTGAAGAACTGCGGGCCTTGGATGTCCCGGCCAGTGAGGTCCGTCATCCGGCAGTCTTCGGTCCGCTCGGTCGTTCGAAGCCCTTGGCCGTGGCGGAATACGAGTTTGTTTCGTCGCAGACTTCGCTGCCGGTCAAGATTGCATTGCCAGGGCCCTATCTTTTGACGCGCACGATGTGGCTGGAATGTGTCTCGGATCGCGCTTATTCGTCGCGTGAGTCGTTGGCCCAGGATGTCGTTCGAATCCTGCGAGAAGAACTGCACGATCTCCTGCATCGAGGGGTCTCCTTGGTTCAATTTGACGAACCTGTGTTGTCGGAAGTTGTCTTTGCGTCTCGGTCGGCGCGACGCTCATTTATGTGTGGCGCTTTAGGCGAGCGTCTGCCCGCCGGTGAAGAGTTGGCATTCGCACTACGATTGTTCCAACAGTTAACCGCAGGACTGCCACTCGAGCGAATCGGCATCCACATTTGTCGAGGAAATTGGACTCCAGACGAAACCAAAGCCTTGGCGGGTAGCTACGAACCCTTGTTGGATTTCTTGACTCAAGTGCCGGTTGGCAACTATTTTTTGGAGGCTTGCACGGCTCGAGCGGGCGAGTGGCACATGCTGACCGAGTTACCCGCGGATCGCCGCATTGGTCTGGGAATGGTCAATCAAAAGCACACACAAATTGAAAGCGACCAGGAAATTCGCGGGCGATTGCTGGCGGCGCTTCAGGCCTTTGGTCCAAGATTGTTCTTGACGCCTGATTGCGGCTTCGCCACATTTGCCGACAATCCGATCAGCAGTGCCGAAGTGGCGACCGCGAAACTGGCCGCGTTGGTACGGGTTCGGAACGAACTCATGGGAAGCACGAATCCACAGGAAAGCTCGACAGGAAGCGAATGATTGTTGAAGAAGCCGCTACAGTCGTTGTAGAAACGACGGTCTCGAATGCAACACCGGGATTGGATGATCCCGTCACGGTATCGATGCGTTCGGACTATCCCGTGCTTTTTGTGGAACAAACAATTCAACAAGCGTTGGACTCGTTGCGAGCGGAGCCGCCTTCCGGGCGAATTATTTACTTTTATGTAATTGACGGGGAGCGACGGCTGTGTGGTGTCGTACCCACTCGGCGATTGTTGCTCGGAAATGTTGCGACTCCCCTACGTGAAATCATGGTCGACCAAGTCGTCGCCATTCCCCATACCGCTACTGTCAAAGACGCCTGCGAAGTCTTCGTCGAGCGTCGTTTGTTGGCGATCCCCGTGATTGACGAGGCTTCGCGCATCGTGGGGATCGTCGACGTGGATTTGTACACGGACGAACTAGCAGATTTGGACCGTCGCCAAGCCAGCGATGACTTGTTTCAGTTGATTGGCGTGCATTTGTCGGAGTCCGCGCAAGCCAATCCTTGGACGTCATTTGCGAACCGCTTTCCTTGGTTGTTGGCCAATATCGCTGGGGGGCTAATGGCGGCATTTTTGACAGGAATGTTTGAAGTTCAGTTGCAAAAAGTCGTCGCCCTGGCCTTGTTTATCCCGGTAGTGCTCGCTTTGGCCGAGAGCGTGGCGATTCAGTCGGTAAGTTTGGCATTGCAAGGCTTGCACGGGAGGCAACCGACGCTTCGTTCGATCTTGCGGAAATTGCAGGCCGAGTCCGCGACCGGCATTTTGTTGGGTTTGTCGTGTGGGGGCGTCGTTTCCATCGTAGCCGCTGTCTGGTTGCAGCAATGGGTCGTCCCGGTCTGCTTATTCGGCGGCATGTTGGGCGGCATCTCGGTTGCGGCCATTATCGGCGTGGCGATGCCGAATTTGTTGCGGTGGATGAACCGCGAACCACAAGTTGCTGCAGGACCGATTTCTTTGGCAGCAACGGATATGGTCACCCTTTTGATGTATTTCAGTTTGGCTCGTTGGATGATTGGCTAAGGAAGATTGAGGCGTTCCGCAAGTCGTTGGGTTGTGAATCGCAAGCCCGAGCGTCAGACACTACTTCCACGTTCTGGAGATAGTAGCTACGTTCCCCAGAACATGGAGGGGTGGGTAGACCATCGGCTTCGGTTAATCGGTCCATCGAAAATTCCATAGCGCAATCACAAACGTCCCGATGGTCCACAGCAGGATCGACGCCATCTCCAAAGGAAACGCGAACATCGACTGGCCGTCCAACATGATGCCACGTAGTGCATCGAGCAATGGGGTCAGCGGCAAGAGTCGGATGGGAATGTGCAGCATTTCTGGAAAGTTCTCGTACGAGAAAAAGATGCCACTCAAAGTCCACATGGGCAACATAACCAAATTGATCAGCCCCGACATGGTCTCCATCGTCTTGGCTCGGCTGGCGATCAACAACCCAACTCCGGCAAACTGCAATCCGCCCAACAAGACGACGAACAAGAAGTCAAACCACGGGCCATGATTGGAAACCGAAAAAGCTAAGTAGCTGGCTAATAAGATAACGGCAATTTGTGGAATCACAAACAACATACGACTGAAGACGATGCCTAACAGAAAGTCGCTCTTTCGCATGGGGGTTGCCAAGAATCGCTTCAAGAGCTTGCGAATTCGCATGTCCACGATGGCAAAACCGACACCCCACAAGCCTCCGCCCAAGAGGACCATGCCAATCAAACCGGGTACGAGAAAGTCGATGTATCGTCCGCCGGGCTCGCTGTACGGGACTCGGTGGAATAACAATGAGTCTTTGGCGCCGGCCGACAATCGCAGTTGCTGTTGAACCAAGAGTTCGGCGGTTCGCCCGCCGGCCCGTTGCGGATCGTAGACAAACTCCCACGGCTGTTCGACGGCATGGGCCGATGAACTTGGCAAGACTCCGTCGCCAGTTGATGTACGAATCAACAATGCCAACCGCCCCGCTCGCAACATTCGCAGGCCCTCTTCGGGTGCGACGATCGACACGGCCAACTCGGGACTGGACTTTAGCAATGTATTTAGTTCGGCAGCATGGACTCCTGAGACGATAGCCACCTGACTCACGCTTTCACCTTGGGAACGAAACGCCGAACCCAGAATGAACATCATGACCAGCGGGAACACATAGGTCCAAAACATCGCCGCCGGTCGACGCGAAAACTCCAACAACCGCGTCCGCACGAGAATCATGATCGGCCAATCACTGACCAAAGAGCCGGTCCCATGTGGTACCGGAGCGAGTGATTTTTTGTTAGGCGTCGTCTCATGCGGCGTTTCTTGATTCGACATCAGGCCGCGTCACTTTCCAGGCGTTTGCCAGTCAAATGGATAAACACGTCGTCCAAAGAGGCCTCCCGCGTGTTCAGATCACTAAGGACGAAATCGTGGTGACGCAGCAATTCAATCAGAGCCGTAACCACCGCCGGCAATTGCTGGCAAGTCAGCCGAACTTGCTCGGCGATGTTTTCCACCAATGAAACGGATGGCAAGGCACGCATCGTGTCCAGAATTTCGGTCGGAGGTTCCACAGGAGAATGCGGTTCCTGTCGTTTTGCAAATGAAAACTGGACGACTTGGTCACCGCCCAACGATCGAATCAACTCGTCGGGAGTTCCCAAGGCGATTACTCGCCCTTCATCAAAGATGGCAACTCGATCGCATAAACGTTGAGCTTCGTCCATGTAGTGGGTCGTCAGCAGAATGGTGCGTCCGTTCGCACGGAGCTGGCGAATGATCTCCCATACTTCGCGGCGACTTGTCGGGTCAAGTCCTGTCGTAGGTTCGTCCAAGAAGAGCAATTCTGGGTCAGAGACGATTGCACAGGCAACGGCCAAACGCTGCTTTTGGCCGCCCGATAATTTGTTGACCCGCGATTTGGCTTTTTCTTGCAAACTGACTTGGGCCAAAGCCTGTTCCACGGTCAAGGCGTGAGGATAAAAGGAGCGAAACAAACGCACGGTCTCGGCCACAGTAAGCTCGTCACTTAAGACGGTCTCCTGAAGCGAGACGCCAATCCGCTGGCGAATTTCGCGGTTATCCCGGCCCCACTGTCGGCCCAAGATCCAGACTTCGCCGCTCGTGGCGGGCAGTAGCCCCTCGAGAATTTCAATCGTCGTTGTCTTGCCGGCACCGTTTGGTCCCAAGACTCCGAAACACTCTCCGTATTGGACTTGGAGATCGAGTCCACGAACCGCCTCGACCGGAGGTTTTGCAGGGTAAGTCTTCCGCAGGTTTCGGCAGTCGATGGCAAATTTCACATGCAGCTCGGTTCAAGGAGACAGGTATTCGATCACACGGGTAACCCACAGGATTCTCGGCCGAAGATGTACGAATTCGGACGTTTTATCTTAGCCAGTTTGCGGCAATTTACAGCGCGGGGTAAAGACCAACTTGCGGCAAAGCAGCTGACCTGGACTTTGATCTGGGCTGGTTGAGTTTCGGTGGAGGACTCGTATACTTGCAAGCTGTGGGGCGAGGCTCTGTCTCCAAAGGTGGCTGACCCTCTCCGGTCATGCCTTTTTGTCCAAAATTATTACATGCCCACCAAAGGGTCAGACCCCTTTTGGAACAGAGCCTCGGCTTCCATGAGGAATGAGAACCGGCGATGCGGACACTATTGGAGAAGGCTCGACGCTTTTCCATGGGGATCGCGCGCCAGGGACCTGACGCCAAGGAAGTGACGCCAGGGAAGTGACGCTAGGCAAGTGACGCTAGGCACGTGACGCTAGGCAAGTGACGCTAGGCAAGTGACGCTAGGCATTCGAGCGAGACGCACGTCCGGTCGACAGTTGAAACCATAATCAAAATTTGCGCGAGGACATTGATGAAACCGCTGAACATTGGATTGGTTGGGCATGGGTTTATGGGCCGGACTCACTCGAATGCGTATGTGAGTGTGAATAACTTTTTTGATTTGGAATACCGACCCGTCTTAAAAGCGGTATGTGGACGTGATCAAGCAGCGACTCAGGCCTTTGCGGATCGTTGGGGTTACCAGTCGATTGAAAGCGATTGGCGCGCTCTGGTAAAACGGCCGGACATTGACGCAATCGACATTTGCACGCCCAACAACTTGCATAAAGAGATCGCGATCGCTGCGGCGGAAGCTGGTAAGATGGTGTTGTGTGAAAAGCCTTTGGCAATGAACACCGCCGAAGGTGAAAGTATGTGCCAAGCCGTCGAAAAGGCGGGTGTTGCCAATACGGTGTGGTACAACTACCGCCGCGTTCCTGCGGTTTCGTTGGCCAAACAATTGATCGACGAGGGACGCTTGGGGCGAATCTTTCATTATCGCGCTCAATTTTTGCAGGACTGGACGATTTCGGCGGATCTGCCCCAAGGCGGAACGGCGCTGTGGCGATTGGACTCGGCGGCGGCGGGTAGCGGCGTGACCGGTGACCTGTTGGCCCACTGCATCGACACCGCGTTGTGGCTCAATGGCAGCATTCAATCGGTTTCGGCCATGACTGAAACGTTTGTGAAGGAACGCAAGCACAATCTAACGGGCAAAGTGGAAAAGGTGGGCATCGACGATGCCTGCGCGTTCTTGTGCCGATTTGGGAATGGCTCGTTGGGTTTGTTCGAATCCACTCGTTACGCCCGGGGACATAAAGCGCTGTATACCTTCGAAATCAACGGCGAACATGCCTCGATTCGCTGGGACTTGCACGACTTGCATCGAATGGAGTACTTCGATCATCGCGACGATTCACTGGTTCGAGGTTGGCGCAGCGTGCATGTGACAGACGGCGACATGCCCTACATGAAACATTGGTGGGTGCCTGGTCTCCAAATCGGCTACGAACACACGTTCATTCATCAAGTGGCCGACTTCCTGGCCGGAATTGCGGCTGGCACGCCAGTCTCCCCGACATTCCGCGAATCCTTAGAGACTCAGAAGGTCTGCGACGCGGTCTTGGCCAGCGGCAAAGATCAATCGTGGCATAGCGTCTAAGGATTTGTCGCGAAATTAGTTCCGGATTTCGAACGTCGAAAGCTCCGAAATGACTCTCGCTGGCTCTGGCGTGTGAATGTTTAATGATTATTGAAGAATGAAAAATTCAAAAGGTACCAAACGTTTAGTTTCCAGCATTCCG
>JBGSJV010000150.1:0-11521 GCA_041741535.1 Pirellulaceae bacterium
GCTCACCATCGGGCTCGCCCCGATGGAAGCCTGACTGGCCAGCTACCAAGCCCCAAAACAAACTCCAACACGCTCACCATCGGGCCCGTCCCGATGGAAGCCTGACTGGCCAGCTACCAAGCCCCAAAACAAACCCCAACACGCTCACCATCGGGCTCGCCCCGATGGAAGCCTGACTGGCCAGCTACCAAGCCCCAAAACAAACTCCAACACGCTCACCATCGGGCTCGCCCCGATGGAAAGAGCCAAAAGGAGTTCCCCGATGGCTATTGGAATTCGCCCGTTAAACGATTACGCCTTCAAAAAAGTATTTGGTTCACCGGCCAATAAGTTGGCGTTGCTTAGCTTGCTCAATGCAATCCTCAAATCCGAGGTCCCGATTGTTGATGTCGTGATCCTCAACCCGTTCAACCTTCAAGACTTCGAGCAAGATAAACTGTCCGTCTTGGACGTCAAAGCAACTGACCAAAACGGAGTAATTTACGACATTGAGATTCAAATTGCTGTGCGACCTGGTTTGGTACAGCGATTGGTGTTTTACGGGTGCGAAGAGTATGCCGGGCAGCTTCGCGCGGGAGATCCGTATACGGTACTCAAGCCGGTGGTCGTCATCGCGCTGCTCAAGGAAACATTGTGGACTGAAACACCACAGCTCCATCATCGGTTCGTCTTGACGGATCGCGAATCGGGGCGAGAATTGACGGATACCTTGTCGATTCACACCTTGGAGTTGGGCAAGTACAATTTGACGGAGGACGAGCTGGGCTCGGCGACTCCGTTGCAACGTTGGCTGTATTGGTTGATCCACGCGGAGGAATACGAGCCTGAGCGGTTGATGGAATTGTTTCCCGAGGCGGCGTTTCAGTTGGCAAGTACGCAGTTGATCAAGATTTCGGAAGAGACGGAGGACAAGAAGATGTACGATGCCAGAGAAAAAGCCATTCGCGACCAAGAATGGGCCGTCATCGTAGCGCGCGACGAAGGCAAGAACGAAGGCAAGATAGAAGGTAAGATCGAGACGATTCGCATCTTGCAGAACCTACTTGAGCTTCCAGTGACAAACATCACTGACTTGTCGGACCGCACTTTAGAGGAGCTTCAAGCGATCACGACCGACCTCCAGAGAAAGCTTCAGAATCGAAAGCCTAGCAACTAATCCAATGAGCGTGTTCCCGTTCGAGCGCAAGCCACGACACATTCTGGAATCAAGAACAAACCAGATCGGCCTACTTGCGAACGTGTCCGAAGCGAATCCAATCCTACGGCCTAAGACACTGGCGGCCGGTCGTTGCTGTTAGTGGTGAATCCAGGTCCCACTGGCATAAAGCCCTGAATAAAGACCAGTGGCGATGTGCTGGACACACGGCCAAAACGACGACGAGAATTCAAGCGGACACAACGAGTCACTTCAAGCACGACGACATCTCGGCCAACGGCACTTCTGCGTCATGGCAGTACGGCATACGACGACAATTCGGCCAAAGTCATTCGCATTGAGCGAAGTTACAACGACTGATCGCCCCAGTTGTTCGGTCGCCAAAGTTGCTCTAGAATTCACAACAATTCGGTCAACACCCTTCAAACCTCTCCGAAATCTCTACAGTCACAATTCGGCCAAAAATACGACCACAATTCGGCCCGTAACAGTTAAGGTCTTAAGGGTTGATGGATTCGTATTTCAATCTCACGATTGAGTTTCAACTTGTAGTGATGCTCTACTTCCGCCGCCCATTTTTTGATCCCCGCAAGATTGGTCTCGGAATATGCACCCTCGTAAAGAACTAGCGTTTTCAGGTTTTCAAGATTCCTTAGTTCATTTAGACCTTCCTCATTTAATTCAATTGCGGACCTAATTCTTAAATTAGAAATATTCTGATTCTGGGCGATAAGAGCAAGATCTTCGTTGGAAATCCCCTGAACGGACAGGCTGTTTACACCTGTTTTCTGAAGATCACCTAGAACTTCCGACAAAGCAGGAATATGCGGAAGCTCAATCGAGCTAGTCCGATCCAGAGTCGCTACGGCACTCCACGACAGTTCCCGACGGATGTCGCCCAAAAGTAATACACTCACGCCTGAGTTTGTGAGTACGACGTCCAGTGACTCTTGCGAGGCAAAATCCGGAACGGAAATTGACAACATGTCTCGCACTGTAAGTTCCCTAAACAGTTTGGCAAGTGCCTCATCTAACTCGCGGACTTGTGATTCATTCAGTGCCGGTGAAGAATTAGGTTGCGCCCAAATCCCAGTCCCGTTGGAGAATCGAAGCGAAGACAGTGTTTTGAACTGCTCAAGCCTCACCAATACAGCGACCGCGTCCTCGACACTCGCCGTTCCAAGTCTCTCTATTTCGATAACGTCAACGCACTGTTCGTACGGAGCAAAAAGCTCCAGTATTTGTGCAACATATTTGGACTCTTCAGCGGAACTGAACTTCAGCCGGATTGAGCGTTTCGATTGGGAAACAAACTGCTTAAACTCAATAGATAATCGTTCGCGACTTTGAACGCAAGTTCCAAATTTCGGGTTCGAAGTATCAATGTAAACCTGAGTTCCCCAGTGTAGACGAGTGGCGAAAAAACCACACTCACGATAGCTGTCTAATTCCTCATCGTCACCTAAGATTCCATTACAAAGTCTGTTTGGCCGAGCACAAAACTCACTAATCCCATGAAGTTCGGCACACACGTACCAAACCAACAACAACAAATACTCAACTAGCATATGTCTATTCCTGTCCAACCCTATTTAGCTAGTGGAGGATTGATTGGCTTAAGTGGTGCAACGGGGCATCTACCAGCGTTCTCGCAATTACCTTCGAACGTAACTGGGCCCAAGTCAACGGTGATATTTTGCCTGATGTCAATATTGCCCTTCACTCCCTTTACTTCAGCAGCGACTTTCAGGTCGATTCCGAAATGTACAACAATTGGTGCCGTTGCGATTAACGTTCGAGGTATTACCGATGTTGCTACGTGTCAACAGAATGTCCTCGGTCACGCCACTGCGTTTGAATCGCATGAAGCGATCTTCGGCATCGTAGCCATCCGCAAACGGCCCGCCCGCATGAATCGTGGAAAAACTGTAATTGGCCATGACCCCGCTCAAGGATTCGCTGGTGACATTTCCGTTCAGGTCATATGTGTAAGTCTGCGAGCCGACGTTCGTGTTGTTGATCTGGGTCAACTGCGAACCTGCGTTGTAAGTCCGTGTTTCGTCCACAAACGCGCGATCGACTCCGGTTAGCATCCCGGCATCATTATAGCTGCGATCTTCGATCTGAGCAGTTTCCCATTTGATCGTTTTCAGCAATTGCCGATCGTCATAAGTGTACTCGGCTTCGCGGCCGGAAGGATACGTCAGTTTCGAAGGCCGCGAATTTTGATGCTGCGAACTGAAGGGAGATTCCCCCACGTCATCGTAATGAAGGGTATGAGTTGGTCCACCCGCTGGCCGCCAGCGGACTGGCGACCCACATTGTTCGCTACCAGGCCGCCAGGGGACTGGCGACCCACATTCCGGTCCCACCCGAATTCTTGAACTGGACCTGGGTGACATTGCCCAGGAAATTGTAGGTCAGGTTCTGCTTGCGACCGGCGGGCGAAGTAATCTCCAGCGGACGTCCGGCGCCATCTGCCTTGCCAATCGCAGTATAAAACCCCTGGGTCAATTTCAAATGCTCGCCAGTGGGTCAATTTCCGTTGCTCGTTGACACGGCCCCCCAACTCGCTGATGTTAAGATAGGCAAGGAACCAGAAATCGTAAAGGTTCGGTTCCGCTAACTTCGTAAAGGTTCGGGTTCACAGACATTCGTCGACCCGGAAACACTTTGAGCCAACGGGTTGCCGCCTCGTCGTTCGACCAAGTGGCCACGACATCGGGCCGATTCCGCAAAATCACCTGAATGTGATTGCTCATGATGGCATACGAAACACGCCAAAATCTCTACAGTCACAACTCGGTCCGTAACGCCAATGGACCGATTAATTGATTCTTACGCCGCTGCCTAGCCCGTTCGTTACGCCGCCCTCTAGCCCGTTCGGGAAACTCTTGGCAACTTCTTCCCATAACTTCTGATGGTCTCTTAAATCTTCGGGATCTTTTCCAGGAATCTGTACCTCGAATCGTACTAGCTGGTCCAGTTCTTTAAGTTTTTCAAACGTGCGGACCATCGGGGTATTAATGATCAATACTCGAAGCTGCTTAAGACGAGAAATCGACTCAATCGCGGCAGCGTCGACTTCGCTTAATGAAACTTGGTCAATTTTCGTCTTCATTATGAGCGCAACTGGGGCGCTCAAGTCATGGACAGGTGGTAAATAGATCGTCTTAAGATTCGATACGCTTGTCATCTTTGTTAGGTCCAACGGCGTCGATACATTATTGAGAAACAACGCGCGTGGGTTTGCAGTCAAGCATACGGCATCGAAAGCTTTTTGGCCAGCAAACTCAGGGAAATGCACCTTTTTGAGATTGGGCAATTGGCGATATAACTCCGCAATCGCTTCATCTGCAGCCGCTAATTCGTCATCGGCCATTAAAGTTCCATACGGATCTGTGCTAACAGTTACGTAGTGCGCGCCCTTCCACTGTCCAACAGTACTCGACATACGTTGAAGTGATTCAATGTTCGGTTCGATTGCCACGCTTACTGAGGAAAATTTCTCCGACAAACAAGACAGCCGTACGGCAATTTTCTTAAACCGCGAACTTGCGTTATCGTTCGCGAAGCATGCCGAATTCACATGTATTTCCACCTCTTTTTCTAATTCAGCGACCGCCTGTGACATCGCCGCAACGATTTCATCAAGGTTTGCCTCGCTCATTGTCGGCTTCTGGATACGCAAGTTTATTCGGCTAAAATCGTGTAAATTTAGGATAGCACCATTGTACTGTTTATCTTGCAAAACCTGCTGAGCGCCAACACTCGGCGCAATCAGGGCAAATAGCAAGACCGGAATCACTACGACCGAGAACACGACACGCTGAACGCGGGTGTGTAACAGTTCGCCAGTATTGCAGTTATTTTGGTGCTGGGCAAGGTTTACCATTGGTACAAGTTCCTGCAAATGAGGCCGGGGTTCGGAACGAAAAATTCAACTTTATCGGTACGGAGACCGTAAGTGCTTCCCAATGGAAGTCCACGCCAACCGAAAGGATCATGGCTCCTTCGGAAGTCCACGACTCGTCACAGCCTTCTCCCGGGATCAGGTTGTTAGGCGAAGCGGGACCCAATCGAGGGTTCCGAAGTCCAGGATCTTTAAAAACGCACTCGTCCAAATCATCGGTGGTGTTCAATACCATTGATAAGCTGACCCACCCACCGATTTCATTGCCGATAGTTGTGATGCTTCCCCTTTGTCCTCCATTTGCTGGTTTTTCTTCTCGTTCACCACCCTCTACTACCGGCATATACTTTAAGTCGCAGCCGCACGCTCGTTTTTCTCGGGAAGAAACGAACGTCAGGGTTGGATGCATTTGCAAGAAATCTGAAATAAGTGACCGAACCAACCTTTTTACAGCTTGACCAACAGTATCGACGACTTCCCGAACTTTCTTCCAGCCTTTGGGGTAACCTAGATCAGGAAACCAAGACGGGAGCCACGGCCAACCAGAACCTGGCGGTTCCCAACCAGTCGGTACATAAAACTCAGCAAAAATGTTCAACTTCCACCAATCCATTAGCGATGCGACTTTTTCGAAAGCCGCCATGATTCCACCGAGATTGCCATATAGTGGGTTTTGAAAATCCCAGCATACTCTTTCCGGTTTGAGCCCTGAAGGATCGACTAGTCCAAATCCCATGTATCCACGATACAGACTCCTTCCACTAACGAACAAAAGAGGATCTCTTCGTAAAAACTCGCCACTTAGCGGATTATAATACCGGGCCCGGAAGTACATCAGGCCGGAGTCATCGTCGTGCCAGCGGTTGGTGTAGCCGAAATTGTTGCCGTAGGACGATGTCGTGCGGACGGTGGTGCCGTTGGCGGCGTAGATGGTGCGTTTGCCAGTCACCTCATAAGCGTAGCGCTCGACGACAC
This sequence comes from Pirellulaceae bacterium, assembly GCA_041741535.1. Classification (GTDB taxonomy): domain Bacteria; phylum Planctomycetota; class Planctomycetia; order Pirellulales; family Pirellulaceae; genus M30B19. Next base: position 6,045 of record JBGSJV010000150.1, read on the forward strand.
TGCCGTTGGCCAGGTCGTGCAGGGCGGTGATGCTCCACTGGCGATTGCGAGTAACTCCGTATTTGGTCGCGTCGCTGCGACGGATTAGGACCAACGAATCGATCTCGTCACCGTACACGTACTCCTGCACCGGAGTGCTGGCCGCGACTCCCGCGTTGTACTCGGCGACTAGGTTCGGCCCGGCATGAATGTGGACCCGGTGTTCGACCACGCTGCCACTGCGAGTGATCTTCTTCCAGATCCGATTGCCACCCACGTAGCCGTTTTCGTTCAAGCCCTGGATGCCCGCCGTCGCGCCAGCCGGAACGTTGGTGTTCCTCATCCGACCGGCATCGTCCCAAGCAGCTGTCACGTTGGTATGCAGCGTGGTCGTGTTGCCGTCGGTGTCATAGGTTTGCGTCGTCCCACCAGTCACGGTCGTCAAGCCATGCGACGTGTTGTACCCCCGCGCAGTATTGGTGCCGTTGCGGTTGACGTTCGAGATATTACCGATGTTGCTACGCGTCAACAGAATGTCCTCGGTCACGCCACTGCGTTTGAATCGCATGAAGCGATCTTCGGCGCAGATAGTAGAGCGAGCGCCCCGATCGCTCCCGGAGTGGAGTCGTGCTTTGAGTGGGCCAAAAAACGTGATGCGGGAAACAGTTTCGTTTTGATTTGGGATCTGGGAGTTTGGCAAAGCGCTTCTCTGCTCCCCGAGCGATCGGGGCGCTCGCTCTACTATGCTCGGCTCCCAGAGCGTTCGCGGCACGGAAAAGCTGTCGTGCCCCTTTTGCGAGGTACTTGCCCTGCGGGTGCTATGCACAGAAGAGTCACGCTCCCTTTTCTCAGTTGTAAGGTTGAAGGTCACACGTAACGCCCATTTAGTCCTCGCGACGGAACATCGATGCGCGGTTAGCATAACCGATCGAGGCCCGATTGCAAGAAATTTATGGGGGTGACTTGTAGCCGCGTTTCGACCATATACAAAGAAAGGACTTCCCACAGATTCAGGCAGGGCCGCAAGGGCCGGGCTCGCGGGTTTGTATTGCTTGCGGGCGTGACACTCCACCGCGAACTGAACGTCCGAATTGACTCGACGGCGAGCAGGCCGCCGCCGAGCTTGCCTCGGTTGAGCCAACGATTCACCACTACAGCCGAGAGTGCACCCGCAATAGAAGCGGTCGAGCGACAGACTTGTTTAGCAAACCAACCCCACCGAGACCGCACATCCCCTCACTGCCAGGGACGGATGTTATTCTTGTTGCGCGCCGAGAAAATTCGCCAAATTCCGACTATCGCCAAAATGAGCTGGAACAGCATATAGGGAAGTACTAGCCCGCGGTTTACGACGGTCACGGCAAAATAGATAAGGCAAACCGAAAGAAGGTCTGATATGGCTCCAAGAACCCAGTACTTTCGTATATTGGGTTGTTGCTCGGTTCGAAATCCCAAGAAAAAAATAATCGCAAAGTCTGTCGCGAAAAGTACCACAAACATTACTACTAGAATGTCAATCTTGTTGCTGGATGGCGGCGATTCTGCCTCTAATAGGAAACTATAACACGCTGCAAAACCGAACTGCCGAATAAAAAAATGCAACAAAAAATTAAGCTCCGGTGAAGTTGTTCGTACCTTAATCATAATACATTCATTCCGCTTCGGAACTTACTCAATCTGCGATGTAATGTTTGTTATTGAGAGTGCTGGAGCTCCGAAGCACTTCACCGACTTCGTTACCCGAAGCTTGTCCCAACAAACCAAGCAAACTACAATCTGTCATGGTGGTCTCCCCAACGGCGCCAACCGTTGCCTAAAGGACTTGATACTTCCGACCGTGCGATTATCGCACGGCGGGAGACCAATTTGATAATGCAACCCTGTTTCTGTAAATTCGTTTTAGATCGGTAATCCTTTCTACTGTTGTTTTTTGAATGTGAGGTAGCACATTGGTCCGGTCTCCCAGTCGTCGCTGACCTCCACGAGGACGGCGGTAATGAGTCGCAGCACCGTACTTGTTGTTGCCACTCGATTCAACCGGGATGCCTCCTAGCGATTTTGCAGCAGGGCTCGAAGCGAATCGTCGACAATCAGCGGCTCAACGACTCCCACCGCTCAAGGCTTGCCGGACCGCCCCAATTCACCGACGTGGCTTCGGCAATGTTGGCTGGAGAACGGCTTACCGGACCGCAAATGGAGTGAGCGATCTCGCCAGAAGTCAACGATTTCTTGGCAGCTTCCAGCTTCCAAGGGCGACAGCGACATGGCAAGTTGCCAACTGCAGTAAGAAACGCTGGCGTTGGGAGCGAGCGTTGCGGACTTTGCGGTCGTGTCTTCGGGTGATTTTCTTGGGCGGTTGGGTCACGCAGGGGCCTCTGGCCGAGCATCCACGAAACTCTAATTGGCCAACCAGAACCGTCTCATTGGCCACCTAATTGGCCAGAATGATGGCAGAAAAAGCCTAGAAATCACGAAAAGCTGACGTAAGTGCATGAAAAAAGCCAACTTACGGAGTACCGCAAATTGGCCAAAATGGAGACGAGGGGGCTCGAACCCCTAACCCCCTGCTTGCAAAGCAGGTGCTCTCCCAATTGAGCTACGTCCCCTAATTAAAGGTCCAGTATCCTAACGATCGAATGCCGTCTCGAAAAGTGGTATCTCGCAGGAAAGTCGTCTCCCGACAACTTTTCTGGGAACCGCCTCCCGCCACCCAGGAACCGCGAACCGGAAGACTCTAAGCCAAAAACTCGCCCTCCGCCTGGATTACCGAGAACTTTTGACGGTAAAACTCAACCGAGCCTGACGATTGCGCGGAGTATTCCGCCCAGCAACAACAAACCGGACCCGGCCGCGCACCCCAAACGAAAAGACCTTTCGAAACCCAACTCCTGACGACAACACTTTGGCCCCAAAAGAAACATGCGCGATCGCTCTCGTCCGTTGACTTCACCGGCACCCGATTCTTCCTCGGCCGAGCCTGCCGCGGCGATGATCTTCGCCCCTGGGCCGACCCCACGCGCGGTCAAAGCGGCGGATGGGAAAGTCCACCAAGTGCCCGCCGATTGGGAACTGCTGCCACCCGGTGACCCGGGCCTAACGCGGCGCGTTAAAGCCGCTGGTCCGTATTGGCAAGTTCAAGAATCACGCGGCCGAAAAATATTCTCCCGTGGCCTGTGGGCCAATGCGCAAACCATTGCCAAACTCCGCAACGATTTGGAACAAGAACGCAGTACCCCGGCCCACGCCAAACGCCAAGCCGCCAGTTCCGCGCGCCGCGAAGCCGCTCAAGCCAACTACGTCGGCGAATTCGAGCAAGCCGTGGTGGAGTTCCTCGCCTTTGACCCGCGGTTTCATGAACTGGCCGTGGCCATCGCCAAGTTGGTCACGACTCACGCAACCCCCGTCGGCAGCGGAACCGTCGCGAGGACCCAGCGTTTGACCCTCGAGCAAAAAGCTCGGGCGGCCGTCGTCGCTTGGATGCGGCATCAAACGACGGAATACGATCAGATGAAAATCGCTCGGGTCAAAGGACGACGCCGCGAGGTCCGGCGCGATCTGGCCCAACAATCTTTAAGCCTGTTGGCCGGATACCGACAAGGGCTCGCTCCCCGTCACAATTGCCCGTTGATCGCGGCGGTGGAGAATTCGAATCAAAGCGCATGACGCTGGGATGGGTGCGCGAAATGGACCGCTCACGAAGTTTGGGTTTGGTGCGTTCCGCACGTCGCTCGCTTGTGTGATGCCATTCGGTGGATAGCACGCAAGTTCTCTCACATCCGGGGGTTGGCGATGCCACTTGCTGCACGCATCCTACCAACGGTAAGGTTGATTCTGCCGGTAGAGTGCCAAGCGCTGTTCGACGTCGGGCTTCTTGTTTTCCGGAGCCAGCTTTAACGCCGCTTCGGCAAAGCGAATCGCTTCGGCGTATTTCTCCGCGTTGGCATACGCGGCAGCCAGCGTATCGAGATGCGACCAATCGTTGTTCTGCGTTGTTTTGTTGGCAGCGATGGCCAAGCGAACGGCTTCGGCGGATTGGCGTTTGTCGTCTTCGGGGCAGGTCGCGTAGAACCAAGCCAAACCGTTTTGACCTTCGGCCAATTCGGGGCCCAAGGCCAGGCTCTTCCGGTAAGCCGCCAAGGCTTCGGCGAAGCGGCGTTGTTGCCAAAACAATTCGCCCCAATTCAACCACACGCCCGGGTGTTCCGCGTCCAGTGCTTCCGCTTGTTTCAAATCGGCTTCGGCTTCAGGGTAGCGTTTCAACTCCAATAGAACTGCGGATCGATTGAGTAGAGCCAGCAACGAGCCCGGTTCCGTAGTGACGGCTTCATTCAAATCGGCCAGCGCAGCGTCGACGTTGCCTTGCAAGTGCTTGGCCCAACCGCGATTGATCATGGCTTGGACGTTGGTTTTATCTAATTCCAAAGCTTTGTCCGCGGCGGCAATCGCGCCGACGAAGTCCAACTTGTCCATCAAGATCGTGCTTTGGCCTACGTATGCGTCCGGGACATTGCCCGACAACTCCACCGCTTTCACAAAGTCGCGCATCGCTTCATCCAAGCGATTTTGTTCGCGAAGACATCCCGCGCGATTGATGTAGTGACTGGGGTTGTCTTTCTCAAGCTCGATGGCTTTGTTGTATTGCTGAACAGCTTCCGGAAGTTTGTCCGACGTGAAATAGAGCCACCCCAAGTTCGCATAGGCTTGTGCATACTTCGGAGCCATGCGAATCGCGGTTTGAAAATCTTTTTCGGCCAGCTCGAATCGTCCTTGAGCCGACAAGGTCAGTCCGCGATTGTTGAACAGCTGCGGCCGCTTTGCATCCAAACGCAACGCTTGATTGTAGGCCTCGATCGATGCGGGAAAGACATCCTCGTGAAAATACAGCGAACCCAAAATGGACCACGCGGCCAAGTCGCCAGGATTGGATGTGGTTCGCTCTTGGTATAATTCGATCGCTTCTTCCACACCGCGGACATAGTTTTTGTCGAACCAACCACGTTGGCCTTCCAAGGCGAGCCATTTGCCGTTGGTTTGTGTGACCTTCAGGATCGTGCCGGGATAAAGTGTCCCCACGACATCGTCACGCACCTTTAAAGTCGACTCGCCGACCACCACGATAAACTGTCCGGGTTCTTGGGCCGTGCCCGTCGCGGTACCGGCGATCCAAGTTCCCAGGGCCAACCCGACGGCCCCCGTCCAATGCGCAAGAGTCCGGCGGACGGAAGGAGCTGAATGCAAAGACAGGTACATGGTTGTCGCCTTACGGGGTCGTGGATCAAGGAACCGCTGCGATCCAGCCTATTTGCGAGAAAAAATCCGTCAATTGCCACGCCAGGGATCGGCTGCGAATTGCACGGGATTGGGCGAAGTGTTAGCGGGAGGAACTCGCCGCTGGTGGCGAACACGGGCCATCGTTTTCCCCGTTTGGACTAGTGCTTTGTCACAACCAAAACTTGGGGTCTGGTAAAGGGGTCAGGAGTCAATTGTGCGAAGCACCC
>JBGSJV010000151.1:0-39404 GCA_041741535.1 Pirellulaceae bacterium
TCTTGTATATCAGCAGTAACGTTCATTCCCACGCGTACGTTTTTTTACACCGTGATTTGGAAGGCAGACCATGAACAAGCCGATCAGCACTTGGACACAAACTTTTTATAAACTGGGCTACACCCTTCGCCGAGTCTGGCGGGACGAACCCGACTACACAGACAACTACACGCCATTGGCGATCGAAGTGTTAGAAGACCGTCAAATGCTCTCCGGCTTCGGCGGCGACGACCCCATGAGCGGCGGAGGAACCGGCGGCACTGGTGGTGGTAGCGGCCAATACGGTGGACCGATGGGTGGCGGAACAGGCGGCTCCAACACCGGTGGTGGATCGAACACCGGCGGTGGTTCTGGTGGCAACATAATTGGAGGCGGCGGAGACACAGGTCCGACATCAGGAATCGGTGGTCCCGCCACCAATGCTGGTTCTGGTTTCAACGACTACAACCATCTGACACTGTCCGCACACTGGCTCTATGGGATTTCCGGTGACTATGCGTGGAACCACACGTCATCTTTGTTGGATTACACAAGTCGCCACGACAGTGGCACAACGAGCGGAGTCTTTTACCGTGCAACGACTAGTGAATCGGACAAGGATTTAGGGACATATTTTGTTACGTTCTCCACGTACAGTTGGAACATTACTGTATCAGCCAGTTCGTCATCGTCAGGTCCGCAAGGTGGCTCAACGGGTGGCGGATCGGGCGCTTGGTATCACGAAGAATTGTCGGTCTCGGTTGCGGGCTTTACTATTGAAACCACAGACACAAACATCGCCGCTAGTTGGCAATCGTCTGGGAGTTTTGGAGATTTCAACATCGCGAGCTACACCCAAGTCGCGACCCTGCTCCCAAGTAGCATTGCTTTTTATAGCTATCACGCAACCATCGCTCCCAATGACTATTACTCGGCCGTTGATGTGGATGTCGCTGAAAGCTTGGATGTAACAAAAAACTACGACACGTCGCTAGACTGGTTGCTTGATCGGGAAGGCTATACTGACGAAAATCGGGTGATTAGTGGCCATCTCAACATAAGTGGGTCCTCGGCCTACTCCAAACAAACTTCGTTTAATGCAACGCGTGCACAAGACGTTTGGACCTTTGACCTGGATGGTAGCGAAACCAGCTATTTTCAAGAAACTTATACTTATGTCGACGCGCGTCTGGTAACGACTACGATCGGATATGTTCCAGTCGAAATTGCACAACATACAACCGCTCCTCGTCGTCCGAAGCTGGACCAACAAGGAAATCCGATACCCGAACCACCGGAAGGAAAGAGGTTTATTTGGGAAAAGAGTGGGACAACTAGCTACGAGTCTAGTTCGACCTTGGAGTTCGAAGGATCGGGAGCTTACTCCTACTTAGGTGACCAATGGATTCGTACCGGCGATGTCTATTCAACATTCTTCGACGACACTTCGTACGAAAGCAATCTTGAGAGTACGATTCAAACTGATGAGACGATGGTCGGCGCTACAATTCTTGTCGAAACGAATGGTCGCGATTCGTTCGAATACATTGTGAAAGCTGGGACCAACACAGACATACAACTAGCGTTGTTTCATGACCGGCGGACGATCATTGATCGCAGCAGTGGGGAATCGCACAGCGGTTGCCGTTTGAAGCGAAGTTATTTTGTCGATGGTCGAATCGTTACAGAAACTGAATCGGTTACGCTCCCCGGTGGCACCGTCTCACAGCCTTCGTTCTCTTGGGAATCACACAACCCTGATCTAACTGTAGAATCAGTCAATGTGGTTCAGCTGCACCGTTACAATACCGAAAAGGACTCCACCGAGTACACTCGGACCTCGGATACCACGCAATTGGTCGGCGCGTGGGATCGAAATACGATTTACGACACAACCTACACAACCGGACAACCTGGATTTGAGTACGAACGATTGTACGTTGGGACAGTGGAAACGACGGGCAACCGAAACACGACGGTCGTGACTGATACCGTCGCAATCGATAGCTATATTTCGTGGAACCGCGAAAATGACATTGCAGGGTCGCTGGAAATTGGGATCGAAGGTCCGGAAGGCAACGACGATCCGTTATACGGGGATTCGCTGCTGGAAAACACGTTGAATGTCACAGTCGGCCAATCGCTGACGACTTCCGGCCAATATGAATATCATTACGATTATCGCCCTGACAAAACTATCATCGTCACCGATACATCCTCATTTCTGACGTACTATTCACGATTATCTGTCGTTGAGGACGAGACCGAAGTCCTCACTCGTAACCTCTCTAGCCCCGTGGACTCGAACCGCGAAAGTTCCTTTGCCCTGAACACTACCTCAACTAGTGTGCGTACCAAAACGGGCCAAAGAGTAGCGGATGTCGAACTCGCTCAACCCATTTGGCAATCGACAGCCACGCAGGAAGCTATTGACAATGCCGTTGGGTATGCAACGTACACGGTTCACAATCTGCAATACACCTACACGCCCAAAGAAAATCCCACCACGGATAGCGAAGGGGACGGCGTAGTTGCCTCCGCGTTTGGATATGTCGGTACGGAATACGACTCCGAAATTTCCGGCAACTTCGCCACACATAGCTTGGACCACACAGACGCAAATGTAGTGACCAGTCGCGACAACACCAGCACACAGATTCGCGGAATTCCTGGAACCCCAGAGACGCCGTCCGAGCGAGGAACAATTTATTCCCGAAGCCTGGCGAACAACAGCTCCAATGCGACTTCTACCGGTAGCGTTACGCGAACGACCCATTTTACTGAACCCAAGAAGCATAGCGTCGTGACAGACGGCTGGATCAACACTCACACAGAGACAAACGGCACAACGGAGAACACCAAGATAACCGGCATGGCAAGAGGCGACGTCCCCGTTGGATCGTCCTTGTCGGAGATTGACCCGAACAACTTCAGTCGTCCGAATCCGGCTGCGTGGTTGGTGTTCGGCAATACACTAGCCAGCGCCGAATTAGCGGGTTTTCCATCGGATTTCGTCCGCAACGTCACGTATGTTGTTGAAAATAATCAGGCCGAAAGTACGCAAAATGAGTTCCGCCAACTGAATTACACCGAAACATTTGAATTGGTAAACGAACCAGCAGAAACCACAGATACCAGTTCAGATTCTGGAACGGAAGGCGCCATCATTGATGATGGCACCACGACCATGGTTGAACGTATCAAGTCGGTCAGCAAAGACGGACACGAAACGGTTGTCTCCACTTCCTCCGAATTCACTTCCGACACCGGAGAGGACATTTCTCTCTCCGCAATTCGATTTTCCATCGGATCTTATGAATCTGACAACCAATCGGGCGATGGCTCGATGGAATTAAGCCTAACGTATGTGCATAAATCATTGATGCCTGATCGCAACACGGTTACGACGACCAGTGGACGACAATCTGTATTCCAATACTTACCGGCTGGCGGTTTTACGGAGACCATTTCTGCGGTTTCTTACGAAGATTTAGCTCCTGATGAAGTCGCACACGTCAAAAAGGTTGTGGAACAAACACATCGGCAATTCTTAACGACAAAACTTTGGGAAGACGACCCTGCAGGAGGCCACGGAAGAGTAACGACCACGAGGTTGACTTCCGATTCTGTCGACGGCGAACCCAATTTGATTTCGTCGGAAGACTCTTCGATCACATTGTCGAATTTTGTGATTCACGTCGACCCCAGCCTCGTACCGCCACCAGATGAAGATCAGGAAGACGACGGAACGACTGCATCCGGCGGCGAATCCGCCAGTGGCAACTCCAGCCAATCTCAGAATTCAGGCGATTCGGTCTTCCACCAACTGAGTGAACTGTTCACAAAAATTCGTGAACGACTGGAAAATCGCAGTTCCGCCAATCCTGGTGTCAATACGACCGGAACGTCTGTTGAACGCTCGGAGCAAAGTTTCTCATTTTCCGAATATTGGACCAGGGAAATTGCAACCGTTTACGTCTCTCCGCAGACCTGGATAATTGCGGGGGAAGCGGTTGACGGCTCTACAGTCGGGGCAACTTACGAATCAGCTAGTTCGGAGCGAACCACGTCTATCGACAAAAGCGCCGTAGAATCCGTCACGTTTTTGACCGGAAAAGCATTTGTTCTGAACAACTATGAGACAATGGAAACTAACACTGTAACTTGGCACGACCATGTTGCGGATCGTTACACCCATACAATTGGAACGGCATTGCCAGTCGGGCTTCTCAATCAGCCGTTTACGCCAACGCCGTCTGGTACTCTGATTCCACAGACGCTTCTGCCGATTGTGATTGATGAGTACATCGGACGAATGAGCTACACCTCGATGTCTGGAACCATGACGTGGGACTCAGTAGCAACCATTAGCGATCCGTACGCGCACGACCCCGAAAATCCCGGTTTGATCAAGTATCACGTGACTCGTTCCCTATCAGCAGACGCACATGGCGAGGCCGACACGTATGGCACGCATGACACACTGGCTGGATTTACCAGTTGGAGAACGACCGTCGAGGAAACCAACGACGGATTTGCTTCCGAAACAAAATCTCTTGAGGCCGCCACCGAAACCGACGAAACCTTGGTGGAAAAGACCAGTTATCGAAGCTTGCTTGCTGAACCTGGTGATCCAGATTCCGTCTCTTCGTTGCGCCAGCTCGTAACCGTCTTACGGCCGATTGCCGACAACTACTACATTCCCAGCGGTCAGTCGTCGTTGCCGCTCGTAACCGTCGAACTGCAGTCAACGAACAACCCGCAATTCTACTCACTTGATGCGTTTGACAATCGAGACGTGTTGCGAATGGTCAAGGAATTTGCAGGGATTCTTCCAGGGGCCGATAGCAATGCAACCGGGCAACACTTCACATCCGGAAACTACACACCTCCCGCCGGCGAAGCACCGGAAGAAGGACAAGAGAGTCAGGCCGCCCCAAACGCTGTTTGGCAATCCATCTCTAAATTTGTCGATATCGAGTTTACCACCCAAAACGCGATGAGCTTTATGCAGGGGTTTGCCCAAGGGTTCTTTGTCGAAGGGGCTTGGGGCACAATTACCGGGCTTTATGATCTCGTCGCGTATGCCGGAAGTGGGCTATATAGTGTGGCCGAATATGTTGGAACTTATGTGTTTGTTGGAGCCGATGCGGCTGCTGAAACGTCCATGGGACAAACGATCGATGGCGCTTTGCAGGCCATCATGGAGCACAGCAAGGTGTTTGTCCAATTGGTTAATGACTTGCCGACACTGTTAGGAATGTCCGATCGTGCGCTGTCAGCCGAGACCCAAGGATTGCTGGACGCGGCTTCGGAGATCCTGCAAAAAGTCATACCCGAAATACTACAGGAACTTTCCGAGCTACCAGAGGCCGAACGAGCTAGGATTATTGGTGTTGTGACGGGTTTCATCACCTTCGAAGTTGCACTACAAGTAGCCTCGGCTGCCTTTACGGGCGGTGTCGGTAACGCCCTCAGCGCCGCTGCCAAGGCGGGCAAGTTCTGCAAGTGGGCTCGAAAACTTGCGACTATCATTCCCGCGAAACATCGTCGCCCCATTTTGGACCTGATCAAGAAGTATGTTGGCTGCTTCGAAGCCGAAACGACCGTCGCCAGTTACTCGATCCAAGGCGATTTGGCAGCTGTGACGTTGGCAGCTACCGCCAGCTTGGAATTGCCTGCGAAAGATCGACCATTCTTGACCGACGGTCAGTGGGCCGCCGTTGGCTTGGGGCTGGTCGTCGCCCTGAGCTGCTCGGGATTGAATCGCAAGACGAAACCAACCGAGGAATCCGATGACGACCCGTGGCAGGTTCAATACCACTACGCGGCCTAATGTCGCTGACCGCTCCGTCGGTCAGATTGTCGCTGACCGCTCCGCCGGTCAGATTGTCGCTGACCCCTCCGCCGGTCAGATTGTCAGATTGTCGCTGACCGCTCCGCCGGTCAGATTAACCCACAAACCACTCAATCTTGAATCCCAAACCCAAAAAACTACAATCAAGCTTTACACACCGGGAGCCTTTCCAATGATCGAATCCATCCACCTACGAATCTGCGGCTTCATCGTTGCCGCGATGTTGATCGGGTACGGACTGTTTTCGGAAGATGGCCTGTACTTTCGCTATGTTTCACCGCCGGTTCAAACGGTGGTCAAGAATCAAACGAATCCAGCAACCATGCCCAGTGCACCGGCGTACGAACTGACGAAGACTCGGATTGCGGACATCAAGGTTGGTACTCGAGTGCCGGCGTTTGATCCGCAGTTGGGGACGGAGATTCGCGCGGCGTTTGCCGAGCCGAATTGGGCCCAGTGGGTGAAGTTGAACTTGGAGATGACCAAGTCCGATGGCTCGCTGCTGAAAATGGAAATGCTGCGGCATGAAGATTGGGTGCTGGAGAATATCGATTACCAGTTCCTGGACGAAGAAGACCTCAAGGCCACGTCGCTTCTAACCGGCGCCAATGCGTCCCAGTTCCTCAAGTCCTTGCCACTCGAAGCGCCGCAAGTTCCACTGCGCACTTTGTTTGCCGAACTGCAGGATGTGCGGTCGTTGCTGGCCGAGCTGGAAGCAGATTCGGTATTGGTCACGATCTCGTTGGACTTGCCCGAGATCGGCGTGCGGGGCGAGGCGGTGTTGACTGGGGTGGAACCTTGCCCAGTGATCTTGCCGGGCCCAGGGAAAGTGGTCCTCACCACCTTCCACCACGCCATTAGCCACCTCATCGACCTCTACCTCAGCCCACAACAAACCTTCGGAGTGAACTCGCAAGCCAACACGTCCCTGACCTCAACTTCCAACTCAGCAACTCACCCACTCACGACTTTCCAAACATCCGAAGAAGCCCTGTTGTATCCGCAGGCCTCGCGTTCATCGAGCATGGATCCGTCGTGGGAGCGCATTGGGGTGACGGGCAATCATCCGTTCTGGTCCGAGGACCGCCACGACTACATCGCCGCGATGGACTTGCGCGTTGGCGAGCGCTTAAAGAACCTCTCGGGCGACACCGTCTACGTCCAACAAAAACTCCCCCGCCCCGGTCCCACCCCAGTTTACAACCTAGAAGTCCAAGACGAACATGTCTACTACGTCGGCATGAATGGAGTGCTGGCGCATAATGCCGGAGATTTTTGCGAGTCGAGCGGTAACGGAAAACCGCCCATCCAAGGGCCGATCCGTTCGTATAACGAGGCTAGAAAAGCTCGCGTCCCCGGTTACGACGACCACCACCTTGACCCGCCGCTTGGTCGTGAAGATCCAAGTTATCCATCAGGACCGACAATAGGCGTTCGAAATGACAATTCGGGCGGCATTGTTCCAGGAGGTGTGAACCTCCATACGGCAAAAGGTGGCTTTCAAACAGCATTGAATTATCATATTAAGAAAGACCTTGGACTTACGATCAAGCAATGGAATAATCTTCCGGACGAAAAACGACGACTCCACCTGCGGCGATACTATGCGAGCTTGGGCATTCCATTTCCAAACTAGATCGGTGTTAGATGACAACTTACGACGAACTGGAACAACTTTTGGCTACGTTTGCCCGCGATATAGCGATTGCAGAGAGTATAGAATCGGCAAATCCTGAAGACGACCTCGCTGTCAAGGCTGCGGTCGTTGGTTTTTCTTACAACTCAAGTACTATGGAGTGGACGAAAGCACATTTTGAATTCTTAGTACGACGTATTGAAAGTGACTACGACGCTGAGTCGTTGACGGAGTATGGTGAAAACGGATTGAACGTCAAATTGTTCTTCTCGATAGCAATGGGTTACTTATTGGGCCTCTTTCAGAAAGAAAAAATCACCGAGGAGGAGTTCAAGATTGCGGAGCAACAGATTCCCGGCTTGATCATGATGCATCTTCCAAGACTGATTAAGATGCCAAACTGAAACCGATGTTCAATGCTCAATTTGGCCGCTGATAATTACCTACTATTCGTACGAGAATACCGGCTGGCTCGCTGCTCAAGATGGAGATGCTGCGACATGAAGATTGGGTGCTGGAGAATATCGATTACCAGTTCCTGGACGAAGAAGACCTCAAAGCCACGTCGCTTCTAACCGGCGCCAATTCATCCCAGTTCATCAAGTCCTTGCCACTCGAAGCGCCGCAAGTTCCACTGCGAACTTTGTTTGCCGAACTGCAGGATATGCGGTTGTTGATGGCCGAGGTTGAAGCAGATTCGATATTGGTCACCATCTCGTTGGACTTGCCCGAGATCGGCGTTCGCGGCGAGGCGGTGGTGACTGGGGTGGAACCTTGCCCAGTGATCTTGCCTGGGCCAGGGAAAGTGGTCCTGACCACCTTCCATCACGCCAGCAGCCACCTCATCGACCTCTATCTCAGCCCCCAACCACCCACCGGAGTGAACTCGCAAGCCACCACTTACCTGACCTCAACGTCCAACTCACCCGCTCACCCACTCACCACTTTCCAAACTTCCGAAGAAGCCCTGCTGTACCCCCAGACCTCGCGCTCATCGAACATGGATCCATCGTGGGAACGCATTGGAGTCACTGGCAATCATCCGATCTGGTCGGACGACCGCCACGACTACATCGCCGCGATGGACCTGCGCATTGGCGAGCGTTTAAAGAACCTCTCGGGCGACACCGTCTACGTCCAACAAAAGCTCCCCCGCCCCGGCCCCACCCCAGTTTACAACCTAGAAGTCCAAGACGAACATGTCTACTACGTCGGCACCAACGGCGTACTGGCGCATAACAGCAATGGCTATGATGCGTCAAGGAAGCGGCTTTATCGCGGGATGAAAGATTCCGATGGCTTGCCAGAACCTGGCACATCCGGGCGAACACTTGGAGCACGGCCCGATGATGACTTGCCATTGCAAGGAGGTAATGTAAGCCCCGGGAGCGGTGGCATGTCAGTAGCACCTGATGACCCGCTAAACCTTCCTCCGCATCGGCGACCTCCAGTGTATGGCGGCACTGGTAACGATCCAGTCTGGGAAATCTACGAAGATGAGCTTGGGCCAAATCTAATATATGACCAAGACAAGCCCTGGCATGGAACGATCCAGCCGAGTTCCGAAATGAAGTGGGACGATTATCTGCGAGCTCTCCATGAAACGCGAAAGAGGTGGCGAAAGAAATGAAACTAGACGAACTAAAAAATGGACTTAAGGGCGCGATTCAATGCTGTAACAGCAAATCTGCTTACGATCGCCTTTCCGAATTCCAAAAAAGTGGAGGTGAACAGTTTGACGCGTACGAATCGTTGAAAGAACTGAGGTCTACGAGCCAGTTAAGCGAAGAGTTGATTCTTGAACTATTGGATGTTGTAAGTGGTTGGTGTGGATCGAATCGTCGCATTTGGCAGTACGAGTTGGGGAGCCGAGTGTGCCTTTACACAGTCGATGGCTATGAGTTGAAAGATCATCTTCGCGCGTTGCTTCCAGGCGTTGCACCGAGTCGAATTCGCGAGTACCGCTTGGAGTGGATCAAGCCGGGAATCGAGCTTGAATTGCGATATCCGAATAACACAACCAATACGACCTCAATTGCGAACTACTACTTAGGAACGGCTTCGAACTCGGAAGGCACGTTTGACGTTCACAAGGCTCCAGCGATTGTTTGTGTTGCGGAATCCGTGTACGTTCCTATCGGTACCCAACTTTGGTGTGTTCGCTGGCCGTAGATTAATGCCTCAAACGGGATACTGACTGCCGGGGAATCCGGGTACAGATGGAAGAATCCGGGGGGACAATAATTGTTCAAGTGAACGCCCCAAGTACCATCCATCTAAATCAAATCTTCGCCGAGAGTCTTGCTTCTTACTTCGGTATGGATAGCGCTGCGGTTGGTTCTGGTTCATCGTCCGACGGAACTTCGGGAACTTCGAGTCCACCACCTGGAACGTCTCCTCCACCTTCCGGTTCCGACGGCGGTTCGAGCACCTATTTGCCGGCCACGGGTGATGGGTCGCTGACCGGCCACTTCGAGATGAAGACCAAGGACGAATCGAAGTCGGACTATCAGTGGAAACAGACCAATTTCAGCCGGTTCGCGAATGTGACCTATAGCCATGTCCAAAAGGACGTAACCAAGATTGGCAATAAGGCCATCAACTCGGAAACCAAGGAGTCGGAATACACCGCTGACTTTCTTGACAACGGTCGCACCTCGTACAACACGACGAAAACCAAAACCACCTTCTCCGAATGGAATAACAACACGTTTGGTAGCAGCGTCGTGGACTATCGACTGGCTGGGTCGACGGAGACGGATTTCTACTCGAACTTTAACGGCGAACACAACAGCACGACGATCGATGAAGAAGGCGATACCGGGGAATCGATCCACGACAACGTCGGTAAGACGATGAAGACCGAAACATCCGCCTCAGCGACGGCGAACGGATTCTCCAGCCAAACGACCACGGAGAATTACGTTGTGGTGCCGTTGCTGACCATGAACGCGATTATCCAGAAAGTCACAACAGAGACAATCACCGAGGGCGTCTCGGGCACACATTCCTCGAACATCAATCTGTTGGACATATCGGGCAATGGGAATCAATATGCCGGTGGAATCAAGTTGAATCGTACCACGGGAATGACCTCGGTCTCGACCTTCACGATGCAGTCGCCGGTCACGCAGAATTCGCCGAGCGTTGCGGAAGAGAAACATTGGGGCGCTAACTTCCAAGTAAGTGAACTCAAGACGTTTGCTTACGGATCGTCGGAGGACCCGGAAGAGTACAGCGCCATCGTCAAGACGTTGTGGACCCGCGTTTGGGGCGGTATGAAGTTGGCCCTTGGTATTGTCGAGGTTGTAGGTGGAGTCTATGCCGTAACGACTGGAGTCGGTGCTCCCTTCGGTGTGATCGCCATCATTCACGGCTTGGACACGATGTACGCAGGAGCCACCCAATTGGTCAGTGGCGACGCAACCGACACATTGACCAAACGCTTGGCCAACTCCGCATTTCTGGCTCACTTCAAACCGGCCAATGAACACGAAAAGAAGGAGTTAGAAAAGTTCGGGGAAGGCGTTGATGCACTAGTCGGCATCGTCGGCGGTCTCGGCGGCGCCGGTGCAGCCTTTAACGGTGCAAAACAACTCAAGAATGGAGCCGCAACTGGGAAGATGGCAGCAGGCCTTGATGACGCTGGCGAAGCTCTTCAGGGCGCTTCGTTTTCTTCAAAAGCTGATGATTTTCGCCACTCCGCTGGATATTCTTTCGGCTCAAAGACGAAACCGTGGAAGGGGAAATATGGCGAGGCTTGGGTCGACAATGGGCTAAAGGGGCAAGCTCACACCGGGCCTCCGCTCTACGAAGAATCCGATTGGTTGGTCTTCCGGCTATTGGGCGTGCAGAAGATTAGCTTTCCAAAGGCGAATTACGGAATTGCTAAGAATCTGTCTGGTGCGGAATTCGCTGCGATCACTCGCCACGAAAAGGCACACATCTGGTTCTTTAATGCGTTTCCACGGACTACCCTATGGGCTAGTAGCCGCATTGGGACTCCAGGCAAAGGAATTTCCCGTTTTTTAATTGAGCTTCATGGTAATATGGCGGAGCACAACGGCCATATTGGAAAAGCGTTTCTTGGTGCAATCGGCAAGGACACACCTTGGGAAGTATTGGCCATCGACGCAGGTTACTCTGTAGGTGCCGTGGGTGTTGGCCTTGATGGGTATTTCACATGGAAATGGCTTAAGCAGTAAAGTCGGACGAAATGGTATTTGTCTATTGCCTCATCATCTTTGCTATTTTGTGCTTCCTGTTCGGTTTCGGTATGACGTACTATCGAATCGTGAAATGGAAAGGCCACATGCTTTCCAATGGCCGTTGGAAGCCTTGGCGGGAAGTCCGCAACGAATTACGACTTGGTAAAGGCGTACTTTTTATTGACTATGGTGGACCAGACACAAAATCTTGGTGGGTACCAGAACCATCGGAAGACGAGATTTCGATCATGGAAGCTAGTATGGGTTTCGCGACGTATTGTCCACTCTGGTATCGCTATCGCTTCGTATTTCGTAGAGCGTTTCCAAACTCAAAATTACTTGAATCACACGACATATACTTTACATAGGGCAACTTTTATCGATGGACGTACCACATTGGCGGCAATCGACCTGTGAGGAAACAATCGTTGTTTACGCGACCCGATAGGCCGCTGGGCTAATCGCTTGGAGCGTGATGGGCGGCGGAAAAGCATCGCCTTCTTCGGCTCGATCGACCACGCGCGACATTAGCCACACAGCGGCAGCAACCGCGTCAACTCACCAAGCACCGTTTGCCCAACTGCGAGTCGGCATGCGGGTGGCCGCGTTTAATCCGGAAGTCACTTCCACCCAACGGGCCACGTTCCAGGACCCCGACCCAGCGACTTGGCGGATGTTGGAATTGGAAATGCCCAAATCGTCGGGCGGTGTGATGGATATCACGATGCTACGGCCCTTGGCGTGGCTCGATGCTCATAACATCGTTGTGGGCGGCAGCGTGGCGTTGGACATGCCCGAGCTTGGTGCCCAAGGCAACGCCCGAGTCTTAGGTGTTTACCCGTGCCCAGAGATCAAATCCGGTCCGGGCCAAGTCATCACGGCCACCTTTGCTCATCCGTCAACGTTTCAAGTCTTGGACGTCACGATCGGAGAAGGGGAAGACGCCGAGACGATCGGGGTGACCGACAACCATCCGTTCTGGAGTGAAACGCATCAAGCCTTCGTCCCGATTGGCCAGTTATCAGTTGGCGACGAACTCCTCACCCTCCACGGCCAGAAAAAACGCCTCACCGTCCTCCTCCCACGTCCCGGCCCACCGGAAAGAGTCTACAATCTAGAAGTCCACGGAGAACACACCTACTACGTCGGCCACCAACAACTGTTGGTGCATAATAATTATCCAGATGAAATTTTCTTTGGGCAAAAGCGAATTTCGCCTAACTTTCGAAATGATGGCCCGGTTGATTGGTTACGAGGAGAGTCAATCGAAGACGTTGCAAAGCTCTTAAGAGATGGAACGATCTCTTCTGACGATATCTTAGTTCAAGTGTTTAGGTATAAGGGAAAGCTCTATGCCGAAAATAATCGTGCGCTAGCCGCTCTTCAGCTAGCTGGAAAACGACCCACAAACGTTGTTGAAGTTGCACTAAACGCGAATAGAAAAGCAAGGATTGACGAGATGCATGAACTGGGACTCTCCGGAAATATGATCGCGGTGACTACCGATAAAACAATGCGGGAACTACTTTACACGGTATTTCGAATTTTGCGGTAGACGTCATTCAACTGATGAGCAAATCATGAGCAACGACAAGAGACAACTGGACCCACTTCAAGTTCCCTGGATGTTGGGAGACTCAAGAAATACGTTTGAGTATTATGCGGGGAGCAAGTGCAATCTTCTAGTCCTGGAAGTTGATGCATGCGTACTCGGTCCCGCTAACAACTTGAACGTTCGCAAAGTGCGACTTCAGTTTAACGACTACTTGCGTTTTGAATTTACGAAAGCATGGGATGAAAACGAGAGTTTTGATTTCTCTGGCTTTATTTGCAATTTTCCGCGTGATTCGACTCTAAGTGACGACATGTGGATCGAGTTGACTGCGGAATGGAGGCGTCGGAATGTTGCTCCGAACCCGTTTGCCTATCGAGTCCGCGAAGTCAGCGAGTGTTATGCAACGGCGGGTAGCTCTTTGTTTTCGCAAGAATACTTGCTGGTGAGCGACGATTGGTGGGCATCTGTAATTTGCCGAAACATGAATTGGGACTTCATTGCTTGAGAATGTCGTTCAAACCGGAATTCAAACCGGATCTCTGGGGAAGCACGATTTCTTGATACCGAAAATAAGGGACAAAGTGCCGCCTATTTAAATCAATCTTCATGATTTGCGACGGTGAAGACGCCGAGACGATCGGGGTGACCGAAACACATCCATTTTGGAGCGTCAAGCACAACGCCTTCATCCCAGTCGGCCAGTTATCGGTTGGGGACGAACTTCTCACCCTCCACGGCCAGAAAAAACGCCTCACCGCCCTCTTACCTCGTCCCGGCCCACCTGAAAGAGTCTACAATCTAGAAGTCCACGGAGAACACACCTACTACGTCGGCCACCAACAACTGTTGGTGCATAATAATTATGTCGGACTTGGGAAGAATGCGTTTCTTGACGAACTGAGTGACAACGTTGTGTTTGCGCGTGACGACGGATGGACTAATGCCGGTTGGACTCAAAATAGGTCAGATCACATTACCTAATTTGCGGGTGCCTTTGACGAAGTTATCAATAGCGGAAGAAGAATAAAATTCAACCTGCGAGGCTACAATAAGAATGGCGGTCTCGATATCGATCGAATGTGGCTTGAGGCTAAGAATATATCGAGTATCGAAGCACGTAATCGAGGGATAGCCACCGAGTGGGAGCTCTACAGGATTTTGAAGAACAAGAATGCGCTAGAAAACACCACGTTCTATTTCGGGGACAAAGTTGTTTCGGGACGTGACATTGAAGCCGTCTATAGTCTCCTCGAACAAATTCAAAGAGTGTTCTAATGGTCGAATACTTTGATGATGGTGGATCCCTTAAGACGGCAATAGTATCGGGAATGGTCGATCGATCCGTCATTGAGAAACTGAATTCGGATGAAAGTCTTGAAATAGTCCGTTTGAAGGCGTGCACTCTTTTTAAAGACCGTGATTATAAGCTCATCCAGAACCCGCGAATCGCGAGAGTTACGATTGAAAGTTGCGATTTTAGTGCGTTGGATGTATTTGATCATTTTGTGCTTGATCGCTTAACGTATCTAATCGTTGCCGATTCCCCGAATGCGCTCCGTGACTTACCACCGTTTAATAGTTCGATTCGAAATTTCTATTTCAGGGATCAAGCTTTCAGGCAAGACACTGAGCTTTGGATTAACGGTCTTGCAAACTTGTCCCAATTGGCAATCGATAGAACAGATATTCGAGATGATGGTTTTCGACGCGCGATTATGGGGCTGGAAGGAAACCTTGATTATCTCTCGTTATCGAGTCCGAAGATTGAATTCTCCGATCCTGAAGTCGGGATTTTTCAAAACGCGCGGACCTTGGACTTGAGAAATTCAGGTGTTTCCGACCATGCGATTCCTTTACTTCGCCGGTCCTTTCCACAGCTTGTCAGGTTGTATGTGTCAAATTCGAACATCACCTTGGACGGGGCAAGGCAACTTTACAAGTGGCCGGAATTGCTTGTCCTCGAAACCGATCACCCGACCTATTCGTTTAACCATCACAAGCAAACCTTTTTAAATGAGACGAAAAGGGGGCGAGCGTTAGTGTCCATTAGTGGTTCCGCTGCCAGATCGGCAGTTGGGGACGGATGTTCGCGCGGCGTTTGCCGAGCCGAATTGGGCCCAGTGAGGAACATACGTGCCACCCACCTAACTAAATGGCTAATCGAGTTGAATCGTCTGAGTTTTGCTTCGTAAACACGAAGTAGCATTCGCAATGCTCGGTTACTGACGTTTGCACTATCTATCGGTTCCTAAAGAGGCGGGTGGTGTGCTGGACATCACCATGCTGCGGCCGTTGGAGTGGCTCGATGCTCATAACATCGTTGTAGGGTAAGCGTACAACGTTTCGCGATGGATTCCGGAATGATTTTGAAATCCGCCCCTCTAAATCCAATTGGAGGTTACGAATGGATTTCTTGCTCGTGGCAACCTTATGTCGAGTGCGTCAATTTGTTAAACGATAATCTTGAAGGGCTAAATAGGATTGAATTCGTATTGGCGACGTCCTATCAACTCGACTCGTTTGAGTTTCAATCAAACTTGGCCCAAATGCAAACGGAACTCGGAGTTCCAATTTTTATCGGAACGTTTCGAGATCGAGGATTTCCGGAAGATGAGTTTGCGATGGATGCAGCCGTTTGGAACGTTTCAAGTCGTCAAGTGATGCTGTTGCGAAGGCAATTTGACCGCGAAACGCCTTGTGAACTTGTCATTGTTGTAATAGTTTGCACAGGAGCTGGGGACACACAACTTTCCCTGGCGGCAAGGCACCCGACCTAGGAGACACATGGAGACACAACCTGGGAGGCACAACCTCGGGCTACACAGCGTTGGGATACACAGGACACACATTGTGCCTGACGATGCGACGACTCTTGGTTTTGACTCCATTGATTTGGGCGACAGCGTTTGGTGCGGTTCGGGAGCTCGTTGTTTTTACACAAATAAATCGTCAACTGCTAATCGACGCTAATACCAGGAACAAGTCAGCCGAAGGTCAATAGCTCCGAGCAACGACCACCGCTTTGGCCGTTTAGATTTGGGTATTTATCAGCGTTCATTAGTGTCCATTAGTGGTTCCGCTTCCAGATCCGCGGTTGGGGACGGAGATTCGCGAGGCGTTTGCGGAGCCGAATTGGGCCCAGTGGGTGAAGTTGAACTTGGAGATGACCAAGTCCGATGGCTCGCTGCTCAAGATGGAGATGCTGCGGCATGAAGATTGGGTGCTGGAGAATATCGATTACCAGTTCCTGGACGAAGAAGACCTCAAGGCCACGTCGCTCCTAAGGGCTGCCAATTCGTCGCAGTTCCTCAAGTCCTTACCACTCGAAGCCCCACCAGTTCCACTGCGAACTTTGTTTGCCGAACTGCAGGATATGCGGTTGTTGCTGGCCGAGGTTGAAGCAGATTCGATATTGGTCACCATCTCGTTGGACTTGCCCGAGATTGGTGTGCGGGGCGAGGCGGTGGTGACTGGGGTGGCACCTTGCCCAGTGATCTTGGCGGGCCCAGGGAAAGTGGTCCTGACCACCTTCCACCACGCCAGCAGCCACCTCATTGACCTCTACCTCAGCCCCCAACCACCCACCGGAGTGAACTCGCCAACCACCACTTACCTGACCTCAACGTCCAACTCACCCGCTCACCAACTCAATACTCTCCAAACTTCCGAAGAAGCCCTGTTGTACCCCAAGGCTTCACGTTCATCGAACATTGATCTGTCGTGGGAACGGATTGGCGTCACGGGCAATCATCCGATCTGGTCGGACGACCGTCACGACTACGTTGCCGCGATGGACTTGCGCGTTGGCGAGCGCTTAAAGAACCTCTCGGGCGACACCGTCTACGTCCAACAAAAACTTCCCCGCCCCGGCCCCACCCCAGTTTACAACCTAGAAGTCCAAGACGAACATGTCTACTACGTCGGTGCGAGCGAGGTGCTCGCGCATAACGCTGGTGACGAATATCGTCCCGACATTCGAAAAAACGATTTAACTACTCTTCAGGATTTCAAAGACAGGTCCGTTGTTGGCGACAACATAGAGGGGCACGAATTGCTGCAACATGCTTGGCTAAAAGAAAACGGCCATGCAACTTCACGGTTGAGCACTGACATATCGAAAGGCAACCCGGTGATTGGATTGAAACGACCCACGCATCAGGTTGTGAACGCTTTGCAGTCACAAATCGATTTTGCGAGTCAAAGTGCGGTCGAAAATATACTGGCAAATCGACGGTTGATGCTTGACCAAGGATTTAGCAGGCGCCGCATAAATCGGTTTACGCGAAAGGCGCTTAGGCACGCAAAGGAAAATAATTTATGAGGTCCATAGAAGAAATACGTTTATCTTTGAACGGATTTTGTTTTGACTCAAATGCCGAACGTGCATTGTCGGAACTTGCGACTGAAATGGAAAAGCACCCAAAGAGCCAAGAACTTATACAAGACGTGTTACTTCTATTTGAACGATACCCGAATGAAGATTTTGGAATGCCCGGGCCTTTAGCGCATGTTATCGAGAAACACTATACGAGAGGTTATGAAGACAAATTGATACAGTCGTTAATTCGATGTCCGACTTCGCTGACAATTTGGCTGGCCAACCGAATCATTAACGCAGCTGACGGTAACCGTGATCAATTTGTTTCGCTTCTCGAAGAGACGGCGAGCCGAAGTGACATCGCGAAATCGATACGGGATGAGGCTAAGTACTATTTGAGCCGCATCCAGGGGTAGGCAAATACTCTTCTGTGACGCGACTATAACTGCAAGAAGTGCGGCAACTAGTCTAGTGCGCGAAAGAAATGGCGTGCCATCCGTTTAGCGTGAGTGCTGCGTAACTGTGTGCCACCCATCAAAATTGGACCACCCATCCAAAGTTGACTCTTTGCGCCTGGTTTCGAGTTTGCAGCAGATTCGGTATTGGTCACGA
Source organism: Pirellulaceae bacterium (assembly GCA_041741535.1). Taxonomy (GTDB): domain Bacteria; phylum Planctomycetota; class Planctomycetia; order Pirellulales; family Pirellulaceae; genus M30B19. The sequence goes on from JBGSJV010000151.1 coordinate 18,166, forward strand.
TCTCGTTGGACTTGCCCGAGATCGGGGTGCGGGGCGAGGCGGTGTTGACTGGCGTGGAACCTTGTCCAGCGATCTTGCCTGGCCCAGGGAAAGTGGTCCTCACCACCTTCCACCACGCCAGCAGCCACCTCATCGACCTCTATCTCAGCCCACAACCAACCACGGGAGTGAACTCGCAGGCCAACACGTCTCTGACCTCAACTTCCAACTCAGCAACTCACCCACACTCGACTTTCCACACATCCGAAGAAGCCCTGTTGTACCCCAAGGCTTCACGTTCATCGAACATTGATCCGTCGTGGGAACGCATTGGGGTGACGGGCAATCATCCGATCTGGTCCGAGGACCGCCACGACTACATCGCCGCGATGGACTTGCGCGTTGGCGAGCGCTTAAAGAACCTCTCGGGCGACACCGTCTACGTCCAACAAAAGCTCCCCCGCCCCGGCCCCACCCCAGTTTACAACCTAGAAGTCCAAGACGAACATGTCTACTACGTCGGCACAAATGGCGTGCTGGCACACAATGTCGGCAAGAAACCAATTTGCGAGACCGACGGTTCGAGTACTCCAAACGTCAACACAGGTGCAGGATATGGTGTAAATGATCCACCTGTGAGAATCGAAGGAAACTGGACTGACAATGATCTCAAACAAGCGCTGCTTGGACATCCACCGAGAGGACTTGGGTCACCCGATCTACATCACGCAGGTCAAATGCCGGGCGCTGGTATCCATGAAATACTTCCCAGTCAACATAGAAATAACAGTATTCTACATCCAAACAAATTTAACCAAGGAGTTACGAACGAAATGCGAAGGAGGGATCGCCAGTTGCACTGGTGGTATCGGGCCCGTGAACAAGGAGCGGACCAACGTCTACCGGGTTGGATATACGACGAAGACTAAGTGGGACTGTTTATGACGTTCTCAGAATTCTCGGATTTGGTGGCCGAACTCAAGACGGCCCGTCCAATTTGGTTCAGTCTGGAAAGTGATCCACCCGCTACCGAAGAAGAACTTTCCACTGCCGAGTTTCAGCTCGGTGTTAAACTGCCAGACGCATTTCGTCAATTTGCAAAGATGTTTGGCGGAGGATATTTTGCGTTTGGAAATGTGTTTTCCGTACGGCCTGACAGCGAATGGAGTATCGTCAGCAGAAATCAGCACTCTGATTTAACTCAATTTCTAGCGGTATCTGACAACGGAGTCGGGGACGAGTACGGCTTTCGAGTCGAAAACGGGAAATGTAGCGACGAAGTTGTATCTTATGATCACGAAACGAACGCAACTTCCGGTTTGCAATTCGCTAATTTACTAGAGTACTTAAGAGAAACTGCGTTGAATCCTTACTAACTATGGCATGCTCCCCAAAAACTGATCCATGAGTTATGAAAGTTCATCAGCCAATATTGGCGAAAGGACTTTCCATGAAGAAGCGAAAACGACATTCCCCTGAGCAGATCGTCAAGAAGCTTCGCGACGCGGACGCGATGCTTGCCACCGGCAAGAGCGTCGGCGAGGTTCTGCAGTCGCTCGCGGTCAGCGAAGCGACGTTGAGCCGTTGGCGCAGTCAGTACGGCGGCATGAAGAGCGAGGAAGCGAAGCGACTCAAGACGCTTGAGGAGGAAAACATTCGACTCAAACGTATCATCGGCGATCAGGCATTCGACATCCAAATGCTCAAGGAGATTGCCAAGGGAAACTGACCAGCCCTGAGTCGCGCCGGGACGCGGTAAAGACGCTCCAGCGGATGTTTTCCGTCTCGGAGCGTCGCGCGTGCGACGGACGGACAACCTGGGGACACACAACTTTTGCGACACGCAGGACACCCATTGTTGCAATCACGCGCGCAGAATCGTCGTCCGGTCTCACAGGAGCTGGGGACACACAACTTTCCCTGGCGGCAAGGCACCCGACCTAGGGGACACATGGAGACACAACCTGGGAGGCACAACCTCGGGCTACATAGCGTTGGGATACACAGGACACACATTGTGCCTGACGATGCGACGACTCTTGGTTTTGACTCCATTGATATGGGCGAAAGCGTTTGGTGCGGTTCTGGAGCTCGTTGTATCTGCGCAGAAACACTCGCCAACCGCTAATCGACGCTAATACCAGGAACGAGTCAGCCGAAGGTCAATAGCTCAAAGCAACGACCACCGCCATGGCCTTTTTGATTCTGGTATTGATTAGCGTTCATTAGTGTCCATTAGTGTCCATTAGTGGTTCCGCTTGCAGATCCGCAGTTGGGGACGGAGGTTCGCGAGGCTTTCGCGGAGCCGAATTGGGCGCAGTGGGTGAAGTTGAACTTGGAGATGACCAAGTCCGATGGCTCGCTGCTCAAGATGGAGATGCTGCGGCATGAAGATTGGGTGCTGGAGAACATCGATTACCAGTTCCTGGACGATGAAGACCTCAAGGCCACATCACTTCTAACCGGCGCCGATTCGTCCCAGTTCCTCAAGTCTTTACCACTCGAAGCCCCTCAAGTTCCACTGCGAACTTTGTTTGCCGAACTGCACGATGTGCGGTTGTTGCTGGCTGAGCTGGAAGCAGATGACGTATTGGTCACGATCTCGTTGGACTTGCCCGAGATCGGCGTGCGGGGCGAGGCGGTGGTGACTGGGGTGGAACCTTGCCCAGTGATCTTGGCTGGGCCAGGGAAAGTGGTCCTGACCACCATCCATCACGCCAGCAGCCACCTCATCGACCTCTACCTTTGCCCCCAACCACCCACCGGAGTGAACTCGCAAGCCAACACCCACCTGACCTCAACGTCGAACTCATCCGCTCACCCACATTCGACTTTCCAAACAGCCGAAGAAGCCCTGCTGTACCCCCAGGCCTCGCGTTCATCGAAAATTGATCCGTCGTGGGAACGCATTGGAGTGACGGGCAATCATCCGATCTGGTCCGAGGACCGCCACGACTATATCGCCGCCATGGACTTGCGCGTTGGCGAGCGATTAAAGAACCTCTCGGACGACACCGTCTGGGTCCAACAAAAACTCCCCCGCCCCGGAACGGAGGCTGTTTATAACCTCGAAGTCCAAGACGAACATGTCTACCACGTCGGCACAAATGGAGTCCTGCCGCATAATGCTGGAAGGCATTGCGACGATAATTCTTTCGATGACGTGCTTCGCGGCAATGTCCGGTCAACCATCAAACGAGTCGGTTGGGGGCGGTTGGTACTCGTGCGGTGATCTTGGGTTCGATAAGTTTCGGCTTGCAGGCAGGATCCGTTGCGGTCTCTGTGAAGGGTACCGGCCAGCATTGCTCGGCGGCGCGGTTACACAAAAATTGAACTGTATTGCCTTTAACCGGATCGTCGCTGACGACTTATGCGGTAAGCGAAAGTTCCTTTTAACCGGTCCGGAGCCGACGCGGAACGCGGCAATTTGCTTGGGCAAACCATAAAAAACCGAACACGACGATAACTTTGACCTACAGTCCCTCGGGTTTCGCTTTCAAATCGTCCGATTTTTCTGAATATAACGGAGGCGCCGACATGTCGCTTCGCATGCAATTTGGGTATTTGTTGTCCGGCCTGACTTCGGTTTTGGTCGCCACCATTTTCGTGGTTCAGATGTACATCATCCTCCCCACGTTCGAAGACTTGGAGCGAGAAAGTGCGATCGCAGATGTTCATCGATGCACGGCGGCACTGGACCGGGAAGTAGAACTTTTATCACATTTCTGTCGGGATTGGTCGGCCTGGGATGACTTGTACCGATTCGCCGCTGACTCCAATCCGGAATTTATTGAGAGCAACTTGAAAGACAAGTTCTTCGAGGTTGCTCATGTCAATCTCATCTGCATTCTAAATCCGCAACACGAAGTGGTTTGGGGCGGGTTCTACGACTTCGAGACCTTAGCACCCCTAGATAGTCAGGAACTGTTTTCGATCCTCACTCAAGAGCAACCGTGTCTGAATCAATTCGAAAGTCTCGAAGACTGCAAAGCAGGTCTGATTGCGACCAGCAGTGGACCGTTGCTCATCGCCGCGCGACCGATTACAAATTCCAATGTGGAGGGGCCAAGTCGTGGCACGATGATATTTGGCCGATTATGTAATGAAGAGGCCGTCGCCGGGCTCCGAGATCGCACGAACGTCAACGTGACTTTACGGGGACTGCAGGGTGAAGACCTGCCGGACGAATTGGCGCCGCTTCAGGAGTCGCTCGTAGCAGGCCCGTTGACCAACATTGTAAGCAAAGACGAACTCGATGCCTTTGGGTTGGTTAATGATGTCTTTGGAAATCCGCTCTTGCTGGTGCAAGCAAAGCTTCCACGACCGATCATGGCCCAGGGGCGCGTCGCTGCGTACTTCGCCACCGCATTCATTGCCATTGGCGGGTTGCTGACGATGTTGGTTCTGGCTTTTGTGTTACGCTCGCAAATCACGGAGCCTCTCACAAAAATGGCCGATCATGCCGTCAAGTTGGCCAATCCTTCCGGCAGCAACCATTCGAAAGGGCGCCTGAACCTCACTCGTCACGATGAGATTGGCGTGTTGGGTAAAGAATTCGACCACTTGATGGATCACCTCGATCAATCGCGTCGAAAGCTCTCGGAAGCCGCCCATCAAGCGGGGATGGCCGAATTAGCCAGCGAGATCCTCCATAACATCGGCAACGCGGTGAATTCGTTAAATTGTTCGATCGCGCAACTCGAGAGTCGAATTTCCGAATCAAAGGTCAACGGCCTACAGCGGGCGGTCGCCTTGCTGCGTGAACAGTCGAACAACCTCGAGCAATTTTTTCTTAAGGACGCACGTGGGCCACGACTGGTCCAGTACTTATTGGACGTCAACCAAGCCATTCAGGACGAACGAGTCGAAAACCAGCGGGAAGTCGCTCGTATTCGCGACACTTCGCATCATATCTCCGAGATTATTCACGCCCAACAAGCCTTCGCCAAACGTACGGACTTCCGGCAAGAAATCGATCTCCGATCCTTGGTATCGCAGGCGGTTGCGATCAACCAGCAGATGATTCAGTCGATGGGCGTGCGGTTCGTTCAGAGCATTCCCGATCTTCCCGAGCTGATGCTCAATCGCAACAAAATAACGCAGGTCTTGGTGAACATGATTCGCAACAGCTTGCAAGCGATGCAAAGTCAGTCGCCCGATCGACGAATGCTCAAAATCCAATGTCGTTTGTTGGATCAGTGTGATTTGGAAATCGAAGTTTCGGACACCGGAATCGGTTTCGACGAACACACGCAAGCCAAGTTGTTTACCCACGGCTTCTCGACGAAGACAACTGGAAATGGTCTGGGGTTGCATTACTGTGCGAACGCGATTCGTGAAATCGGTGGAAGTATCTCCGCCAGCAGTCCGGGGCCTGGAATGGGTGCAACATTCCGGATTCGTGTTCCCAAGGTCCTTTGTGAGAGCGACTCCCGACTGGAATTCGAGCCACCACTTTGTGCTGCCACCTAGGCTCTGTCCCCAAAGGGGTCTGACCCTTTGGAGGGCATGCAAACATTTCAGACAAAAAGGCATGACCAGAGCGGGTCAGACCCGTTGGGGGACTGAGCCTAGTTGGTTCAAACGCTTCAACAATAGGTTTGTTTTCCTATCGAGCTCGTTTTTCGCGCGGAGTCTACTATCATGACAACTACACCAACTCCAACTCGAATCTTGATTGTCGACGACAATGCCGCCATTCACGACGATTTTCGCAAGGTCTTGGCGACTTCGAAGATCGATCAATTGGCAGATGACGAGCAATTCTTGTTCGGCGAGCCGCAGCACAGCACCGACTCACTCGAATTTGAGATCGACAGCGCTTTTCAAGGTGAAGAAGGTCTGGAGAAGGTACGCCAAGCCAATTCCTCTGGGAGGCCCTACACGATTGCCTTTGTGGATGTCCGCATGCCACCGGGTTGGGACGGGATCGAAACGATTTCGCGAATATGGGCCGAGTATCCCCGGCTGCAAGTCGTGATTTGCACCGCGTATTCGGACTATAGTTGGCACGAGATTTGTGAGCGTTTGACACACCGCCAGAACTTATTGATCCTCAAGAAGCCCTTTGATGCCATTGAAGTCATGCAGTTGGCCTATGCGTTGACCGAAAAGGCACGGTTAGCCAACGAAGTCGCTCAACACGTCGAATGTCTTGAGCAACGAATTCAAGAGCGAACGTTGGAGTTGCAACGCTCCAATTATGAACTGCAATCACAAGTCGCGCAACGGGAACAGGCCGAATCGCACCTCCAACATCTGGCATTCCACGATACGTTGACGGGTTTGGCCAATCGCCAAAGTCTACAAAACAATCTACAAGCGTCCATTGAAATGGCTCGGTCCAATTCGACCGAAAAGTTCGCCGTCATGTTTGTTGACGTCGATCGCTTCAAGTCGATCAACGATGGTCTCGGTCACGAGGTTGGCGATGAATTGCTAAGGGCATTTTCCTCGCGAATCGAAAAATCGCTTCGCATGGACGACCTCATGAATTCGGCGGGCGCGGACGCCTTGGCCGGACGCCTGGGCGGCGATGAATTTGTGATCATTTTGAAGCGATTGCGAGACTCGTTTGATGCCGTGCACGTGGCAGAGCGGCTGTTGCGAATATTGGATCGTCCTTACGAAATTCAAGGTCAGACCATTCACGTTTCGCCAAGTATCGGAGTCGTCAATTTTGACCCAAGCTACCAACTAGCCAGCGAAATGCTGCGCGACGCCGATACCGCCATGTACGAGGCGAAGCTAAAAGGTGGCGACTCGTTTGTGGTATTTGAACCGAGCATGCAAACGGCGATTCAAGTTCGCTTGAGTATGGAGCACGATTTGCGCCAAGCCATCATCGCCAATCAATTCTGGCTGGCCTATCAACCGATTTGGAGTGTTCAAGATCTCAGTTTGCAAGGGGTCGAAGCGTTGATTCGCTGGAACCATCCCGACAAAGGAATGATTCGTCCCGATCAGTTCATTCCCATCGCCGAACAGACCAAACTAATCGTACCCATCGGTGAATGGGTGCTGCGCGAATCGTGTACTCAATTTGGGAAATGGAAGCGAGCCGGATTGGCGCAAACCCCCAAGTACATCAGCGTCAATCTATCTCGGGTTCAATTGATGCAACCGGGGCTGATCGATGTTGTTGATGCGATATTAAAAGAGGCGCAGATGTTAGGGCCGGAATTGCAGTTCGAAGTCACGGAGTCCATGATCATGGAAGATCCGCGACAAGCTTGCGCTGTGATTTCGCAACTAAAGTCTTTGGGTATTCGTTTGGCGATTGACGATTTTGGAACCGGACATTCGTCATTGGCCTGTTTGCATGAATTTCAATTGGATGTACTCAAGATCGATCGATCGTTCGTCAAACAAATGAACGAGGGGACGACTCATCCGGCGTTGTTGAATGCTATTGTACGACTAGCCGAGAATCTTGGACTGGAATGTGTGGCCGAGGGGGTTGAAGAACGCGATCAGCTGGAACAACTGGGAGTCATGGGGTGCCATCGCGTCCAAGGTTATTTGCTGGGGAAACCCAAATCCAACGCTGATTTTGTCAGCGAGTACTTGATGGCCCCATGTTTGTCGCAGTCAACGGCATCCGAACCAACCAGCCAAGCGATCAACCCGGTTTCGTTGGTGTTTGATGCCAGCGCAACGCCCTCCCCTTGCCTTCACCACTAAGTCGGACATTCGGTGTGATTTGATGGCGGCCGACGCAGCCGTGGTTTGCCAACGGTGTATGTTTGGAGCAGACGGGAAGGAACGCTACGCTGCGAATTCAGGCCCGAAGGGGCCGACACAAGCTCTGCCGGTGTGCGCGAGCCACCGGTTTGAGTTGTGCTCCGATCCGAAAAGGCCTGAGAGGCCGACACAACTTCAAACGGTACCGTTATAGATATGCATCACAGCGTGGCGGTTGGGGGCGGTTCGTACTCGTGTGTTGGTCTTGAGTTCGAAACGTTGCGGCTTGCGGGCGGGAGACGTTGCGGTCTCGTTGGAGATTGTTTGCTAAACGAACTTGTCTCTCGACCGCCTTTAATCGCGAGAGAATGTTCTAGCTGTCAAACTTACGCTCCAACCGAACGAGCCGGTTGGGGGCGGTTCGTACTCGTGTGTTGTGTGTGTTCGTCGAGTTGACAAACATGTCCGACAATCAAACGAGTTCGTTCGAGCGACACTGTGATGCCTTGTGTGTGACGAAAAAAAGGCCCGAAGGGGCCGATACAACCTCTGCCGGTGTGCGCGAGCCACCGGTTAGAGTTGTACCCCGATCCGAAAAGGCCTGACAGGCCGACACAAACTTCGTGCCTCGTCATCCGCAGAACGGCATTGCCATCCGCAGGCCGTCACCGCCCGACATTCCCCTGCCCACAGTCCTTTGCCATTATCTTCCTGCCCCACATCTTCCTGCCCCCCACACTTTGCCTTCATTCCCCTGCCCAAATTCCTTGGCCTTGCCCATCTGGCACTTGTTGCCCGGCACCCAGTCATTGGCATTGATCCTCCAACCCATTCGTTCCCACCACCACCGACGATCCTGGGCCTGCCATTTTACTCCGGCCAGAGACTCTAAGATTCGGATTGACGTATAGCAGACAGAATTCGATTCTTGGCCTGTTCGCTTAGTCGCAAGACCGAGCCCTCCTGTTCCGAATAGGACGCATCGTCTTGTACCGTCACTCGTCCAACCTCCCCCGAGCACAACTCGGTGAGTGGCACCTGATCTTCGGCCCGCATGTCTGACGAGCTCGAAAACTCGCGCTTCAGTGCCGCGTCCATAGCTCGCAATTGTCGCGACAGTTCGCGACTGCTTCGGCAAACCCATTGATGAGCACGAAGCGCGATTCGTTCGCTGCGGGAAAGTTGGCGCTCAAAGGACTCGCAAGTCAACCGAGCCGATTGCTCACAGTTGAGCGTCAGAATCAAATATATTGCGGAGAACAGATTTTTCATCCCGTTACTCGCTCCATCTTCGTTCGACACAATGCCGCATTAGCAAGCGAGCCCGATAAAGTCGGACACTGGTGTTCGCCGGATTGATGCCCAGCAGTTGACTTAGCTGATGGACGTCCAGATCGCCATTTTCCAGCCGCAACTGGAACGCTTGCCGCAAATGAACCGGCATCGCCTTCACGCACTCGCTGACGATTTGCCGAAATTCGACAGCTTCCAAACGGGTTTCGAATACTTGACTGTTGATCGAGGGGGCCAAGGGAATATTTGGCAGAGTATTCGCCTCCGTTGCCGAAGACTCGGGCGAATGCGAATCGAATCGGATTCGATTCGCCCGAGCTTGGCTTCGGAAATAGTCGGCCAGACGTTTTCGGAGGATCCCCACCAACCACGTGGCTTCCGTCGAGCGTCCAGCGTATGTGTCGCGGGCCCGCCAAGCGCTCACAAAGACCTCTTGGACAATGTCTTCGGCCACGTCGCGATCGCGAACCTTCGAAATCGCCATGCGAAACAGGAGGTCACCATGCGTTTGCAACCAGCGTTCGGGCGACAGTGATTCGGCCTCGGTAGAAGTGGAAGTCCGATTCGTGTCATTTTCGAGGGTTTCGTCGTCAATCACACTCACGAGCCATTCTCACTGATTTGCATGATTGGATGACTCGTTTTCGAAGATAAGGAATGGCCGATCGACCACGGTGCGTTAGCGATAGCGAACTTCCGGTCATCGCCCGAGCTGCCAAGCGCTTCCTCAATTGTCATTGTCGGAACTTAGAAATCAATGGCCAAGAACCGCACCATCATTCACAAGTTCTGGCGTGAAACTCAGGTGCTCTTCGGCCGAAAGAGATTAGTCGCACTTTTCTTTGGTGCATTACAAACTATTTTCGACGAAATCAAAATTTTAGAGCGAATTCAAAATCCAGCATTTGTTGGCAATTTGCTTGTCATCAAATGTTGGATCATGCGACTAATCGACCGAATCGGTAGTCGCCGGAACTGTTTTGTCCCCCGGTGGGCCGAAAGTGTATTTATTCCGTTCCTTTGTTTGGCGAGGTTAGAGAATGTTTCGATCATTTGCACGTTACGTCAGTCTTGGCGTAAGCATTTTGTGTTTGTTGCAAGTCGGCCAGGTCCAGGCCCAGCAAGTGCTGCGGGTGGAGATGGAGAACTTGCAAGCGGCTGACGGGTTCTGGTTGACGCCGGTGTGGGTGGGGCTGCACGACGGATCATTCAACCTGTTTGATGCTGGGTCGCCGGCCTCATCGTCCTTGGAATTGCTGGCCGAAGAGGGCAATTTCTCGGGGATCCAGTCCGACTTTGCTGGATTTGGAACAGCAAGCGTTTTGTTCGGTTCCGGCTTTGGCAACGGAACGCCGCCCTTGATTGCTCCCGGAACCACGGCGTTCAGCGAGTTCATGGTGAATAACACGTCCGCGGAACGATATTTCAGTTTTGCTTCGATGGTGATCCCGACCAATGACGCGTTTATTGGAAATGATAACGGAATGGCATTTGAGGTCTTCGACTCGATGGGCAATTTCCATGGTCCCATCACGATTGAAGTGTTTGCGGGCAACGTTTGGGATGCCGGCACGGAAGTGAATGATGGCCAAGGAGCTCCGTTTAACACCGCGGGTGGCACCAGTACCCCCGAGCTGCTGTCGGTTCGGATTCATCCTGGCTTGAATGTTTACGATGGGATCAGCACACCAGCGGGCACCACCATCAATACTTCGGGTTTCTCATCCAGTACACCCATTGCGAGATTCACACTTTCCGCGGTTCCAGAACCCACCAGCGCTGGGGTCTTAGGCCTCGTTGCCTTGAGTGGCCTGATATTGCGCCGGCGTCGTTCCGCAGGTTAGATTCGGTTGGGGGTCGAGTCATGACGACGGCCTCGACCTAACTTTCACAAGCATTGATACAGGTGAATGTTTGCCCAACTCAAGGCAGGCATTCACCTGTTTGCACTCGTCCCTCTCCATCCGCAGAACGGCCCTGCCATCCTGCAGGCAGTCAGACACATTCCCTTACCGCCCATTCTGTTGCCTTCATTCCCCTGCCCAGATTCCTTTGCCATCATATTCCTGCCCGACATCTTTCTGCCTCCCTTCCCCTGCCCCAAGATTCCCTGACCCTGAGGTTCCCGCCACCATTCCTAAAGCTACCAAGCCTATTGGCACGCCAGCAAAAGCCCGAAGGGGCCGACACAAACTTTTGCCTCTCCATCCGTAGCCCGGCCTTGCCATCCGCAGGCAGTCACCGCTCCATATTTCCTCGCCGCCCATTCGTTTTGCCATCATTCCCCTGCCCAGATTCCTTTGCCATCATCTTCCTGCCCACCGTCTTCCTGCCCCATACTGTGCGGTGGACTCGATTGCCCGCTTTTTGACTCGGCTAGAACTTGGCCACGGTCGACCATTGTGCTACCATGGGTGAGTGAGCCTGAAAAAGAAAGGGACCGAACATGATCAAGAATTTGGTAAAACACGGCAACAGTTGGGCGGTGATTATTGATCGTCCGATTATGGATTTGCTGAAGATTAGTCCGGAATCGGAAATTGAACTGACGACTGACGGGAAGTCGATTCGAATTGCTCCGGTAGTGGTCGGGAACGCCAAGTCCAAGGTTCGCGCCGCAAGTGCCAAGGTGAACGCCAAGCATTCCAAGGCATTCAAGAAACTAGCGGAATAAGGTTGCTTGTCGTGCATTACCTGGACATGGAAGATGTGCTGGAGATCCACGCGGGCCAAGTCGCCAACTACGGAGGCAGCCCCGGACTGCGAGATCGAGGCCTACTGGGAATCGGCAATCGCGCAACCTGCGGCTAGCTTTGACGGCGAATATCTGCATCGTGACATTTTTGAGATGGCAGCGGCTTATCTTTTTCATCTCGTATTGAATCATCCGTTCGTTGACGGGAATAAGCGAGTTGCCTTGGAATGTGCATTGGTATTCTTGGAGATTAACGGGATCTCGCTTGAAGTTTCCGACGACGAACTGGTTGAGCTAACGCGAACGTCTGCGCAGGGCAAATGTTCTAAACTTCAGATCGCCGATTTTTTTCGTAAAGCGGCCAGCTAATACGGGGATGGCGGGACAGGCTTCTACAAAAACTCGCCGCCGATACAACCTCGTGCCTCGTCATCCGCAGCCCGGCCTTGCCATCCGCAGGCAGTCGCCGCCCGACATTCCTTTGCCCAGATTCATTTGCCATCATCTTCCTGCCCGACATCTTCCTGCCTTCCTTCCCCTGCCCCAAGATTCCCTTACCTTGACTCTCCCGCCACCATTCCTAACGCTACTATGCATATTGGCACGCCAGCACAGGCCCGAAGGGGCCGATACAACCTCTGCCGGTGTGCGCGATCCACCGGTTAGAGTTGTGCCCCGATCCAAAAAGGCCTGACAGGCCGACACAAACTTCGTGCCTCTTCATCCGCAGAACGGCATTGCCATCCGCAGGCAGTCACCGCCCGACATTCGCCATCGTGGCCGGCGTTACAATGTAGCGTGGTGCACGATGCTGGAACTCTACTCTACCGATCGACTTCGAATAACCATCCGCAGCGTGGCGGTTTGGTTGCTCATTGTTGGGTGCGAAATCCTGCATGGAATCGCGCGCTCGATTGCCTTGGTACCGCTCCTGGGCCAGTTCCGCTCGAACCAGTTGGGCGTCTTCACGGGCTCGGCGATTATTCTGGCGATTGCCTACTTCACGATCCGGTGGCTGCGAGCGACACGCACACTCGATTTATTTCTGGTCGGCGGGATCTGGCTCGTGCTCACGGCTTCGTTTGAAATTCTGTTCGGGCGATTGGTCATGGGCCTGAGTTGGCCGCGGATCTGGAGCGATTACAATCTGCTCGACGGTGGGCTGATGCCGCTGGGGTTGTTGTTTCTATTTTTCAGTCCGCTGCTGGCGGCGAAGTGGCGAGCGAAGCGGTCGCGCATCAATGCCCCGCTGCTTTGAGCAATGTCAGCAGCATGATCACAGGCGTTGTGGCATGGATTTGATGGGGCGTTTGGGCGGCCATACGAATCCAAGTTCCCGGCTGGCCAGTCACCGATGTCTCGCCAACCATCAGTTCCGCGTGGCCTTGAATGATTTGGATGATCGCCGGCAGGGGCGCCACGTGTCGGACCAGTCCCGCTCCGGCCGCAAAAGCAAACAGGACAACTTTCGCGTGGGCATCATCGCTGACCACCAAGCTCTGTTTGCCCGAGTCCGGTGGCGAGAGCTCCTGCAACAATTGTCGGATCTGGTAATCGTCGGTGGTCATGGTTGGCTTGTTGGTTGCGGGTGACTCGTTGGCTGTTCGTGGGAATAGCCCGAGTTATCGTCACCGCTCAAGATCGCGTCTTGTCGGATCGCACGACCGCTACGCGAAAATCGATGAAGTACCCAAGCAAGTGCAGGTTGCGTGATGTCTCGATGAAACACGAATGTTCGGAAGGCTCGCATCGTCCGAAACAACCTCGAGCACAGGCCCGCATGTGCCGACACAACCATTGCCAGTATGCGCGAGCCACCCCTTCGTGTGATCTCTCGTTCAGAAAAGTCCTAACAGGCCAACACAAACTCGCCCCTCTTCATCCGCGGAACAGCCTTGCCATCCGCAGGCAGTCGCCGTCCCAAATTCCCCTGCCCTACTCTTCTTTGCCTTCATTCCCCTGCCCAGATTCCTTGGCCTTCATCTTCCTGCCCGACATCTTCCTGCCCGACATCTTCCTGCCGTCATCCTCTGCCCACATTCCTTTGCCGTCACTCTCCCACCAATTCATCCCCCCAACCGAGTATACTGGTCCCGAAACAAAATTCCGTTCGAGCCTTTGCAGGAGAGTCTATTGTCGAACCAAGACGACACGAACCCAACATCGACCGCCGTCCCCTTCGCAGAATTGATGCACCTTTATGCCACCGAAAAGGTCGTGTTCCGAAGTCCCATAAAGGACGCGCGGTATTTTATCAGCAATGTCACTTCAACCGGCTGTTCAGTCGAACGTTTGGATTCTAACGAACCGGAAACAGTCACTTGGGCCGCGTTTACTAAACGTCGCGATTGGCTGCGTGACCAAGGCGGCATCGCCAAGAGAGAAGAATTGGACAACACGGTTGCCAAACACATGTGCTACCTCCAGGCGCCCGACCTGTGTTTGAGGGCCAATCGTCGGTCGGCCAAGTACTTGGGCGATCCACAAACGGCGGGCCAAGAATTTATTCAACTGATTCTGGCGATGCAGACCATGACGGTCTACAAACCGACGATCCTGGCACTCGTGATCGAAGCCGTTCGGGATGGCGAACTGACCCAAAATCACATCGAATTCGATTGGCTGTTCGACCGGTTTATCACCCGGATTCGCGAGCGAGGCCAAGAAGTTGGCGAACAACAATTGGCCGAGGGCTTCGCCCGGATGTCGTCTGACTTCTTTTGGCTCTTAGCGTACCGTAATCCACACGAACCGTTATCAAACGACAAGCCCACACCCAACCAGATCAGACAGCGAGTCTCCCATGCCCGATTACATGAAGCGTTCTGGTTGGCCATCCAACAGGAATTCGTCCAGCAACAAGTCTTGGACGCTTTGAAACAGAAATGGTGGCCGGACATGAACGCAACGAACGCCGTCCAAGAAACGGCACCGGATGATCTTGAATTGGCCCAAGCCATGGAGGTCCTGTTGGAAGATATCGCCGCCCAGGGCTTCATCTTTCAACCATGGCAAGTTGCAACATATGTGACGGCTCTCCGAACCAAACCGTTTGTGATTTTGGCCGGAGTCTCCGGAACCGGAAAGTCCAAGCTGCCTAACTTGGTATCGCAATGGACGGGCGGGCTCTCGACGCGAATTTCGGTCCGACCCGACTGGACGGATAGCTCGGACTTGATCGGCTACGTGGACCTAAAAGGCGAATTCCGGCCCGGCGTATTTCTGAAAACGGCCGCCGAAGCCGACCAGAGCCCACACCAGTACTTCGTCTCGCTGATCGATGAAATGAACTTGGCTCGAGTCGAACACTACTTCGCCGAGGTGCTCAGCACGATCGAAGATCGCCAACAAGCGTCGACGGGTGGCTTCGTATCCCAGCCATTGTTTGCCCGCAACTCGGGCTCCGAACTTGGCGACTGGGCCAAGCAAAGAATCCCCGCCAATCTGGGCATCGTCGGTACGGTCAATATGGACGAAAGCTCGCACGGCTTCAGTCGCAAAGTATTGGACCGCGCCTTTACCATCGAACTATCGGAAGTGGACTTGAGCTTGGACTCGGCCACTCCTTCTGACGAACCACGCCGCACTCCCCGAGCTTGGCCGATTCGCTTTTGGCATTGCCCCGCATCGCGTTTGCCCGAAGCGGATCGATCCTCCAGTGTATTCATCCAAAACGCCGAACAAGCGACAAACCTATTGCAACAGATCAATGACTGCCTGGTTCGCAGCCAATTGCAAGTTGGTTATCGGACTCGCGACGAAGTCATTTTGTTTTTGATCAACGCTTCGGAAATGCCCGACGCGTTCCGCACCCGTGAAGGCTCACGGGTCGATCCGCTGGACGTGGCCATCATGATGAAAATCCTGCCGCGACTGGTCGGTGGCAGCAATGCGATCCGAGCGACCATCAACGGCTTGCTGGGGCTGAGCACGAAGGGGCAACCCTTCACCGGCGAAGACGACGCCGAAGGCGTTCTCAGCGAGTGGGAAAATGCGCGACGGCCCGACGCGCTGGCGGATGCCAAACTTCCTCGCACGGCGGCTCGCTTGTGCCTGATGTGGGAACGGTTATTGTCCGAAGGTTACACTTCGTTTTGGTTGTAGTCGTTGTTATGAAACTGTTATTTCGCTTAGCAACCGATCGATTCACTTTAGACTGGTACCGCGTTAGTCAAAACGATCCGGCGACGGTTCGCCCGAACGACACGTCCATCGGTAGATTACGGTTGATGCCGCAAAGCAAAATGTTGGACTGGAAAGACAATACCTTCCGTGACGGAGTGCCGTCCGTTTTGTCCGCCGATCCCGAAGTCACTTTAGGACCTCCACTGTTCGAACAAACCGAGTATCAGCTTTATCTGCAAGCCCATCGTCCCCACGATGTGATTCAAATCCAACATCGCGATCCCCTGATCATCAAAGGGCTGAACTCCCAGGATCAAGGCCGAGTCGTCCACGGGAACCTCAACTTCCGGGGCCAAATCGGGCAAAGCCTGTTTTCGATTGTGCTCAACGGCCAACGAGTTTTGGATTTCGAACTTGAAGTCTTTCCCACCAAGATCGACTACGAAACCGATTACCAAGACATGTTAGCCGATGTGCAGCAGACCTTGACGGGCTTGGCCTTCGAGTATCTACGCTCCACATATCAACGCGGCAAGGTTGCCCCGGGCCAGCAATCGACGAAGTTGGAGTGGTTGATCCTATTCGAATCGATCATCCACGAATTGGAGCAAGCCCTCGACTATGTGACTCGGCGACCGACTCGAGCCCTGATCCGACGCGAACAAATGTTGCGGATCGAACGAGTCCGCCGAGTGGACAGCAGTGTTCGCTCCCAAGTTCGTCGCGGCCAAGGCAAGGGCGCGATGGTATCGCTGCTTAACGTCAATGTCCGCGAGCAAATCAAGCAGTCCCCGCCGGAGCTGACACTCGACACACACGAACACCGCTGGCTGAAAACTCAGCTACTCGCCGTACAACGAACCCTGAGCCAATGTAGTGGACCGCTCCGCGGTCCAACTAACGACACCGAATCGCTCCGCGGTCCAACTAACGGCAGCGGACCGCTCCGCGGTCCAACTCATTATTCTTCGTCACCCCGCCAATCAACGGATACATTGCGCCACCAAGCAACAACCCAAGCAATCACAAAACTCAAAACTCGCGTGGACCGACTGCTCCGTTTGGAACCAATCGCCGCCGCGCAAGGCGATCCACCACCGGGGTTTGCCTCTTTGCAGTTGGTCTCCGCCGCCGGCTATCGCGAGGCCTATCGGTTATTGCTATTGCTTCGATCAGGATTGCGACTGGAAGGCGACCTGTTATCGCTTTCGGTAAAAGACTTGGAGGTCCTCTACGAATACTGGACGTTCTTGACCGTCGTCAGCATGTTGCAGGCCGAGTTCGGTCCGCCGCAGCGATTGGACCATTGGTTCAAGTTGGATGGCTCGAAGCTATCGGTCCAGTTGCGCGGTGGACTTGGCCAACAGATTTCATTCCAAGCCGGTCCGCAACGAGTGATTCACGTGGCGTACAACCCGCGGTTTCGCAATCAAGCAGCGATGTTGATTCCGCAGAAGCCCGATATCTTGATTCGGTTGGAAGAGGACGGTTGGCCGATCTTGCAATTGGTCGTGGACGCCAAATATCGCATCGATGCTACGGCCGAATACCGCCAGCAGTTCGGTTCGTTTGGTCCGCCGCGTGACGCGATCAACGCACTGCATCGGTATCGGGATGCGATTTTGGAGATCGATCAAGCGGAGACCAGCGGCTCGGTCGCCAAACGTTCGGTGGTCCAAGCAGTGGCTGTTTTTCCGTTGGACGATCATTCCAGCGAAAACTATCGGAGCAGTCGCTTGTGGCAAGCATTGCAGCGACTAGGGGTTGGTGCGATTCCGTTTTTGCCTTCAACGCGCGAGTTATTTCGCGAGTGGTTGCTGGGGACGGTGCGGATGGGTGGTTGGGCCTTGTCGGATCGCGCCATCACGCATGTGGCGGACCAACGAGCAGTAGCCTGGCGAGCGGCCGCGCGGGACGCCGTGTGGGTGGGCGTGTTGCGATCACCTGGGGCTCGGGAGCATTTGGAATGGATCAAACGCGAGCGGTGTTATTATCAACCGTTGCGGAAGACGCAAAGTCGCCAGTTTTCTGTGAAGCAAGTCGCCCTGTATCAATCGGGCGAGTTGAGTAAACCGAGTGCGATCCGTTACGTCGCCGACGTCATTGATTTAGAAATTGTCGAGCGTTCCGCGATCGAAACACCCTGGCCCGCCAGAAGAAACGGCCCGATGATCATGTATCGCCTAGGACCCGTAAACCGCATACCCACGTCGATTCCATTTTGTCCGGGCGACTACATGCCGGCGCAAGGCCGCTGGACAACACGGTTAGGTTTGGAGCGAGCGAAGTCCATCAATGAAGTCGCCTTGGAGACCGAAGCCGAATGGCGATTATTGGAATGGCTCCGCGCGAATGGAATCAAATACACCCTCCGAGCAGAACCACCCAAACGCCAAGACCCAGAAAACCCTCAAGGCCGCGTCTGGTTCCACCTGGGCCCCACTCACGTCCGCCACTCCGGCCCCAACGGATACCTAATTCGCCAAGCAGGAAGAACGGATCAGTACTTGAGTCTTGAAGGGCTAAAAGATAGCCAAATTAACTCGTCATATGTAACCTAAAAACCAAAAAGTCACTTTACCTTATGAACCCTCAAAGGTGGTAGTCGATTGTGACCAAGACTTGGCAAACGTCGCCTTGAATCGCTGGCCAAAATCGACCCGCAATGAGTAGATGTCGTTGTGGTTATCGCTGGAAAGCTCAGCATCTTTTAGCAATCTAACTTCGCTTCAACTCGCCGAAAAAATACAGTCCAGGCCTTCTCAGGTTCAACGACCTCCTTGTAAGGGTCATTTTGTTGACTCACTTCGCTCATAAAGCCACGAACCTTTTCCGACTGCGACCTGCTGGTCATGTCGCCAGCTAGAATGATCCAAAGCTTTCGAAGGCCATGCCTGCGGGAGTTCTCAATTTGTGAGTACAACTTACTACGAAAATCTTGCTGGGAAATGTCCAAATGAGACTTGACCTGAACCCCGTATTTTACTTCACCAATTGCGATCAAAATGTCAACTCCACTATCTGCCAAGCATTGATTCATATCGATTCGAGGTCTCGTGGAAAACTCAAGTTGTTCGATCTGGGAAATGAGATATTCGCACAGTACATCGTGCTTCTGACCAACGTGTCCGGTGGTAACGGTTGACTCCTGCCGTTCAGGAATGAAAAACTGAGTCAATATTCGTTCATCGCGATTCGCATCGCTATGCGTCAAGAAATCTGGTACGTTCGGGATATATCGCGTGCCTTCGGCAATTCTCTGGAGTTCTTGTTTCAAGTCACAATTGATTCGCTTAAAACGATCTAAAATCTTCTGGGGCACACGAGGAAAAGTCGAATAATCAATAACGACCGGAGTCGGACTGCAATACGTATAGTTTATTGCGTGAAAATAGTCGCGCAACGTATCCATGACCTGACTCATTGCGGATTGTGCACGATAACTCCATCCTGTCACGTTGGGTTGAAAACTGTCAAATTTTTCCGTTGTGTTCCAAAGTCGAAATCTGAGTGGGATGATTCCGCCGTACAGTGCCCAAATGCCACCGCTTAGCGCTGCGTCTTCGCAGTGATCCGTTCCGCATTTTTCTGCGGCGGCCACTAGATCATCGATATCAGCGGCAAGTCGAATGGCATCCACGTAGGTTGGAACGCAATTATCAATATCGTCTGCAAGTGAGTATCTGCAAAGCAATAACTCGGCTGCGTGAATTGAATCACGGTAGCACGAAATGTTATTATGGATTTCGATCTGTTGGATTTTCCAGCCATGTTTTTCCTGTTGTGCAGCAATCGTCAGACTTGGATCATCCTGAAATTCGAAGGGACCAAGGCGATTAGGCAAGTGTTGGTAGAACTGCTTGCCGTCGTCAAGCGTCACAAGCACTGATTGAAGGCCTGGTTTCCCAATTCCGATCCGCCAGAACGTCGAAATAGCGCCAAGGCACCACAGTGCTGCAGCTGTCCAATTGGGATTGAATGGTCTTAGGCCGGCAAGGTATTGCCGAGGAATGAACCGAATCCCACTCGCTGCAATCGACGTAAATGCAATTATTGCATTTGGCTCCCCAGAAAACTCGCATTTGCGATTGATTTGATCATATTCGAAGCCAATTTCTGGCCATTTTGAAGCCGCATCTTCGAGAACGGAGATAAGCTCGTTAAGCTGATGCGCAGTATTCATAGTCCTTGTTCTCAATTCTTCGGAGATACAGCCGGCTTTTCGCTGCCTTAAAAGCAATACGGTTCATATCGTGCAGAAACCGTTTTCTTTTTGTGCCACCACAGGGCTGAGTTCGGCGGTTCGGTACAGAAATACACATGGCGAATCTATCAAAATTGGATTAAGCTTGTTTGGCGAATCTTGGGTGTCATCGGCGGTTTCATTTTGTACCACTTTCGCGATTTATCTGAAACAGGTTCTGGTCGGCTTCATTCCAGCGTCGCGAGACACTAGAACTGCTTGTGCCGCGAAAATCGTCGGCGACCGTCAGTCGCCGACGCCACTGGTAATACGAGGCGACCAACACATTCTTCTCGAAGCAGAATTGCTTGACCGATAGGGCGCCGAGACGTTGCTGATCAATCAGTTCTTGCCAATAGCCCGCGCGGGGGCTAACCGATGGACGCTCCATGGATGTACTCCTAGGTTAGGTGGTACGAAACCTTGCAAACCACACAAGGCGCACTTCATCGAACGCTCACTCAAAAAGAAACGAACCCACCTTTTTTTGATATTGAATAGTAACGACTCACCATGCGACCACCTAATTTTCAGTACCATCAAGTAAAAGCGATTGCCGTGAATTGTCCCAATTCAATACTCGACACTCAATTACGTCGCCACGTCTGAGACTCTTGTGCCGCACTGGGTCGATCCGCGAACTTGGAATCCAGCCCTTATAGCCCCCGGGGATCCGAACTTCTACGCCGCGATCACGCGAAGAAACAACTTTCGCCATAAGTGACACTGACTTATCGTAAAAGACATGTAGATCATCCCAACCGACCTTAGCGATATCGAACTCGTGCCGGTTCCGCTTCCAATACGAAAGCACCTTTTGCAGCCGCTTTGAGGCCTCTTTAACTGGACCATCAATGACGTTTTCAACGAAAACGACAAGGTTATTTATGTTCTTTTCCAGAACCGCCCACAGATCGGCGCCATTGAGTACTTGCGTAGGAAGATAGAACTGGGCGCGATTTCGACCTAATTTGAGTCGACGCACAATGCGTTCTTGATTTACTCCTTTCTCAATAAATGCATCTTCCGCGCATGCTCCGACGTAAACCAAGTCAGACATCAAACGTATGTGTACTAGACCACTAGCAGGGTGCTGAAAAAGTCTCGGATTTGTTACCATACCAAGGTCACATCATGGAGAGAAGAATGCGCGGTCGAGAAAACAATCAGATTCAGCTTTTTTTCACGATAGATGTCGAATCTCGAATTCGAACGGACCAC
>JBGSJV010000152.1:0-8415 GCA_041741535.1 Pirellulaceae bacterium
TCTTGTATATCAGCAGTAACGTTCATTCCCACGCGTACGTTTTTTTACACCGTGATTTGGAAGGCAGACCATGAACAAGCCGATCAGCACTTGGACACAAACTTTTTATAAACTGGGCTACACCCTTCGCCGAGTCTGGCGCGACGAACCGGACTACACCGACAACTACACGCCACTGGCGATCGAAGTGTTAGAAGACCGCCAAATGCTCTCCGGCTTCGGCGGCGACGACCCCATGAGCGGCGGAGGAACCGGCGGCGGAACAGGTGGCGGAAGTGGCGAGTATGGCAGCGGTGGCGATCCGACAACGGGCTTCGGAGGAGGTGCGGTCGGCGGTAACAACGCTCTATCAGGTCTCTCAGGACAAAGCCCAACAACATTATTTTCGTATGGCGTTTCGCCAGATCGAATCAATTTACCGGAATATTGGAACAAACTGCCTGAGGGTTATAGTTATTCTGGTACGAATCCTTGGGACTTTCGTCCGACACATACCACACCGCCAACACTAAGCAATTACCGGCTGACTGAACAGACCGAACGTGAAGGGTTCCCAGGAACCTACATCGTCACGTTATCCCACTACGAAATCGAATCCTTTAACGTCACGTCAGTCGGATTCCAGTCGCTCGGAAACTACGAATACACCGAACATGTTCGAGCCAAGTTAACACAGACAATCATCGAGACAACTTCTCCATCGACCGTTCGAGATGCATTCGAGTCAGGCTCGAATCCCACCTTCACATCTTACATCCGCTTCACAGCAACCCTCGAATACAAATTCAATCTTAAGCTACTTAATGGCCAAACCACTTCTTTCGATCAAAATGTTGTCAAAGAAGACACAACAACCGAGTTCCATTGGACAACAACCAACATCGAGTCTCCGTTTTCTGAAGGGGAATACCTAGATTCAAATTACACACGAACGTCTAGCGGGCAAGCTTCCATTACGGGAACCGTGGTTGGCCAAACATCCATACGGGTCCAAGCAGAACAGAATGGAACGGGGATTGCCTATACCGTCAGTGGTAATGGAAGAAATTGGGTTCCGAACGGTCAAGAATTGAAGACGACAATTGACCATACCGCGACGGCTCAGACGGTTACCTTGACAGTTCTGTCGGAGGCTGAAGTTTCTGATCTAGACGCTTTTGAGCGGTTAACCATAGCGAGAGGTACCACCGGTAAACATGAACGTTATTCAATCCAAGGCGATGTTACAACGAAATTCGATCGCTCCTTCAATATTTCCAGTGTCAACTTGCGCAAGTCCCCGGGAACCCCGAATACTTTGACGGGGTCACTCAACAAGACGTATACAAATGTGTCCACCACTGAAAACAACTTAACAATAACTTGGCTGGCGATTGAAGCGAAGGCCGATGTCATTCCTTTAGGCGATGCCACACCGAACGATGGTGCGTCGGCCACGTTGAGTGACGACGGCACGGCCGCAGTTCCAATCCAATTTTTTGCTTATCGTCCGGCCCGCGAGGGCGAACTACAGTTGGGGGAATCAACCTGGCTGTTAAATCGCGATTGGTCGAAAACAACCGACAAAGACAAGTTCACTGTATCCGCAAACAACCGACTTCGCACCGAGTATTTCGCGAACGGAACACGTCGCGACGCCCTCGAACATGAATCTGATTCAGCCACCGATATTAGCCTTGCCCAACCGTTACTACGAACCGTTTTTGACAAGAACTACAAGATTGAGAGCGTCAGCCACGAATACTTCACCGGGCGACGGAAAGTTGCCGGTGCCGACTACCTCTACACCGACGAAGAAACCACGGAAATATTCGTGGACATCGATCACCAAACGGGGCCGACGACAACCGAAGTCCGGGCGCGCGTCTCTAAGTTGGACAACCAACCCGGCTATGTAGGCATGGCGTCGGCCCAATACGATGGCCGTATCATCATTAACGTCCAGGATAAAACGACCCACGACATTTTCGAAAAGGAGACCTGGAAGACGGAGAAAAATGGCCCGTTGTTTCGGACGGTCAATACGGACGATGTCTCAACGCAAGAGACAA
This sequence comes from Pirellulaceae bacterium, assembly GCA_041741535.1. GTDB lineage: Bacteria > Planctomycetota > Planctomycetia > Pirellulales > Pirellulaceae > M30B19. The sequence continues at coordinate 2,052 of JBGSJV010000152.1, forward strand.
ACATGGACCCACCGCTCTTGGTTGACTCGACTGCCCGCGTTTCTCAAATAAGTCAAAACACTCGAAAAGAAGACCACGATGACACGGTCCATATCGAGTACCAATTCGTAGATCACAACACCGTCAAGATCATCGACAAAAGCGAATACGTTTCGGAGACATTAAACTATTCCGGCTTTGAAGAATCGGATAATTACATCAAGCAGTTCAATCACCACGTTCTCGGATACTTCGATTACGAATACTCGGACAAGACGAAGGAAGTAATAACTGGCTTGGCCATTGACGGGGAGACGAGTGGTGCGAATACCATTTTGCGGGTCAAGAACGACACCGAAGTAACCATGCGTCGCACACCTCCTTCGACCGGCGAGGACGTTCAGCTATCCGCCAACGCAACGGTGACCCCGATTACAAATGACAGCACTTTGTCCATCGACCTTAGCGGTTTCGAGTTCGACAAAAAAGCGGGATCTGAGACGGTCAGAATGGCCGTTTCATCCAAGAGCACCTACGACAAGGCGGAAAACTATGGGTCTTCGAATCTTCTCACAAAGATCAAGACGATGAAGAGCCTGGATAGCGCTGAATACACCTATACGAAGAGCGACGAAGAATGGACGCGATCGGGTTATTCAATTGACACCGTGGATTTCACCAAGACAACCACCTTTGATTACCAACCAGATGGTTCCCCGCCTTTAACCGATCGAGAACGACTCATGATCGTGTATCAGGGTGATTCGACGCAAACTGGCGAAATCACCGACACCCTGGACAAGAAGTTCAGACAAGTCGTTTCATCCGACGGATTTAATGAAGGCATGACGCTAGATGAATTTCGCAGCGAATGGCATTCCAGTAATAAAAACGCAGTTACCGGAAACGTCTATTTCAGCGACTGGACCGACAACCGCAATGAAGCCAATACGATGAAGACCAACGTCCGGAATGATCTGGATTTGACCTATGTTGTCACCGAATTGCCGGAGGCCGCGACTCCATCGAACTCCAATGATAGCACTTCGAGTAACAACAGCAACCAAGGAAGTTCCCAGCATTCCGGCAGCAACAACTCGGTCCCTCCCACACTGTCAGGCAACGAACCAGAGATCGACGAATCGAAATACCATTCCGTGGTCACCGGTACGAAGACCGAATTGATTTCCAATGAAATAAAGACCAACGTCAACTCTGCATTTCAACAACGACTACATGGGATTCAATCGATCTCGTTCGAACCCTCAATCGCGTGGTTTTGGGAGGAAGAAACTCCGCTCGCATACCGAGAAAGCATTTCACGATCGGCAAGCACCGACAGAAAGAACCTGATTTTTGATTCTACAGCAACCGACGAAGTTAAAATCCGAAAGTCTACCGAAGTACGTTTTGAACCCGACAAAGTAACCGTTACCATTAACGCGATGCCGGATGGTGAAATTCTTGGGAACCAAGTGATTTTGTCAAAGCGAATTTTCGAGGAGTATCAAGGATATATCTACGAGACAAAGGACATCTTTGAAGGCGACTACACCTTTGCCATTTCGGATGCGGGAAATGGCACCGAAACGGCTTCTCATGGATCCGGAACTCATGGCATGCAGACGCGAAGCTTCGTTGAATGGAAGACTCCTGAGCACGGAGTGTTTTTGCGTCTTGATTCGACTCATGAAACACGCGTCGAAAGCGGTGGCCTGAAGTACTATCGTACCATTGCTTCAAACGAGAATCAGGAAGACATTTCGCGTTCAACAACGTCGCAACAGTCAGAACTTCCCGCGTTTGATAGTACGTGGGTTCGTGTAGGACAGCTAAACGTCCAAGACACGAATATCGTCGCCCAAGCTAACATTGGTTTGACTCAAACCATAGTAAAATGGGTGATGCCCAACAAAGAATACACGGCTTACAGTTTGACGAGGTACACGGAGCGGAGTATCAAGAGGGAAAGCTCAGTGAATACAATTCTTACTGGGAATTTGGATGGAACTAGCAAAACGAGAACCGTTACAAACAACGTCGAAGAGCAAAATTGGAAGAAACAGGGTTCGGGATGGATGTTATATATAGACTCGACATGGCTTGAGTATAAGGACGAAAGTGCGTACCAAGGCTCGAACAACGGAACTTATAAGGAAGAACTTAATCGCGAAAGAGAATCGTTTTTCACTGGGACCCAAGAAACTGCCCGAGTCGATAATTTGACGGAGTCGATATCTTCAGATGGATATGGCCAGTCTCATTCTAAAGGCAAGGACGGTACGATTCAAATCTTTGAGTCATGGGCGGGGACAAATACACGCCGTCGCGCTGATACGCGCAACTCATTGGGATCATACGAACTTGGTCCCGAAGTTGTTGGCTTAATTCGTCGCGTGAGAAGAGATGGAGCCTATGACCAGAATTCTGATAATCCGGCTGTCGTACCGGATCAACATTTTAGCCTTGGTCGTCTACAGACGTTAGATTATCAATTGGCCCCCCCGGCGAACTTTAACAGCTATACGAACTATTGGGGCACCGTGCATGCTCAAAGGGTCGACACGTTCGTTGGAGGAGTTGGCATGTTTGTTGGTACCGCAACCGTATTAACTGGGATTGGTGCAAAAGTTGGCGGTTTTTTGGTTGTGGTCTCGGCAGACCGATTCATTGGAGGGCTTCTAGGCGTCATAACGGCTCAGCAAACCGAGTCTTTACTGACGATGGCCGCTGGAGGTGCCTACGAATGGGCATTGCAATCAGGGACGAACAACCCCGATTTCAAGTTGACCTCCGAGGAACGACGTGCCGCAGGTGAACTCGCGGAGTTCGCAGTGATTTTCGGAGCAGGAGCTGTTGGAAAGCTAGCACGGATTGGCAAACAATTCACTCTAGCAACTCAGATATTCAAGCAAACAACCTCGGCGTGCGACGACATCTCCAAGATGGGACGCGCGATGAAATCTTTCCAAGAGGCAGGCGAGGTCTTGGCGGGACGTTCTGACGTTCATAAGTCGATTAAGAACATCTTGGACAACTATTGCTTCGTCGGTACCGTCGACGTCAGTACCTATGAAACCGAGAATCGTTGGACCGAGGTCGTGGCGACGCCCATTGCTCCGTTTGCGGCAACTCCAGCTTTGCTGCGCAGTGACATCGCGGCGGGCTGGATCATCATTGGTGCCGGCGCTATGGCCCTGTTGCAAGTATTCTCCGTACGCGTGAACGACCGGCAGTCGGAAGAGCAAGAAGAAGCCTACCGAGAATTGGCGTGGACCTAGCTTCCTTCAGCATTGATTACCATCGATGACACAAGAGCGAATTTCAAATACAATTATCTTGCGGGAATAAGATCATGACAATCACTAACGACTTGATGAAACGAATCGCGTTTGCCATTCTTGGGCTGAGTTTGATTGGCTATGGGATATGGCTGCAAAGCGGCAATGGGATGGTTTCATCTGCCCATCCGACCTCTGTCACCTATGCCACCAGCGGCGTCGCCGAGTCGACTGGTCCGGCCTTGGTCAAAGTTCCCATCAAAGACATGCGCGTGGGGACTCGGGTGCCGGCGTTTAATCCAGAGGTGAGTGCTGCTGAAAGGCGAGGGTTTACGGAGCCGAATTGGTATCGGTGGATGAAGCTCAAGCTCGAGATGCCCAAGCCCGATGGCACGCTGCTCCAAATCGAAATGCTCCGGCCCGAAGATTGGCTGATCGAGCAAATGTCGTTGGTCGTGGAACCGATCCCGGTGATGTTATCCGGCCTCGATGAGCTTCGACCCTTGATGGAATCCCCATCAGGCTCAAGCTCGTCGATTGAAATTGCATCGGCTACCGAATTCAACCAAGCAACGGTAGGCCAAGATTCGTTGGGCTTTTCTCCGGCCGGTGTTCCGCTCCGGCCAATCTACGGTCACATAGCCGAACGGTTGATCGAAGCGACCGCAGATCGGAACCAAGTGTTGGGCATGGTGGTCGAGTTGGACTTGCCGGAACTAGGCATCCGTGGTCCGGCGTGGATCGTGGACCTGGAACCGGCTCCGCTCGTTCCTCTTGGACCCGGCCAAGTCGTCACCGCCACCTTCAAACACACCAGTGCCAATGTCTTAGACTTGGTCCTAACCAATAACCCACCCATAAACCTTTCGACGCCACCCACAACTCTCACCGCGCTCAACACATCCCCCTCCGTAAACCCGTCGCACGCCACGCTTAGCCCTCCGCCCACCGACCTTGGCGTTGCCCCCACCGACTCCATCGGCGTCACTGCCAATCACCCGTTCTGGTCGGTGGACCGAGCCGAATTCGTACAAGCGGGCGAGTTACAAATCGGCGAGCGACTCCAGACCCTCGCTGGCGACATCCACTGGGTCCAACAAAAACTCCCCCGCCCGGGACCGGAGGCTGTTTATAACCTAGAAGTTCACGATGAGCATGTGTATTATGTCGGAAGGAGCGGAGCATTAGCTCACAATAGTTGTGAGATTCTAGCCCGTCAAAAACAATTAGCCCAATTGGTAAATCGTCAGGGTGAGGTTATCGACCGATGGCTTTCTTCGAGCACCAACCGATGGGCGCAACTTTATCGAATGAGCGTGAATTCGAACCCAAATTTTGCTAATATGATCCGCGGTCGATTTCTCGATATCCGAATGCGGTCAAAGCTAGCAAGCATCTTTCGCGGCCAACCGGGAGTTCGAATAGATCGAACTATTCCAGGTTCTGGACGATTGCGTCCGGACCTCTATTTCCCAGAAATAGGTGGGCGTAGTGTAATTTTTGATATCGGCGGCCAATCAAAAATATCTGGCATTCTCAAATACAAAGGTATGGCTGACGAGTTGATTCCACTGGTTCCAATTCAATGGATACATTGAAAGTGAATAAGACAGAATTGATCAATCGATGGCATTTGGCAGGGTTTGCCATAGATGCTGTACCAAATGCTGCGCGTTGCCTGTCGCGCAAAGAGTTGACTAACAATGCTGATTTTCGCGGCATCGTCGTAGGTCTTGATGGATCATTGCCGGAATTCCTGCACGCTGATTTTCACGGGACTCGTTTGGTTGATACAGATTTGAGCTTTGCACAGCTATCTTGTCCGTTTAGCCAGTCTTCGCTGCTCCGAGTGAACTTTGAGGAAACCCGATTTGATACGTGCGACTTCGCAAGCAGTCGTATTGAAAAGTGCTCGTTCTTGAATTCAAAGATCGAGAGTCCTGTCCTTGATGACGCAGAGTTTGTTGACTGCAACTTCGTAAACAGCAAATTGACCGGACGAGGCATTCGGGAGTACGGGGGAAAACGCGTCATTTACACAAGTTGCCGTTTCGTCCACACTGAATTCCGTAATTTACAGTTAAGAGCAAGCCGATTCGTTGACTGCGAGTTCGACAACGTCGTATTTAATAAGTGCTTTCTGTCCGGAACTCGATTTCAAAAGACAAATCCTCCAACGACCGCCTTTGTCCACTGTGAAATCAAGTGATGTTGACGAATTTGTATTGCTCGCAGGTGGGTAAGCGTCCACCAGCGGCATGGTGGTCTTTTGGGTTTGGCCGGGGCGGGGTCGGTGAGGCCGATTGGGCGAGGGGGCTTTGGCCACGCGACTGCCTCACGCTTGCGAGGAGAAAGACCGCTGGGGCGTCGGCCCAGCCGCCCCGTTTGCTTTAATGACCGAACTATTACTCGGCGTTTGACGCGCGATCACTCGGCTGCGACTTTTGCTCGTAGCTTCGCGCTCGCGTGGCGTTCTCGTTGATTCGGTATTGGCGAATCTGATCCGGAAGCTCCTCGGCCCAGACCCAGGGTAACATCGAATCGTAATCCTTGCGCCCAGCCAAGAGCCGATCCAACACGTCCTTCACGTATTGCCACACGTGCAAGTTGTTCCGCACCGCGCTGCTAACCAACGTCATGAAGCCAGCCGCCCGCTCGCCGCCAACGATGCTCCCGGCGAACAACCAGTTCTTACGACCAATCGCCACCTGCTTCATCAACTGTTCCGTCTCGTTGTTGTCGATCGGAACATGTCCGTCACTCAAGTAGTGCTTTAGCTCTGCGTGATGATTGCGAATGTACTGGAGCGCCTTCCCGAAGTCGCTCGTGGGTAGAATCACTTGATACGGGGAATCCCGGGGACACACAACTTTGCAGCCTCCCCGTGCACCGCCTGTCGGCTTTCCAGCGGGCTGAACTGACCTCTTGCGATCTCTACGCCCAAAGAGTCTGAGTTTTTCTAGAGCGCTGTGACCTGATGTGTCACAGGGGCGTTGAAATTGTTGATTTTGTCAGCGCGGAGTTTCGGAACGCATTCCTTTATGGATCACGACGTGGAAATTGGAGGTGCCGTATGGCGAGGTTAGCGCGAGCGGAAGTGTTTG
>JBGSJV010000153.1:0-58316 GCA_041741535.1 Pirellulaceae bacterium
CCCTTCTCCCCCAAGAAGGGGAGAAGGGAGACCATGAGGCGCAGGCTTACGACATAGGGCACGGGCTTCCAACACCCCGATGACATATTTGACCACAATACCTTTCAATTTTCCTTTAACCGCGATAACGTTCAACGAAGGACTTACTTCGCTTCCCAATCGCTCGGCGACGCAATGCTTGGCGACATACATCAAAAATTGGGCATCCATCGGTTCCGTAACCATTCCTCTGCCATCCATTTCCAACGCAGCACACTTGCTAGCATCGCCCTCAGGAAAAACTCAGCGACCTGCATAAATTGCCTGATATTTGCTGCAATCGGCGAAAATCGATGTTTTGCAATTTCGGATAAATCTTCAGAATAGCGACACGGCGAGTTCTGCGAAGACTCGCTTAGGCAAGGAAGCCGCTTCCGAGATTTTGGTACTGTTCTTTGTTCGGTGTTCTTTGCCTCGTCACCGCTGGTCGCTGCCTAACGCAGAGATGGCCCGTGGTGTTTTCGCGTTTACTGGTCCTAGCGACGAGTCCATCATCGATGCAAGTCGACTGACTCGGCAGGGATTCACGAGCAGAACCGGGTGTTGAAATGGCCAGATCTCGCAGGCGAACCATAAGTCGGCAAAGCGGCGACGCTCCGCGTTTCTCATACGCCACTATTGCGAAGTGGAGCTTGATCGCTTTGGGAACTAGCGGCGGCACCTATGGAGTGTTTCAGGTTGCGAATATGTTCCCGAGTGGTGCGGCGGTTGTGACCGAAGGCACCGAAGTGGGCCCGCATTTGGCGGAGGCTGCCTCGGCGGCGAAACCGCCATTGCCCGACGACATGGCCAATGGTTTCCATGAGGGAATTCGGCCAGCTCCCATCGGAATGGCGAGTCATACAAACCCAGCCGACAACGACGCCGCATCAACGTCGATGGCGAACCTGCCTTCATCGATCCGAGAGCCGGCCTCCGGTGGAACTCAAGACGATCCGCCTCCGCGACCTGCGGGTTTGCAACCTGGTCCCAAGATTCCAGCACTCCCGAATAGTCTTGATAGCGATAAAAATCTCGACCGAAACCTGGCAAATAGTTTGGCGAACGCTGCCAATAATGCAGCGCCTCGGCCAACGCCGACGTTGCCGGATCGACCAGCCCTGACGAACCCGTTAGCGAATGGCTTAGCCAATGGATCGCAGCCAACATCACCGTCATCACTGCCGAATACGTTGCCGCCCAGTTCGCCGCCGACGACCAACAACAACCCAGCGAACCCGAACGGCGGTGGAGGCGTGGACTCGCCACCAAGCAATTCATTGGCGAATGGAAACACGGTCGGAGATCCTATAAACTCAGGTTTGCCTCCAACGGGGATCACCGCCCCGCGTCCTATCAATCCCGTCGCCAATCCGCTGAGCAGCATCAACCCGGCGAATCCCGCGAGTGGTCTCCCGGAGAACTCGACTTCAGCGAGTGGATCAAATGGGTTGCCAATTGGTTCGCCAAATCCAGGAATCAATTCGGCTTCGAATCCCGGCGCGCCCGCGAATGGAATGGTGGGAATCAATCCAGCACCGTTAGGTCGAACTCCACTGTCGGCCAACGACAACAATCCAGCGGCCATGAATCCCAATCCGTTGGCCGCAAATTCGTTGAATCCGGCGTCGGCCGGTCCGACTGGGTCACCGCTACCAGTGGGTAATCCACTGCCAACTGGTCTACTCGGCAGTGCACCTCCACCGGGAGCCAACCCCGCCAATCCGAACATAGGAACCTCCGGCATCGGCGGAGTATCTGCGGGTCCAGGTTCAACGGGTCTTGGTTCGACGGGCTTCAACGCGAACCCAAGTGCTCCCTCCGGTTTACCGAACACACGACCGACGATTGGAATTCCACCTGCGAATCCATTGGTCGGAAATTCTTCGCCAAGTCCAACACCCACAACTTCATCATCGCCCCTAGCATCGACAGGTACCTTGCCGCGATCGGGCAGTTCAGGGCTACCGATGGCCGACCCGATGTCGCCCGATTCACAACGAACTCCGGCCATGCCCGCGAACTATCCAACCCAACCCAGCGGTATGCAACCGTCCGGTATTCAACCAAGTTCCATCGTGCGGGAAAATCCGCAGTCGAATTTTGGTAGTGGGGCAGGGCGGACGCCCGCTTCGTTTGTGAGTAACCGGCCTGGCGATCCGCAATGGGAGATTCAACAACAGGCCTCGTTGGTGATCGAGAAGTTGGCACCTCCCGCCGTCCAAGTCAACGTGCCTGCGAAGTTCATGATGGTCGTGCGGAATGTTGGTCGAGTCCCAGCCGGACAAGTGTTGATCCGTGATCGGGTCCCCGAAAAAGCTCAACTCTTGCAAGCTACGCCCAAACCAACCCGTCAAGAAGGCGACTTGATGGAGTGGGAACTTCCGTCCTTGGCGCCTGGCGATGCATTTCAAATTCAATTGGACTTGTTACCAACCGAGCCTGGCGAAATTGGCAGTGTCGCGCAAGTCACTTCAACAGCGGTGGCGGCGACACGAACACGCAGCACCCGTCCGCAGCTAAGTGTACAACACACGGCCGCGCCCACGGCCATGGTTGGTCAAACCGTGATGATGAACATTATCGTGCGCAATGACGGGGATGGCGTCGCGGAGAATGTGATCCTGCGAGAGATCGTGCCGCCACAACTGACTCATCCGGCGGGGAACGAAATCGAGAACCCGCTTGGCACATTGGCCCCCGGGCAAACGCGAACCCTGCAGTTGCCGTTGGTCGCCAAAACTCCAGGAACCGCACGGAACACGATTCGTGTCAGCGGCGATGGAAAGTTGTCGAGCGAGCATTCCATCGATATACAGATCGTCGCCCCACAATTGCAAGTCGCATCCGAAGGCCCCGAACGACGCTTCTTGTCGCGTTCCGCGACTCATACGTTTCAAGTTACCAATAACGGCACGGCCAATGCGACCAACGTTCAAATGATGGCTCGTTTGCCCCAGGGCTTGCGATACGAAACTTCCAGCCCTGAGGGACGCTACGACCCCAGTCGCCACGCGGTGTTCTGGGCGATGGCGAATCTACCGAGCAACGCGAACCAACAGGTCTCGTTGACCACCATGCCTTTGGCGCCTGGCAATCAACCCATCGAATTTCACGCCTTGGCCGATTTGAACCAACCGCAAGTCACGACCAAAACCATGGTTGTCGAACAATTGTCGGAATTGTTTTTCGACATTGACGATCTGCAAGATCCAATTGAGGTAGGCACCAACACGATCTATGTAATCCGGGTTGAAAATCAAGGCTCCCAAGTAGCAAATGATGTGGGCATTGTCGTCGATATTCCCGCCGGGATCGAGCCGCTCAATGTCGAGTCGCCGGTGGAATATCAAATGCAGCGCGACGGCCAGAACTCACGGTTGGTCTTGGCTCCAATCCCCAACATGAACCCTCGCGCTCAGTTGGTCATTCGCTTGGAAGCTCGAGGCGGTCGCGAAGGCGATCACCGCATTGAGGTCCGTATGACCAGTGCTCAACGACCGACTCCCGTGGCGAAGCAGGAGAGCACGCAAGTTTATAGCGATCGCTAATCATGGATCTCAAGATCTCAGATTTTGGGATTCGCGGTGTAGTGAACCGAGTCTCGGACCACGAGACCAACAAGTAATTCCAAGTCGCGGAATTCACGAAAAGCCCAGTGTTCGTTCTCGCGATTTGGCTCGTTTCAACTTCGAACGCAATTCATGAACATGATGGATGCATTTCTTCCACTCGACTTTTTCAGACTTGCTCTTTCGCTTTGCGCCGCAGGCGCAGTTTTCGCTTTTGCACCCACGGTGCTTGAACGTCCGTTGGGTTGATCCCAGCAAATCGTAAGGCCTTGTCCCAGTCACCGAAGAATTTCTTCCCAGTGGTTATGAGTCCGTTATCGCGGATGTTGGGGTCCTGCGAATTCATGAGTTCCCGATAGGTCACCGGCAAGTCGTTTCCATGTCGGCGCTGCAATTCGGCGCGGAACTCTTCCTTGGTTGGATAGCTCCGATAGACTCGACCTTTCATCGCCGCATAATCTTGTTTCTTTCGGGCGATTTTATCGTAGTCGATGTTGGCCTGCTCGATGGCTGCCTGCCAACTGCCAAACATCTTCCGGCCGGTATACACCAACGGCACGTCCATGAATTCTCCGTGCGTCAACCCACGCACGTGTAACGGTAATTTCTTGCGGTGTCGTTGACGAATCGCGGCCAAGACTTGTTCGGGCGTCTTGTACTTGCCCGGCGATTCCAAATTCCACTGATGGTACTTCCGCGGCTCCTCGCCTGCCGCACGTACCGCCTCCTGCCACTTACCAAAAAATCCAGCCGCCATCACAAATAATTGTTTGTCGCTCACGGATTCCGTCAGTTCCCGTTTGGACAATAAGATCCCCTGCCGGGCACGTCGCTTGAGTTCGGCCACGACTTTAGCTTTGGTCGTATACGGAGTATCGTTAGCTTGCTTCAGATGCTCGCGTTCTCCTCCGGCGGCCTCGACCGCATCTCGCCAACTATCCCAGAACTTGAAGGCCTGCTTGAACAACGTCGCGTCGTTGCGTGACCCGTAGTAGATCTCTATCGGAGCCAGGCTCCAATCGTTTTCGATTCGTACGCGAATTCCTTGTAGTACCTCGGCTTGGGTTTCGAACGAAACACGGCGTTCCCTTTCTTGCCGCGGAACCTTGGCAGTATCCAAGGCCGCTTCCCAAGTTCCAAAATCCCGCACTGCAGCCGCCGTCAGCGCCATGCCGTCCGACAACAAGATGATCGACTTGCGTGACAAGTCCGCACCTTGTTGGCGCAATTCCTTGATCCGGTCCAGAACTTCTTGCGTGGTAAAACTAAAGCGATTGCCATAAATCGCTAGACTCCGGTCCACGCCCGCTTGTTTCAACGCCTCCGCCCAACTCCCAAAATGACGCAACGCCCAAACGACGATCATCGGGCGACGCTGCCACTGATCACGCTCGGTGACCACGTCCTGAAACAGACAAGATCGTCCTTCCCTTTCGCGCTCGGCCAACCAAGCCTGAAAGTCCGACAGCGTGAAGTCATCGTCGTGAGTCAAACCGCGATAATCCACGGGATCCAAATCAATCGCCCGAATGGCATCGTCCCAATCACTGAATCCACCATATCGTTTCAGGGTCGAAGGCAACGAGGTATCAATCGCCAACAGATTGTCGTGGTTGATCGAGTATCCGAGCTCGGCATACTCGTTCAACCGATCGAGCAAATACTCCAACGAGTAGACCGGTTCCCAATGTTTCAAAAAATCTGGATGTGTTTTTTTGTAGCCGCCCATTCGATCGGACCGCAGCTGTTCGCTGGCCAGTTCCGCGCCTGGGAACTCCTCCAAATAGTCGCTACATTCCACGAAATGCAAGTTATTCAGATGAGCACTGAGCGCCGAAAATCGGCGGCCACACAATCGACAGACCACCGATTGTTCGATCTCGATTCGGATGGTGCTGTACGTTAGGCCGGCCTCCGCCAGTGCCGCTTTCCACCCCCAATAGGGACTCTGCTCATAAACACTTTGAACCAATTTGGGGTCATCACGTTTTACCGCCGTGATGTTTAGCGGCTGCCGATCCGCGTGCCGCTGCCGGATCGCTCGCAAAACTGTCTCCCGGTTCGCAACGGACTTCTTTGACATTTTGGTTACCCAAGCGCGATTGGATGGAGGTGCAGATAGTTCTAACCTACCGAGTAGAATCAGAGGCTCGATAATTTATAACATAGCCGATTCGCAAACCCAACCATCCGACACCCCGCCGTCGGCACTCGGGTCAGCGGTCGAAGGCGTCTAATTTGGCTTGCCACTGTTCGGCTGCGGTCACGTTCCCGGTGGCTTTGTAGAATTGGATTATCCACCGTATGGTATCTGGAACCAACGACTTGTCGGCAGAATCCAAATCCGCTTCGACCTCTACGAGCGATTGATGCCCCAAGAGCAACAACCGTTCGGCCGTCTCATGATCACCATTTTCTAAAGCGGCGCGACCCAACATGGCCTGGGCGGCGGCCAGTTTCCACCCCTTGGGCTCATGTTGGGCAAACAGCTCCACGCATTCGGTCAGCCAAGGTCCTGGGATGGCATACTGCTCGGCCAAGAAAAACCTTCGCGCGAACACAAATTGCAAATCGGCAAATAATGCCATATTCGGTTCGGGTGCGTCACGCCAATGGACACGGAACCGTTCGAACAGTTCGAGCGCTTTGTCGAACTGTTGAATAGAAAAATAAGCCACCGCCAAGTTGTATGTCGCCCCCAGCGCTACCTCGCTACTCGGGCCCGCTTCTTCGATCGACACTGCCAGCGACTCTTCGAACAAAGGAATCGCCAAATCCACGCGACCAATTTGTCGAAATAGAGCGGCTTGATTGGTGATCGCGACCAACGTCTCGCGATGACGATCACCAAATCGGACCCGTTTTAGTTCCAACGCTTCTTGCAGCATCTTCACGGATTTTTCAACTTGGTCCGTTTCGAGGTACGCCAATGCCAAATCATTCATCCCAATCAATGCCTTTGGATGATCATGGCCTAGCGTCTCCTGGTAATATGCCAAAACAGACTCCAGGATCGGAACAGCCTCAGGTATTTTGCGCGACAAACAGAGAAGATCGGCCAAGATCCGTTTGCGATGGATCGTCTCAGGGTGTCGTTCTCCAAGTTGCTCAATCGAGCCGGCGACCAGTTGCTGAGCGCTTGGCAAATGGTCTCCGGCATTTCGAGACGACACCACAAATTCTAATTTCGTCTCCAGTGATTTCCAGGACTCAAGATGATCGGGCCCGAATCGTTCGTCGGTCCAACTCATGACTTGATCGATCAGCTCCATCGCTCTTCGTTTCTGTCCCGTTTTCCAATACATCGTGGCGAGACTGCGAGTCAGGACCAAAGCAACATGATGGGTGCGCCCAAGGGCCGTTTGTGCCTGGGCGGTCTTGATTTCTCCCAGTCGCAATGCTTCGTCAAATCGTTCCAGTCGTTCCAAACAGCGCAGGTAATTTGCCGATGCAAAGAGTGTGTCGTAATGAGAGGGGCCCAATACTCGCTCGAAGATTGGCATCGCATCCTGAAACAAACTCATCGCCTCGTCATATCGGCCTAGTTCCAAATAGCAAAATCCCAAATTATTGACACTCGTGAGTGTGTCAAAGTGTTCAGGTCCCAATACTCGCTTGCGAACTGCCAACACGTCGGTAAACAACGGCAAGGCTTCCGAGTGATTCCCTAAATTGGAATGACTGGTGGCCAAATTGGCTCGTGCCATTAGAGTGTCTGGGTGTTCGGTGCCGAACAGTCGCTCCATTTGTTCCAAGACGAACTTTTTGATTTCCTGGGCTGGTTGGTGTTGGCCCGAATCGTCCAGTGCTTCGGCCAAATTTAGTTGCGAAGCCATGGTTTCGCGATTGTTCTCACCCAATAGCGACTCGCGAATTTTGTGAGCTCGCTCGTATAACGGAATCGCTTCTGCCGGATAGCCAAGACTGTGTAAAGAAGTCCCCAATTGATGCAACAGATTGGCCGTGGTTTCAGGGTCTCCCACCAGTTCCTCGTCGACGCGCTGTCCAGCCATAACGAGTCGCTTGGCCAGCAAGGCCTCGACCGGTTCACTGTCAGCCCCCAGTTTACGAATGTTGAGGTCGCGGAAGATATCGAACACCAATTGGTTAATGGCTTGAATCTGTTTCAATCGTCGCTGGGTTAATTCGTTGGCTTCCCGTTCCGCTTGAGCCGCCTCCTCAGCCTTTCGTTTCGCCCGTTCTTCACTGGTCGCTCGTGCGCTTTCTTGTTGCGCCGCCTGTTCCGCGAATTCCCGTTGCTTCTGTGCTTCGATCCATCCTGCAGCCGTTCCGACAAACCCAGCGGCCAAAACGAAGCATAGTAATCCACCAGCCACGACCAAGTTTTTCCGCCGACGTTTCGCCTCGAGCGTCTCGATTTTCGCCCGCTCACGATCCGTCTCTGCTTGTCGCATCCGTCCTTCGGCCGCCAAACGAATTCGCTCTAATGAGCGCGCCACCTCAGCTCCGTCTTGTGGTCGATCTTGTGGATCAAGTGCCAGGCAACTTCGGCACAGCGCGATAATTTCAGGATCAGCTTGACTCGAATCCAAACGACGAAAACACTCTTGCAAATCGCCACGCTTGGCTTGCTCCACGACTTCGTCAATATTGGCAGCCACATATGGTGGCTTGCCGGTCAACAACGAAACGAAAATCGCGCCCAACCCAAAGACATCCGAAGCAGTGTGGATTCGACTTATCTCCCCCGAAGCCTGTTCGGGTGACATGTAGGCCGGCGTGCCGATCACACTGCCCATCATGGTCGCCTGATAAACGGGTGTCGCCTTGATTCGCTCTTCGCCCCAAGTACCTCGATCTGTGGCAGCCTGATGGTCGCCGTCGGTCGAGGAAACCACCTTATCGTGGGCCTCTGTAACCGCTGCCGGTTGTTGCTCCGTTTCTTGAGCCACGCTCGGTGGACGAGTGGTCACATTCAACGATGGTGGGATGCTCTCGGAAACTTCCTGCGACACGCGAGTCATCTTGGCAGGGAATGGATTCGATTCTGCTGCGGTGGCGTTGGGCTCCGTTGCATTTTCAACAGGCATGTTTTCGTCGGCCACGACCTTGGCCAAACCCCAGTCCATGACCTGGACTTCGCCAAACGCTCCCACCATCACGTTGTGCGGCTTCAGATCGCGATGGATGACCCCCTTCGCATGAGCATAGCCAACCGCCTGACAGATACCTTCAAAAATCGATAGCCAACGATTGCTGCTCGGACCTTCGTCCCTCAACAGCTCATTTAGCGCCTTGCCTCGAATCAGCTTCATGGCCAAATAGGGCTGATTGTTGGACAAGAAACCAACCCGATACGCGGATGGAATCCCAGGATGTTGAAGCTGACCGGTGATTCGAGCTTCTTCCAAAAAACGTAACGACATTTGCGAGTCGGCCGTTTTTTCGTGAAGTACTTTGAGGGCAACGTCGCGGCCAAAAGCAGTTTCGATCGCTCGATAAACGACACCCATGCCGCCTTTGCCGATGACTTCGACTATCTGAAAACCAGTTGGCGGCTCGAATCCCACCTGGTCGCTTTTCTTCTGTTTGAACGCAGCACCGGGCAGTTGAAAATTCGGCGTGATGCTCGCAGGACTCGCTCCCAAAGAACGATCGACCGGCGAAGTTGAATCCGCCCCGGCGACCGGCGTGTCACCTCCCGTTTCAACGGACTGCCCATCCAACTTTTGGTGCGAGATACTCTCGTTGTGTTTCATTCCCAACCTCCATCAATCACCGCGTTGGCAGTTTCAACACTGATTCGCGCGCCTTGCATCCATCGTCGGCGCGCAAATTTCCCGCCTCCACTTGCTTCAGCACGAGCGTTACTTCACCAGACATCCTAACTCCCTCGGCATCTCTCTCCCGGTCGTTCCCGGATCGGCGGGACCGTTGGTCTCGCGTTCGGGAGGGAGCGGAATTTGGCCATTGGCCAACGGTGGAGGAAGCAAAGAGGACGAATCGGACCCCCGACAAAAATGGATAACCCATTCCCGGCCACTGGAGGATCACGATCAACGTAACGTTGTTGGCTCGGGAGATTCTACGTCAGCCTGCGGACCGATTTCAAGTTGTCATCCGGAACTCGGTCGATCAACCGAACATGGAAGCGATCAAAAGTCGTCCGGTAGCCGTACGGAATGACGGCGTCTTAGGTCATTGGGCTGATAGCTGATTAACGGCGATTCGTCGCGAGTCTATTCCGACTAAGAACCCGCGAAAGATCCAACCGGATTGCGGGTTCGCACCTACCTGCTCAGTCGAATTTCAGGACCCAATCACGACGGTTTTCAAGTTATCGTCCGGCACGCGGTCGATCAACAGGCGCTGCGGGTCGATGCCTGCTTTGTCAGGTCGTTCCTGGACTTGAAACTCCAGTTCATGAGTCCCACTCGTCAATTGCAGTCGTTCTTTGTGCAACAGGCGACCGTAGCGTTTCCCTGATTCCGGCCGAGCAAAAGCTCCAATCTCCACCCAGTCATCCATCGCCACACTGGTTTCCTTACCCTTTTCGTCGGCGGAGAACTTTTCGCACTCGATTTTCACTTTGACCTGGAAATTGCCGTCGGGTAGTTCCGTCGCTGTCGCTTCCAACGTTCGATTGCCGTACAACACAATCTCTTCGAATTGGTCCTTGAGCAATCCGTGCAATTCCGGAGGCGTGTGTTGCTTCAACGCTTCAATCAATGCATAAGAGTTCGGATAGGGTGGGCCCTGATACGCGTATTGCTGAATGACGGATTGCAGAGCCGCATTGACGCGGTCCTCGCCAATCATTTCTGCCAAATGGTACAACACAATTCCTCCCTTTTGGTAGTGAATGTATCCTTGGTTCGGCGCAACACTCACGAGGGGCTTCTCTTTGAGTTGTTCTGTGCCTCGTGCCCGCAGATAACGATCCATTTCGTACTCCAGGAACTTGTGCATCATGTCTTCCCCGTATTTCTGCCGCATGACCATCAAGGCCGTATACTGGGCCAAAGATTCGGACAACACCGTCGCGCCTTGCATTTTTGCCCCAATCACTTGATGCGCCCACCATTGGTGTCCCATCTCATGCGCGACGACGTAGTGAACCATGTCGATATCGTCAGGCTTTTCCAAATTTGAAATAAAACCAATGCTCTCGGAATACGGCATCGTCCCGGGAAATGCTTGCGCAAAGCTCGCAACTCGTGGAAATTCAATAATCCGCGCTTGCTTGTGTTTGTAGGGTCCAAAATTCTTCGTGCAATAGGCCAACGTCATTTTGATCGCTTCGGTCATCTTGGATACGTTCCACGGGTGCTCCTTGTGGTAGTAGACCTCCGTTTCCACCTCGCCGATCGTCGACCTCTCTACTTCATAGCGAGCCGAAATGAAGGAATAGAAATTCAACGAGCGATGATCCAGCCGATATTGAAAGTAATTGCGATCCCCTTCCTGCCATTGTTTGACCAACGAACCCGGCGCGACGGCAATTTGATCCGAGGACGTGCTAATGATCGTCTCCACGGACACCCAATCCGAATCATTGCTCAAATAGTGCACCAGGCAGTGGTCACCACAATCGCGAACCAGCACCGGGAATGGCTCTGCTTCAGGCAGACCCAAAGCTTCGCGACGTTTGGGGTCCATGACTCGGCGATTCGAATCGTAGCCAAATTGTGGGGCAATGGAGTTATTAAAAAAGGTCCCGTTTTGGACGATTTCGGTCTGGCTCACTTGATTCTCTATCCCACGGTTTTTCGACCGGACCGTATATTTCATTTCCAAGACCTCGCCCGGAGCCATGGGTGGAGTCATTTCGTAAGTTCGTACCAGCAATCGCTCATCGTCGTTGATCAACTTGGCCCGCGGAATCTCGATCTCGGTCTGGAAGCTCGGCGCGACGTTCAAATACAGCTTCTCAATGGGTCCCTCCGACTTGTTAACGATCGACTGGATACCTTGCAACTGGATATTTCGTTCGTCAGGATAGATGTCGATCGCGTACTTGATCGAGTCCACTTTTGGTTGAGTCACGTCGGCCAAATTTTGATACGTTGTCTCGTAATCGGCTTGCCTCTGTTCACGGTCGGCCTGACCAACCAATTCATTGAGCACCATCGTGTTGTAATACAACCAACCGCCCACCAACGACGCCATAACCACCGATGCGGTCGCAAAACCGCGCGAGAGAATTGACGACTGCCCAAGCCCACTGCGGAATCGTTGCCAGAACACAGCCGGCGTCCCACGGTGCATCAGAATCGCGGTCAACCACAGCAAACCCATCGAGACGAACGACCAATAAGCGGCAAACGTATACAGGCCCGGGCGGAATGGGGCGAGCCCATACATATCCGAATAGATGTGCCTCGGTAGGGCGCCAAACCGCACCAGCAATGTATCCCACCGCAACCATTGCCATAAAAACGCATTGAGCACCAAAAAGAACAGAAACACTGCGTAACCCACGTATTTGTTTGGCGAGACCGAGTGAGCCAGCAAACCAATCACGATCAGAAACGCCAGTCGCAAACCTTGGAGCACCATCAATTCTTCAAGATAAACGGAAAACTCGAACCGAGTGTATCCTTGCAAAACCTGATACAAGCAACCGGCAGCGATTCCGATCACAAGAATCGGCACGATCACAATCAACATGGTCAAAAAACGTGACACCGCATAGACCGAATTGGAACTAGGAGTAGCCCCAATGATCTCGTAAATTCGGCTGTCGCGATCTCGCCATACCAAGACGCCGGTAAAGTACGTGATGATTGCTAACGGAAAGATCGCCAAGGAACTGATCACTTCCTCGACCATTCGATAGGTGACAGGAAACGAATAGAGCCCATAAAACTCTTGTGAACCCAAGAGCACTCCAAGCAGAACGTTAATCGCTGCAAACGCCAAAATGAATATGTAGGTCGTCGTCTTGACGATACTGGTCACATCCGAGGCCAACGTTGAGCGAAGTTGGTCCAACCAACGGATCACGGGGGTTCGGACAGGCAATGACGTTGCGGTCAAGACAGGACCGAGCCCGACAGGCGTGTTGCCCAAATCACTCGACTCAACGGCTTGTCTTCGTTTCCGCGACTGTTTTGTGCGAATTTCGAACGTAAAACGATTCCCAGCGTACGCGAAGATTGCCGCCGCGACGCCCAACCAGATGACTCGGTTCAAGATCAACCACTGGGTCAAGGGAATCGACTGCGTGTTTCGTTCGTCAACCGTCCAATACTTGGTAGCCGAGTCAAACGCCGCCGCACCAAAGGGATCCGACAGCGCGGCAATCATTTCGAACTCAAGCTTGCCGAGCGCCGCTTGGGCAATCGCATAGCCAACAATCAACGCCAGTAAACCCATGAACGAATAGAGGGTATTGCGAGTGACCGTTGCGATCGCAAACACGATGGCTCCGAACAACAACGTGTTCGGAATTGCAAACACGATGACGGCCAGTAAATGATTACCAACATCGAGCGGCCCCCAACGATCGGTATCGCCCATATTCACGAGCGTCGCAATCCAAATCCCCACGGAGACCCCTAACGTCGGCAACAAACCCACCACCGACGCGGCCAAGAAACGCCCCAAAAGATAGTCCCATTTTCGCAAGGGCTTGCTGTACAAGATGTCGGCCATCTTGCTAGTAAAGTCCCGGGAAGCTGCCGAATCGTAGATCGCGGCCGCCATGAAACAAGTAATCGAACTGGCCGTTGCGTAAAACAGGGCCACGATATACGGCGCGTTTCGATAGGTATTGCCAATGGCACCACCGACCTGCACGGCATCGGAACCCGCCGCGAGACCAAACAACAATGACACGATGGCGATAAAGATGTAGATCATCCAACCGCGAAACCAATACTGCAGCTCGAAGCGAAAAAACTCACCAAACATCATGTCAGCGCCTGTGCTTGAATATAAAACGAAGGTCCAGAACGGCGATCTTACCCGTTCTAACCAGCTTTCAAATGAACAAAAAACACGTCTTCGAGATTGGGTGCGGCCGGGTGAAATCCTTGCCCAGGGTCCCACTCGCTAAAGATTCGCACGACGGGCCGACCAGCGATCAACTTACTAGACAGGATCTTCAACTTTGGATCCAAGGCGGCTAGTTCCACCTTCGACATGGCTTTTTCCCAAACTTTGCCATTCATGCTGTTTTCAGCCTGTTCGGGAACACCATGGTAAAGCAACTGCCCAAGATGAATAATGGCCATGTTGGTACATAGCTCTTTGCAGTCTTCGACAATGTGCGTCGACAAAATGACGATAATGCTCTCACCCACTTCCGAGAGTAGGTTATAGAAACGGTTTCGCTCGCCCGGATCCAAACCGGCGGTCGGCTCATCGACGATCAATAGTTTGGGATCTCCCAATAATGCTTGGGCGATCCCGAATCGTTGCCGCATGCCACCCGAGTAGGTACTGACGGCTTTGTGCCGAACGTGAGTCAGATTGACGCGTTCCAATAGCTGTTCAACCACCGCTTTTCGGTCACGCACCCCGTCACCAACCCCTTTGAGGGCAGCCAAATGCGTGAGGAGCGCCACGGCACTGGTCCGCGGATAGACACCAAACTCTTGGGGCAAGTAACCCAACACTTGCCGAACTGCGTCGTGTTGTTGCAGCACGTCGATATCGCCCAACTTGGCGGAACCGGAATCTGCGGTTTGCAGGGTGGCCAACGTGCGCATCAGTGTTGATTTTCCAGCTCCGTTGGGCCCCAATAACCCAAACATCCCTTTGGGGATGGTCATGGTGATGTTGTCCAGGGCTTTGACACCACCCGGATAGGTCTTGCACAGGTTATTGATTACCAATTGCATCAATCGCTACTCTCTTTTCTATTCCCAATCCGCCAATCACTCATCTCGTTCCACCGCCAAGCCCCATCGGTGCGATAACACCCACGGACTTGATCAGGACGCGCCGAACGAGTTTCATTCGATCACACCGCAACTCGGCGATTCAAGTCCGTGAGTTCGTCCGCAACGGCCCAATCTTGGACACCGCCCAGCATTACCCTGAAACTTTATGACTCGCTTCAGAAATTCATGACGTTTTAATGAACAAATTGAACAAAACCGACACGGCGTTGGAGCGGAAAAAGACATTCGCGCGCCACGCGCCGGATGCTGTTTACGGAGCTTCGGCACTATAACGCGGCCAAAGGATCCAATCGCCTGGCTGCTTGTCATCCAAGTCGTAGGCTCTGGCGGCAAGCGGCCGAAGCCCTGGTTCGTGACGTTTAGTCAAGGGAACCGGCACGACGGTTCCCGAATCGCTCGACATCGGCCCCATACCACCGTCATCACGAGCGTTCCCGCCCACACTGTAGATAAAGAACTCCGCGTTCTGAACCTCGTAACGTAATGGATGGCCGTCGACCGGATCGCGGGGAATCTCGGCCAAAAACGTCCCGACCATTTCCTCCAACGTGGTTGGCAAGGTTCCGTTCTGGCGTTGGAACCGCAAGACCGCCAAGGCCCCGATCGCACCCGATCGGTCACCCATGCATTGCAGCACCCGGGACTTGTAGTTAACCGCATACTGCATGAAACGCTGAATTGGTCGATAACTGGCGGGCAATTCGGCCACCTCTATTTCAAAGGCTCGCGATGCATCGTCCGTCAAAGGAGCAAACAGGTATTCGTCGACCCGATCGAAAAGTGACTCCGACTTTTCGGTCAATTGTTTGCGAGTCGCGTATCGCAGCATGGAACTGGGAGCAATGATGTACAGTGGAATAGAACGTAGCTGGTCCGTCCAAGCACTGTCCGGGCTCCATTCGAACTGCCGCGGATCGTACGCCTCGTCCATTACCTCCAAACCTCGCCACGTGATGCGTCCATCGCCGAAACCATTATCGGTGTAGCTGTGTTGAATCAAGTCTTCAAATAATAGCCGCTCGCTGGAATAGCGAAATATCTCATCCATTCGAGTCTGTTGGACAGCCGTGGCCAGTCGCTCCAATTGCCGATCGTCAAACTCGACGTTGGCATGAACACATTCATCAATGAGATCAATCCCGATCGAGCTGAACGCCACGGCCAACAAACCATCCATCAAACGACCCTGATCATTGATCTGCCGGGCCATCCCAAAGATCGCCTCGACGTTCCGAGTTATTCGTTCGCTGTCCCCTTGTTCCATGGCCCAGCGACTATCGACGATCAATAACTGTGGCATCTTCTGCGCAATGAGCAGGCACGAAGATATGGACTGGGTCAAGGGAACATACGGGTCCGCAAGAGCCGAAATCTCAGCGTCAACAAGCAACGACTTATACGACTTGGGATAAAGAGCTTGGACATCCCGTGGGTCCATGTCTTTCACGCTGGCCGCGTTGGGTAACCCAAACAAGGGACATTGAGCCGCAGTTCGAAAGCCTTCTAGTAGTTCGGGACAGGACGCCAGTTTCGCCACGGCCACTCGCCAAGGTTCCCCATCAGCTGGCCGAACCAAACGTCGTTTCTGTCCCGCCACCAGCGGCGTGTAAAGCTCGTCAAAGGTACCTTTGCCACCTTCGCCAAAATCGAATTGAATCCATAGGTCACGATAAATTCGCCAAGCTTTGTCTTGCTCCGGTATCTGCATGAACGGTCGGTTCAATTCCGCTCGGAAATCTCGACTTGGCTGGGGACGGCCCGAATAGAACGTTGAAGACAGCACCACTCCCCCCACGAGCAACAACACGAGCCCTAAAAACAGCATGTGTCGAAAACGATTCTTCATACCGCGCCCCCCCTCGTCGATCAACGCCAATTTCATTTCCATGGAGCGTGGAACACAGTGATCCACCAAAAGTTGCGTACTTTTTCCCGACAAGCCTTGCAAACAGACCGCCGGCAGCTTGCCGTCCGATCGGATCAGGGAGGGCTGCCGTGATTCCGGACTCGGTAAATGACTCGACAACGCCCCAGCACTTGGACGGATCAACTCCTAGAAGACAAAGGAATTTGGGCACGGGAATTTCAGAACGATGACGCTGGCGTTGCTACCACGAGGCGACTGCTGGTTGATTGTTTGATTCGCTGAACGAATTACCCTACGGCTGGCTCGACCGGGGCCACAGAATCCAATCGCCGGGGTAATTTTCGTGCAAATTGTATTCACCAGTCGGCACCCGTTTCAGTGCCCCTTGGACTTCTTCCCGAATGACCTCTGCGACAAATCAAACTGCTCGCTATTTTGCGGACCCTAAAAATGGAACAGATCAAGCTCCTGGCAAGTAGATCGGGTCAAACACGAAGCGTGAGACAATGCCCAGGACCTTGGCGATTCACCAAGATTTGGCCACCTATTTTCAAAATACTTGGCCAAATGTGGGTTTTGCGACATCGATTTGGCGAGGTATATTGTCTATACTTGGCCAAAACGGGGCGACAGCGAACTCACTTCCTACCGATGAGCACTCCGCAGCGTGTTCTTTCGTCGCGGACAGATAATTCCGCAACTTAACTACTCTTCCAAGACACTGGTCCGTTGTCAGAGGATCCAATCGCCGGGGTAGAACAGCGCGACTTTTTTCACCATCAGACGCCTTCAAGGCAGGGCGATTGAAAACGGCCCGATTATGCGTATCGAAGGGCAAATAGCCCGCATCAGGATATTCTGGCCCGCAACCAGATAACCGACAACACCCGACACGCTCGGACACCAAACAATTCGAATCGCTCGCTTGCTCATTTTCCGGCTCGCTCTAGGTCTAGAACATTCCGAGGCCACAAAACCCAATCTCCTGGTTTTTGTTTGCTCATGTTGTAGCCATAAGGATGCATCTTGAATCGCTCTTCTCCAGGGACTTCTGCGGTCGGATCAGTTACCACCGAACCGTCCAAGCGAACAAGTACATTCTGACCGCCATCATCGATCCCGTTGACACCGACACTATAAATCAAGAAGCCTTCGTCTCGTCGAACATACCGAAGCGGTCGTCCGTCGATGGGGTCGTGCGGAATTTGAGTCAAGAACTCGCCGACAAGTTCGTCTAACGCATTCGGCAATCGACCATTCTTTCGCTGGAAGCGCAGCACCGCCAACGCCACATCAACGCCGTTTGCATTCGCCTTCGCCCGAACGATCGCTTGACCAATCGTTCGTTCCGCAACCAAGTGATCGCGGAGCATCGAGAAGCCTTGACTTTGATCCACAATACTCTCGATCTCTACCATCGTAACCGATGGCTGATCAATCGCCAGATTTTTTGTTGCCGCATCAATCTGCTCGAACACCTCGTTCGCCTTATCGGTCAATTGCCGCCGAGTTGGCGCCGTCAGTAGCACGTAGAAGTCGTTCCATTCGTCGATTTCATTTACCAACAGTCGCCCGTTACCGTTGCCATCGTCGGTATAGGTTCCTTGAACCATCTCTAGGAACAACGCTTTTTCGGGGGAATAGCCCATCAAGTTCGGAACCGCCGATCGCCGCACGGATGCATGAATCCGATCCAACTGAGTATTACTAAATTCGATTTGCGAATGCACGGCACCATCGAACATATCAAAACCAATCGCTTGCAAGAAAAAAGCCGAAAGACTCGCGGAACGGAAAGGAATTTCCGTGGCTTGCTTCGACAGGCCCAACACCGCTTCGATGTTCCGCGTGACGCGTTCCGTATCGCCTTGTTCCATTGCCCAGCGAGTATCGACATGCAACAACTGACACGCCCAACGAATTCGACCATTGCTATTGACTGTGATTGGAACAGCATGGAGCAATGGAAACTGCTCCCAAAAGGCGTGTTGCTGTCGATTGTCGTCCAGTAAGTCAAGGTAGTTGCGACCAGGATACAAGGCTTGCAAATCGACTCGGTCATACTTTCTCAAGTCCGCGTGCAACGGGAGTCCTAAGGCAGGGCGAACTCCACCGACGCGCAGTCCTTCCATTAGATCATCGGCCGCTGCCAACATGTCGATTGCTTCCTGCCACGCTTCGCCGTCATCGGGACCAACAAAACGCCCGATCCGGTTGCCATTCTCATCGGGCATAAAAATAAGCGACGAATCCCAGTCGGGAGTTTCGTAACCATACTTGGCAAAGAGATCGCGATAAATGGCCCAGCCCTTTGACTCGTTGGGAACTGCCAATGTCGGCCCATTGATTAAAGCCAGATAGTCCGTGCTCGGGTTGGATTTTGTCGAAAATGTCGACACAACCGAGGATGTTAAACAGCCAACAAGCACGATAACGCCCAGGACAATCGTGGCCTGAAAAAGTCGCTTCTTCATGCTGCCTCGTTTCCATCAAGAATACAAATCCACTCCAAAGCGACGACCTTGGTGACGGCCGCATGGTTCCGATTGTACCTAGAAGTTCGCGCTCGAGCGATCCGCAAATCGTTGCAATTTCCGCAGAAGCAAGGTGGACTTTTTTGCGGTTGGCTTAGAACGTCTTGCTTTTGGTGCAATCGAGCTTTCGCTCGCAGGCGGCGAAACAAAAACCACTTGGACAGACGACGGCATCAAAGGCCAAGGAATTTTGGCAAAGGAGCTTCAGCACGCCACTTGGCTTGACGGTTTCCGAACCGAAATCGTTGCTGACGATTTGAGCTAATGGACGATAGATTTTCGACGACACCATCAAAATTCCAGACCGCTGACGACCTCCCATCGATTGCCAACGGTCTGGTTTTGCATTACTTTCCGTCGTTGAACCTGTAACGGTCCCGACCGGTGAAGGCTAATCTTCTTGACCACTGAGTCGCGGCCAGAGGATCCAATCGCCGGGGTAATCGCGATGTGTGGTGTAGGAGCCAGCTGGCAGACTGCGCAGTGACTCCGAGTCTTCCTCTTTTTTCGGATCCGCGACAAACGAGCCATCCGGGCGAATCAGAACCGGCTGACCGCCGTCGTCCACGCCATTTACGCCCACACTGTAGATGATAAAGCCGTCATCCTTTCGCTGGTAACGCAGAGTCTTTCCATCAAACGGATCCACGGGGAGACTTTTCAGATACGGTCCAACCAACGGATCCAAGTTTTCCGGGAGACGGCCATGCTCACGTTCGTAGCGAATCACCGCCAACGCAGTCAACACACTGTCCGCATTGACTTGGACGCGAACCGTCGCTTGACGAGCCGCCGCGATCGCTGGGAATAGCAACTTGATGGGCGTATAGCCAATCGATAGCTCATGGAGCTCTTGGTCAATTTTGTTTGCAGTCGCTGAACTCTCCTCGGCCTTGAGCAGAGCGTCCATCCGCGAAAACATCTCTTCAGCTTTGTCGGTCAACTGCTTGCGAGTGGCCATGAATAGAATCGACGTGGGAGCCAAGGTCCGTTTGGCGACGAACTGAAAGTCCCAGCTTTGTTCTGGTTCCGTGGACAAAACTTGGGTGTTTGAAATCTGTTCCCACAACTCCAAGCCAGCGGCCGTGATGCGCCCGTCGCCTTGCCCATCATCCGTGTACGACTTCTGCACAATGTCCATAAACATCGCCCGTTCACTGGCGATGTCGACCATGTCTTCCAGGTTAGCCTTGACGATGGCCGCCTGCATTCGATTCAATTGCGCGTCGCTAAAGGTAACGTCGGCATGTAGGCATTCGTCGATCACCCCCATGGTGATCGAATGGATGGCATAGCCCACCAAACTGGCGACCAAGAACTTGCTCTCGGTCACTTGCGAGGAAATTCCCAACATCGCCTCCACGTTCCGAGTCGCCCGTTCGGTATCGCCTTGCTCCAGCGCCCAACGAGTATCGACAATCAATAGTCGAGCTGCCTCCCGCATGACTTGAACATGAGGCAATAGCACACTGATTAAGGAATTCGCCATTAGTTGCTGGTCGCTAGGCGTTGTGTTCTTCGTCGCGTCGTAATCTCGATTGGGGAACAAGGCCCGAAAGTCCGCCTCCGAGTATTGGCTCAAGTCGAAGTGCAGAGGGACGCCGAAAGAAGGTCGGAGGCCGCCCGCGCGAAAGCCCTCCAAGAGATCTTCCACTTCACTCAGCCGTCGAGTAGCCGCTTGCCACGCGGGGCCGTCGCTGGGACGTACCATCCGTCCGCAGGTTCCATCTTCATTCATCAGATAAAGCTCGGTGGACTTGAACCCACCCCCTTCGCTGAATCCATGTTTGGCCCACAGATCCCGATAAATGGTCCAGCCCTTTTCGTGATCGGCCGCTTCGAGGGCTGGCTTGTTGATCTGTGCCAAGTAGTCGACACTGGGCTGCGGCTTGCCCATGTAGAACATGATCACCAGGGTCAAGAATCCCCCAGCACTCAATCCCCCTATCCATAACGAGCCTTGTACGAGTCGGTTCTTCATGCTTCGAGTCCTTTGTTTACCGTTACCAATAAGTTGAGCGGCGACTTGGGGATCGCCAAAATCTTCAATCATGGACGCGACACCGCGTCCTCGCTGCAAACCATCTTCAAAGTGCGCGATCAATTCCTCGGCCACTTCCAATTTCTCGTCGGCCAGCAAACGTGTTCCGCCAACAACCCGAATCAACAGTTGCTGAACTTGAACGGGAAGCGCCGCGCCCAAGATTGCCTGCCGCCACTTCGGAGTCCCAAATGGCCAAGGGCGCCAGGACTGCGAGCGGTGGTTCGCAACTTCGTTCGACTGAATGGATGCCAAGTTCATGATGCACATGGATGAAAGGAGTTGTGTTTTCACCGAGGGGGCCACGAGCAGAATCACGTCGTTTCAACACAAAGTCGCGGCATAGGTTGCAGGCACTCCGTCTGCCGTCCGCCGAAACTCCCAAAGCCTCGACGTTCTGATGGTCACGGCACATGGAATGTGCCTACTACCTTGTTTCGTTGAAACGTATCGCGGCGAATCGTGACCGGACCGGTCATCGATGCCGTTTCTGGAAATAGTGCCGAGGACTAGGCCCACGCCAAACCGCGCGGACTGGGGGCCAAGCCCAAGGCCTGGATGCCCTGGACCAGCGCGGTCCACTGCTCTCGATCTTGCTCCAACCGAGTCAACCCAGCGGGCGTCAAGCGATAGTAGCGGCGTTGACGTCCGTTGGGTCCGGGTTTGTTGGTCGAAGCGACCAAGCCTTTCGCCTCCAAGTTGTAGAGCATCGGATACAGCGTCGATTGCCCCATCTCCAGCACGCCCTTGGAGCGTACCGTCAAAGCCTCGACGATCTGGTATCCGTACATTTCGCCTCCGGCCAGCAACTGCAAAACGGCCGCTGGCCCGGCCCCCCGCATCAATTCACTTTCGATCTTCATCGTGTTCCTCGCTCCACATTCCACGCCCTCCCAGCTCGCCTCCGCAACTTGCGACGCAGGCTATGCAGTACATAGTATGCAATAAAAAAGCTACGTCAAGTGGTTTTTTGGAACTTGCGGGAATGGGGAAGAAAGTCGGGCCGAACTCGCTGGTCGCATTCACTGAATTCACGGCGCGATGTTGACCCGACTTTGGCGCCCCGCGTCAGTTAGCGACGCAAGCCACAGAATCTGTTTCACCCTAACATCGACGGTCGGCAAAATGCCTGTTGACTAAAGTGGCAATTTGACGTACAGTTCTATCGTCTTGGCCAATCGGGTTAGTGAGGAGACATGAACATGGCGACACCAACAAGCGATGCGCGGATCAACTTTCGGCTTTCCAGCGAACTTAAACGGACCATCGAAGATGCAGCGGCCCAAATGGGGCAGACCGTCAGCGATTTTGCCGTTTCCACTCTGGTCCAAACGGCACGAAAGGTTCTCCAGGATCAACAGTTCACCAGACTCAGCGAGCGTGACCGAACCGTTTTTAGCTTGATGTTAGACGATGAATCAACAAAGCCCAACGACGCCCTGGTGAAAGCCGCCAAACGGTACACGAAACAGGTTCGCTGATGGCAACTTGGACGATTCGCCGACTGGAAAAAAAACACGACCGCGCAGCATTTGACTCTGGCCAACCGTTGCTAGACCAATGGCTAAAGGACCGAGCGGGCCAGTTCGACCGTCGAGATTTGTCGCGCACATTTGTTGCGACTCGGTCAGATGATAATCGAGTGGTCGGTTACTACGCGATTTCGACGCATCGAGTACTTTTTGAAAAACTACCGCCAGATGACGCTAAGGGGCTGCCACAACTTGACGTTCCCGTTGTGCTCATTGGTCGTTTGGCTGTCGACCGTGAAGCGCAGGGACAAGGCTTAGGAGCATTTCTCTTGGTGGACGCCCTGCGACGGGCTTTGCAAGTCTCGGAGCAAATTGGCATTCGTGCTGTTGAAGTCGACGCTCTTAATGAATCCGCACGAAACTTTTATCTTAAATTTGGCTTCCGTTCATTACTCGATGACCGGAATCACCTTTTCCTTCCGATGCACGAAATTCGAAAGCTCAGACTCCCACCGCTTTAAGTTATCGAAGCGGTACCGGGCGTTGGCATGGAGCGACCTTGCAGAACTCCTCGAAATCTGAGATTCTCTCGTTTTATTCCGTAGGAATCGTCCAATGCCTATCACCACAAATTTCCGATCAGCCCACGAGCTATTTCAGATACTCAAAGATGATTGGCAGTTACAGTGGGGGCGGCAAAACGGACTGCTGGACGAATGAACCTGTTTGAACTGTTTCCGAATCTGACCAGCGACAACCACGAAATCACCAGCGACAAAACCTTCAAGTACAACTGTATCGCGTGGGCCGCCCACCAAACAGACCGGTGGTGGCAGCCCGGTGGTTGCTGGCCGATCCCAACCTCCAGGAACGATCTCGGCATTGGGAATGTTGTGTTGGCTTTCAATTCTCTAGAGTGTTGCAAGTCACCGAATGGTGAACTTGAGCAAGGGTTTGAAAAGATCGCGATCTATGGATCAGGACTAATGGATACTCATGTCGCACGCCAACTACCCGACGGTCGGTGGACCAGCAAACTTGGCCAGTTGGAAGACATCACCCATGCAACCACTGACGCCCTTGAGGGCAGCGACTACGGCGAAGTGGTCCAGTTCATGAAACGAACGGCGCATTTGGACCGAGACAACTGAGCCGAGTCAACTTCGTTTCGCGCGAATTGCCTTTCGCGACGCTCGCAAACTTGGCTAAATCTCGGTTTACGGAGGCGATTTAGCCACTTATGCTTTCCCTATCTGGCTAAATGCCACACAATGTGCGTGCATTAGCCAAGTTGAACCAGAGAGTACGCTGTCCTTTTTCGAAGTTAAAGGTTTCCGAAACACCTTTTGGGAAATCAAGAAATGAAATCCACCGGCGGCAGTCGATATTTGAAGCTAGAAATCTTGGGGCTGGCGCTATGCAATCTTGTTTCATGTATTGTTGGGGTCTCTTCCCAATATCGCATGACGATCGGTTCGCCCGAGTATTTTGATCTTATGGCATGGCCCGTCGTTGCAGCTCCTGCGATCTTTTTCTTGAGCTTTGCATGTGCCATCTACTTCGTGTTAAGGAGGTCACAATTGAAGTGGATATTGTTTGTCGTCGCGGTCGTATTGCAGTTTTCACTGGGCGCGTTTGTCGGTGCATGGATGGATTTCTAGTGTGGCTTTATCCTAGACGGAGTCTAACCTTTTAGTACTGCAGGCGTCCAAGAAGCTGCTTGCAAAAAGTTGACGCCAGCTTGCGGAGCGATCGTCGTGTTTATTCTACTGTTTTTAATCAAACGAATCGCAAGTGCTTGGATCGGGAAAACGAACAGAACGCACCGCGCGAGATTGGGATGACGCAGAGAAGTTAAGCTTGATTGAAACGACACGGTGGAGCACGAATCTCCGTGTTGCAACACCGGAGCGATCGGGGCGCTCGCTCTACTATTTTTGGTCGCTCGACTTGCAAGCGATAGCATTGACCAAAAAGGCAGAATACACCGCGCGAGATTGGGATGACGCAGAGAGGACAACCATCGATAAAAAAGGCGGAGGGGGAAACGGCGGCGCGTTTTGTTTGCTAATCGGCCGAAATCACGTTGGGGCCTTGGCCGGCGGCTTTTTCGTATTTGCCGTCGCCCGCTTTCACGTATTTGGTGAACCCTTTTTCGGCCAAGTTCTTGTTGCTTAGATTGGACGTCGCTTTCATATCCGAAAACGCCCCCGCCATATTCGCGGCCGTGATCAGCCGTCGGACTGGGACACCTGTTTCGGGATGTTCCGTTAGTGGCGCTTCGTTGATCCCCTGCAACCACTCGAAGGTCTCGCCGTCGCTGCCGTCTTCCCGAATGATCTCGTACAAATAAATGGGCATCTCATGGTCCTTTCCGGCACAGTCTCCCTCGAAGATAGCTCGTAGATTCTCATATCGCAAATATCGAAATGAAACTGTAGTCTTCGATCGTCACAATAGCTGACGGATTGGGAAGGCGTCAACGGCATGATGCCTACAACCCCACCCGGCACCGGCATTTCACATTCTCATCGCCCCAGATCACGCTTTGTGCAACAAGACCACATCCGGGCCGACGATTGTAGACGAGCTGCCAGATGCTCGCTCAACCAGTGAAACGTGGTGTCGCTATAAAACACCACGTGAGTTGGATCGTTCTTGTAGTGCCAACTTTCAAAAGCGAGCAGATTTTGCACTCGCTTGGTCATCACACCCAAGACTCCGCCGCGGCGCAGAATTGACCAGAGTCGTTGGAACTCGGCGAGCGGTTGATGCATGTGTTCGACCACTTCGCTGGCTGTGATAAAGTCGTACTCCTTTCGCCAAACAGTTTCAACCGGCCGAGCGCTTGTCGACCATGACTCAGCGCCGACTAATCGGAACGGCACTCATACTCAGTGCAGCGGCACTCATACTTAGCGCAGCGGTACTCATACTCGATAAATACGAGCGAGTACGAGTACCGTTTTATTGCGTACGAGTACGACTTTTCGCCTGGAACACTTCCTGTTTCCCAGTGTTGGCAAGTGGCCGGCAAAGGTTCGCCGCTCCAGTTCCCGCGGTGTCAACATCGCCTGTCGCCAACCTGGAAAATGCTGTTTAGAATGGGCTTTTGCCCCCGGCAGGAAGGGCCAATCGGCGTTTCCGGCAACCGTCTTTCCACGGCTCGCAAGAAAATCCAAATTTCTCCTTTTACTTTCGCTCACTTCATTCATCTATCATGGGGCAAGATCAAATCTGGCCTACTTCCGACCGGGTAACTCGCGTGCGTGACGAACTGGAGCGAATGCGAGACGAACTGCAGGGGTTTTGTTGCAGTCTAACCGGGAAGTCGGATTTGGCGGACGATTTGACTCAGGAAACGCTATTGCGAGCCATCCGGCATACCGATTCGCTGCCGCAGATTACAAATCTGCGAGCGTGGCTGTTTCGAATTGCGGTCAACGTGTTTCGTGAATGGTGGGGAAAGCAAAAACGGCACGACCACCATTTGCAGGTATTCGCCGCAGAGCAACCGAGGCAGCTTGACCAGTCGCCCGCATCGGTCGTGGAACGAATCGAATACCTGGGGGCAATTCACGAATTTATTGCGACCTTACCCGACAACCAACGCCGAGTCTTGACGATGAACCTGATTGATGGTCGCTCGCACCAGGAAATCGCGGAACAACTGGAAACTTCAGTTAATAACGTCAAGTCCACACTCTACGCAGCGAGGAAAAAGCTGCTTAGTAAATTCAAGCAATCACCGGGAGACACGACGTGAAGTCAAAGCCCGACTGTGAAGATTTTGATCGCTGGCTGGATGGCGAACTGGATAGCGACCGACAAGTCGAGTTTGACCGGCATTTGCCAAATTGTGCATCGTGCCGCCAATCACTTGATCTGTGGCGACAATTGGAGATTGATGTCGTCGCGGCCGAGATGTTGTTCGGCACGGCAGAACCACAGCCAGCGCATGACGTTCAATTGTCTGACGGACGCAATTCGCAACACTCGAAACGACGACCGGCATCAGGGGTAGTTTCGTTAGTGGGAACATCGGCAGCGATGGTGTTACTTGCGGTAGGGTTTTGGTGGTATCAGGGGACGAGATTGGTTAATCCTGGCTCACCTAGTTACAGTGTCCTGAAGTTCACGTCATCGGGCTGTCCCCCGGGAGTACCTGTATTTTTCCCAGATCCGATGCAATCGCCAGATCATCTTGTTCACATGAATGGATTGCTCGGGGACTACGAGGAGTTCGCTCGCATCGGACACTGCGCGACCGGAGAGGTCTTCGTTGTCCCAGGCCATATTCGTCGCCCGTAGCATCTTTGGTGTGAAAGCCTGATTGGTTCGCGGTTCCTTTGAAGCTGGTTTAACAAGTGTGATAGTCGTGATTCGGTACCTATGATCCGGGGTTGAAGGAGAGCGTTTACAATGTTGAATTTGCTTGTGTGCTTGAGCTGTGTTTTGTTCATCGGGCCAATTGACAAACCGGATCATGATTTGCCCGAGTCCGTGCAACAGTTGATTGATCAAAACGCCGAGACAGCTCGTCGAATCACGTCGTCGGCGTATTTCTTGCAGACACGTATGACTTCGCCTCAAAATGATGACGAAGTCTTGGTCGCTGTGCAATCCACCTGGACCGCGCCGGGTGAGTTTAGGTCATCTCATTCAAGATCTGCATCTTCCCGAAGCGGAGAGGGATTGGCCGACGAGAGCAAGATTCACCGTCGCTACCACAACTCGATGCACAGCGATCTAAATACAAAGCTCACTCGCGGATGGGTTTCAGGAGAAATGGAACCGTCAACTAATTCCGATGATCCGTGTACTTGTGAGGTCAGAGGCAGCATTGAATTCGAGGATATCTCGTCGCGCGTGCATTATAATTTGGAACTGCTGGAAGTATTGAAACGCGACTCGGAGACATATAAATCGTCAATTACCCTAGCTGACTTCCTTGCCTCTGCCAGTGAGGTGCGGTACAAGGGACGTGATCAAATGGATGGCCATTGGTGCGCGATCGTCGAAGTAAAGTATTATAGTGATAAAGATCTTTTACAAACGTACTGGCTTGATGAGAGTCGAAATGGTCTGGTGTTATGCACCGAGACTAGGTTTGACGGTAAATGTACTCGGATGAAATGTACTCGAGTGTATGAAGCGTTTCCCAGTGTCTTTATTCCTGGCGAAATTTCTGTCTTCACGATTGTCGATGCCGATGATCCGGCAACCGAAGTGGCAAAGCTAAACAGCAAACGAGAGCTAATTACCCTTTCGTTCTCCCCAGACGACTGGCCCCATGCCGGGGAAAAAGACTTCGGATTTCGGCTGATGCCAAATTCGATTGTCCACGACCGCCGAGTCCAACCAAACGTTTTCAAGGCGATAGGCAAAGACATTGATGATGTGTTATTTACATTTTATCGGACGCATGAATTGGAACGGTGGTGTGCTGAGCGGTCCGGAAATCCGGTCCCCCAAAGCAGCGTTCCGATCAATTCGACATCTCGCTTCCGGGAGGATTTGGTTGATGACTCGACTCCCTCGGGTTATGGTTCTGTGGTGATCGTCGCCGTGATCGTCATTGCTACTGGTGCAACACTGCTTTTTTATCGACGAGTGAGGGGTTAGCTGATGCGGATTGTTGGCTGGACTTGCTTGTTGGTTACGGCTTTTGTTATCTCTGGAGTGCTGTTCCAGAGCTTGCACGGAACTCGCGTCAATGTGACAAACACGGGTGTTCTGTTGAACACAGATGCGTTCGACGTCTTCGAGTATCCGCATGTTCAGATTTTTGTTCCGCGGTTTATTGATGGCTCTCCCCGGTTCTCCGGCGACCTCATCGCAGGCAGCCTATTTGTGGTGATTCGACCGGAGGCAGGGCTCCAGCTTGCAGAAGTCGATTCGGGATGTGGCTGTGCGATGATTCGTTCTGTGCATGGCGAACAAGCGCCCACGATAGGTCAACCGATCGAAATGGCTTTTTCCGTCGACACGACCGGAAGACTGGGACCGGTCGCTTTTCCCTTGACATTCACCTTTCGTGACCGCGATGGAGTTTCGCATCAATATCAAGCTCAATTGGTGGTGATCCTTGAGCGGGCGTTCGAAGTGCCACCGGTGCTTGAGCCAGTCGCTCTTGACGGTGCTTCGGACCGGTTTTCGAGAAGACTTGAGCTTCATTCCAAGCTTCCCAATATCCAGTGGGATTTGGTCAAAGTGATTGTGACAGGGGGCGAGGCAGAGGTTTCGCTGAGTCCGCTTGAAGAAAAAGAAGTCGGAGTTTCTGTTGCGGAAATGATTATTTCGGGATCAGTAGCGGATGTGGGGCGAGGAGGATTGACGGTTGTTTTCGAGTCACCACAGTTTAAGGAACAACCATCGATGAGTATTCCCTTTATACGGACTCAGGAGCATTTTGTTTGGAAACCCGAGAGACTTGAGTTTCGCGATTCCCAAGCTCTGACGAAATTGGTCTTGCAGACAAATTTTGATTGTTCAGCGGATGAGTTGAGTTTGGATATCGACTCTAAACAGTTAACCTACCGAATCAAAAAAGTGGGGCGCCTGTTTGTCGTGGACTTTCAGTTTGCCGACGGTGGAGTGCCGGCAGACAATGCTGGCGTGTCAGGAATGATCCGCTTGATTCGCAATGGAGAGATAGCGGCAGAAATCCCTTACTTGTGGAGCGGAACATGACAACGCATTCAAAGTTCAAGATTAATTTTCATCCCTGGGTAACCGCCTGTATCCATCATCGCGATTGCCGGCTGCACTCGGTATCGATGGGATTGGTGGCTTGGTTGTGTCTTGTAATACTGATTGTCTCTTCGGTTCGTGCTCAAGACGAAACACGGCCTGTCCCTCAAGAATCAACCAACTCCGACCAACCATTGAAGCCCGATACACTGAACATTCCGAAGATTGAAGAGACTAAACTTAGCTCCCCCATTTTTGGAATGCTAATGTCCAACTCGACCGGCTCGCTGCAAATTGCGGTCATGCCCGATTTTTTCGGCGGCTATGCTCGGCGTGGCTTGGAAACGTGGGACAACACGTCGATTCAGAAAGTGCTGAAGCTAACAGATGGCCAAATTTGCAAGATTGAGCAATTAAAAAAAGCCTTGTCTAATGATTTGCGCCTGGAGATGAAAATCGCAATGAAAAACGTCGAGCACTTGTATCAAGCTCACGATTTTCAAAAAATTGAATTACAAAAAACTGAGGAAGCGTTTTCAGCAACTTTGGATGTTCTGACGGCAGAACAGAAGGATCGGTACACCGTTTTGGACCGACGAAGTCGTCTGGTCTTGTTGGGTTGGGAGTTCGTGTTCACGCTATTGGAACGTGACCCGTCTCTTCGAATTCCTACAGGAGTACGAAAGAAGCTGGAGACCGTTCTACTGGAAAAACGAGAACACTTTCAAAAGTTGACGGACGAACGCTTTGCCAAATTCCTATCTGGGTTGGATGAGGTCTTAACTGAAGACCAAGTTGCAACCGTTGCCAAAATGGTCGGTTCTGGAAAGTATGTGATACGTCCAATTATTGAGGAATTGGCCAGTCAGTTAAATACAGAATCGCAAGATCGTTTTGATCTGGAAAAGGATCGTCTGGCTTTATTGCGGCGTCAAAAGTCGCTGGGGCTTGATGGCGCCATCTACGACAAGTTTGGAAGCGGTGGCTCTCAGACGGGTAATTTGGCTCGTGATGTGATTGTTTCGGCATTCGATAAAATTGACTTGTTAGGTGATCCGGGCAATTTTTATAGTGATTGGGTTGATAAAAGCGGCCCTTACAGCAAGAGGTTGCAGCAACGGCAAGATGAAACATTGAGCGCCGAAGGCGCCTATCATCGCGGTGAAATTGCTCAGGACGTCATGTACGAACGGATCAATGCCGCTCATATTGAATTCGATAACTACATGTGGAAAGAAGTCATGGGTGACCTCATTCCTGGCCTCAAACATCAGGTCGAGCAACATCTTATTCAGTTAGAAATTCAAGCAATTGGATTTCCCACAGCGTTGACCAAAGGGCATTTGGCAAAACATGTCCAGTTGACGGGCGCCCAGCGTCGTCAGTTGGACAAGTACTACGAGAAGACTCGTGAGGCGATCTTAAAAGATACGCATGCCTGGACGCTGGAGCTAGAAAATGAAATCCGCCTGTTGTTGACCAAGGAGCAAGTGCAGTATTTACAGACCGAACTCTCCGCCTTCGACAACGACACGATCATTTACGGCACCCCCATGCTGATGTTGCTCCCGCGCCTGATCCACTTTCCACAATAGTGTTCGATCACAAACGTTCTATGAGACGGAAGCGACAATCTGTTCTCCACCGAGTCTTATTTTTTCAGTCCATCAAGGACGAATTCCCATTCCGTTGTAACCTTTAGTCGGTTCGCCCAAAACTCGAGGTACTTGAAGTCAATTCGCTCATTCTGGATCTTCAGAACGCTGCGAATATCTCGAAGATGTTTTTCGGATTGTCCTTCTTGGTAGTATTTTAGCTTCATTAAGATTGCATCTTCAGGTGAGGCAAATTTCACCGTTCGGCCCGCGAGCACTGGCAAGTCGCGAGCACGAGTGAGGCGAGATCGATTAAACTCGGTATTAGGGACGACCATAAAATCAACCTTCAAACCCGACGCCGGGTGAATCAAATTAAACTGCGAATGATGTTCAATCGCCGATAAGACGGCAGTATCACTGAGATAAAATTCGTCACTACCGAATATTTCGCTCAGTGCCTTTGCTCGACTGGAAGGTAGCTCGATTACCGTATCAATGTCGTTGGTAAAACGCGGTTCACCATAGGCAATGGTCGCCATTGAGCCGGTGATAAAATATCGTATCCCCAATGTCTCGCAGGCGGATGCGATGATGCTCAAGAGTTCATCAGGTTCCATGGGACATCCGTTGCGCCACAAGCCGCTCTTGCTCGCTTTTTGGGAGCGTCGGGTTTTCGGCAGCAACCATCCGCTCGATCATCCGGCGAGCTGACCGCCACATTCCCCAGGCAATGCGAAGACGTTCAGCCTCTGTCTTGGTGGCAAGCAAAGCAACCATCTCATCATCAATTTGATCGAATTTGGTTGCTGAAGTATCCAATTTCGGTTCCTTTCGATTTCTGCAGACCTGTCTAGGTGGGGGCAGCTTTGATGCCCATAATCTAGGAGGAGCAACGACCATTTATTCACTCGACGCCCTGGGAGGACTGCTGATTCTTGAACGCAGGAAAGGCACGATTACTCCCTAGAGCTTCCCTCGCCCATAGTTTAGCAGCGTCGACGTCACTTGCAAATTCCGATTCCCAACCAGTTCGTGATCGGCCACCCCGTTGCAGATCACTCACGGCAGGTTTGGCACCAGGGGTCGGCGACCAACGCCGTGAAGGATTCCCCAAGGCGAGAACAGGCCCGAATGGGCCGAAACAACCCTAGCCGGTGTGCGCGAGCCACCGGTTAGCGCAGTCTCTCGAACAGAAAAGGCCTGAAAGGCCGACACAATGTCCATGGACTGGCTGGCAAAATCCTTCACAGCGTTGGGTCGGCGACGGGGCAGGGCGTTTTCCCAAATCCGCACGATATAGCCCAGAATCTGGCGCAAGGTCGCTCGGGCATCGGCGTGTGATCCACCATCACAAAGATCTACGCGATCAACGATGTCGTGCGGTTGAAAAAAAACGCTTGGCAAGGCATCCTAGCGCCCCTTGGCACTTCGAACTCGGAACTTTTCCGTTCGTTCCATTTGCACGACCACCCCGTCTTGTACGATGATTTGTAACGAACCGAACTTCAATTCCGCCAACGCATCCAAGATCTGCTTGGCGACTTCCGGCGTGGAAACGCGATTCTCGACTTCGCTATTCGGTTCTCTTTGGTCCATGATGGATGATCTCTCACACGTCAAAAGTTCATGATTCGTTTTGGCATAACCCATGTCCGGGATCGTCGCCACTAGCCCAATTTCGTCTTGCTTGCGACTTCGAAGACACGACCGTTTTTGGGTACGACAAACGCCGCGACACCGGGTTGCAACGCTAGTTCGTAGAAACGCTCCAGCGACAGATGCACTTGTACGTGGCCGCCGTTCTCTGCTTCCAATAGCACCCGGGCGATCGGCCCAGCCAAATGCAGGCGTCTGACAGTGGCCGCGATTCCTTCGCCGTTAGTCGATTCGCGCTGAATATCCAGTTCATGCGGACGAGCGTAAACGGCTTGGGGTCTCGATCCTGAATGGAGTTCATCTGGCTCGTTAACAAAGGGATCATCCAGTTCGATCTTGTCCTGAGTGACTCGGCCATGAAACACATTGACTTGGCCCAGGAACTCCATGACGAAGGGAGTTTTCGGGTGATGAAAGACTTCGTCGGGAGTACCAATTTGTTCGATCCGCGATTGATTCATCACCACGACTCGATCGGCGACTTCCAAAGCTTCTTCTTGATCATGGGTCACCAAAACGCTCGTCAAGTGTATCTCGTCATGCAATCGCCTCAACCAAGTCCGCAGGCCTTGGCGAACTTTCGCGTCCAACGCACCGAAGGGCTCGTCCAAGAGCAAAACTTTCGGCTCCACCGCTAAGGCCCGCGCGAGAGCGACCCGCTGTCGCTGCCCGCCGGACAATTGACTCGGGAAACGATCGCCAAATCCTTCCAATTGAATCAGTTTCAATAGTTTCCCAATGCGATCGCGGATTTCGCTTTTCGAGGGTCTGGTTGCTCGAGGTCGCATTCTCAATCCGAAACCAATATTGTCGGCCACGGTCATGTGGCGAAACAACGCGTAGTGCTGGAACACAAAGCCAACCTCGCGATGTCGGACAGGACGATCCACGACACTCTGACCGTGAAACAAAATTTCACTGTCAGGGTTCGCATCGGGCACCTCCAGTCCGGAGATGATCCGCAAGAGCGTTGTCTTTCCCGAACCGGACGGTCCCAACAGAGCCAAAAGCTCTCCATCGTGGACTTGTAAACTCACATCACGGAGCGCCGTGAAGTTTCCAAACGACTTCGAGATATGTCGCACTTCGATACTCATGATTTAGCTCTCTACCGTTGTCGGTTCAAGGGAAGTGGTGGAAAAATGGATGCGACGTTCGACCAGAGTTTTGGCAACGAGCGTTACCAAGGCCAGCAATGCCAGTAGCGACGCAACCGCAAACGCGGCGACAAAGTTGTATTCGTTGTAAAGGATCTCCACGTGCAGCGGGATCGTGTTCGTCTTGCCGCGAATATGCCCGGAAACGACGGAAACCGCACCAAATTCCCCCATCGCCCGTGCGTTGCACAAAATGACGCCGTACAGGACTGCCCAGCGAACATTCGGCAACGTGACATACCAAAAGGTCTGCCAACCGCTGGCCCCGAGTGTCAACGCGGCTTGCTCCTGCTCCGTGCCTTGCTCCTGCATCAACGGGATCACCTCCCGTGCGACAAACGGAAATGTCACGAAGACGGTGGCCAAAACGACACCCGGCACGGCGAAGATCACTTGTAACCCCCAAGCATCCAACCAGGTACCAAACCATCCATGGATCCCAAACAGCAAGACAAAGATCAAGCCGGAAACCACGGGCGAAACCGCAAACGGCAAATCGATGAGCGTGATCAATAGACTCTTGCCCCAGAAGTCAAACTTCGCGATGGCCCAGGACGCTGCCAGTCCGAAGACCAGATTCAGCGGCACGGAAATCCCGACAACCAACACGGTTAGCTTGATGGCTGACCACGCGGTAGGGTCCGTGATCCCGGCCCAATAGGCTCCGAGGCCTTTTCGCAGTGCTTCCGTAAAGACGACCACCAACGGAACGACCAAAAACAGGATCAAGAAGGAGCATGAAAACGCCGTCAAACTCCAACGAACCCAGCTCGGTTCTTGGAGAGGCAGCATCATTCGGCCGGGTGCCATTCGCTGTTTGGAAGATGTCATGGTTAGGCAACTCCCCTCACGCGTTCGCTGCTCCACCATTGCAATAGGTTGATGCACAACAACAGGACGAAGGAGGACACCAACAGGATTACGGCAATCGCCGTGGCGCCGGCCAAATCGTGTTGCTCCAGTTTGGTGATTATCAAGAGCGAAGCGATTTCGGTTTTCATGGGCATATTGCCTGAGATAAACACAATCGAACCGTACTCGCCAAGCCCGCGCGCGAAGGCCATGGCGAAGCCCGTCAACAGCGCGGGAATAATCGTCGGCCAAATGACGAAGCGAAATGTCTGCCAGCGGCTGGCTCCCAAGCAGGCAGCCGCTTCTTCATTCTCTTTTTCCAGATCTTCCAAGGCAGGTTGCAGGGTGCGAACGACAAACGGCAAGCCGATAAAGGTCATGGCAATGATGATGCCCCAGCGGGAGTAGACGAGCTTGATGTCCCACGGAGCAAACCATTGACCAATCCAACCGCTCGACGCATAGATGGTCGTCAAGGCGATGCCAGATACCGCTGTGGGCAGCGCAAATGGCAAATCCACCATCGCATCAAAAACGCGTTTTAGTGGGAAGTCGTAACGAACCAAACACCAGGCCACGATGAAGCCGCCCACGGCGTTGATAAATGCCGCCGTGGCAGCCGTCTCGAACGTCAAGCGACACGAGGCCAATACCCGGGGGTGCGATACGGTCTCCCAGAACTGCGGCCATCCCATACTCGTCGACTTCAGGCACAAAGCCGTCAACGGTAATAGAACAATCAAGCTCAAATAGAAAACCGTAAACCCAAGTGTCAAACCGAACCCTGGTAAGACACTGTGTTTCTTAAATCGCCAAACCATCGATTCCTCGCTTCGCAAACGATCAACGTGAGACGTCCGTTCCTCAACTCGCCGATCAGTTGCGACCTGCACCGTAGATCTGATCAAAAATTCCACCATCGTCAAAGTGTTTGGCTTGTGTGCCTTGCCACCCGCCAAAATCGCGGTCGATGGTCAACAATTCGAGCTTGGTAAATCGGTCCAGATCCGCGCTATCTGCATGTTGGGGCAGGGAAGGGCGGTAGTAATGTTTTGCCGCCAACCGTTGTCCCACGGGCGAATACAGAAACTTCAAGTATTCCGTAGCCAGTTCCACCGTTCCGTGTTCTGTGGCGTATTTGTCCACGACGGTCACGGGCGGCTCCGCCAAGATACTGATCGATGGCACAACGATTTCGAATTTATCCGCACCGAACTCCTTGAGGATCAGATGGGCTTCGTTTTCCCACGTTAGCAGCACGTCGCCGATCTCTCGTTGCACAAACGTCGTGGTGGAACCTCGGGCACCGGAGTCCAAGACCGGCACATTGCGAAAAATCGACTCCACCAATTGGCGAGCGGTTTCTTCACTGCCACCCGACTGTCGCAAGGCATATCCCCAAGCGGCCAAATAATTCCACCGAGCGCCACCGGACGTCTTGGGGTTGGGGGTAATGACCGAGACACCTTCTTTGCCCAAGTCATTCCAATCGTGGATCTGCTTGGGATTTCCTTTACGGACAATCAAAACGATCGTCGAGGTATACGGTGACGAGTTGTTTGGCAGACGTTTTTGCCAATCCTTGGGCAGCAAGTCCGTGCGTTCAGCCATGACATCAATGTCGTAGGAGATCGCCAAGGTCAATACATCCGCCTTGAGTCCATCCATAACGGCACGAGCCTGCTTCCCGGCTCCTCCGTGCGACTGTTCGATCGTAACCGATTCCCCTTTTTCCTTTAACCAATGTTCTTGGAAAGCCTGGTTGAATTCGACGTAAAATTCGCGAGTCGGATCATAAGAGACATTCAGAAGGTTAACCGATTTGGCGGTCGACGAACGATTCTCGGAGCCACTGCAACCGGTCAGTAAGCACAGGAAACATAACGGCAAATAGACCCATCGGCAAACAATGGAGTTTGGCGAAATGAATCGAAGGCTGCTGGAAAACAAATCCGTGTCACGAGCAGGCATCAGGCAACGACTTAACAAGTGAGACTCCCTATAAATCCGAACCGCAAGAAAGTTGACCGAAGGCCCGGACATCCGCTTCCGGACCTTCGATCGACCAAACGTTTTCAAATCAGCATCTGGCGAAACTCGGATGATCAGTCAACCGATCATGGTTCCGGCCAAATCCTAGGTCGCTGCCGTGAGTCCACTCGATCGTTTCGACTCGTGACAGGCGACGCGAAGCTTGAACTCAAAAATCCAAGCTGGCCACTTCGCCACCGGCTCGTGTGACAAGCCGAGCGAACACGCGGATATTGACTTCGTCCGACAGAAACTGGGTTGATCCATCGCCCAGCACCGCGTTCGCACCACCCGGATGAAAGGCATAAACTTCGCCTGTTCCGAACGTGCCGTAATACGGATGCGGGAAAGGCGTGGAACCACCAACGTCTTCGCCATTGGTGGCGTTGATCGCAAATGGACCTGGGAAGGTTGTCCCGGTCGAGTCCGAGCCATCGATGCTGATCTCCGAAGCGGGGCGGCACCACCCTCCACCATTGACTCGGTTTGCTACCAAGTTCGAACCAATCAAACGACCTTGTCGATACAAGTACGGACGACCCGCCGATTCGGCGAAGGCAATCGTGTTCGACAATCCATCAATGGCTTCCGCAAGTCGCGGCTTCGAGTTTCGCTTCAAGAGACCATCGCCAACTTCGTCGACCAATCCAGCGGTAAGAAGACGTGGATCAACGTAAATCGTTTGAGCGTAGTCACTCGTTGAACCAATCCCACCGGCCCAAGGTGTCGTTTCCGGCACGCCGTCCAAGCGATCAGGATCTGGGGTCGAAGGGCACTGAAAGGTCGCAATCTTCAGATTGACGACGGGGATATTCACGGGGGCTCCCCAAGATTGCGTTTTGTCGTAACGATCGTAAATATTCCCCAGCTCAAGATAATTCAACATAAAAATTTGCCCGGCGACTCGCGGCAATGGAGTCAATCCTGACGGCCGAACACTGGAAGGTAGGTATCCTTTCGCGGATTCAAAATTTAGGATCGCAAGTCCATGTTGACGCAAGTTGTCTTGGCATTGGGATCGCCGGGCCGCTTCACGGGCCATTTGCACGGCGGGCAGCAACAGCCCCATTAGAATTCCAATGATGGCAATCACCACCAAAAGCTCGACCAACGTGAACCCCAATTTCGAACGGTATTGTCCAACTTTCATAGTTCTATCCTTCTGTAGCTTGGCCAAAACTGCCAAGTGGTTTGTTTGAATGATTATGTGAATTGGTTTGGCGATAGACTCCCAACGTGGGAACCCAGCAACCAGAGACTTCTAACGCAGTGTTAACGGTTCCAATTGATTTGGCCCGGCTTGCACTCGCACCTTGAGATCCGACGATTCGGCTTTCGAATATTTCTCAGGTAGAACATTAGGACCTGCGATTTGATCGCCATCCCGTTCGACCAGTGGCGTGCGAACCACGGTCACGATGTACTCACCTTCCACGGCTCCATCACTCGACTCATAGGTCGTCACGGTAAAAGAGCCGCCCGTTCCCACAGAGCCTCGGGCGGGCAAAACGCGAGGATCACTGCCCGGAGCCGGATGAAAAACCACGAAGGCGCCGTCCAGCTTTTCGTTGCCGAACTTGACGACTCCGTTGACCGGATGGACCGGCAATCGCTCCAACGAAGAACCTTGACCGCAACCGGTCAGACAACCAAGAGCGAGCAAACTCAGACCTAAACGAAACCGCGCTGCCAACTTCGACCTTGGTTGTCGGTCGTCGGCGCGCGACCTTGACATGGACATTTCAGTCTCCTTACTGATTCGCCTCTGTTGTGCCAGTCAGCCAATCGTGATTCAGAATTCATTTCAGCCTCCGATGCGGTCGGTCGGCACGAGCTGTGCATGATCAAAGGCAACTGTTGTGCCAGAGGCGAAAAACCGTAATAATTCGCACGATTGGAGCCTCATCGCTCCATGGCGAAACCTGGCGAGTGATACAATCAGCAAATGCCACGGGCCGACCCAGCAATAATGCTGGCCAGCCCATTAAATATCACGGAAGTGTAAGCGGTCGATGGAAAACCGAATACTTGAGTTATGGAGTGTGGTGGGGCATACGACC
Organism: Pirellulaceae bacterium; assembly: GCA_041741535.1. Taxonomy (GTDB): domain Bacteria; phylum Planctomycetota; class Planctomycetia; order Pirellulales; family Pirellulaceae; genus M30B19. Next base: position 38,423 of record JBGSJV010000153.1, read on the forward strand.
GCGCTCACGGAGGTCCTTCCCAAAATCTTGTCTTTGTTGCAACGATGGTATCCACTGCGCAAAATCATGGTTCGACAAATCGAGCCGCATCCACCGCTGGCACTGACGATCGCGATGGCCTACTCGCGCGAAACCGCCGCCGTCGAAACCGAGACAATCGCCGAGAATCGATGCGAGCTGACGGAAACCGATCTAAGTGCGGTCGCCGCTTGGCACGTCCTTCAACAGCCGATCGTTACCCGTGGCGGAATCGATCCCACGCGACGAATCACGCATTTGCTGCCCCCGGAGTTGGCGGGAACGTGGTTAGTAATTTCATTGGGAGAGCCAGAACTTTGCGAAGGCTTGATCCTGTTTGAATTGGATTTGGAACGTGCGCTGCAACCCGATGAGTTCGAGTTTTTTCGCGCAGCCAGCGAGCCGCTTTCGTCCGCGTTCAAACACGACCGGCAGCAGGCCGAGCTGCGACGGTTAGCCAGGAAGGCGGATGAGGAGCGACGGTCTGCTCTCCGACGGGCCGGTCGGACCGGTCACGCGGATCGAGTCGTGGGCGAAAACGGCGGCTTGCGAACCGTCATGGAGCGAGTCGCCTTGGTCACGGACTCGGACGTGCCGGTGCTGATTCTCGGCGAGACCGGCACGGGCAAGGAAGTCGTTTCCAAAGCCATTCACACCCGCAGTGCTCGACGGGACGGGCCATTCATTCGCGTCAACTGCGGCGCCATTCCTCCTGAGTTGATCGATGCGCAATTGTTCGGTCATGAAAAGGGTAGCTTCACCGGAGCCGATCAAGCCCGAGCTGGTTGGTTCGAGCGCGCCGACGGGGGAACGTTGTTCCTGGACGAGATTGGCGAATTGCCGTTGGAGGCACAAGTTCGTTTTTTGCGCGTTTTGCAAGATGGATTTATCGAACGGGTTGGCGGTCGGCAACCAATTCATATAGATGTCCGAATTATTGCCGCAACCCATCGCGATTTGGCGGCCATGGTTCGCACCCGAACATTCCGAGAAGATCTGTGGTATCGTTTGGCCGTGTTCCCGATTCAAATCCCGCCGTTAAGAGAACGGCAACGAGACATCCCGGAGTTGGCGCTTTACTTTGCGGAACGTGCAGCCGTGCGGTTTTCCTTATCACCGTGCCATCCCACAACCAGTGATCTTGAATTGTTGCAACAGTATCCATGGCCGGGGAATATTCGCGAATTGGGGGCGGTGATTGATCGAGCGGCCATCTTGGGCGAAGGCAAGACCCTGGAAATCCGCACGGCTCTCGGCGTGTTTGATCATTCGTGGCAAGCGACCTCTCGGCAAACCGTTGAGGGATCCGCGACGTCGCCATCAGCCGCGTTGACAACGGACAAGGCGCCGCAAGATTGGTCATTGGACAATGCCATGCGCAGGCATATCGAAAATGTCCTGCAATTTACGCAAGGAAAAATTGAAGGCACCAAAGGCGCCGCCGCCTTGCTGAAGATCAATCAACACACGCTGCGCGCAAGAATGCGGAAACTCAAAATACAATGGTCCGAATTTCGTGGCGGTAACTCGGACGCATCATCCTGAATTTGCGATCGATCGCCCTGATTGACGGATGTTGATGGCTTTGATACTTTTTGGAAGTTCGCTGGGAGAAGGATCTCCAGAAACATCAAATTGAATTGGCTGACCGGAAAACCGGAGGCCAGCTGCACGCAACGCGCAGCTGGCCTTTTTTTATGCCTTGAACCGAACGGAGTGACGTTATGGACGGATGGTTTGCGGATAACTCGCTGACGATTGGGCAGACTCCATTGGTCGCGTTGAATCGAATTCCGGCCGGTGGCCATGCGACGATCTTGGCAAAAATCGAAGGACGAAATCCTGCGTTTTCCGTAAAGTGTCGCTTGGGCGCCGCAATGATCTGGGACGCAGAAGCGCGTGGATTGTTGGGGCCCGGCAAAGAGTTGGTGGAACCAACCAGCGGCAACACGGGGATTGCCTTGGCCTTTGTCGCCGCGGCTGAAAAGATTCCGCTGACGCTTACCACTGACATTGATAATTCTTGTTTTTGCCAGGGTACGGACGTTCGCTAAACAATATCCAAACAGGGCTGATTTATCGCAACCAAGCATCCAGGCAACAATGCCATGTTTGTGTTAGACTTGAATCGAGCCTACAATCCACCTTGCGCGGTTTCGGACGATATGGCTTTTCCTACGTCTCCGCTTGAGACTTTCTCAACTTTCGTGTCGAAGCGGGGGAAAGGTACCGGTAACGTTTTAACTTCGTCGGGCGCGAGGGGAACTTCGTTCGGGCGACCCATTGAAAATGCAAATAAGAATAAGGTTCCTTGTTAGATGAAGTTGGACCTCGCGACAACATTGGCACTCCGTGCCGATGCCTCGGATCGATCATTGGCATGGCCCGTTGAATCCATGAATGCCGTACAGGCGGCGGGAGGCTTGGCGTGGTCGATTCCGAAAGAATGGGGTGGCATGAAGTGGAGCCCAGTGGAGCGATTGGCGGGACACGAACACTTGGCGAGTGGTTGCCTGACGACCGCATTTATCTTGAGCCAACGAGAAGCCTGTGTGCGTCAGCTTCTAAAGGGTCCACGCTCACTACAAGAGAGGTTCCTACCCGACTTGTTGGCGGGGGCTTATGGAACGGTGGGTTTATCGCAACTCACGACGTCGCGACAACATTTGGGTCCTTCATTGCTCGCAACGGCAACCAATCGTGGCTATCAATTGGACGGTTCGATTCCTTGGGTGACGGGGGCGGATCAAGCTCGAGTGATCATTGTGGGGGCCACGTTGGGCGATGGCCGACAGGTTCTGGTGGCATTACCACCGGATCGAGCTGGCGTAACGATCGCCGCTCCGTTGCCGTTGTCGTCTTTGGTCGGCTCACGAACGGCCGAAGTCCGATTGAACGCCGTTGAGGTTGAAGGTGAGTTGGTGTTGGCTGGTCCGACCGAACAAGTCATGGGCCAGGTTGGCGGTGGTGGACTAGAGACGACCAATCTGGCACTTGGACTATCGGTCGCCGCCATCGACTTGCTGCAGGCCTCGGTATGCCATCGACCGGAACTGGTACCGATCGTTGAAACATTTCGCGGGGCGGCAGATTCGGTTCGTCAGCAACTGCATGAGTTGGTAATGGTTTCCGAGGCCGATGCGGTGATGGCGGTGCGCGTCGCGGGCACCAAGTTAGCGCTCAAGACAACACAAACCGCGTTGTTGTTCCTCAAAGGCGCGGGTTTCGTCGAACCACACGCGGCCCAACGCTTGGCGCGGCAAGCTTTGTTCTTTCTCGTGTGGTCCTGTCCGCGCCCGGTTGCTTCCGGCGTGCTTGATGACTTGTTATCAGGACTGTCGGACTTCCGTGTGGGACGTGAATGATCATCTGGTAGTGTCTTGCGGAATTGAATTATCGTAGCTTCACGGAGCGCCCGCGGAACTTGAGCCCGCTCTGGGCGGATTCAGAACATAAACTTGTTCTTATCACCTGAGTACGGAAACAGTTTGACGAGCTAGAAATGCGACGTTAGAATGGTTTCGTCGCAGTCACCGCGTCTTGGGTAAGAGACGAAATGGTAAGTGCCTGTCCCGAACGTAGCCTTAACCAGTGAATGCATAGGCAAAGTTGTCGTGTTTTCACTAATCAGCAGAGACGGTCAGCCCCCTCGGGATAGGACCTTAGAATACGGGTGGAGCAAGAGCTTTCCTCGGACATCTACGATTTGCCGATTCCGCCTACGATAACCATCTCAATCGAGTTGTTTGCAAACGGAACTTCTGTATGAAGATTAGAGAATTAATCAATCACGCAGAGTCACTTCCAATTGAAGAGCGGGCATTCGTCGTCGATTCGTTGCTCCGAAGTTTGAATCCACCCGATTCAAAGGTAGATGAAAAGTGGGCATTGGTCGCCGAGCAACGGTTGAACGAAATTCGATCTGGAAAAGTTGAGGCGGTCTCGATGGAAGAAGTGTTTTCCAAACTCTGGTCAGACCGCGCGAAATGACCGTTACGTTTCATCCTGAAGCCGAATTGGAATTGCGCGAAGCGGTCTCGTACTATGAGGCGATTGAACCAGGGCTTGGTTACGATCTTTCGTTGGAAGTGTACGCGGCGGTACAACGGGCCGTGACGTTGCCGCAAGCCTGGCCTATTCTCATTGGAAGCGTGAGGAGGGTTTTAGTACGAAGATTTCCCTATGGGGTTTTGTATTCGGTGGAACCGGGCAGTTTGCTGGTCATTGCGGTCATGAACCTCCATCGTGAACCTGGGTACTGGAAAGATCGTTGTTTAGGTCAATAATTCTCCCGCCGAAAAGAATGCAATCATGAACATGTTATCGTTACTCCGCCGTTTGCTTACGCTTGGTCTACTTGGAGGCCTGCTATTGGATTCGCCGGGGATCACGTCCGCATGGACTGTGGATGATCCCATCACTGCCTCGGATGATTCGGTCGTTCGTTGGCCGGGCTTCTTGGGTCAGGGCGCGAGTAAACTAACTGCGGACAAGTTCCCGATTCAATGGGAACTGCCGACAGCGTTGAAATGGAACATACCGTTGCCGGGTCATGGTCAATCCAGTCCCGTGCTGTGGGGCGACGCGGTATTTGTGACGTCCGTGGAAGGTCCCATGAAGGACTCCTACCACGTGATCTGTTTCGATGTTGAAACGGGCTCCGAACGTTGGCGACAAACGATCAAGAACTCGGTGCCGGTGAAAAATAGTCTGTATGTCAGTCGATCGGCGCCGACTCCGGTGGTGGATGCCCAGCGATTGGTGGTTTTGTTTGAGAGCGGGGACTGTGTCGCTTACAATCATACCGGCGAACGATTGTGGCAGCGAGATTTGTCCAAGGACCATGGCCCGTTTGTCGCCGAGTTTGGTTTGGCGGCCTCGCCGTGTCAGAATAGTTCTCACGTGTTCGTTTTGTTGGAACACGATGGCCCCGGAGCGCTGTTGGCATTGGACAAGGCGACCGGTGAGACCACTTGGAAAGCGGACCGTTCCGCGCGACGCAGCTGGTCTTCTCCTTCCCTCATCAACGTGGGCGGGCAACCACAGGTAGTCGTCAGTTCGGCGGGATCGGTGGACGGCTACGATCCGGCAACCGGTCAACAACTGTGGACCTTCACCGACGTTGGCGGCAACACAGGCACAACGCCGCTGGACTTGGGCGAGGGTCGATTTCTCTTGGGTGCTTCGGGCGGCCGGGATGGCCAGAACGTGGCGGAAGCGAAAAAGACGAACTGCTTGTTGCAAGTCACCAAGACGGGTGACGACTATCAGATCGAACGCTTGTGGGTGGCTGACGGGGCGACGCCGACATGGGCCTCACCGATTCTGCATCAAGGGTATGCGTATTGGGTCAATCGAGTCGGCGTGGTTTATTGCGTCGATGAAAAGAATGGCGAGGTTGTCTATAACGAGCGCACCAAACAGCAGTGTTGGGCCACTCCCCTAGCAGTCGGTGATCGCATTTATCTATTTGGTAAAGAAGGAATTTGTACGGTGATCAAGAGCGGTCCAAATTTCGAAATCTTGGCCGAGAATCAGATCTGGAACGAAGAGATCCTGTTGCCTGAGGCGTCGTTGGCCGCAAGCGAAGAAACAGAAGAACGTCGTCAAGCCGCCGCGACTTTTGATCGTCCGACGGTTTATGGCTATGCCGTGGGTGCCAACACGTTAGTCGTCCGGATTGGGCACCAACTGTTTGGGTTGCGATTGAATTGAACTTCCCGACGTGCGTCATTCCAATGAATGGCCAAGCCGGACTGAGGATGAACACGGTCGAATCATGGGTATGCGAAATGCGTGCCGTCAACATATCAACTCGGTTATTGGACCAAACAGCGGCGACATTCCATTCGTCCGCAGTTCAGTTTGGCCGTCCGCAGGTAGTGCGGCTGTTGGAACGGCGCAGGTTGACCGGTTGGTTAGAAAGTCGAGGTTGTGGTTACTTCCATCATTCCAGTTCCTCGATCGGTGCGAGTTCTGCTTGCCAAGATACCCCCATTCGGTGCGCACATCAGGCGACTCGTGTCATAGCGGCTCCATAAATTGCCGTCCCTCATCTCGCCGCCCCATATCGTCTTGTGCGTTTGCATCCGCTACAAGTCCGATCGAAAACGTGACGATTAAACGCTACAGAAATGGTGTTCGAAAATCTATGTTACGCCAGTGTCGTAGAATGTTCTGCTACGATTGTCGCGTATCGCTCCGCCGATCCAATTTGTATGGAAAAACGACCTCCGAGTTATCGTAATGGGACACCACGAACGCCCCCAGCAACGGAGTGTTTATTTGACTGATTGCGCAATGATTTTAATCAATTTGTCCGTTCGGAACATGAGTTTCTGGAACGGTGCTCGGGTTGGTATGGTGTTTCGGGTTGGTTACAGAAAAAAAAACTTGCAATCCCGAGGCGACCGACTCTAATACGACCCGAAAGGCGCTCGGGGTTCGTTCTGACAAAGAACTCATTGAGTCTCGATTCGAGCTTTTTTGAGTAGTCCATGGACTTGTGGAACGATTCTGCCGAACGACATCGCCTCGAAATGATTGTGTGTTCCTCCGCCCAGAAGGCGAGTTCCGCCTCAAATACCGGGACATTGTCCGATCGCCTTATTTTTACGGCGTTGGCCAGGATCTTGTTTATCATTTGCGTTGTTATAGTTACATCAACCCTGATCACGCCCACGTTTGGCTCGTGCGGACACTATGTTTTTACAAAGTGGGAATGGATGTCACGTCGGAGTCAGCTTGATTCTGGTCCAACTCCTAGTGACTCGGTTGCGGAGATAATTCGTTCCGAACTAGGATATCCGCCAAACAACCACCCGTGCGATGGTCCACAATGCCGTCGGGGGACGTTTCCGATAAATGTCAATACTCCGACGGCAGTCAGTCGTGAAAGTGAGCCGCCTGAGATGCGAACACCCAATGCAGTTTGGGTAAAGTTTGAGATTCCGATATTGTCTGCGGCACCTTTGTGGCCTTTTATCGATCAAGCATGTTTTGTGAGGATCGATCGTCCTCCCCAGACTCTACTGGCAATCAAAACTGTCTAAGAATTAACGACGTGATTTCAGGTCACCGTCCGTGTGTTTGGTTTCATTTGTAAATTTATACGAAGCAATGGGACGCAATCCAACAAGTGGTTTCGTCTTCAGGCTTTCAATACACAGGTGAAACTCCTGCGTCGGATTTTCGAAAGGATAATGTCATGAACTTGCTTCGATTTGGTGTCGCAATGACAGTCATCATTTGGCTGCTCGGGGCCGAGGTGATTAACGCTCAAGAACCGTGCGAACCGTTTCGTGATGGTTCAGAAACCAGCATTAGTTTAGATTTTGGGACCAAATGCGTGGAGGAACAAAACGTGGAATTACCTAAGTTTCCCGACCATTGGTCGAATGACACTTCGGACGACGAGGTGTGGCTGCAATTGCCCACACCGACGGCGGGTCGCGATTTGCCGTTACCGAATTGGGCCAAAGCGGTTGCGGGACATCTGCCAAAGACGGCAGCGGCTCTGTTGCAGTTGGACTACGCACAGCGTACCAAGAGCCCCTTGGATTCGAAATTGCGGGCGAAGATGCGATTTGAGGTCGCGAAGGTCAATCGTTGCGAATACGCAAAACGAACCGCGTTACTCGACCTGCTTCACGCAGGAGCCACCTCAGATGAGTTGTTGCGGCTCGTTTCCGGAGTCGATGCCTGGTTGCCTGACGAACAAGAACCGTTGTCGTTTGCGCAAAAACTTTCCACCGACGCGGCTCGGGTTCCGGACGCCGAATTTGACAAGTTGGTGCAGCGGTTTGGTCCCCGCGAGACGGCGGCGATGGTCTTGTTGGTGGCTTACGGAAACTTCCAAGATCGATTGTTATTAGGGTTGGGGATAGAAGCGGAAGGTTCGGCACCCTTGCCGCCGCTCAAAATCGAGTTCGATCCAAGTGTTTTTCAGGCTCAACCGATTCTGCCGCCAAACCGACCTTTCGAACCACTCCTAGTGGGAGGTATCGACGTGATTCAAGACGATGGTGCTTGGGGGGAGATATCCTACGCCGAACTTCAGCGCCGTTTGGTTGGCCAAAAGGAACGAAATCAGCGATTGCCGGTACCAACTTGGGACGAAGTCGCTCCGAAATTGCCGCCGAGTTTCGCGGCTCGGCCGACGCGAATCGTTTGGAATCTGGTGTGCTTGGGTTACGTGCCTGAATTAGCGGTTCCTTGGAGTTTGACAACGCGAACAATGTGGGCGGAAGCCCCTCAAGATCGCGTCTTCGAGGAAAGCTTGTTCTGGGTTCAGACCCGCGCGTTGCAATGCAACTATTGCATGGGACACTGCGAAATGTTGTTGGAAGTTGCCGGATTGTCGAATGAACAAGTCCACGCGCGACTCAAAGCTTTGGCCAGCAACGATTGGTCTGCATTTCCTGCTGCCGAACAACGTGCGTTTGCGTATGCACGCCAACTTACAGTCAACCCGTGGGCCGTATCTCTGCGAGACTACGAAGCATTAGAACGAGACTTGGGGGAAAAAGAAGCGATGGCGATCTTCTTTTGGCTGTGTCGAGGTTTGTACATGACACGAGTTTCAGATGGATTCCAACTCCAACTGGAAACCGACAATGTCTTCTCGGACTTCGCACTACCCCCTAAATCCAAGTAATTTTTTCCGCCGACTGATGGTGACCGTGCGTGCCGAAAGGCAGTGAGAAACAACGAAACAGTTCAAAACAAGTAGCAGAAATTGGAGATGCCGATGTTGTGTCGATATTCGAACATGGCGATTCGCTCGCTTTCTATCCTGATATTGCTGTTGGTTGGGACGAATGGCCGCACGACGGCATTCGGATTGCAGGAAGGCAAACCTCAACCGACTTCGGCGGTACTTCCGGCTGCTCAAGCGGACGGTTCATCGCCACGAAGTTCCGATGATGACGAGCTTGCTCCGCGGCCAACGCCCGTCACTCGGGTGGAGATGAAAAATCTGTTGGAGAACATGAAGTATCGCAAGGAGCGAGTTTCGCTGCCACCAATATCGGAAGAGGAACAAAATCGGAACGATGGAAGGGCGGCGTCCTACGAGTCACGGTTGTCGAGTCTCTATTTGCCGGGCGGTTCTGGAGCAAGAGGCTACATGAATTTTGGAGGAAGTTCAAACCGTAGCCCACGCCCGAACAACAATCGACCCAATGATGGTCGACCCAACGATAATCGACCGGTTCAAGAACAGGACCCTGCGATCACATTGGAATATGGATTCAAGACACGTTTGTTTTGGCTCGCCTCGCGTGTCAATAATTGTCAGTACTGTTTGGGGCACCAAGAGTCGAAGTTATTGGCCGTCGGAATGAGTGATGACGATATTGCCGCTTTGGATTTGGATTGGTCGTCGTTCCCTGTCAGCGAGCAAACCGCATTTGCATTGGCTCGTCGTTTGACGCTCGAACCACAACGTCTATCCGACAAAGACTTGGATGCGTGCCGCGAACATTTCACAGACTTGCAGATTCTGGAAATGATTTTATCTGTCGCCGGAAATAATGCGATCAACCGCTGGAAGGAAGGCGTAGGAGTCCCTCAATCCAGTACAGGAGGGAGTTTTGGTGCCGGGAATACGGACGGGCATTCTTATCTCACGGACACCAACCCAGAATTGGCGACGCGAGTTTCCGCGATTTTGGAGGGGATACCCTCGGCCGTTACGTCGCCTCGGATTCTGACGCAACGAGATTTGCAGAAAACAAGTTCGTCGATTTCTGTTGCAGAGGGCCTCTTGCTGGCGCGTACTCGGCAAGCGAGATTGACTGTCAAGTCCAAAGAAGAGACCCGGGCATTGTTTAACGATTTGGAATTGCCGGAGGTTACACCGCAATGGATTCGAGTCCTAGCGAATTTCCCCATCGCTGGAAAGCGACAAGTGACTGCATTGTTGGCGGCCGAAAAGAATCTGGATTTGAGCGACTTGACCCGAGCCCGTTTGGCATGGGTCATTGCTCGGCAGAATGGAGCCTGGTATTCGCTGGCTCAGGCCGATGCCACGCTAACATCGCTTGGTCAAACTCGTGCTCAGATCCTGGAACTAGAAACGTTTGAAACGTCCGACTCGGTTGAAACATTGACGTCTCGTGACAGAGCTCTTTTGATCGTAGCACGAAATCTGGCAGCATCACCGGTTGTTCTCACAGATGCAGAGGCGGCGCGTGCCATCGAACTGGCCGGTCCACGCGACTTTGTGCAAACCGTTCACTACACGGCGATGCGTTCTTTATTTGATCGATTTACGGAAGCCTGCTTTCTTCCCAGCGAGTAGTACTTAAGGTGTTTTCCCCGATGTATTCTCGTTTTTGAAAGGGAGACTGACTGCCTTTGAATCATCGTCGTCGAAAGTAAATGGAGGGAGAATGATACTCGAATGAACCCGCACACTTGGCCTGATGCGAGACACATTGGGGCAGGCTCGCATGGCTTGGCGTGCAAAGCGAGCCGAAGTGGCATATCAATTGCTAATGCCCATAATTGATGTTCCTGGCCTTGTACTTGTCGAGACGTTTCAATCGCTTTCGGCAATTTGCAGTTGGACCGTAGGTACAGTCCACTACAATGTCGCGGACCGATCCGCCAGTCCGGCATATAACTCCCTCACTTGACAAACCTTAAAAATGCCAAAGCCTCGCAAAGACACCGCAACCGACTCAATCCTTCATTTGCCCAAAGGCGCGACGGCCTTGACCATCGCGGGGTCGGACCCCAGTGGTGGGGCGGGGCTACAAGCAGATTTGAAAACCTTTCAACAGTTCCAGGTCTACGGCATGTCGGTCGTGACGCTGCTGACCGTCCAGAACACTCAGACGGTCGAACAAGTTCTAGTCCTCGAGCCAAGTTTTGTTCGACAACAGCTGCGAGCGGTCCTGAGCGATATTCCACCAAGAGCGATCAAGTTGGGGGCGCTGGGGAACGCCGAGATCGTGCAAGCGGTTGCCGAAGAACTGGATTCGGTAAAAGTTCCGATTGTGATCGATCCCGTAATGGTCAGCAAACATGGCCATGCCTTGCTGGACGACCAAGCCGTTGAGAGTTACCGCAAGCTATTATTGCCGAAAGCCTATCTCCTGACGCCCAATCGCTTGGAGGCCGAGAAGTTGACGGGGATGTCGATCCAGTCGTTTCCCGACGTCCAATTGGCACTTCATCGACTTCAGGAAATGGGCTGCCAAAACGTTTTATTGAAGTACGGCCGCATCGACGATCAATATCGGGTCTATCTGACGCAAGAGGACGGAATCGGTGTAATGAGTTTGCCGTTTCAAACGACCAATCGAACTCACGGTTCTGGCTGTGTCCTGGCGGCATGCATCACCGCGCTGTTGGCGTTGGAGCAAACCGATTTGGGAACCATCTTGCACTATTCCGTCAAAGAGGTCACAAAGTGCGTGGCGGCTGGGGAATCCTTGGGGAAAGGCATCTCTCCCGTAGAAACCCGTTTGATTCGGAGCCCGGTTTAAACCGATCGTAGTTTCCTTCGCCAGTAGATTGTCGGATTGCATTACTTGCAAAATCATGCGCGTCTGCTACCCTGGGCAACCTGAGTGGTACGTCGGTACGGATATGGTGCGTGTTCCAGAGGGTTCAGCGCCGTTTAGGAGCCGCATTTCGATTACTCGCCGCGTCGGAGGGTGTTGTTTGAACCACCAGTTCCAGAATTACCAGACCGAGGGCTTTTATGACGAATTATTTGATGAAAAAGGCAAGCCTCGGGTCGGCGCTAAAACGCTGGTTGAGATGATCAATGCCTTGCCGCCGGGCGAACTGAGCCGACGGCAAAAAGCGATCGACCAAGCCCTGTTGAAGATGGGCATCACGTTCAACGTGTATAGCGATCAGCAAGGCACTGAAAAGATCTTTCCGTTCGACATCGTGCCGCGCATTGTCGAATCCATGCAATGGGGCCATATCGAAGCGGGGCTCAAACAGCGGATCAAGGCGTTGAATGCTTTTATTCAGGACGTCTACAATCAACAGAATATCATCAAAGACGGCATCGTCCCGCGAGAATTGCTGCAGGAGGCCAAGTCGTTTCGCCCACAGTGCGTGGGCCTGACACCGCCGCAAGGCATCTGGTGCCATATCACCGGGACCGACTTGGTTCGCGGCGGTGATGGAGCGATTTACGTCTTGGAAGACAACCTGCGTTGCCCCTCGGGAGTGTCGTATGTGTTGCAAAATCGGATGTTGATGAAGCGGTCGTTCCCGAAGATCTTCTCGGCTTCCAAAGTTCGTCCGGTGATCGACTACCCCAGTCGCCTGTACGAAACTTTGGTTCACTTGGCGAACAAGGAACAGCCCACCGTCGTTGTATTGACCCCCGGCAGTTACAACTCGGCGTATTACGAGCACTCCTTCTTGGCTCAGCAAATGGGCGTGCAGTTGGTCGAAGGTCGCGATTTGGTGGTGACGGAGAAACGCGTCTTCATGCGGACCACCAATGGGCTGGAGCAAGTCGACGTTATTTATCGTCGAATCGATGACGACTTCATGGACCCGTTGGCGTTTCGCAAGGATTCGATGTTGGGTGTCCCGGGCTTGATGTCGGCTTATTTGGCGGGCAACGTCGCGTTGGCGAACGCTCCGGGCACAGGCGTCGCTGACGACAAAGTGATCTACGCGTTTGTGCCAGATATGATTCGCTATTACCTGACTGAAGAGCCGATTCTGCCCAATGTCCCGACCTATGTTTGCCAACGTCCGGACGACCGTGCTTATGTCTTGGCCAATCTACCGGAACTGGTTGTCAAAGCGGCGAACGAAGCCGGCGGTTACGGCATGTTGATCGGTCCGGCTTCGACCAAGGACGAACAAGCCGAATTCGCGCGGCGAATCCAAGCGGATCCGCGCAATTATATTGCACAGCCAACTTTGTCCTTATCCCGCGTCCCCACGATCTTGGAGGACGGCATTGAGGGACGCCACGTCGATTTGCGGCCGTACATTCTCTATGGCAAGTCGATCTGGGTGTTGCCCGGTGGGCTCACGCGCGTGGCATTGCGGAAAGGTTCGTTAGTGGTCAATTCTTCGCAAGGTGGTGGCAGTAAAGATACTTGGGTCGTGGCAGCCGTGCCCGGACAAGTGGCCTCGACCGAGGAGACCCTGTGATGCTGAGCCGAGTCGCCGATTCGATTTACTGGATGGCCCGCTACATCGAGCGAGCTGAAAATCTGGCCCGCTTCATCGATGTGACGCAGTACTTTTCGCTGGATCAGCCCAATGACTCGATCAATCATTGGAAGCCGCTGATCCAAGTGACAGGTGACGATGCGGCCTTTCTCAAACGGCATGATACTTATAGTCCCGAAGCGGTTGTGCACTTCTTGACGTTTGACCGCGAGTACCCGCATTCGATCTTGGCTTCGCTAACGGCCGCTCGCGAGAACGCGAGAAGTGTGCGCGAGGCGATTTCGTCCGAGGTCTGGGAACACTTGAACGACTTCTATCATGGGGTTCGCAATGCCGAACAGACTTTCCAAGACGATGTGCGAGCGTTCGCGCGCTATGGGACGGCGGATAATTTGTTCGATTGGATCAAACGCAACAGCCTCATCTCGGCGGGCTTGATCGACTCGACGATGTCGCGAGGTATCGGATGGCACTTTGCCAACTTGGGTCGTCTTTTGGAACGAGCAGACAAAACGAGCCGAATTCTGGACGTCAAGTATTTCACGTTATTACCGTCACTGGAACATGTGGGCACGACACTGGACGACTTGCAGTGGTCCGAGTTGTTGCGTTCGGTGAGTGCGTTTGAAATGTATCGCAAGCAATATCAAACGATCACCGTTCCGCGGGTGATCCAGTTCTTGGTTCTGGACGAGACGTTTCCACGAGCCGTGCGTTACTGTTTGGATGAAGCACTGTCTTCGCTGCGAGCGATCTCGAATCGAGGTCGCAAGCGGCCGACCGATGATCTGCCGCGCAACAGTGCCGAAGAAGAACTAACCTTGCTATGTGAAGAAATCGCCTCGCTGGACGCCACCACCATTATTCAACGAGGCATGCACCAGTTTGTCGATCACTTGCAGCGTCGTTTGAATGACGTGGGTGATCGGGTCTATACGCAATTCTTGCTGATTGGTCCTTAGAAATGTCGATCAAAGTTGCTCTCCATCATCGGACGGAGTACCGGTACGAACGTCCCATTCAACTGGGGCCACAATTGGTCCGGTTGCGACCCGCAGCCCATTGTCGAACGCCGATTCTCAGCTATTCGTTGAAGGTACAACCAGCGGAGCACTTTGTTAACTGGCAGCAAGATCCTCACAGTAACTTTGTAGCCAGATATGTTTTTCCGGCGGTGACCGAGCATTTTGTCGTGGAAGTGGACTTGGTTGCGGACATGACCGTAATCAATCCGTTTGACTTCTTCTTGGAAGATGCCGCCAAACACTTTCCTTTGACGTACGAACCGGAAACGGCGCGCGATCTCAAGGCATTCTTGGAAACCTCGCCGTTGGGACCTCGAGGGCAGGCGTTTCTGAAGACCATTTCACGCGAACGTTGTGGGATCATCGATTATGTCGTTGAACTAAACCAACGATTGCAACAAGAAGTCAAGTACCTGATTCGCTTGGAACCAGGAGTCCAAACACCTGAAGAGACCCTGACTCTAAAGTCCGGTTCGTGTCGTGATTCGGCATGGCTGATGGTCCAACTGTTGCGGCATTTGGGCTTGGCAGCTCGGTTTGTGTCGGGCTATCTGATTCAATTGGTGCCTGATGTGAAATCACTGGACGGACCAACCGGTGCTGAAGCGGATTTCACGGACCTGCACGCTTGGACCGAGGTGTTTGTACCAGGTGCCGGTTGGATTGGGCTAGATCCAACGTCCGGGTTATTGGCGGGCGAAGGCCACATTCCCTTGGCCGCGACGCCCGACCCCAGCTCCGCGGCACCGATCACAGGACTTTTGGAAGCTTGCGAATCCGAGTTTGAACATACGATGTCGGTGACTCGCGTGCGTGAAACACCGCGCGTGACCAAACCTTACCGCGACTCCGATTGGCTACAGATCGATCGGTTGGGTCAAGTGATCGATCAGAGATTAGCGGCGCAAGATGTTCGCTTGACGATGGGCGGCGAACCGACGTTTGTGTCGATCGACGACATGGACGGAGATCAATGGAACACCGCAGCAGTTGGCGTGGAAAAGCGGATCTTGTCGGAGAAGTTGATCCGCCGGCTGCAGCTGCGTTTCGCCCCTGGCGGTTTATTGCATTATGGCGCCGGAAAATGGTATCCGGGCGAATCGCTACCACGCTGGGCCTTGACCTGTTATTGGCGCAAAGATGGACTGCCCATTTGGCAAGATCCTTCGTTGATCGCGGATCCCGAACGCGAGTACGCAATCGATCAGCAAACGGCCGAGAAGTTTTTGCAACGTCTGTCGCAGGTCTTGGAAGTTCAAGCTCGGTGGGTTGTGCCGGTCTTTGAAGATCCACTCCACCATATTCAACAAGAACAGCGTCTGCCGATCAACGTCGATCCGCGAAAAGTAAAGTTGGATGATCCGGAAGAACGGGTCCGCTTGGCTCGGGCATTGGAACGCGGCCTGAATCAACCCACGGGCTACATTCTGCCGTTACGTCGAGCTTGGTGGCAAGCACAAGCCGCGCGTCCGCGGTGGGTCAGCGGCGTTTGGCCGGTTCGTTCGGAGAAGTTTTTCCTGTTGCCAGGCGACTCGCCGATTGGCTTACGTTTGCCATTGGAGTCGCTGCCGGTCTACCCGTCCGATTTGAATCCTTGGTACGTTGACGCGGAACTTGGCGAGCGACCGCCGCTGCCATTTCCAACCTATGTCCAGTCGTCGGTACCTGGCGCCGCCCAGGCTCAATCGGCCGAAGGGCACTCGCATCAAATGACCGGCGAAGAAATGGCGGAGGAGCGGCGTCAGGCCCCCGACGAACCGACTTTACCGTACGCGATTCGAACGGCACTGTGCGCTCAAGTCCGCGACCGTCGACTCCACATCTTCATGCCGCCCACCGAGCGAATCGAAGACTACTTGGATCTGTTGGCCGCCGTGGAAGCCACCGCTCGAATCATGCAGCAACCGGTCGTGATCGAAGGTTACCTACCGGTCCAAGACCCGCGAGTTCAGTTCATCAAGGTTACTCCTGATCCTGGTGTGATCGAAGTGAACATTCAACCCAGTGAATCGTGGCCGCAGTTGCGCGACATTACCACGGCTTTGTATGAAGAAGCCAGGTTGACTCGGTTAGGGACCGATAAATTCGACCTGGATGGAAGACACTCGGGCACGGGTGGTGGAAATCATATCGTCTTGGGGGCCGCCAATCCTGTCGACAGCCCCTTCTTGCGGCGTCCCGATCTGTTACGAAGCTTCCTCGGTTATTGGATCAACCATCCTTCGTTATCGTACCTGTTTAGCAGTCGGTTTATTGGACCAACGAGTCAAGCGCCACGAGTGGATGAAGGACGCCACGACTCGTTGTACGAACTTGAATTGGCTTTCCAACAATTGCCGCCCGTCGGCCAGACCTGCGCGCCTTGGATCGTCGATCGAATCTTCCGCAACTTGTTGGTCGACTTGACCGGCAACACGCATCGAGCCGAGTTTTGTATCGACAAGCTCTATTCACCGGACAGTTCGACGGGCCGGTTGGGCTTGGTCGAACTGCGAGGCTTTGAAATGCCACCCCACGCTCAGATGAGCTTGGCTCAACAGTTGTTGATACGCGGCTTGGTCGCCAAATTTTGGGAGCGGCCTTGGGATAAGAAGTTGATCCATTGGGGCACGACCTTGCATGATCGATACATGTTGCCTCATTACATTTGGCAAGATTTTTGCGACGTCATCACAGAGTTGCGCGAAAGTGGGCTCCACTTTGAGGCCTCGTGGTTCCAACCACATTTCGAGTTCCGCTTTCCATTGATCGGCAAGCTGGAATATCAAGACATCCAAATGGAGCTACGAGCGGGTATCGAACCATGGTACGTCTTGGGCGAGGAACCGGCAGGCGGAGGGACGGTTCGCTTTGTGGATTCATCGCTCGAGCGGGTACAAGTGAAGGCGACAGGACTCATTGGCGATCGTTATCAAATCGCCTGCAATCGACGTCAAGTTCCGCTGCAAACCACGGGCATCCCCGGACATTATGTCGGCGGCGTGCGTTACAAGGCTTGGCATCCGCCCAGTGGCCTACATCCAACGATCGGGGTTCACACGCCATTGCTGTTTGATTTGGTCGACACTTGGAATGGCCGAAGTGTCGCCGGCTGTGTTTACCATGTTGCTCATCCGGCTGGTCGAAACTATGCGACGTTTCCGGTCAATGCGAACGAAGCGGAAGCTCGCCGTGCGGCTCGGTTTTTTGCCATGGGACATACTCCGGGCCCGTTGGAGATCCAGCCAGAGCCACCCAACCCCGCGTTCCCCACCACGTTGGATTTGCGGTGGCAGTTCCAAAGGTTCTCCGGTTAAGCGGTGGAGCAGGGCAGTGCTGCATTGTGTTCTTGTGCCAGCGCTCGAACCGATCAGCATCCCGTTTTCCCACCGGTGTCTCACATCGTCGTCCTGTAACCGCCATACCGAGCAATTTTCGTTGAAGCGTGATGCCGAGCAATAAGTCGCAGGCACAATCTGTGTGCCGATTGCCGATCTTGGACAACCGAGTGCATTTTAATGGTCGCGGCTCATGGCAGGTGCCTACGACCGCCCTGCAATGAAAAGTACTGCAGCAGCACGACCGCGGACGGTGTTCTCACTTCACCTTGCCGAATCGCCTCGAATTCCTCTAGAATCGGACCGACGTTCATCCAGTTGCCGTCCACCGGTAAGTCCTTTCTTGGGAAATGAATTTTAACGATGTCGCACATGAAACGAATCTTGGTCACGGGCGGAGCGGGTTTCTTGGGGTCGCATTTGTGCGAACGGTTGGTGGCCGATAAACACGATGTGATATGCTTGGACAACTTTTTTACGAGTCAAAAGCACAATGTGACCCATTTGTTGCGTGAACCCAATTTCGAGTTGATTCGGCATGACGTCACACATCCGTTGTGGTTGGAAGTGGACCAGATCTACAACTTGGCCTGTCCGGCATCGCCGGGGCACTATCAATACAATCCAATCAAGACCATGAAGACGTCGGTCATGGGAGCGATCAACGTGTTGGGGATGGCGAAACGTTGCAAAGCTCGAGTTCTCCAAGCCTCGACCAGCGAAGTTTATGGCGACCCATTGGTCCATCCCCAAGCCGAGTCTTACCATGGGAATGTCAATCCGATTGGGCCGCGTTCTTGTTACGACGAAGGCAAGCGAGCGGCGGAAACATTGTTTATGGACTATCACCGCTCGAACAAAGTCGACATACGGATCATCCGCATCTTCAACACTTATGGGCCTCGGATGCACCCGTTTGACGGGCGAGTCGTCTCCAACTTTATTCGCCAAGCCATCGCCAACCAGGATATCACGATTTTCGGAGATGGCAGTCAGACGCGATCGTTCTGTTATCGCGATGATCTGGTCGAAGGCATGATTCGCTTGATGAACCATCCCAACGGCCCGCATACTCCGGTCAATATCGGAAACCCGGGCGAATACACGATCCTTCAGTTGGCTGAAACGATCATTGCCATGTTAGGCAGCAAGTCAAAACTATCCTTTCATCCGTTGCCACAAGACGATCCGACTCGGCGACAACCCGACATCACGATCGCCAAGAAACAACTCGGCTGGGAACCACAAGTTCCCTTGGAGAAAGGTCTCGCCAAGACCATCGAATGGTTCCGTACGATCGACATCGAGCAATATCGTCCGCCCACACCGAATTTTGCCTGATCCGTGTCCACGGCGAAGCGAAATTCGTTCTGTCTGCGATGGAGAGAGGGTATCGAGACATCTTTTTTGCGAGGAAGCCAATGCCACGCGTTTTGATCACGTCGGGACCGACGCGAGAGTATTTGGATCCAGTACGATTTCTTTCGAATGCTTCGTCCGGTCGTATGGGGGCAGCATTGGCGGTCGCTTGTCTCGAACGAGGGTTTCAAGTGACCATCGTGAGTGGCCCAGTGTCGATCGAATATCCTGGGGCCGCAACGCTGATTCGCGTCGAAAGCACGCAAGAGATGCTGAACGCGAGTTTGCGTGTCTTGCCCGAATGTGACGGGGTGATTGCGGTTGCTGCTCCCTGTGACTTCACACCGCGTCATTTCTCGGCCGAGAAAATCAAGAAACATCCGGACCACGACGGACTGACACTGGACTTGGTCAAGACGCCAGACGTACTTGCGCGGTTAAAAGCGACGAAGCCTCAGGCATGGTTTGTAGGTTTTGCGTTAGAAACGGAGTCTGGCATCGGAAACGCGGTCGCCAAGCGACAACAGAAACGCTGTGACTTGATCGTTCTTAACCAACCTGAAACCATCGGAAGCCGACACGGAGCCGTTCGTTTGATCGATGCATCCGATCAATGCGTGGCGTCTTTTCAAGGAGAGAAGGGACAAGTCGCTCGCTCCATCGTCGGATGGATCCATTCTGTGCTGCTCGCCCGGAGGCCCTGAGAAAAACGACGGCAACTTATCGCGGCCGGGAAACAGCGTATCCGTTGATCACAAACCAACGCAATAAACGTCAGCGAGACACCCATTCGGTTCAGCGTGCGTGGTTGGCTTTGTGAGATGCCGTGGTGCTTTACTTGGCTGGATCTAGTGCTTTGTCAAATCCAAAACTTAGGGTCTGGTAAAGGTGTCAGGAGTCAATTGTGCGAAGCACCCTATGAGGGTCTGGTAAAGGTGTCAGGAGTCAATTGTGCGAAGCACCCTATGAGGGTCTGGTAAAGGTGTCAGGAGTCAATTGTGCGAAGCACCC
>JBGSJV010000154.1:0-30260 GCA_041741535.1 Pirellulaceae bacterium
CCTACCCAAATTGCTCAAACAAACAAAAAAGGAAACCGATCACGATGTCTAAAAACTAAATCAATAACATGATTTTCGAAAAACTCTTTCGAAAATCGTACCGATCATCCAGTCACACCCTTTTTCAGCACCCTGCTAGGCAATCATTCCCCCGTCGACCGTCAAGACTTGGCCGGTTACGTACGATGCTCCGGAACTGGCCAAGAACAAGACACAGGCCGCAACTTCCTCGGGCTTGCCAATCCGCGCCGCCGGAATTCGCTTTTTGACTTCATCTAAAATCGCCGGACCAAGCACCTTGGTCATATCGCTTTCGATGAAACCCGGAGCAACCGCATTGACCGTCACATTGCGCTTGCCTAATTCTTTGCTCAACGATCGAGTCAGACCAATCAAACCAGCTTTGGAAGCGGAATAATTGCACTGGCCAGCATTACCGATCAACCCAGAAACGCTGGCGATGTTGATGATTCTCCCATACCGAGCCCGCATCATGATCCGTGAAGCAGCCCGAGCGAACAAAAAAGCGCCGCGGAGATTGGTTTGAATCACGTCATCCCACTGATCGTCACTCATGCTCGGCAGCAGCGTATCGCGCGTGATGCCGGCGTTATTTACCAAAATACTCAGCTTGCCATATTTTTCGACAACGGCATCGATCAATGCATCGACCGATTCGCGCTGACTGACATCACAGGGACGGATCTCGGCCAACCCGCCCGTTGCCACGATCGCTGCCTGAGTTTCTTGCAACTTGGCTTCATTGCGAGCCACACAAATCACCTGCGCCCCGCTGGCGGCCAGCGCGATGGCCATCGATCGCCCCAAGCCCTGAGAAGCACCCGTCACCAGGGCCACTTGTCCCGAAAGATCGACCGTCAATCCGTAAATACTCATTGCTTACCTGTCCAACGAAAAACATGAATGCTTTGGCACTTGCTGCGGACACTCCGCCACGGCAAAACCGACAAAGCCAAGAACTAATCTACAACACCGCGGCACGGGACCTTGCGATCCGTGCGTTTCATCAATCCTCGCAAAACTCGCCCCGGGCCCACCTCGTAAAAGCAATCGAAACCTTGCGCCATCAGAAATCGAATCGAATCTTCCCAATAAACGCGGGAGCAGACCTGTTGAATCAGGAGTTGACGAATATCGTCTGGATCGGAGTGTGGCTGCGCATCTACATTCGAAACCACCATGATTTCCGGCCGTCGCAATTGGATGTTTGCCAATGCGACCGTTAATCGCTCCACGGCACTGCCCATCAACTCCGTGTGGAACGCTCCGGCAACTGCTAACGGAACGGTTTTCATGGCGCCGGCTTGCGCGGCCAACTGAGCCGCTCGTTCGCAGGCATCGGTATGTCCAGAAATCGCGATGTTCCCCGGACACAATAAATTGGCGACTTCTAAAACTTGCCCAGCATCCCGCGCTTGCTGACAAACTTGCTCGACTTGTTGCCGCTCCAGTCCCAACACGCTGACCATACCGCTGGGGTTCGCGTCGGCAGCCGCTTGCATCGCGCGGCCTCGCTCTTGGACGACTCGCAAGCCATCTTCAAATTCCATTACCCCAGCAAACACCAGGGCAGAATATTCTCCCAGACTTAACCCCGCAGCCGCCTGACAACTCAACACCGCTTCCGGCTCTTTCTGTCGCAAGACTTCCACGGCGGCTAGGCTACTCACAAACAAAGCCGGTTGACTCACCTCGGTGGAATCCAGTTGCTCTGCGGGACCATTTTCGCAAACCGACAGCAAGTCATAGCCAAGCACATGCCGAGCGCGTTCAAACAATTCACGCGCCTTGGGGGCCGCCTCCACAAACGGAGCCGCCATGCCGACCGATTGGGCACCTTGCCCCGGGAATAAGAACGCGATTTTTGACACAGAACCAACCTATTTCGGAATCCCCTTGATCACCCACCGCCCCAAGTTCGAGTGAAAGTTATAAAACGCCTCGGTTCATTAGGGAAGATCGGGGACTGGACCGTTGACACTAGTGCTTTGTCAAATCCAAAACTTAGGGTCTGATAAAGTTGGCCGGAGTCCATTGTGCAAAGCACCCGATGGGCCGTTGCGGCAATTGACTCGTGACACCTTTACCAGACGCGACCCGAAAATTTGACTCTGACAAAGCACTAGTCAAACAACGTCTTCTGGGCGGCACCAGACCCCGGGGCACCAGGACCCACGGTACCGGTACCTGGAGCCATGGGCAGCTTGAGGTGTGCAAAGGCCTTCGGGGTCGCCACCCGTCCTCGGGGCGTTCGCAGAATCAATTCGGATCGAAGGAGGAACGGCTCGACGTCGTCGGTCAACGTATCCGTCGCGACATTCATTGTCGCGGCAATGGTCTCGATCCCCGTCGGACCGCCACCACAAATTCGAATCAAGACCTCCAAGTAACTACGATCCTGATGATCGAGCCCAAGCTCGTCAATTTTGACCATCCGCATCGCCTCGCGAGCCACGTCCAATGACACCAGACCGTTGGCCCGACTTTGCGCGAAGTCACGAATCCACCGCAAGCGATTGTTCGCAACCCGAGGTGTTCCGCGGCTGCGCCCCGCAATTTCGGCGGCCGCTTCGGCCTCGACCTTGACTTTCAGTATTGCCGCGTTGCGATGAATGATCTGCTGCAATTCTGAATGGCTATAGTAGCCCAGATGCTCGCGAATTTGGAAGCGATCACGCAGCGGCCCGGACAACATCCCCGCTCGTGTGGTCGCGCCAATCAATGTGAACGGTCGCAACTGAAAGGAATGCGTCCGAGCGTTGATTCCTTCGCCAATCACCATGTCGATCCGAAAATCTTCCATCGCCGTATACAAATACTCTTCCACCGCTTTGGGAATTCGGTGAATTTCATCAATAAACAGAACTTGGTGCGCTACGAGATTGGTCAAACAAGGAATCAAATCCTTGGGCGCTTTCAAGACCGGACCCGACAAGAACTCGACCGGGACATTCATTTCCTGGGGAATCACCGTCGCGAAGGTTGTCTTTCCGAGGCCCGGCGGTCCATCAAATAAGATATGCCCCAGCGATTCGCCACGGCGTTTCGCTGCATCGATCGCAATTTGCAGACGTTCCTTGACATCCATCTGGCCGATCATCTCGTCCAGACGACTGGGGCGCAAATTGCTGTCCTCGGCCGATGCAGCGGTCGCCATACCAGGGTCGGCATTCAATAATTCTTCTGTCGAGTCCTGTTCGTTTTCCCAAGAATCGTCGTCGTCGCCATTGATGATCTTTTCACGTGTCATGCTGGATTCGTCGTAAAATGCCCCAGATGGATGGGTCGCTTGGGCCCAAGGCAACTATACCAAAAAAGATCCTGGCTAGAAAACCTAGGAAACTTGGTTTTATCGGGCCAGCGACTTCGGATAAACCTGACCAGGCCGTTTCCGAACCAAACCCAAGACGGTATTTTGAATGTTCGGAACGTGACCCAGCGATTTTCTATAAGGCCAACATGATGATTGACCAATCTAACGTGCAAAACGTGCTTAAGAACATCCTCGATCCGGAAACGGGCCGGCCGGTGACACAATCCAATCAAGTCAAAGAAATCGTCTGCGACGCCAACGAAATTCGGGTTTCGATCGGTTTAACGTCCCATTCCGCGCCACTTCAACAAGACGTTCACGATCAGGCTGCAGAGCGATTGAGGCAAGCTTTTCCGGATGCGACGACGATCTCCGTCAAAATGGTTGGTCATGAACGGATCGTTCCGCAAATTGGCCAGGTCGGCTTGCGCTGCCGCAGCGTGATCGCCGTCGGGTCCGGCAAGGGAGGTGTCGGCAAAAGCACTGTCGCGACCAGCTTGGCGTACAGTTTGAAAAAAATGGGCTGCCGCGTGGGCTTGATGGACGCCGATGTCTACGGTCCTAGCGTCCCACAACTAACCGGGACGTCCGGAAACTTGCAGCAACAAGACGGCAAGATCCAACCAATGCTGCAAGACGGAATGCCAATCGTCAGTATTGGCTTCATGGTACCTGCTGATCAAGCCATCATTTGGCGTGGTCCCATGCTCCATTCGGCCATCACGCAGTTCATTCGCGACACCGCTTGGGGAGAATTGGACTATTTGATTATCGACATGCCCCCCGGAACTGGCGATGTCGCACTCACGTTATCCCAATTATTGCCACTGTCGGGAGCGGTCGTGGTTTGCACTCCCCAAAAAGTTGCCTTGTTAGATGCCGTCAAAGCGGTAGCGATGTTCCGCAAAGTCAAAATTCCGTTGATCGGCGTCGTCGAAAACATGAGCGGATTCCTCTGCCCCGACAATCACAAACGCTACGACATCTTTGGTTCTGGTGGTGCAAGACAGATGGCCGAAGACGCCAACATTCCTTTCTTGGGTGAACTGCCGATCACCATGCAGATGCGAGAACGAGGCGATGAGGGCACGACGCAAGAGAACTTACAAGACCCGCAAATCGCGCCGTATATCGATCGGATCGCGTATCAAGTTGCCCGGCGGATCGCCGATCAAACCCGTTTGGCACCGGCCACGCCGCAACTACCCGTCTTGGGCTAATTCGGGATCCGTCCAATCCGACAGCCCCAAAAAAAACAGAGCCTCCCCAAAATTGGGGGGCTCTTCTCGTTGTTTCAAGACGAAGCGTCTGTCAGAAAGCGGCTCAGGGACCCGAGAAGCGAACCAAGTCAAGAAATGAACGAGGCTCGTGTCTAAGACGGGATTTGAGAGACCAAAAGCTTTAGAGCCGTAAGACTTAAATCCGAATGGTCATCCCTGATCCAACTTAAAAACCAAGACTACTTCTTCTTCTTGACAGCCTTCTTAGCAGCCTTAGGAGCGGCTTTCTTAGCAGCCTTCTTTGGGGCAGCGGCCTTCTTCGGTGCAGCGGCTTTCTTCTTAGCCATGATGACGTCCTCCATAAAAACAAACTTGGCAATCCGACCATCCTGTCGAATAGCGACTTGTTTCAACTTTCGCCAAACCAAATCGAATCACAAGACTATCGGTCGCCGGCTTCCAAAACCATTCCGATGTCAGTGTTTGCTAATCACACTACCAAACTTTGACTCACTGCCTTTTTTCATCCGCTGTCTGTGACAACTAATGAACTTCATCAGCAGCAAATCCAACTTTGATTTTATGATCTTGGGAATCATCTCGTCCGTCCTCGAAATGAACTTTGAAGACATCATTGTCGACTCAATTCATTGCTTGGTAGATGACTCCGATCCACATCCCATCGGATCCACGACATAGTTGTACGAAGCGTTTGAGTTTTTTTCAACATGTTTTTTCCACTTGAACGCAATTTTTATCAAAATTTTTTTCTCGCGTTCAACAATCATTTCTCAAAGCATCACTTACTTCATGCATCGATTGAATTCATCTCGATTAAAAACAGGGAACAACAATCACGACTACTGAAGACTTAATTACCATCGACCAGAGCGTTGATCTAGCGATTGAAAGTTTTGAATTGTGATATAGATCAAGAAGATACCACCGAAGTAAATTCTGTTTTGAATCGCCAATACGGCCAACACGCCACCCGTGATAATACTGATCCACAATGCGGTGACATCCCCGCGATATTGTCCTTGAATCATTCGCGCGAATCCTTGGCAGATCTGTCCGCCATCCAAAGGCAAGATTGGAAGCAAGTTGAGGAGTGGCCATACAAAATTGCAATAGAGTGCCACAAAAATCACGGCGTCGTAAGACAAATAACTGTTCGGGGGAATTGGTGGTGCATACGTCACTACCGACCAGACCAATCCAAACAAGATAAACTGGGCCAATGGTCCGGCAAAAGCGATGAGAACCTGATCCCAGAGCCCCCGACTAAACCCTCGGCCACCCGTTGCCCGAGCATACCCCCCCATGGCGTACAAGACGATTTCCGAACGGATCCGAAACCAGGCCATCATGGCGGAATGGCCCATTTCATGGACCAGAATCGACACAAAAACGACCGCCATCATCCCAACCAAATTGAGAATTGGGTGACCATCTCGAATGGAAACCACCTCGCCGCCAAACAAGATCAACGCCGCCAACCAAAAGAATGGATGCACTGTAACTGGGATCCCCAAGATTCGAAACCGAATCTCATAGCCCGTCTCATTGATTGGCATGAACATACCGCGACCCTTATTAACCTGTTTCCCATGCCCAGAAGACGAATGATAACACGGAAGCCATCAAGATCGCAGCGCTGGTCAAATGAACCACTGAATTGCCGGCTAAGCGAGGGCAATCGCTTGGCATCCACATGCCTAGCGAGTGCCTTGTCTCGAACTGGACCAGACTCATAGGAGGACAGGAAAAAATGCCGGACAAAAGGACATGCCCGGAGAAAGTCGCCTTCGCGATCGAGACAAAGTCTTGTTCAAGCCAATCAATCAAGCGGCACGGCGACTGGCACTAAGGTCGTCAACGTTCGAGTGCTTGGCCATTTTCGCGGCCGCCGCGGCCGCTCCGATCATTGAACCCGGGAGATCCTGATCGAAGCCCTCTTCCATAACGGCGGTGCCGCGCAGTTGCTCGATCAGATACTGAGCCGCCCGAGCACTTGCACCAGGACGCGCGTATTTACCTTTCAGCTCCTGCAACTGCTGATGACGACGCTGCAATTCTACCGGGTCGCGCAACCATTCCACCGCCAACGCCGCTATCTCCGCGGCCGGATTCTTCATCCAAGCAAACTCCGGGAACGGAACATGGGGATCTCCGCCAGTTGCTTCCCCCGGCCGCGCTGCTTTGCGACTGATGTCATCGGTGGCCAACAAATTCACCAAGGTGATAAATCGGCAAGTCATCAAAAACCATTTGCCAATGGCCTGCAGCGGCTTCAAACGATACACAATAATGGACGGCTTCTCGTGATACATCAGCTCCAATGACACCGAGCCGGAGCATGCCAAACACAATGTCGACAATTCGATTAGTTCTGGTGTCCGTTTTACATACACATCGATCGATAACTGGCTGGCGGCCACCACTTCACGTACAAATTCAGCTTGAGCAGGATGATAACAGGCCACCGCAAAGCTGGCCTGCGGCAATTGCTGCTTGATCCGCACTGCCGATTCCAACAGACACTCCAGATTGGCAGCAACTTCTTGATTCCGGGAACCGGGGAGCAAGGTGACCAGCGGGGAGCGTGGGTCGCCGTACTCCTGCATGAATTCCGGGTCCAATTCGCGTTGATGCAATTCGTCGAAGTAGGGATGGCCAACATAGTGAGCGGTCACTCCACGCTCGGCAAACCACGGGACTTCAAATGGCAACTTGCAGAGGACGTGATCCACCAACCGGCGCAGCTTGTGGACTCGCCATGGCAACCAGCCCCACATCTGCGGCACGCCATAGTAAAACACCGGAACACCGTGCCGTTTAGCGGCTTTGGCCACCCACCAATTGAAACCAGGAAAATCGATCAAGACCACGGCGTCAATTTGCCCGGTTGCCAAGACTTGGTCCGCTTGTCGATAGTGAGCCCACATTTGCGGCAGGTACTTCAATGCCTGCAAGAACATCACCGCGTATTGCGTCAGGTCTTGATAGAGTTGGCAGCCCGCCTCCTGCATTCGCGGACCGCCAAAACCCACGCACTGGATTCCCTGGGCCAGCAGTTCTTGGACTAGATTGGCTCCGTGCAGGTCACCGCTTGGCTCACCCGCAGAAATGAACACTCTCATCGGCAGAACCGCAACTTGCTAAGGGACTTCGCTGTTGGACGACTTGTTGTCGTCGACTATCGGTAGTAATGCCCGTAAGCCGGAACGGGGCGAGCATAATAGTAGGTCGGAGCCGGCACAAACCGTACTTCCTCAACCACGGTTACCGGCGGTGCGTACCGCACGGGCGGA
This sequence comes from Pirellulaceae bacterium, assembly GCA_041741535.1. GTDB lineage: Bacteria > Planctomycetota > Planctomycetia > Pirellulales > Pirellulaceae > M30B19. The sequence goes on from JBGSJV010000154.1 coordinate 7,869, forward strand.
GCCGTATAAACTGGCGCTGCCGCCGTATAGGTTGTCGGTCGTTGCAAGGCGAAGATGACTCGGTCACTGACACCTTGATTCTTCAGCAGGATCAAGTCGTTGGTCGTCAATGTTTGTTGAAAACCGTTTTGCTGCACATGGGAAATTATAAGATCGTCACCCACACCACTCCGAGTCAATTGAATCACCTGATCCAGAGTTACCCCGGGATTTCGATAGACATATTGCGGCTGTTGGTATTGCGGTTGTTGGTACTGGGGCTGTTGATATTGAGGTTGATAATAGGTTTCCGCAGACCTTCGTTGCTCCACCCGATCACCGATCACGTTTCCAACGATCGCGCCACCCAAACTACCGACCACTGCGCCCACGATTGGATTCCCGTTCTTTTTGCCAATGGCCGCACCCGCACCTCCGCCGGCAACCGCACCCAAGAGCGTCCCCTTTTCCGAGGCCGACCACTGGGCTTCCGCCAATTGCGGACCAACCAACAAAGCCATCAACACGATCCAACCGATCTTACCGTTCATCCTCCAAGTCCTTTCGTATCCCTCCGCCCAACCTTAGTAATTATCGAATCAAAGTGGGGCACAGATTGAGTTATGAGTACCAGGATTCACAAATCCCCGAAAGATGAATGCACAAAAAAAATGGCTCGCCGAACTATTTCGGCGAACCATTGATAGCAGTTTACACCAGAAAAGGCTGCGATTATCGAAGACTACTCTTTCTTCGGCTCATCCTTGGCGAAACCCTTGGCGAACGCATCTTTGGCAAACACGATTTCCAACTGAGCCTTGGCGTCTTTTTCACCTTCGACTTTGCCTTTGCAGTTGTTGCAGCAGAATTTCACTTTCGTGCCACTGACTTCAACTTCTGTGGAATCATCCAATTTGCCGCCCGAAATTGGGCAAGCCGTTTGCTGGAACAATTTGGTATCGACCAATTGTTTGTTCGCGACCACGGCATGCTTCGCGGGATCTTTGCTGAAGTTCCCGACACAACCCTTGCAGCAGAAGTAGACTTTCGCGCCGGCATAGTCGACCGCAAACGTCTCTTTCACTTCCTTCTTGGGCATCAACGGGCACTTCACCCCCGCCAATTCCGGCTTTACATCGTCATTTACATACGCCTTTGGAGCAAACATGGCGCACGCCAAAGCAGCTGCGACGACCATCGATTTCAAAACCATTTGCGGTCTCCTCAATAATCCAAGTAACAAAAACGACTCCCCAGGATGTTGTTGGTTCCGTGTTTCAAACCAACAAATCCGGGCGGCAACGAACTACTCTAACCGAAAAGCAACTCGGATACCACAATGATCGTCGCCTTCAGCCCGCCTGTCTTGCGGAAAATCATCGCTTTGCGGGCGCTCCCCAGCCAGAAAACGCAGTTTGAGAGAATGTCGGCAATAGTTGAAATTTCGACCGCGCCACCTCATACTGGGCCTCCGGCCAACAATTGATTGACGCGGCGGGCCAATTCCTGTTCCCGTCTTCGGTCGTCATAGTTAACCCACCCGAAAGGCTGGTTCGATGCTTACTGACGATTCCAGCGGAGCGCTGGACGACTCGCCGTCGAGCGGTTCGATTTATCATGAATTCCAAGGAACGGAAGTAGAATTCAACGAGTTCTTTTCGCGGATCATGAATAAGTTTCACGCCGATCTGGAGGATTATCTGTTTCACCGGGGAGCAACCCGACTGGAAAGCGAAGAGATTGTTCAAGACTTTTTTGTAAAGCAATTCCAGAAACGGACCGCGTTTGCCCGCTTGCATTATTGGATGAACGTTTCTCGAACTCCCCAACGTGCTTTTGGCTTCCTCAAAGCTTGCGTGCTCCACCACTTGATCGACGTCCGCCGGAAGCATCATCCCGAGCAATTTGTGCAGGAGTTGCGAGAGTCCACGCCCTACGAGCAATCGTTCTCTCAACCAAAATTGGACCCCGTGGATTATGCGTGGGCGGTCTCGGTGCTCCAAGTCGCCATTCATGACCTGAAAGCCGCCCTAATCGACGACCAACCAAGGCCGGACGCCAGCGACAAGAAATCTCCAACCCGTCACGATCGAGATTCGCGATTATTGACATGGCAAGTCTTTGTGGAGAAGTTTATTTCACCTTCGGTACGACATGTTGTCCGCGGACGCAAGTTCACCATCAATGAGATTGCCGCTCGATTGGGCCTCACTCGCGACCAAGTGTTGTATCGGGTGCAACAAGTTCGCGAGTTATTTGCGTGTCACCTGCGGCAGGCCTTGGCGGACTCGTGTCCGGACATCGACCCGGAGGTTCTGTTCCAGGACTTACGCACGACTTTGGTCTTGGGGAACGTTTCGTTACCAGATTTATTGAGCGACCTACCAGATTTTTTCGCGGAATCCACCTTGGATACGTTCAATATTTTCTCATTGGCAACTCCCGACGATTTACCACACGACGAGGTCATTGATCTCTTGATTCCTCCAACACCTGACCCCGACGAGAAAGAAACCAGGGAATTGTGGGCGTTGTTGATGAGGCGTGAGTTCCAACCCCATCCCAGCACGCAAAGCGGCACCAATCGATCACGACCCAAGTCCATTGAAGAGATTATTTTTGCGACTTCGCCCTCAGGCGATGATTTGCAGACCATCAAGAAGTTAGCGAGAGAAAACGGGCAACGCGATCATCGGCTGTTGCAGGAAATCTATCACGCGATTTATGCGTTGGTGATCGCGCGAGCCAAAAACGCCCTTGGGCTTACCATCACCTCACTGCCTGCCGATCGGCGCGCAAGCTCATTAGCATTTGCGGCTCGATATCCCTGGCTACCAGAACACGCCAGTCGCGAGATAGAAATTGCGATCCGCAAATTCTCGGAACCCGACGATCAATCCAATCTCGCGCCTTGATCACGGAACTTGATCGAATCGACCAATTGCTGGGTTTCCCCCGAGGGCAACTTGCGACCCGTCACCGCCGTCACGGCTGAGATCGTCTCCGAATAACGCAGATCGTAATCGATCACAAACTCGACGATCAACTTGCTGTCCGAAGCGGGATCACGTTGACGTTCGGCTCGTTGCTGGATTTCCCCAGCCAACCGCTGGAACATGTCTGGCCCCACAAATTCGGCTTGGTCATCCACTTTGATCCCAGCCAAACGTCGATTTGCACCCGAGCGCAGCGTCACGACCACGGGCCGATCCAAATCCTCCAACTCCGATTGAGCCTGAGTTTGGATGGGCATTTGGATATTGAAGTCGCCCTCCAAGGCAGTAATGCGAAACGTCATTACAAAAAACGCCAACAACTGGAACACGATGTCGATCATCGGCGTCATTTCCAGTTCCGGGGCCTGAGTGGTTCCCTTGAGCGACTTCGTAAACATTTCGACTTTCTCTACGCGTTTGCTATTGGGTTCCCAACACTCGTTCTTTGACCCGTAAAGCGAAGTTCGATAAACTCGCTTTCTCACATTCGGCCATCAACTCTTGAACTTTGCCGGTCGGTGTATCTTCATGCGCCCGAATCACGATCCGAATATCCGCTGGCTCTTTGCCTTCCCGTTTGGCATCTCGGATTTTCCGTTCGAAATACGGTTTCAGCAGATCGCCGCGGGCCAACTGATTGCTCGAGTAGATCACGCCTCCATCCGGCAGCAAGTTCAAAACCATTTCGTGCTCGGCTGCTTCACGCGGTGGTTTGGCCAACTCGCTCAATGGCAATTCGATGTCCTCGCTGCGTTCGACTTCCGAAAAATTGATCAGAATCATGAAGAAGGCGATCAATTGGAATGTCATATCGATCATCGCCGTAAGGTCAACCTTTTCTGGTTCGGTCTGTCGACGGTTCATTTTCATCGAACTGCTCTCCTCTATCGGCTTCCGGTATCGCCGACAATGTCACTAACCCGGAAGCCCCGACGATCGATCGACCGCTGATTGGCGCTATTTTACGAACGTTTTTCCGTCGACACGCTCTCGAACCGATTCATCAATTCTTGGGCGGTCATGCCAACTTCGAGCACCAAACGATGGACGTGGTTGCGCAACACGGTGTACGCGACCATGGCCGGAATGGCAATCGCCAAACCCAACAGGGTGGTCACCAGAGCCGTTGCGATATCCATTGCCAAGCGGGTTGGATCGGGAGTACCACCCGACTCGGAAATCTTTTGAAACGCCCGAATCATACCGTCGACCGTCCCAAACAGCCCAACCATCGGAGCAATTCGGGCAATCAAGTCCATGTAGCTAAGGCGATGTTCCAACTTCATCGCCTCGTCTTCCCCCACTTCCTGCATTGCTTCGATCGACTTGGCGTAGCCAGATTGCAGACGAGCCATCCCGGCCGCCAAGACTTGGCCCAAGAACGATTCATCCGCCTTGGCAGTTTCATACGCTTCTTGGTATTGCTTGGCGTCCAATTGCTGTTCGAACTGTTCGGCCAATTGAGGCGGACAAATCGTTCCGCGTCGCGAAGACAAGAAATTCATTACGAAAAAAGCACCCAACGTGAAGCTCAGGATCATGAACACCAAGATGTACGTTATTCCGAGCGCTTCATAGATCCACTGGAGGAGGTACACTCGCTTGGGCCCAGCCGCCGGATCTGCTCCATCCGCGGGTTGAGCAGCACCGTCCGCGGCCGCATCTTGCGCCCACACGGTTGGGCTTGTCTCCAGCCAAGCCACGCCCCAGGACGCCGTCATCGCGATTCCTAGAGCCAACGCGACGATGGCTAACCATTGTGTCTTCTCTCGCCTGTTTCCCAACCCAATCATTTGCCACTCAACCTTGTCTTAAGGAGACTTTGATTCCCGTTCTGCCTATAACTGCACCAGATAATAATGAAGCCGAGTTGGCCTGACGATACCCTGTCGGGCCAAAAACTTGACCGTCCAACCATCCACTCGCGCGATCAGTTGGTCAATTTCGTTGCCCAATAGGTCCCCCCATACCGACCTTTGAGCTTCTCGCGAGCTTCCGTGGCCCGGTCGGTCTTGCCAGTATCCGACCAGATTTTGATCAAGTAAAACAGCGCCTCGGGATGAGCTTGAGGATTCGCCGCGAATAACAACTCGGTATGCAAATACGACAACTCGGCATCCCGCGTTTGGTTGGCTTGAAACTGCAAGCGTCCCAACGCGTTGTACGCGATCGCATTCAACTGCACGTCATCGGGACTTTCATTAGCAATGATGGCTTGAATTGCTGTCACGGCCCCGTCGATACTTCCCGCACCCGCTTCGGCAACATGCCCCAAGATGCGAGCGGTTTGCTTGAGCCGCAAGCTCTGGGCATCTGCCAGATCAATTTCGGTCGCCTGTTTTAACGATTGAGCCGCATCCGAGTATTTCTTTTCAAGCAATTGAGCATTGCCCAATTCCAAAAGGGCTTGCAAGGCGGTCACTTTATCGGGAACGCCTGTCAACGACTGAAATGTCTCGATCGCCAACGGCAACCTGTCGGCTGAAAACGCCAATTGCCCGTACAACAGCATGCCTCGGTGGTACTGAAAATGATTCTTGCCGTTCTCTTGGAATCGCCGCAACAAGCCGACAGCATCGGACAACGAATTGCCGGGCACTCCATTCAAGGCCAACTCCGACTTCACCAGCGCCGAATAGTACATTCCATCCAACACGGTTTCGGGACGCAATCCTTCCCAGCTCATTTCCGCCAATTCCTTGGCGGCCTGTTCGAATTGCCGACCGCTAATTCGGTCGCGAACTTGATTCATGCGAGTTGGCTCGTCCGAAAACCGAATATGATCGATCTCCTGGACGGGAACCTTCGTCGGCTGGCGATTGCGTTCGATGCTAACCTCTGCCGCTGACATCTCCAGCATCTTGCCCGTCACTCGCGATCCGTCCAATTTCACCAACGTATCGAGCTGGGCGACCGCTGCGTCACCCGTCAATCCAAGCACGGCCACGAGCACCGCTGCGATTCTTCTCACAATCATCGTCTACTGCTTCCTTATGGATCTATAAGCCCTGGATGCCATTAGCTGTTTTCTTGGCGTGCTGTTGAATTTCTTTCACCAATTGGTCAAATCGCCCATACCATTGGTCCCCACCCAGTGTTTTGTCCCGCTCCAGTTGATCTTTGACGGCCTTCAACGCCGCATCGATGTACTTTTGATCGCCAGCCAACTTCCCGAACTGGTATCGGCAGGTGACCATCCCATACAGCGCTTGATAAAAGGTATTGCGGTTCTTAGTATCAGAAATCGTCGCCTGAGCCAATTTCTGCCAACCCCACATTTCCGCTTCCGTACCTTTGCCCTGCCCCATCAATGCCGTCCGCAAATGGGCCCGATCTTTGGAGGCAATCCCCCATTGTTGGTACAATTCACTCAGCTCAATTTGAATCGCAGGATTTTTGGGATTCGCTTTCAGCAAGCTCGTCAATTGAGTGTTGGCGGGTTCGAACTTGGCTTGTCCGCGCAGCGCTGCGGCGGATTTGACCTGAAACATCACCCGAAAATTGGCGACCTCTGGCTCCTGAGCCTGGCCGGCCGTCAATTTCAACGCTTGTTCGTAGCACCGAGTTGCCGCTTCGAGCGTTTGAGTCCGCAAGGCCTGCTGTGTTGCCGGAAGCGATTCCGCCATGCCCAACAGCGTGTCGCCCAAAATCGAAACCAAACGCCAATCATCCGACGGACCGATAATGGGATCGAAAATCTTAACCGTCGCATTGGTCAGGTTTTGTCGAGCCGCATCGCTCAGATTCCCAGCCGCCTGTTCCCGTAATTTCCGAAGTGTCAACGAATAATACGACTGCAATATCTGTACCGCGCGGGGATGATCTTTCAGCCGGGTTTGCAACAAGGTCAACAACCCCGCGACTCGATCGGTCGTCGCTGCGACGTCGCCCCCTTCATTCATCCGCCCCATGTAAGCAATGACGGCGCTTTGAATCATGTTGGTTTGGACGTTGACATCGGCAACCAAAGCGTCGTTTTGTTCCACACGTTGCAACCCCGCGAGCGGTGGTTGTTCCAACAATTGCAGCGTATCCGCGAAACGCTTCTGATCGTTCAACACTTGCGCCAAAGCCGCCGCACCGACAAAATGCAATGTCGTGATCTCGGTGGTTGAAGCCGACAGGGCCGATGTCAACCACTCTTGAGCTTGTCGGCGACGCTCCTCGCGTTGTTGCAATTGTTCTGGAGTTGCCGCCTCCAATCGACCCAACATTTCCGCTTCTTGCAGCGACGCAATCCCCATCCGCAGTTCCGCTAACGGTCGCCGCGGGTTATCGACCGACAACTTCGTCAGCACCTCTTGGGCTGCGGCAAAATTCTTGCGATCCAACTCCGTGGTGATCAACATAAAGGCGACATCGCCGGTTTCTTTGCGTTCGGGCCAGCGATTCAAAACTTGTTGGCAGATATGGACCATTTGCCGCTGTTCAACTTCCACATCTTCCGAGGCCGCCTTGCGAGCAATAACCAACCGATGCAGGCCTTGAGCTGCCAATGCGGCCGCCTCCGCGGTGCCCAACTCGCTGGGAAACCGATCCAACAAGAACTGGCCAATCAACGCGGTTTCCAAATAATAGCCTTTGACCCAATACGCTTGGCATTGATAGAGCCGAACCATGTTCAAGTCCACACGGCGGGTTTCGTCGGTCACCAACTCCAGACTGCGATCCAGCCAAGCTAACGCCTGATCGGCTTGCGCCAACATTTCATTTCGCAAAGCCTGATTCTCCGGCAGTTGCAAATCACTTTCCGACAGTTTTCCCACTTGCGATTGCAATTCGATGGCTTGCAACAACAGGTCCAAACCAGTTTGCTTGGCTTCGCCAAACGTACTGACTTCCTTGACGTTCTCCGCCGGGCCTTTCATGCCCCACTCTTTCAACAACTCACGCGCTTCGTCCGCAACCGGAGTACTGAATTTGGCCAGTTGCCGGGCGATGTCGGTCCGCATGCGGGAAGAAACGTTTGCCGCGACACGTTGTTCGGGCGTCGGAACGTCCAACGCCTCCGTAAAGAGGGTTCGCTGATGATGGGCTTTGGCCAAGGCCAACTTGATACGTTGGCTCAGTTCAGTGGCCATATCCGCTTCGGTCAATTCGGCGGCAACTTTTTCCAATTGGGCGATAGCCAACTCGATCTTGAAGGGAGCTTCGCGAAACCAAACGTCAAACCCCAACAACACCACTTCGCGCTTTAACGGCCGATAGTAACTGGCATCCAACAGCAAGATGTCATCAATGACCGGAGCGGCTTCCTGCCACTTATCCAATTGCAAAAGTGCACGCACACGATACATCTGAAAATACATATCGTACGGCGGTGGACTCTTGTATTTGCCGGCATATTCGGCATTGTCGACCACCAGTTTTTCCATCATCTCCTTAAATTCGGGGCTCGACTTCGGATACGTTGACGCCACTCGATCCAGATTCAGCATCTTCGAAACCAACTGATTCAGAAAACGATGGGTATTTTCGTCAAATGTTGCTCGGCGAGCGGGATCCGTACTGCGTCTGGCTTCGCGGAGTTCTTCCAACAGCAGATCAGCTCCTGTGGTATAGGCCTCGACCGCCTTCGTCAGTTCTTTCCTGGCTTCCTCCGCATGAACCGGACTTTCTGCCAATCGGTCCCAAGGCAACTTTGCTTGCCTCCGCTGAAACTCCGCCAGCCCAACATGAACTTGCGTGATCAACTGAATCGCTTGCAATCGACGATTCAAATCGGTCGAGTTGGCCAATTGTTGATTGGAGATTTCGACGGCTTCGCCCCAGGCCTGCTTCAATTCATTCACATCATTGAGCGTCCGAGTCTTCTCAAACAACAACTGCGCTCGTCGAAACGGAATTTCCTGTTTGATGGCGTCGGCGACGGCCGGATCCGCGGCTAATTTCTCCAGATAATATTCGGCGGCATCGTAAAAGCCGCGTTCGCGAGCCGCTTGTAAAAACTGATCCACGCGGTCCGGCGAGACCTGGCCGTGAAGCACCACTCCGTGCCAACCAAGCGACAATACCAAAACAAGCCAAGCGACAGATCGGAACGGACCGCGCGATAGCTTCTGCCAGCGCCATCGCGATGGATCGCGGGAATGGCTGGCCAGTGTTCCTACGCCAGCAGTTCGTAATTGAACGGAGGGAAGTCTCCCATAGACACCACCAGAAACACCGCCGAGGTGAGCCCCCGTTTGGTACAAGCGTTTAGCATTTTGCGGCAATTCCCAGCTCCTCGGTCAGCAAGCGGTTCCCTGGCTCGTGCCCATCTCGCACATCTTAACAAATAAACCGACCCATCATCATTGCCACTGCGGAATGTCGACAAAGCTGTCGAACAACCTGTTGGCCTTTGGTCGTCATCGTTCTCTTTCGGCATCCCCGACGATCCGTTGCAATCACACTGCGAAAAGGCCGCTCTGGGCGACAAGTGGGACTGCACCACTGGGATCAATTCTATCAACTGGGCTAAAGTTTGGTACACTACTCGCAGCAGCTTCCCCATGTTTTCCGGGAAACTGCATCCAACCCCGTTCTGCTTTTGCCGGAGCAGGCCATGACTGGGGCGAGCAGGATTCCGTTGTTTCGTAGAGTTACTCCATGCCACAGCAGTCGTTCCGGTTCCTGGACCCAGACTCCCCGCGCCGTGCTCCAAATTATGGTTCGCGGAAGGTGCAAATCAAGCTAATGATGCTCGTGGGTTCACTCTTTGCCGTCGTGTGGTGCATGCAATACGCAGGCAAACCCGAGACTTGGCAGTGGCTCGTGCAGATGGACAAAGACGCAAAGGTCGACCGCCCATCACCGGGTCGCAATGCGGTCGCCGAACCGAACTCGCCGTCCCTCGATGCCGTCTCAACCCAACTGCAAGAAACCGACCCGGACTGGCCGAATCCCTTTGCCACGGCCCAAAACGTCTCCAAATTGCCGCTCGCGTTGGAGGCCGTGTATTGGCGGACGGCCTTGGATCGTTTGACTCCCGACGAGAAATTCGCGTTCGTTGACGCCGTCCACCAATGGTCCACCGACTTGGCTCCCAACATCAACATCGATCCCGTCCTGCGCTCGGCCCTGACGAAACTAACCAACCTTCGCCAACGGCTCGATCAACAACTCAATTCAGCCGCACTCCGCGACAGCCCAAACCTTGCAACAGAAACCACGGCGGGTTCCCACCCAGACCCGTTGGACGCCGCGGCGACCAAAGAAGACATCAACAACGACGATGTTGAAGCAGACGACGATCCCCAGCCCAGCGACGAGCTGCCAAGCCTAAATCCGTCCAGCATGGTTCGCGAACTTTTCGAATTGCCCTATTCGATCGACATGGCCGAGGTTCAGGCGATTACCGATCACTCCCGTTGGTTAGCGAGCTATTGGACTCCCTTGCTCCAGTCGGGTGAATATGCCGAGACTTCCGTCGGCCCCGGCTTTTCTGGGGAGTCGCTGCGATTGTCGGAGGCCCTGGCCAATCGCGAACATTGGAAGCTCTTGGGGGCGAAGTTCTTGGACCCGCATCTGATGCGCACGATTGCCGACGGAAGTCGCTTGGGACGCCCCGACGAACGAGCCGCCTGGTTGCGATTTGTGCAAAAGGTATCCCCGCGACCCTCGACCGAATCGCTCCTGCCGAGTTCCGAACGGATCACTCGACAAAACTTGCTTGGTCAGCCGGACGAATTTCGCGGCCACCGAGTTCAACTGACGGGAACCATTCGGCGCGTCGAATTGATTCGCCAGAGCGACCCTGTGGTCGCTAAATCCATGCCCACGGCCGAATATGCCGTGGTTTGGCTACAGCCCGCCGTCAGCGGCCAAGGCCCGTATTGTGTTTACTGCACACATGACGACGTGCTGAAACAGTTGGCAAAATCCGATCCGGATCCACGACGATTGGCGACCGTCGAGGCACTGTTCTTCAAGCTCTACCCATACACCACCAACCAAGGCAAAACCGCAGTCTGTCCGTTGTTAGTGACCGATGCGATCCACTTGCAAGAGCTCCGTCCCGAATTCCCCAACACCTCGCTGGGCGCCGGTGAATGGGCCATGATCATTGGCGGTATCTCACTGTTGGCCGTTGGCTTAGCCACCGCTGGTTGGTACTCGACCCGCTATCGCTCCGCCAATCCGTTGGGCGCCCGCAAGCGAGACGCTGCTCAGGTCGATTGGCTCGATCAGAGGCAGGTTCCGAGCACCGGAGAATCCCTCCGTGAACTGGCTGCCAACGAACAGTCTCGGGAGGATTCGCATGAGCGGACTTAGTCGCTCGAACGGTTCACGTCGACGCCATCTAGCCGCCAACGGGTCGAGCATTCCCCAAGCCAAGATAGCTTCGCAGAATGGAACGTCCTGGCTCATTTGCCGCGTTCATTGCCGTTGGTGGATGATGCTGCTTGGCCTTGTCACTTCGTTCGCGACACACCCATCGATCCATGCTCAAGTCCAAGAGAACGATCATGTCGCCGATCTGTTGGGCTTGGAACCCAGCGAATACGGACGTTTACTCGCGGCGAATCCATTGCTCATTAGCGATACCGATTTGCAAACAGCCTTGACGGAACTAGGTGATCGCCCGTTCCGATTACTTCCACAAAGTCCCACACCCCGTGTGATTAGGATACAGGGAAATTTGGAACGTATCGTCCGCCACCCGCTGCGTGACTCCTTGGACAATAGCGTCGATGAATCACGTTCGATATACGAGGTACAGATCCGGACGATCGAAGCGAATGCCACGCCGGAACACAACACGCCAGCTGCGGTCGTGGCGACCGTCCGAATCTTGACGCGGCACGTACCCGAGATTTGGCGTCACTTGCCTTGGCAGAAACTCGAAGACGGGCGAATGGAGTGGCGGTCCGGTGGCACACCGGAACTTACGCTAAATGCCGCTGCCCTGGTCTTTGTCCTCGGTGACAAGCAACTATTGGGCACCGCGACGCCATCGATCGACGAACGTTCGCCAGCCGTAGTGACTTCGGACGATAAGTTATTGACCGGCGTGGCCAAACGCATCGAGTGGCCTGAAAAAAATACCGAGTCGCTACTGCAACTAGGGGAGCGAGCGGCGAACGTGGAGGCCGTAAGGCCCTCGCCGTCGTCGCAGCCCCAAATCCAGCAAACGCGGCAACGATCTGCCGAGACTTGGAGCGTTCTTGGAGCCGCTGGCTTTGACCTTGGTTTGTGGGACTTGGTAGCCCAGAGCCATCGTCGCGAACTACTGGCCAGCGACAATGAGCCGTTTTATCAATTGCTGGCCGCTAGTTTACGTTGCTCACCCCCGACCGGTACGGAACTGCCTGTGCGCGATTTGATTCGCCAGCCGCACCAGTTCGTAGGTCACTCGTTTCGGATTCTGGCCACGATCAAGCAAGTGACCCGAGTCCCAAGCGACCCGGATGATCGAGCAGCGCAATTGGGCATTGCCGAGTACTACTTATTGCATGGCGTGATCCAATTGCCGCGACCGCTGCGACTGAAGTTTGATGGGGAACGTCAAATCGCATACCAGCAACATTTTCCGATTGTGATCGCCACAACCAAGTTACCCGTTGGGCTCGCGGTTGGCGACGATGTTCGACAATGGGTCAGCGGTGATGGGCTATTGTTCAAGCTCTGGAGCTATGAATCGCTGCGTAGTCAAGCTGCGGGCGTGGACCAATGGGCACCGCTGATGGTGTCCAATAACCTGGAATTATCTGGCCCGCCCACCGACACCACGGCGCCATGGCCAATCAGCGGTTTACTCCTGATTCCTGTGGGCGCTGGCTTGCTGTTTCTGCTGGTTTTTGGGCTGCGGGGGGTAAGCCGAAGAAGTTGAATCGTCACCTTATAAGCCGACTCGGCTCTTTCTATAATCGTGGGGTTGCTTTGTCGCAACCTACAACCACTGGAAAATAAATCAGGAGAAAACGGATGGCGCGAGCCAAAATCACGATCGTTGGTGCGGGAAATGTGGGAGCCACCTGTGCGCATTGGTGTGCGTCCATGGAATTGGGCGACATTATCTTGTTGGACATTCCGGCACTGGAAGATGTCCCAAAAGGCAAGGCGTTGGACTTGATGCAGTCGTCGCCGATCATGGGCTTCGACGCCAAGATCACAGGCACCAACGATTACGCCGACACAGTTAACAGCGATGTCGTCGTCGTTACAGCTGGGATCGCGCGCAAACCGGGCATGAGCCGAGACGACCTTTTGGCGACCAACACGAAAATCGTTTCCAATGTGGCGGAACAAGTAAAAGCCACGAGCCCCAATGCCGTCGTGATTGTCGTTTCCAATCCGTTGGATGCGATGGTGCAACAGTTCAAGAAAGTCAGTGGCATGCCCGCCAAGCAAGTCGTCGGACAGGCCGGAGTGCTGGATACCGCCCGCTATCGCACGTTTATCGCGATGGAACTGGGCTGTAGCGTTGAAGACGTATCGGCTCTGTTGATGGGCGGTCATGGCGATACGATGGTCCCAATGCCCAGCTGCACCAGTGTCGGAGGTGTTCCGATCCGACGCCTGTTGGACGAGCAACGATTGAACGAAATTGTCGATCGTGCCCGGACCGGTGGTGCCGAAATTGTTAGCCTCCTGAAAACTGGCAGTGCCTATTACGCTCCGGCAGCCGCGACGGCTCAGATGGTCGAAGCGGTTGTGAAAGACAAACGCCGCTTGATTCCCTGTGCCGCGTACTGCGACAAGGAATATGGCGTCGGCGGATACTACGTTGGCGTTCCGGTTATTTTGGGCGCTGGGGGCGTGCAGAAGATCGTGGAACTGAAGCTGGAACCGGAAGAGCAAACCGCGTTCAACCACAGCGTCCAAGCCGTCAAGGACTTGATCGCCGCCATTGAAAAACTGGCGTAGTCTGCCCACTTTTCCGAATTTCTCCAATCTGGAAGCCACATCTTGAGTGGCACCCGTGGAAACGCGGGTGCCACTTTTCGTGGATCTCGTTGAATTGGAATGCCGTTTTCGCCAGAAAACCCGCCAAAACTGCCACTTGACAATCGGGCGGTGGTTGGGGATCATACGAGGCCGATTTTTAGGGAGCGGCGTGACCTTGTGGTTTCCGTTCCAAATCGGCGATTGATTCGGTCGGCAATTGCCTGAAAGATCGGCAGTTGGTGGTATTGTCAGGGTTTGAGGCCCATTCCTAACCCGACACTATTTTCCTAGCACGGTTCCGAATACCGTTTTTCGAACACCGTTTCCCGAGCACCGTTTCCCGAGCACATTTGTATTTCAGCGAGTTTCGTAATGAAGATCCATACCGGCGATACTGTTAAAGTGATTTGTGGCGAGGATGCCGGCAAGGTGTCTCGTGTTTCTTCGGTGAACCATGAATCTGGTCGGATTGTTGTTGAAGGCGTGAACATGGTTTACAAGCACGTCCGCAAGAGCCAACGCAATCCACAAGGTGGTCGACTGCACATGGAAATGCCGGTTGACGCATCGAACGTGATGGTCGTTTGCCCGCAGACTCGCAAGCCAACCCGAGTTGGTTTTCGGTACTTGGCCGATGGTTCCAAAGAACGTTACGCCAAAGTCAGTGGTGTTTCGCTAGGCGTTATCTCGCCAGCGCGAAAAGCCTACGCCAAGAGCTAGACTGTTGCTGAACTTTGATTGTTCCGCATCATGGGGGACCCTTGTGGTCCCCTTGTTTGTTGCGCGACAGATAATCGTATTTTGCAGATAGCGGAACGCCTCACATGTTCCGGCTTTTTTTCTTAGTCTGCCCCGACCCCATGATTCGGTCGAACGCCAAGACAAATTGGCCGACTCGAATGACTCGATACGTGTAGTGGCTCACGTTAAGGCTTAGGCGTTAGTACTGTTGTATCAGGATGCTTCTTTTGCCAATCCTGTAATGGCATCATTTCGAATTCGCAGTCATCCAGGGGAAGCTCCAGCGACTTTTGCGAATACCGAGTATCTTGAAACAGGAGCACCAATCCTCCTTCAATATCCAAACCACCAACCTTGAGTTCGCTCAACTTGGGTCGGGATGGTTCGGGAGTCGTCGATTCTTGAATGCTCACAGACGTCGCTTCCGGCAACCTCAACACGCGAGTGCATTTTGACAAGCTGCAATGCGTCACCGCCATTTGCAAGTCACCAAAATCCAAGATTGCGATATGCGACATTGGACCAGATAATGCCGTCAATGGAATCGCAACCGCCCTGCCCTCGTAAATGATGCCGACCACCACTTGTTGAGGATCGACCGAAACGGACGCGAGTTGATTTGACGGCTCTTCCAATAGAATCGGTCCCAAAGGCGGCAACTCCAAAACCATGGAAAGTCGCTTGTGATGGAGCCCCGTCATTGGCACGGGACGCGCATCGCGGTTTGCCAAAGCCGAATCGTGAAGGTTGGACTGTTGCACTCCAAAATAACTTGCGATGGGCGCGACAACGCCTTGAATGCAATCCAGTGTCCAGTAAGTATGAAAATTGGCGAGCCAGCCGAAAACGGCAAGCGTCCCGACCACCACATACGTGGCGATTTGCTTACCATTCATCCGATTCGTGTGGGAACCCATACTGGAATATCCTCGAAATTTGTTTCCACCATTTGCTCGAGTCACTGTTAGTAAGTAACTGGAGAAACTCGTCAATTGACGATCGATTGCCGTCGATCGATTCGCGTAGAGTAACGATTTCATGCGGTCCAATTTGGTACCGAAGCGTGTCCAAATGATCGAAACAGGGATACAGGAAGTTGCACTTGCGGCACGGAACTTGGCTATCGAGGTGGATCGTGCCTTTAACATGGCTTTAGGATTAACTTGCGCGCAAAAACACCCTTCGTCGAAATTTTCGCGAGGAAGACGATGCAAAAAAGTTTTCGATGAAGTGCGTCAAATTGTCCGCTTATTCAACCACCATCCCGCCAAAACCTGAGAATCCGTCGGCGTTTGTGAAATGCGGCGCAGGATTTCGGTTTTAGCCGAGGCAGGAAGGTTGATTTGTCTTGCTGTTTGCTTCCGAGTAAGATCAGTGATTCGGCGGGAACCATGAATCTCATGGTTCCCAGATTTGACATAGACGTTGCGCGTAACCGTTCAATTCCGCGTTTTTGGAGTGTTTGTCCACATGGTCCTCGATCCTGGTCCCCAAACAAAAGTTCAACCGCGAATTTCTGGTTCGATTGGCGAACAGTACGATTGTGTTGTGATTGGTGCGGGTCCGGGTGGAGGAACGGTCGCGGCATTGGTAGCTCAACAGGGTTGGAAAACCTTGCTGGTGGATCGCGACCCAATGCCCCGATTTCACATCGGGGAAAGTCTGATGCCAGAAACTTATTGGACGTTTGAGCGGCTGGGGGTGATTGAAGAATTTCGCCGCATCTCCTTTACCAGAAAGTATGGGGTCCAGTTTGTAAACGGCGATGGCAAAGAGTCGCGAGCGTTTATTTTTTCGGAGCACGAACCGCGCGCCTCCGCGATGACTTGGCACGTTGAGCGGGCGGAGCTGGATTGCCTGTTGTTTGATACGGCGGCAAAACATGGCGCCGATTGCCGCGATATGACTCGAATTATCGACTTCCGCTTGAATCCAACCGGAGATCAGCACCACGAGGTAACTCTGCAATCACCCGATGGCAGTCGGCATGTGGTCCGCACGAAGGTCTTGGTCGATGCCTCCGGACAACAAGCACTGATCGCCAACCGACTGGGGTTGGTCAACATTGATCCGATGTTGAAGAAAGCCGCAATCTGGGGTTATTTCTCGGAAGCGGAACGAAACCCGCTCGTGGAGCCGGAGGTGACATGCATTCTTCATACCGAAGACAAGTTGGCGTGGTTCTGGTACATCCCTCTGAGCGACGGCCGAGTGAGCGTGGGAGCGGTCGGCGACAATGACTACCTGTTGAAAGCGGGCATGACGCCCGAAGATCGATTCGAATGGCTTCGTGGACGTTGTCCCGGAGTGAAGAAACGCCTGGAGCGTGCCGTCCTCACGACCCCGTTGCGGGTTGCGAAAGAGTTTTCATACACGACCTCCCAGCGAGCCGGCGACGGCTGGGTCTTGGTCGGTGACGCCTATGGGTTCATCGATCCCGTATATTCATCCGGTGTTTATTTAGCATTGAAGAGTGGCGAATGGGCGGCCGATGCGATTATCGACGGCTTGCGAAACGAAGATGTTTCGGCCCAACAGTTGGGTCGTTGGACACCACAATTTGATCAAGGTGTTCATTGGATTCGAAAGTTGGTTCATGCGTTCTACTGTAACGAGTTTAGTTTCGGTGCGTTCATGAAGCAGTATCCCCAATATGCCCAAAACTTGACCGACCTCTTGATTGGTAAAGTATTCGAAGGCGACCCAGGGCGAATTTTTGCTGACCTGGATCCATGGATGGAAAAGTCCAAAGCCATGGGGCATGACTGCTCGATGACGGGTCCGATGTGCCGACAGGACGAAAATGTCCCCGACGCATTCCTTTTTTAATTTTTGGAAAGTCGTCCTTGAGCTACGATGCGGTTCTCCTCGTCTCGTTTGGCGGCCCCAACGGGCCTGCTGATGTTATTCCGTTCCTCGAGAACGTGTTGCGGGGCAAGAACGTGCCCCGCGAGCGAATGCTGGAAGTTGCGGAACACTACCATCATTTCGGGGGCGTGAGCCCGATCAACCAACAAAATCTGCAGTTGAAAGTGGCTTTAGAAGAACACTTGTCGACCGTTGGGCCGAATTTGCCAATCTATTGGGGTAATCGCAATTGGCACCCGTTGCTGGCCGATACCTTACAGCAGATGAAGGCCGATGGCGTACAGCGGTGCTTGGCATTGATGACCAGCGCGTTCAGTTGTTATTCGGGCTGTCGGCAGTATCGCGAAGATTTGGCCAAAGCGTTGGAGCAGGTTGGCGGTGGCTTGGTGATCCACAAATTGCGGGTCTTCTTCAACCATCCAGGTTTCATTTTGCCCGTCGCGCGACGTTGTGCGGAATTCTATCAATCGTGGTCAACGGCGCAACTTGCCCACGGCCGAATCCTGTTTTGTGCGCACAGCATCCCAAATGCGATGGCGGCTGGTTCGGCTTACGAAATGCAACTGCGCGAGGCCAGCCGACTGGTCGCCGAACAAATCGGCGCTCCCCAATCTCAATGGGAACTGGTCTTTCAAAGTCGCAGTGGGCCACCGACGCAACCGTGGCTGGAACCGGACGTTTGCGACCGAATCCGTCAACTACACAGCGAACAGGGTGTCCAAACCATCATGGTCGTGCCCATTGGGTTCGTCTCGGATCACTTGGAGGTACTCTACGACTTGGACACCGAAGCCAAAGCTCTCTGTGAAGAACTGGGAATCGACTTTCAGCGAGTCGGCACGGTCGGCAACGCTCCCGAGTTTGTTACGGCGTTGGGGGACTTGATTCGTGAACGAACTTCAGAATCCCCGCGCGCGGCCATTGGGAACTTACCTGCCAATCATGACTTCTGTCCAATGGATTGTTGCCTGAGCGGACGCCCCGGAGCGCCGACATTACCAACCGTCGCTGGCGTTGATCAAATAGGGTCTTAAGGTGAACTCGGGATTGGAAATCACTGACGGCGTGATCTTAGTGGACCATGGTTCGCGAGTCGCGGAAAGCAACGACGCCCTACTGCGGGTTGTGAAGCGTTTTCAAGCCACGTTGCAACATGCCATCGTGGAACCAGCCCACATGGAGTTGGCGGAACCTTCTCTGGCGACGGCCGTTGCTCGCTGCGTGAGCCAAGGCGCTCGCCGTATTATCGTGGTCCCTTTTTTTCTCTTACCGGGACGACATTGGCGAAAAGATATTCCGCAACTCACGCGTGATGCTTGCCTTCCGCATGGCGACTTGCCTTACCTAGTAACAGCGCCGTTAGGCGACGCGCAAGGAGTCGTCGATGTTTTGATCGGTCGCATGTCCCAATGCCTCCATGCCGCTGAAACGAATGGCGAGTCCTGTGAAGTTTGTCATCCGGGTCCAACCTGTTGGCAGCACTCACTCGCCCATCAAGTCTTTGCGAAAGATAAAATACGCGGCACCGATCAGACATAGCCCCGCCCACAAGTAGTCGAGCGTCAACTTCTCTTTCAGATACCACACGGCAAAGGGCGCAAAGACCGCCAATGCCAAAACCTCTTGCAGGATTTTGAGTTGCCCAATGTTCATCACTTGATGACCAATGCGATTGGCGGGCACCTGAATCATGTATTCGAAAAACGCAATTCCCCAACTGACGAGTGCGGCGATGAGCCAAGGTTTCGCCGACATATTCTTCAAGTGACCGTACCAAGCAAACGTCATAAATGCGTTGCTGAGTAGCAACAAAAAAATAGTCGTGTAGTAATGATACATCAAACGAAACCTTCGGTCGGTTCGGCGGGAAATTGCCTTGGGGGAACTCGTAATGCGCGCGGCGGATTAATGCAATAGGGCCAAGCGAATCGCTAGCGTTCATGGCCGATTTGTCTGGGTGCCTGACGTTGACGGAGCCAGCCTCGTCTCATAAAACCAGAACCTTCAGAAAGACGCTCGGGAAGATCAAGCATCTTCATCCAGCGAACTTCTTTTCCAAACCGATTGACTCGCCGAGATAACTTCGCATGAACCGATTGCAGTTTGGCCCTTTGGCCATGATGGAAATGGCCGCGAACGAAAAGCTCCCAGCCAACCCCATTGCGAGTCCCAACTGGACGGGCACTAGCCCCCCTCACCAACTGCCTGAAGGTCGCGCGAACCACCGCCTGTTTATTCCCGCCGGATACGAAAGAAACTACGCTTACCCTTTGTTGGTATACCTTCATGATGTGGGACAAGATGCGAGTTACTTGCATCGCATCATGCCGCAAATCAGTATCCAAAATTACGTTGGTTGCGCATTTTCATCGCCGTTGCCAATTTCTAATCGTCGCGTTTGGCAACAACAAGATTCGGTGGTCTATGCATCGTTGGAAGGATTGGCTCAAACCATTCAAAACGTTCGGTCGCGACTGAACATCAACGAGAAAAAGATCTTTCTAGTTGGTTCCGGGTTAGGCGGTTGCATGGCCATGAGACTTGCGTTCATGTACCACGATCGAATTGCAGGCGTCATTTCACTCAACGGTGAGTTACCGACGACCGGGCCTTGGTTGTCACGTTTGAAAGTCGCTCGCAACATTCCGGTTCTCCTCGCCCACTACCGCAAATCCCGTAACTTCTCAGAACAACGGCTTTGCGAGAATCTAATCCTGCTGCATTCCGCTGGGTTTTCCGTGACCATGCGTCAATACCCGTGTGCGGACTCGGGATGTGATCAAGTCTTTCGCGATGCCAATCGTTGGGTCATGGAATCTGTGACCGGCGAATAAGAAAAACTTCAATTGACAAACAAACCACCATTTTCTATGGTCCAGAGGCGGATGGATGGATTCGTCCGCTTCACAGCGAAGTAAAGCCAGGAAGGCACACAGCGATGCACGGAATCGATCGCCCCGTTTTGAAATCGTATCGGGCTTGGGTTGTTGGGTTGGGACTGGCGGTTTTCGTCTCCAGCGGGTGTCAGACCAGCGAGTCCTGGGCTCCCAAATTACCCAAGTTTGGCTCAAACCTCGTATTCGGTTCGAAGCCCAAAGACCAGATCGAACCACCCGCTTTGAGTTTCAAGCCAAGTGAGTCCAATTCCGCCGCTACCGGTCGAAATCCGACTCAATTGGCGGCCAATCGCGACACAGGAAGCTCGAGTTCCGGTCAATCGACGCCACGTGCACCCTACTCCTTTCAAGAGACCAGCGACCCGCGCGAAAACACCGGCAATCCAATCGCAAATCAATCGCCAGCAACAAGGTCAAGCGTCCTGCCCAATTCAAGTCCAAACTCAAGTCCACCGGCGTCCTCACTCGGACAACTCCCACCCAGTCCCGGCGGAGTCGGGCAGGTTGGTTACAATGCCTCCGAACCTCCGAAATCCAACCCAAACTCGTCCTTAAGCGGACTTAACAACAGTGTGGTCAACTCGCCGTTGTTGCCGTCGGGTCAGAACCCGTCTGGAATGCGTGAGATTCGCAGTATCCCTGGCGGCAGTTTGGGCAACCCGTTGGGCAGCAATACGGGCTCCAACTCGACAGACATGGGGCTCAGTCCATCGGCAACCACAAGATCCCCCAGTCTACCGCCCGCACCAGGAGTTGGCACCAATTCTCCTTTGAGTTCGCCGGCAGGATTGCCTCCTATCGGCCAATCAAGTCCACCGCGGAGTGCCCTACCCGCCCCCAGCGGCTCGTTGGGATTGCCAGCCAATCCAGCTCCGGTAAGTTCTTCGCTACCAAATCCCGCCTTGTCCAACACCGGACTTCCGAGCCCATCCATGTCGGGATCCACTGCTCCTACCGGGACCGCACTGCAGCCAGGGCGGACGAATCACACTCCAGCAAGCCCAAGCTTCCGTCCGGGATCGGTCGGGGTTGCAGGATCGGTTGGTGGCGCGCCCGCTCCGGGATCCGTCAGCACCAGCCAACCACCAGCCAACCAACCACCAGCCAGCCAACCACCAGCCAGCCAACCAGCTCCCAACTATGGTCAAACGCCGCATGGCGTTTACCCGGGACTACCTGCTTGGCCGGGCTCGCAGAACAGTTCGCCAGCGATCGTTCCGACAACACCGGCTGGCTTCCCACCCGCCCGATCTGGAACTTCAAATGCGCCGGCCGCGCCAACTTCGCTGCCTATGGGCGGACCACAGCCCACTAGTGGCAGCACGGCGTTGCCTTCGTTTCCTACCGCTGGTTCGGCCCCCGGCCAAGTCGTCTGCGATGGCGACCAATGCGTTATCCGCTAAGTTTGGGGACGCCCGAACAAAACGCCTCAAAGTTGGCCAATAGTAACTTCACACGCCGGTAAACTCGTTACAACCGGTTTCCCTGCCCGCGCTCACTGGCATTCCAAAGACGGCGGCAAAGTCCCGCGCGTTCTCTGGTCAAATTTGACCCATGTTTGCTCAATTGATAGTCGCAGTCGGCTAGTCAACCAATGGGTATTGAAATGAGCCTCCAAGGTAACGACACCGTCGTATTCGAGCATCTGCATTTCCTGCTTGATGAGCAAGGACGTGCCGAGTCGTTTGAGCGTCGGCGTTTGGAACGCAAAGCCTTTCAAACCGTCCAGTTAGTAGCCGAGTGTGGGGAAGATCCCAGTCGCCTCATGTCGAAGGATTTCGAAAAGCGCGAGTGCTTCGACATTAGTTCGAACGGTATCGCGTACTTTAGCCCACACCAGCCTACCTGCTCCCACATCACCGTGGCTATTGGGACGGTACCGCTGAAGTTTCTCCTTGCCACGGTCCGCCACTCCAAGCAAGTTGAAGATGGTCGCTGGTTGATTGGCTGCCAATTCGTACGAAAATTAAACTAGTGCTTTGTCAAAACAAAACTTAGGGTCTGGTAAAGGTGTCAGGAGTCCATTGTGCGAAGCACCC